>CAZXEH010000014.1:2156-52408 GCA_964639885.1 uncultured Caldisericales bacterium | reverse complement strand
CGTCTGCTCATATCAAAGGCCAAAAAAATTACCAATATCATTATAGCAAGGGCGTGAAAATTTAAAAGGGGTTTAAAGCCTTCTATGACACTATTGAATCTCGAGGAGTGTTATCATTCTAAATAATTGCTTGCGATAATGACTGTTTTTGTTATTTTTTCCCAGTAAGCCTTTAAACCCATACAATTTGTAAAAAAACCGTATGGCAACAATATGATACCGGATTCAAGCCTAGCAACAACCTTTGGATTTTTTGGGTCAATCTCCGAACTTTTTCCATTTAAAGTAGCGTTTGACTTCCCAGGGGTTACTGTCAATGTATTCTTTAAGAACTTAAGCGTGTATCTGTTATCAGATGATTTTTCAATCTTCCCACCTACAATATCGAAAATATTTTTTGTAGGAATATACAATAAATCTTCAGAAATATATGGCTTTACAGGCAATGTGTATTCTTTCTGAGTAGTGTTAATATATGAGCAAATAAATCTGTTGGAATTTGCTGACATTATCATTGTGTTCTTTTTTTCTTTCTTAAAACGGTTATTGTTAGCATAACAACAAAAATAAAGTTCATTATTGCTAGATTTATATGCACATAGCAGGCAACCATTCGTAGGAATAACTCTAACCCATTTATCCAAATTTTTCGGTTCATTAGTAATATTTTCTGACAATAGCTTCCCTGTTTGGGCATCGATACAAGATATACCAAAATATTTTAAATACACATAAACCCTGTTGCCTGCAGCTACGGGAAGTTCATCATCAATCCTGTCAATCTTTTTATTCCAAACATACAATCCTTTTGAGAATGTAACCTCCTTTGACACATCAATACAGTTTAGATTCTGGAATCCTTTGAAAATGACTAAATCATTGTATACACCAACAATTGGACTTGACTGGTATCCAGTAACATTTCTTTTACCTGATGCAATTTCATATGCAGACCAACCATACCGATTGTTTAATAAAATATAATTCTTTGTAAGTACAATTTTTTGATCATCACGATCATTTAAGTTTTCAGATCCACATTTTTTCTCCCAAATTTCTTTACCTGTTGTCTTGTTATACTTTGCTAAAATGCTCTCTTCTTGAAAATCAAGATAATCAGATATACAAAAAAGATTCGAGTCCTTAATGCAGAGATTGTAATGCCAGAAATGTCTGGTTTTAGTATTCCATATCAATTTTTTAGTCGTATAGTTATAACATTTTAATTGATCACCACCGATGTAGAGATTGTTTTCATCAATTAAAGAAATGCTAGGTTTAGGAAATGATTCTTCGCTATCGCCAGAAATTGTGAATATCTCGTTTCCATTAGTTGAATCAATAACTTTGAAAGATACTCCATCACTACATAATAGTTTATTATTTGATGCGTTAATTAATTCATAAATTGGTATTCTATCAGTTAATGTATCGCTTGGTTCAAAATTCTTAGACCAAATGTTTTCTCCAGTTCCTAAGTTGAAACAATATAGCAAATTATCATTAATGTAAAAAAACATATTATTCATAGAGATTATGTTTGGGACATAATTGTCATAATTGGAATAACTCAAATGTGAAGATTGTTGCCAGTACAATTTTGGGTCTAATGAACCTGGTGCGTCGGCTAATGGTACACAATTCGCGTTGTTTGCATTAGCGTAAAAGGATAACCAACCTGTATATTTACCAACAGGTTGGTTTAAAAGAGGTTGTTTTGGGTATAAGTATATCTCAATTTCTCTTGATACAGGTCCTCGTTTTATTGTTATTTTATCAACTATTGCATTCGCATCACTACTTACCTTAGTTGGATTAATCTCGATAGTCACATTTGGGTTATCAGTGTATGGATCGTCAATATTAATCTTTAACGCCGGATTGTCCGATTCAACTTTGTACCCTTCTTTTGATTTATTGGATGATTTTAATGAAATATAACCCATTACTACATCGTCTTTCTTTTGAGGATTCTTTGTATAAGTATGTATAATTATTTTTGGATTAATTTCAAAATAAGGTGTAAGTTTTAGTGTTGCCCGAAGCTCAAGATAAGAACCTCTTACAAAAACACCATCTTTTATGCCAATTTTAATAATAAAAAGGTGATCGTTTTTAAGCTCATTCTCCTTTCCCTTAATGTTAATGAGATTATTTTCAAAAGAAACGTCGTAATAATCAAGGATATCGTTATTAATTAGTTCAAGGGTATAATCTTTTATGGGATTACCGTAATTGTCAATTGCGGATGTTTTTATTTCAATTACTTCACCTGGAAATAAAGAAAAATTAGTGTTGCTTGCCCATAATTCTTTAACATCAACACTTGGCAAACCACTGACATGGCAGATTAATGGATTGATGAAGGCGATGGCAAAAATAATTATTGTTAATCTTTTCATGATACCTCTTATGTACAATAATAGTTAACTGCACATGTGATAATATTAAAACAACATTAATTATATTAAAAAATATAGGTTTCATGAAATATTCTTTACTATTCTAGTTTACAATCATTCCTCTTCCGAATCTTCCATCATCGAGAAGTTGTTGCCGTCGGGATCGGTGACAAGCGCCATTGGGGAATCCTCCCAGACTACAACCTCTGCTTTTGCTTTCTTTATTTTTGCTGCAGCTTCGTTGATGTCGTCGACAACGCAGGTGATTCCGATGCCGCGTTCGTCAGGATTGTCGCTCTTCCAGAGGGCGATTTCGACATTGGCAAGCTGGATGATCTTGAAATTGTCATCCTCGGAAACAACCGTTGCACCGAGAACGTCAGTGTAGAAAGCCAGCATCTTTGCAACGTCCGCGCAACCGATCTCAAACCTTACTTCATTGACCATCTCAGGCCTCCTTGATGTCTCAATGATCATTGCAAAAAGCTGATTGTCAAGGGATGGCCAAAAAGTTTTGACTTGCAGAAGTCGAGGGACTATAATTGCGTCATGGGAAGAAAAATCTTGGCTCTTGTTGTGACGACTGGAACCACGGTTTCAGTCGGGCGGGATGATTGTGAAAAGATATAGACCAACGGTTATATTTCTTTGTTTTACATTCATAATTGCATGTGTTACAGCTGACTTTTCAGATGCCTCCAATTCATGTGACTGGCCGACAGAATACAGAACCCCAGACAACAACAGGGTTGTTCCTGTAGAATGCGCACCAAAAACAGACAAACCCGTCAAGTTGTGGTCAACAAAACTAGAAGGCAATATTCGTTCAACATGCACAGTTGCAGACGGCAGATTGTTTATAATGACATCCTCTCCGAGAGTTAAGCTTTATTGCCTTGATGCCTATTCTGGTTCTCCCCTTTGGGATTATGACATGAGTTATTCTGACAAACGAAAAATCTGCAGGATTGCTTCAGCAACAATAAGCGATGGCAAGGTGTATCTGACAAGCGGAGACAAGGGAGTTGTATGCCTGGATGCCAAGACAGGCTTCCCTGTTTGGCAAAGGATAGACACATCGCCAAACTCATCGCCTGTGATTTACAAAGAATACGTCATTGTTGTCAGTGAAGCGCCAAGAGAAGTCATATGCATTAGAAAAGATACTGGTTATGATGAATCAAGAGTTTCAATTGATTCAACATATCATTATGACGAGTGCAATGTCTCGACGGCTCCAATCAGAATCAATGATTTGATCTATTTTACTGCCAATGGAGAATATTTGTATTGCTTTGACCCACTTTTTGGGGATATACTAAACAAGGTAAAGCTAGATGACTATTCCTTTACTGTGCCAATAATAACCGGAAAGAGATGTTATATACTTAATACATATAAATTAACTTGTCTAAACATGGATGACTGGAAACCAGTCTGGGAGTATGAAGGTGGCGAATTTAAACTAATCTACAATACTTCACCACTCCTCGATGGTGATATGATTTACATTACAACCGAAGAGTTGGGGAAAACCATGGTTTGTATCGACGCCAACACAGGTAAGGAGATATGGGAAAACAGTGGCGTCTATGGCGTAGAATCAAACTGTACGATGGTTGGCAATAAAATCTTCGTCCCATCAAACAACAGAGGACTCATGTGTGTTGACAAGAATGACGGCAAGATACTTTGGATCAATGAAGAATTGAAGGGTATGTCAGGCTCAGCACCAGTTATTGCAAACAACAGAATATACATTGCCACAAAGGATGGTACTGTCTATTGCCTTGGAGATCCTCCTTGTGGCGAGAATGAAAATGACAGCCAGATTACTTTTGAAGTAGGTAGCAAGAAATGGCAGGTTTGCTATGAAGAGCAGAAACCATTGCCAGTTGCCGTTGAGCTCCAAAACGGAGTGCCTTTCATCCCATTTTCAAGCATCGCCAAGATCATTGGCGTAGAGGTTGGATGGGAAAAAGACACAAAGAGGATGACGATCACAAAACCTTCAGACGGCAAGCGAGTTGTAGTCTGGGCAGGCTACAATATGGCCGTTGTTGACGGCATTGAAGTAGCACTGGATAAAACCAACAAAGAAACCAAACCCTATATTAAAAATGGCAGAATGATGCTGCCGGCTGGTTTCGTGTGTAGTTCATTGAAGCTGATTTACAGTTGGAACCAGGACTTGGGCAAGGTATCAATTATTTATAAACGCTGATCACCTCATCCAGAACTTTAGGAAATCGTCCCAGTCGCCTTCATCGATTTTTCCGTCCTGCCTGATGTCACAAAGCGGATTCCACGAGTCTGGCGCAGGGTTTCCGTCCTTGTCGGTGTGGAAATCCTCCCAGATCACGACCTCTGCCTTCTTGATTTTTACAGCAGCTTCGTTGACGCGACATTGCAAAAAGCTGATTGTCAAGAGATGGCCAAAAAGTTTTGACTTGCAGAAGTCGAGTGACTATAATTGCGTCATGGGAAGAAAAATCTTGGCTCTTGTTGTGGCGGTGGGCGTTCTTGTATCTATAGGGTGTGGACAGACTGGCATCGTTGACTGGAGCTGGAAGTCAACTATTGGAAAGTCACTGAACAGAGTTTTCCAGGCTGAAGATGGTTCGACTTACGTTTATTCATCAGGAGATTTTGCTAGAAAAGAGGTTGGCGATCTAACAAGATTTGACATTGATGGCAAGATGCTTTGGATGACAAATGTTGATTCATATCCTAGGATTATGGGTGGCATCGTTTTTACCAATGAAACGACGTTAAAAAAAACTACAATCATTGACAATCGCTCAGGTAAAACCATACTCACCATGCAAGGCCAAACGTTGAAGATGAGACTTGACAATAATATAATGGTATATTGCAAAGATAAGAAACAACTAACAAAATTAGATGAAACCGGTAAGATTTTGTGGGTATCAAAAATCGATTTTTTTGATTCCGCAAGAATGCAGCTTTCCAATGGTAATCTTGTTATAAATACAATTGATGATTTGACATATGATTATGAAGGTAACGACTTTGATCCAAAAATCATTGAATTAAGTCCTTCAGATAATGGTGAAATGACATATACGTGGGGATTGAACCAAGATATCTCGATTGGCTTATTTGCACCGGACGAAGAAAAACAAGGTGTAATTCGAACTGAAACAACAATTGATTATTCAACCGGAAAGACGGTTGAAACCTGGACTTTCGATGATGAGAAAACTATGTATAAAGTTTTATACCTAGATGGTTCGAAGTACATAATCAATAGATACAATGGAGTATCATTAACAGATTTAAGATCAAAAAACGATATCTGGTTCCATAAGTTTGATTTTTGTTCCATTGAACAATTTGACAGGATTAACAAGCGTATACTGATAGTAAATGACGAAACAGATGGATACAGGCACAATTATTGTCTTTCACTCATGGACGCAAATAACGGAGCGATTTTATGGACAAATAAAAATGCCAATAACGATGGACAATCTTATACAGTTATTGGTGACAAGCTGGTATTCTCCGTTAAAACAAAACAAAACACTGAACTAAACGGACTGTCTTGTCTGGATTATAATTCGGGCAAAACAATCTGGGAAAGAAGAGGTTCTTTTCTTAGTGTTGATGGTCACTCGTTGGGCGACATCGTTTTCAAATTCAAAGAGAAACCTCTGTTGGTCTTATATTCTGGTTACGAAGGCACAAAACAGAGAGTAGACTTTGTAGGCGTTGACGATGGTGAAGTCGTTTCATCTGTTTGGATTCCATTCGAATCAATCGCTGCCTTTGAAACCGATGGTTTTAAAGCGACATTTATCTGTCCAGACATTTTGCTGCAATTTGACATTGAAAAAGGCGTGCAAATTTTTGATTTTATAGATGACAAATCCATGGTTGGAGAAGATTTAAGAATAACGAAAGATATAAGGTGCAAATTTGGCAATCCTAGCAGATACTCGCAAAATCATGCCTTTCCGATAATTAATAGCGATTTTGTATGTTTTTCTGGTTCTAAGGGGACGTATGTTTACAAACTACATTCCCACGAACTTGTTTATAGTGCAAAAAACAAGATGTTCACAGACATGTCAAGTTTGGGTAATGCAGTTTGCCTTTGGAATGATAAAGAGCTTGTCAGCGTAAAAATTCCCTGATCACCTCATCCAGAACTTTAGGAAATCGTCCCAGTCGCCTTCATCGATTTTTCCGTCCTGCCTGATGTCACAAAGCGGATTCCACGAGTCTGGCGCAGGGTTCCCGTCCTTGTCGGTTCCTGTTTGTCCAAATTTTGTGACAAGCTCCAGAGCATCGAGAAAATCAACGCTCCCATCCATGTTTGTGTCACAGTAAAGCGCCGGCTCCAGACAACGGGCGATGTGCCGAACCGATGCAAACCTTATTGATGCAATGTCAGGCTGGATTTTTGCCGTCTTTGGTGTTGGAACAAAACCATGACCCGCATTCTTCACCTTTATCAGTGCGCAAGGATTGCCGACAGCCACAAGCTTTTTTGCAAAAACGGTCGACTGGCTGTAGGGCACAACAACATCTTTGTTACCGTGAATCATGAGGATCGGCGGATCATCGCTGGAAACGTAAGTGACAGGCGACGCTTTCTCGGCAGTTTCCGGGCAGTCGTAAGGGTTGCAGCCGAAAAAATCCTCGAGCGTTTTTATTCCCGGATTGTTTTTGTTGGTGTTGTTTTTCATCAGCTCAGGGAAGTCGGTTGGGCCAAAATAATCAACCACAGCCTGAACCTTGCTTGAGATGTTCTCAAGCCCAGGGCCGTCCAGCCCTGCGCTTTTGTCGCTGGTTCCGAGCAAAGCCACCAGATGCCCGCCTGCCGAACCGCCCCAGATGCCGATTTTGTCAGGGTCGATGCCGAGTTTGTCAGCGTTTGCCCGAAAATATCTGACGGCGAGTTTGCAATCCTCGATCTGTGCAGGAAAAATGTATTTTGGGCACAGTCTGTAGTTGATGGCTGCAACAGCAAAACCGAGCTGGTAAAAAAGATTGGCCTCTGCTGACTTTATTCCTGATGAAACGCCTTCCGCCTTGTCGCCTGTAGTCCATGCCCCGCCATGAATGTAGATGGCAAGAGGAACTTTCTGATCCCTGCAGACGGATGGTTTGGCAAAATCAAACTTAAGATCGACATCCCTGGCTTTTCCGTAGACAAGATCAATCTTGCTTTCAACGCTGACTTTCTCGCCGATTTTTGGCGGGAGCGGGCCGGGAACGATCCTGTCGCCGAGTTTCCAGACGGTTTCTTCAGCCTTTATCGGAACTGCCTGCACAGAAAGCATTATTATCATCAAAAGAGCGATTTTCCTCATTTTGACTCCTTTGATTAAGGATACGACCGGCTTTATCTTTTTGTCACCTTCATGACGCTTGTTTTGAGCCGCTGCTCCTTGAGATGGCGCCTGACAACAAGCGGGCAATCCGTTCTTCTGCCACACATCCGGTACGGCATCCCGCGGGAAAACGTCTGACAACCCCAGCACCAGAGCATGCCAAAAACCTTGAAGAGCCTTCTGTTGTCGTGTCTGATCAGGTTGCAGTACCTCTCGGCATCCCTTGGCCTGATTTTTCTGTAGTCGTCATTCATGGCGCCTGTCATTTGAAACCCTTTTCCAAAATCCAGTTTTTTGCCTCATCCACGCTTGAAAAAACCGGCTTTTCGTTCTTCATGACATAGTGGAGGCCTTTTGGAATGTAGTTTTGTGCCGACGGGGGAGAGACGCTGCACCATTCGAGTGCGTGTTGGTCGAGGGTATGTTTGAGCTGGTCGAAAAAGAATCGCAGGTATTCGACAGAGATGTCAATCTTGCTGAAATCGAGGATCATGTTATGTCTTTTGCCATCGTTGCCAAGCCTGCCGGTTGCCTGTTTGATCCGGTCAAACGAGTCCGGGTGGCCGGAGAAGTGAACCACAAGGCAGTCTGGATCGAAGTTTTTGACAATATGTACACTGAAGTCCATGTCCATCGGGTTAAATTGTAAACTTGACATATCTGTCATGCAATACTGGCAAAACAGCAAAAAAGTTCACATATTTTCAACCGGTGGCATTCCAGGATATTAAAGACACCAACATTAATCAGTATTGACCAGCAAATTCATTGTTGATCATAAATTAATGTTTCGCACCATTTTGTTTACAATTACTTCATAAAAATAGGTGGAGATGTTTGACAAGTCAGGCAGTTTCGGCATAATATTTTTCAAAGCGGAGTTTTGGAGGTTTGGGCATGGATGTCAGGAACGATGAACCGATTGACAGCATCCTTAAAGACGAATTTGGATTTTTATACCAAGCATCAATCATAGCTAGCTTGGTTGGAGGTGAGGATTCTAAAGATCATTTATCTGTTGGTATTTCTGGTTTGTGGGGTTCTGGAAAGACATCATTTATGAAAATGGTAAAAGAGTTGTTGAGCTATAAGCAGTATAAAGATGAGAAAGAGAAACTAGAAAAGGTATTATTTACAAAAGCATATTATCAAATGAGCGAAGAAAAGAGATTAAAAGTTGATCAAAGGGTCATTTATCTTTGGTCATTTTTCATAAAATTGGAACAAGAGAAAATCGAATTTGAAGACAATATTACAAATGAAAACAAAGTTATTTGGTTTGACCCGTGGTTTTTTGGTTCCGAAGAAAGTATTATTAAAGCATTTTTCTACAAAATAGCAAAGGAAATTGCAGATGAGGACAGAACTCTAAGTAACCTTTTTATTAAGTTGTCGATAGTTGTTGCTGAACAATCAGATTTACCAAGTGATATCCCAGTCGTTGGCGAAGCATTTGAAATTATTAATGTAGGTAGAAGATTTTTTAGTTTTTTGACATCTATGTTTAACGGTAATATTTTCAACGAGAAAAATCTAGATTTCTTTGATATAAAGAGCAAAATAGAAGAGAGATTAAGCATCAAATCAATGAAGGTATTTAAAGGATACGATAGTGATGAAAACGCAATCTACCAATTCGAACCCAGAAAAAGAATTGTTATTATAATTGACGATTTGGATAGGCTACAAACTGAAGAAGCATTTGCGATGCTCAAAGTTATAAGATTAATAACGGAGCTTTCTGGAATAAATGTAATAATGGGGTACGACGAAAGATCATTAACGCAAATGCTAGACCAGAAACTTGGGGGCTATGGTAAGAAATACATTCATAAAATGGTGAACATACCTTATATTGTACCAGTCGTGCTCACAGATTATTTTACAAAGAATCTCGAGGGTATGTTTTTCAAGGGAAAGATAAAAGACGAAATATCAAAGCAATATGGAAAGGATATTTCGGAGTTGGGACTATTTAAGGTGCTACACAATAAGATAGATTATATACGAGAAATGAAACGAATATCTAATTTATTCAATATTTTGTATGAGATTGATAACAATATAAATCCTGTTCATCTATTGTGCCTTATTCTATTATATACGTTTTATTTTGATATTTATGAAGACATAATAAGCGATAAGTGTGAGTTTCTTATCCCAAATATGGATTATTCGTTCGAAAATACTTCTATAAAGAACATAGACTTTCTTGACATTAAGAAATATAAAAAGAATAAAAAATACAAAAATGACGATGAATTATTGACAATATTAAAAGATATGTATATAGAATATAACCCAAAAACAATTTATAATTCTATGGTAAATTACCCTTTTGGTATTAAAAATTCTATAAGCATAGGAGAGAATGAAAGAAAATATTACTCATTCTTGCCTACCGAAGAGTTTAAACTGAATCAAGGTTAATAACTATCTAATATGCTTCCCCAGGAAATCCTCGATCTCAGGCAGGCCGCCCTGGAACACAAGATACCCGTCCGGCGGTTCCCTTTCGGTGATCTCGTCGACCACGCGGGTGAGCATGAGCCTTTTGACCTCTTCGCGATCCTGTGAGTGGCCCAAAGCCCAGCCAAGCTTGATGTAGGCGACTTCGGGGAGCATGTTTGCTGCGGGAATGACTCCAAGTTCCATGAGGTCGCGTCCGGTGTCGTAAACGTACATCTGGGCAAAACCCCACATGGTCTGGACGGTCATGTAAACCTGAACGCCGGCCTGGACTGCACGCCTGAGCGGTTCATAGAGCGGTTTGTTGACGTGGCCGAGACCGGTTCCGGCAATGACGATTCCTTTGTATCCCTTTTCCACCAGCGAGTCGATCATGTCCGGCTTCATGCTGGTGTAGTAATAGACGATTGCCACGCGGTCATCGTAGACGGCGTCGATCTTGACGTTTCTGTCCTTGCGCCTTGGCCTGAAGTCCTTTTTGAGTGGCGTAACCTTGTCTGGTGTGCACATGGCAAGGGGGATGTCGGAAAGGGTTCTGAAGGTTGAGCGGTAGGAGCTGTGCATTTTCCTTACTCTTGTGCCCCTGTGAAGCAGGTTGTATGAATCCGATGTCGGGCCAAACATGCAAACCATGACTTCGGCGATGTTTCCGTGGGCTGCTGCGTTTGATGAGCAGCGAAGGTTGAAGGCTGCGTCAGATGACGGCCTGTCCGACGATCTCTGTGAACCGACCATGACGATTGGAACCGGCGAATCCTGAACCATAAAGGAGAGGGCGGCTGCTGTGTGGTGCATGGTGTCGGTGCCGTGGCCGATGACGATTCCGGCTGCTCCGTTGCTGATTTCCTGACCGATTGCCTCAGCCAGAATCTTGTACTGTTCCCAGCCCATGTTCTCGGAGAACACGCCGAAAAGCTTGATTGTCTTGAGGTTGCAGATGTCGGCAAGTTCAGGGACTGCGCCGTAAAGTTCGCCCGGTGTGAACGCCGGAATGACGGCTCCTGTCCTGTAGTCGAGCCTTGAGGCGATTGTTCCGCCTGTGCCAAGCAACGTAACGTTTGGCTTGACGGGGTCAAACGGGAACTCCTGCTCTGGAATTTTGTATTTTGCTTCCTTGTAGCCGACTTCACGGATGGCTGTGATGTTGTCGACAGCGATGCCGATGTTGTAGCCGGTGATGAGTTTTATGACCACGTGGAATTCGTCCGCCTGTTCAGACCTTGGAAGGATGATTCCGCGGAACATTCCCTTGTTTGTGTCGACCTCGACGTCTGCCCATACCCTGGCGTTCATTGACTCGAGAACCTGCTTGGCTCTGCCTTTGTAACCCTGTAGACTCATGGTTTAGGAGTGTGCGTTGAATTCAGGTTTAATTCAATCAAAAAAAGTGCAAATCAAGGTTTTGCTGTCCGAAACCTTGAAAGGGAGAGGGCGATGATGTTTGTGAAGCTGACCAGCAGTCTCGTGCGGTCTGACCCAAGCGCTTCTTTCAGCTTCAGGCCGACGACCCCTTCGATCTGGGTTGATGAAACCAGTGGGAAGAAGGTGTAGTCTGTTGCCGAAGAGAGTGTGTCAGTGTGCTTTCCTGCAGGCTCTTCGTGCTCAAACGTCCAGGCAGCCGTGGCCCTGTCGTTGTCGGTCATGAGCAACAGACATGATCCAGCTGGAGCGAGGGTTTCGTGGTGGTGGATAAGGATTATGGGGTCAGTTTCAAAAACCGACCTGATCTTTTGCTCGGCCATGGCACAGGCCTCATCCTCGTTGTTCACCTCAAGCAGGTCTTTTGTCAGGTCATATAGTGAGTGCACAAACTTTTCGCGCTGTCTTGCTCTTTTACCCCTGAATCTCACAATTTCAGCAACGAAACTTGTACCGACTCCGACAAGAAGGAAAACAAAAAATGTGGGGATGTGGACAAGGTTGCCTATTGTAAACGAAAAGATGGGTTCAACAAAGAGGAAGTCCAGAGCCAGCAAACCTATCACAGTGTTGATGATTCCGGGAACCCTTCCTCCGAGAATGCCTGAGAAGAGAACGGGCAGGAGCAGTATCATGACGATGTTGTCAAAGCCGAGCCAGGGCTTGAACGACCAGCAGGTGACGATGAAGATTGACATGATCGCCAGAGAGAAGGCGATGTTGTTGAAGTTCCATGTGAGCGGGTTTCCGAACCTGACCCTTTTTCTGGACAGTCCAGATTCGTTTACAACAAGAACATGGATTGACCCGGAACCGGCAACCAGCGCTTCGGCAAACGGTGAACCCAGCGTTGTTCTGCCTGGTCTTGCCCCGACAATTATGATGACTATGTTTTCACGCCTGGCAAACTCAAGAATCTCCTGAGCTGGATCGGCTCCAGAGAGGATGACGACCTTTCCACCAAGATGGTTTACAAGATCGATGTTTTTTGCAAGCTGTTTTGCCTGCTCACCGGTTGGTATGCCCTGAAAGGGTGTTTCGACATGGACTGCGAACCATTCGGCATCAATTCCCGGTGCAAGCTGTTTTGCCAGTCTGATGAGCTTTTCTGAGTTCGTGCTTGGAGAGATGCAGGCCAGCATCCTCGGGCTTGTGCTCCATGGGCCTGCAATGTTGTGTCGCTCCATGTATGTTCTGATGTCGCCGTCGACTGTTCTTGCAACGTACCTGAGTGCCATCTCACGAAGAGCCATGAGGTTGCCTTTTCTGAAGAACTGCTGCATGGCCTGGGTTGATTTTTCAGGAACGTAGACTTTGCCTTCCTTGAGCCTTTCAAGCAGTTCGTCAGGAGGAAGGTCGACCACTTCGATGCCCTGTGGGTGATGGGCCTCTTCAAGCACTGAATCCGGAACGGTTTCCTTGACCTTTATTCCAGTGACCTGCTCAACCATGTCATTGAAGCTCTCAATGTGCTGGACGTTGAGGGTTGTCCAGACGTCAATGCCTGCATCGAGCAGCTCGATCACGTCTTGATAACGCTTTTCGTGCCTTGAAGACGGGACGTTAGTGTGAGCCAGTTCATCAACCAGTACCAGTTCGGGTTTTCTTGCAAGTATGCCGTCGATATCCATCTCATCAAGCTTTATGCCTTGATACTGGATGTCTTTTCTTGGGATTACCTCAAGCCCTTCAAGCAGCTTCTTGGTTTCTTCCCTGCCGTGGGTTTCCAGGATACCAACGACTATATCAATTCCCTGTTCTTTGGCGCCGTGGGCTCTTTGAAGCATTCTGAAGGTTTTACCAACACCAGCAGCCAGACCCAGAAAAATCTTGAGCTTGCCCCTGCCTGATTCGTTTTCCTTTACGTCCTCCTCTTTCGAGAGGATCATCTTGAGAAGGTCGTCCGGGTTTGGTCGCTTGTCCTGGCTCATTTCATCTCCATCATCTTCATGTTCAGTTCCAAAACATTTACATAGCTGTATCCGATGCCTTGCTTCGCCAGTGATCTGACCAGGGCTTCGAGTTTTGTTTCATCGATGTTTCTTGCAGCTGCAACTGATTTTGCCTGCAAAAGTGCAGCCTCAAGGGTGATGTCTGGATCGAGACCGGATGCGCTTTCCAGAACCAGATCGGCTGGAACGTTCTTGTCTTCAGTCATTTCGAGATCTGTTCTGGCTTCTTCGACTGCAAGAGTCACCTTTTCCTTCATGTCCTGGTTTGAGAGGGCCGTGTTTGAAGAGGTTCCCTGTTGATAACCAGTGCTTGAGGGTCTGCCGTGAAAGAAACCGTCGTCCTTGAACTCCTGTCCAACCAGACTTGAGCCAACGACCACTCCATCCTTTTCAACCAGAGAGCCTTTCGCCTGATTCGGGAAGAAAAGGTTTGCGATGCCTGTTATTACAAGTGGATAGACGATGCCAAGCAGAACCGTGAAGACCACAAGCGCAATCAAAGCTGTTTTGATATTTTTCATCTCTACCTCCCAACACCAAGCAGTGTGAGCAGAAGGTCAATCAGCTTTATGCCCACAAACGGCAGGATCAGACCGCCCACACCGTAGACAAGCAGGTTGTACCTGAGCAGTTTTCCGGCATTCATCGGCTTGTAGCTGACACCCTTGAGCGAGAGCGGAATCAGCGCCGGAATGATGATAGCATTGAAAATTACGGCTGAAAGAACGGCTGTTGCAGGATTGAGCCTCATGATGTTGAGCACATCGAGTTCAGGATAGGCGGTGACAAAGATCGACGGCAGGATGGCGAAGTATTTGGCCAGGTCGTTTGCAATCGAGAAAGTCGTTAGCGATCCTCTTGTAATCAATATCTGTTTGCCAATCTCGACGATATCCAGAAGTTTGGAGGGGTTGGAGTCGAGATCGACCATGTTTGCAGCCTCTCTTGCTGCCTGTGTACCAGCGTTCATGGCGACACCAACATCTGACTGGGCAAGTGCCGGTGCGTCGTTGGTTCCGTCTCCGATCATTGCCACAAGGTGCCCGTTGGTCTGGTAATTCCTGATGAGTTCAAGCTTGTTTTCAGGTCTTGCCTGCGCCACAAAGTCATCGATGCCGGCCTCGGCAGCGATTGATGCGGCTGTAAGGGGGTTGTCGCCGGTTATCATGACCGATCTTATTCCGAGCTGACGAAGCTGGTGCAGCCTCTGTTTGATGTTGTCCTTGAGCACGTCCTTGAGTCTGACCACACCGAGAACCGTGCTGTTTTCGCACACTACGAGCGGTGTGCCTCCGTGTTTTGCGACTTCCTCTACGTGTCCCTTGACCATTTCAGAGTAGTGGCCGCCTTTGGATTTTACGAGTTCTTCGATGGTATCCGGTGCACCTTTCCTGATTTCACGTCCTTCAACATCGATTCCGCTCATGCGGGTTTCGGCTGAGAATGCGACAAAAACAGAATCTACCGGAGCTTTTATCTCACGACCACGAATTTCAAGGATTTCCTTTGAAAGGTTGAGAATCGAGCGACCCTCAGGGGTTGAGTCGGCAAGTGAGGAGAGGAGAGCGCCCCTTGCCAAATCCCTTATGTTTACGCCTTCTGCCAGCAGGAATTCGGTTGCAAGCCTGTTGCCAAGAGTGATTGTGCCGGTTTTGTCCAATAAAACCACGTCCACATCGCCTGAGGCTTCGACGGCTCGTCCTGACAGAGCAATGACATTTTTAGAAATAAGCCTGTCCATTCCAGCGATTCCGATTGCCGGAAGCAGTCCAGAGATGGTTGTTGGGATCAGGCACACCAAAAGCGAGACCAGCACGACAAAGGTCGTTGACGTGCCAAGGAAACCAGCCAGAGGAACCAGCGTTATTGTAACAGCGATGAAAACGACCGTGAGAGCCAGAAGGAGGATTTCCAGTGCGAGTTCGTTCGGAGTTTTCTGGCGCTTTGCCCCTTCGACCATCGAGATCATCTGATCGATGAAGGTTTCGCCAGGATTTGTCGTGATCAGGACTTTCATTACGCCGGTCAAAACCTTGGTTCCACCGGTAACGCCAGACCTGTCACCGCCGGATTCCCTGACAACCGGAGCGGATTCGCCGGTGATTGCCGACTCATCCACAAGGCAGACGCCATCGACGATGTCGCCATCCGAAGGGATGTTTTCATTCGGACTTACAATGACCATGTCGCCTTTTTTCAGGGCTGTTGCCGGGACTTTCTTTGTTCCATCGGCAACAACAAGGTTTGCATATGCTTCGGATCGGCTCTGGCGCAGTGTTTCAGCCTGTGCTTTTCCTCTTCCCTCAGCCAGTGATTCGGCAAAGTTTGAGAAAACGACAGTGAAAAGCAGCCAGAATGCAATCTGGAGTTCATATCCGAATGGCTTGCCCGAGAAAAGTGAAATCCCGGACTGAACCAGAACGGCAACTCCAGCCAATTCGCACAGGAACATGACCGGATTCTTCCACATGAATGCAGGGGAAAGTTTTTTGAGTGCCTGTGCCACTGCCGGAATGACTAGTTTTGCCGAGAAGATTGAAGTTTTTTTCTTTGACATCTGAGACCTCACATTCCCAGCTTCATTGATTCAAGCACCGGCCCAAGAAGGAGCGCAGGGAAGAACGTCAAGGCACCAACGATCAGGATGATGACGATGAGCATGACGATGAAAACCGGTGAAGCGATGTCGATGGATGCAACTGATTGTGGTGAAATCTTCTTTCTTGCCAGCGAACCGGCAAGGGCGATTGCTGGAATCACGGTTGCCAGCCTGCCAAAGAGCATTCCGATTGATCCTGAGATGTTCATGAAGATCGTGTTGGCCTGTATTCCCCCTAATGCCGAACCGTTGTTGCCAACGAAGGAAGCATTGGCATAGATTATCTCGGTCAGTGCCCTTGAGCCCTCAGGGTTTGCCGAACCTGCGTTTGCCTTGAAGAGGATGCCAACGCCTGTCATGCAAAGTGTAACAACGGCTGGCCCCATCAATGCGATTACCGCCATCCACATCTCAGTTATCTCAAGTTTCTTGCCCAGAAGTTCTGGTGTTCGGCCGATCATCAGACCTGCGATGAACATGGTGAGAACGGCATAAAGCAGCATTCCAACTATGCCGACGCCGATTCCGCCAAAGATCACCTCTCCGGTGATGATGTTAAAGATGTGGATCAGGTTTGCACCGGGTGTCATCATGTCGTGCATGGCGTTGACGCTGCCGTTGGAGGTGGCTGTTGTGGCCTGTGACCAGAGGGCTGAGGTGGCTACACCGAAACGGACGTCCTTGCCGTAGATTCCAGCATTGCCCGATATGCCGGCAATCTGCACTGACCTAGCTTCATTGGCATATACGACACCGAGTCCAATGAGGAAAAGAACCATCATTGCAGCAAAGATGGCCAGACCTTTCCTCTTGTCTCCAAGCATCTTTCCGAATGCAAACGGAAGGGCTGCAGGAATTAGCAGAATGGAAAACAACGAGACGATGTTTGTGACCATCGATGGGTTCTCAAACGGGTGTGCTGAGTTTGCGCCAAAAAAACCACCACCGTTTGAACCAAGCAGCTTTATTGCAAGCTGGGAGGCAACCTGCCCAAGTGGTAAAATCTGGGTTCCACCCGAAAGAGTGGTAGCGCTCACTGAACCTTGAAGTGTCTGAACAACACCAAGCCCGGCAAACACTATTGAAAACAGGATTGAAAGCGGAACCAGGATGTAGAATGTTCCTTTAACCAAGTCAACCCAGAAGTTTCCAATTGTTGAAACAGTCTTCCTTGAAAACGACCGCATCAAAACGAAGGCCACAGCAAGCCCTGCAGCTGCCGAGAGAAAATTCTGGACAGTCATACCGGCCATCTGGGTGAAGTGGCTCATGGTCAGCTCACCTGAAACCGGCTGCCAGTTTGTGTTTGTAGCGAAAGAGACTGAAGTGTTGAGGGCTGAATCCCAGCGAACACCGCCAAACCCCTGAGGGTTAAATGGCAGGAATCCCTGGAGCATCTGAATGGCAAACAGCAGGCAGATGCCGAACAGAAGGAAGACAACGAAGGCTTTTGCATATTCCTTCCAATCCATCTCTTTGGATTTGTCCACGCCCAGAAGCCTGTAGAAAACCCCCTCGATTGGTTCCAGAAACCTGATGGTTCCGTTGGCAACGTTGCCGATGTAGCTTCCAAGGAACCAGGAGACTGTTGTCAGTACACCCAGGAAAGCAACGAAAAACACTATGTCAGATACGATCACAATCACGCTCCTTTGCTGTGCTGTAAAACAAAATCAGGCATATTAACAGTAAACCTTCTAAAATCAAGAGATGATGAGTCAAAAGAGAATGGTTGTCTCCTTTTGGGAGATGCGCCTGCGCGTTTAGCCATGGATGCCATTATAACTGATTTAATGTTCGTTGGAACAGGCGAAATTATATGATGCAGCCTTCTTTACCCTACCTTGTTCATTTTTTAGCTTGCAAAAGGCATTTTTTAATTTGAATAAGTGGCTCCACCCATAGAATTTGCATAACTTGAATTGGAGGCTTGGAAATGAAGAAGCTCGGAATTCTAGTAGCACTCGTGGTGACGGCAGGCGTCATCGGTATCGTAGGAACCAACTACACACAGGCAGGCGGAGGATGGCAGGCATCGCATCCGGCAGTCTGGAACAACCTCGTGATTGCACCGATCACAATGTCAGCAGGCGAGTCACACCGCTCGGCAATCTGCGGAATAAATACTGATAACGGCAACATCGAATGGAAATACGAAGTTCCGGACAGAGTTTTCTCCTCAGCAGCCGTTGAAGGCGACAAGGTTTATATCGTTGTCCCACACCTCAAATATCCGTACAGGTATCTTGCTTGCCTCAACGCCAAAACCGGCGAACTGGTCAAGGAAGTGCCGTTTGAAAAAGCAACTTACAACAGACCGCTCATCAGGGACGGCCTCATCTATATCGGAACCACAGGCATCTCACAGGGCAGAGGAACGATCGAATGCTACGACCTCGACCTCAACTTCAAGTGGATGTTTGAGCAGATTTCATCAAACGACATGCTCGATGGCTGGGTTTACGGCGTTCCGGGCTACGAAGTCATCGATGGCAAGCCGTGGCTCTTCGTCGGCTCATACAACTCAAAGGTCATGCCAGTCGACGCAAAGACAGGCAAGGGCAAACCATTGCTCTGGAAGAACACAAGCTTCCAGACAAACGGCTCAGGCCCGAACGATTTCTGGGGCGAAAAGAACCAGATTTTCCAGGCCGGCGGACCAATCGAAAATGATATCGTTGTTCAGGATGGCAAGCTCTGGTTCGGTTGCATGGACGGATTTGCCTACTGCCTCAACGCAAAAGACGGACAGAGGGTCTGGAAGTTCGAAGACACCAGAGATCCGAAAGACAACACAAAGGACAACGCAAAGATCGCAACAAACATCCGTTTTGCAAGGTCGTCACCGCTTATCATCGGCGACAGCATGTTCATGGGCTCACAGGCCGTCATGGACAAGGGCAACGGAATGTATCTGATCAACGCATCAACAGGCGCAGTTCAGGGATTCTTCAAGACCAGCGATTATGTAAACGGCTCACCGGTTCAGGTCGGAAACAACATCGTTTTCGGCTGTGACAATGGCAGCATTTATTGCATCACACAGTCGCTCACCGAAGTCTGGAAGACACCGGTTGTGGGCAACCCAAGCTGCAAGCCTCTTCTTGTCAATGACAAGCTCATCTTCTGCGTCAGGGAGCCAGGCGGAGTTTTCCCGCAGAAAGTCGTCTGCCTCAACACTTCAGGCCAGCTTCAGTGGAAGACTGAACAGTTCAAATAAGCAACAGCACAATTACCAACATAGCCCGGATGCAAGTCCGGGCTTTTTCTTTTGCATATCACCGAACTAAATACGAAACACACCTTCTGTTGTGAAGAATGTAAACAAACCTGAAAAGTGCCGATGTCGTACCAGCTTGAGCAAAATACGAAAGAGGCCGGGGATTGTTTTTTTGTGCGCAGCATATAATCAATTCACAAAAATTGTAGTAGGAGGCTGTGGATGAAAAAACTTGTGATAATTATGGTTTTGCTGCTTGGTGTCAGTTTCATTGCAAGCTGCGGCGAGCAGGCAACAACAAACGAGACGAAGACAGACACTGAAACAGCGACTGAAACGAAGACGGAGACAACCACTCCGCCGGCCGGTGAATTCGAAAAGTATGCTGAACTTGACTGGGTGAAAATCGGTGTTTTGAAAGGCTGGACAGAAACAATTGATCAGAGCCAGAAAACCATCTCCCTCACAGACAACAACACTAAAATCGAGATAAGCTACACAATCTCCGACATTCCCGAGAACTATGAAAAATCGCAGGCTAGCGGCTCTTCAGGCAAGGTGACCACAGACAAGGTTACGTATGGGAAAACAGAATTCATAAGGGATACAATCGAGTATGCCGGTTCGGTCACGGGTGTCAATCTTTACGCTCCGTACGCAAGCGACGGCACTTCAATTGTTTACATCAACGGCCCGCTCACACCTGACATTGAAAAGATGCTTGGTTCAATCGAAATCAAATAATAAGATTGTCATTTTTCAGCAATAAAAAAGCCCTGGTATTCCCAGGGCTTTTTATCATCGGTTCCTTTTGATTGCCAGCATTATCGTCAGTACAAGGGCTGCCAGTGCCAGAATGCCTATCAGCCCCAGCCTTGTATAGTCAACCGCCGTCATTTGTTGACATCAAACACTACGGTTGGAATCGAATAATTTATGTTTCCGCGTTTGTCCAGGGCGTAGAATTTGACACTGTGCCTGCCAGCTTTCAAACCCTTCAGAATTGCACGAGTTCCTTTGGCAAAACTTGTTACATCGCCATTGTCAACTTTCCAGGCGAATGTTATGTCAGCTGCAAATGTCTCGTTGTCTCTGGCTTCCCAGTCAATGACAACATCCTGGCCGGACGGAACCTGTTTTGGCGGGTTTTTGAAGGTCATTGTCGGTGGTTCCAGCTCACCCCTGAAGTCATACTTGAGTATTCGCTTGTAGGTGGCCATTTCGGTTTGTGCTTCGATTGTGATGGTGTCTGTCAGGAATTGTGAACCTCGCAACACAGAAATTTTCTTGTCAAACTCACCCTTCTGGATAAACAGCTTTTGTGGTTTTGTTCCAAACACCTGATAGTTTTTCGGGTTGTATGTCACTTCAAGATCGACGTTGGATGTGCCTGTGAGGTTGTAGTCATTTTCAAACATTTCAGCTACATTCGAGGTTTCGGCCGATTTCCAGCTGACCATTGGAACCAACGGTGGTCTCCAGGCGTTTGTGTTGTATTTGTGGAACCAACCTTTTGCGTGCTCGCCCAGCTGAAGGTTTCTGGTGTAGAAGTCGTAGGGGAGGTTGTGTGGGTCATAGTTGTCGTCGCTCCAGAAATATTCGTCAGCCAGAAGTCCTCTCCACGGGTTTGACGGGTTTGGACAGAAATAGGTTCCTTCCCTGTGGTCACCGTGCACGAATGGATCTTTCTGACCCAACATGTAATTGACAAATGAAATTGGTGTTTTGCCTTCAAGGAAGGCCAGAACCCTGTTGCAACCAGTGCATCCGATCGCAAGGATGTTGTAGTTCTTGAGGTCTTCGGTTGTAACCTGGTCATCCCTGACGACTTTGACATCCAGCTTGAATTCCTTCTTGAAGATGTTTTTGTAAAGGTTTGACCTGTCCTTGACTGCCTTCTCAAGTTTTTCGTTGCCCTGAAGGGTGCCCTCGATGATTATGAAATTCCCTGTCAGATAGAAGAAGTTGTTGATTGGGCCGTTAAGAAGGGAGTTGATCTTCGAGTCATCGTTGAGCATGTAACCCTCGGGTCTGTTGATTTTTGCACCAACAGGTTTTTTCTCGGCAGTCATAATTTTTTCAAGCTCTTTGGTTTCGGTCGTCCATTCAAACTGGGTTGAGGACATATCCGAGTAGATGACGTCTATTCTGAATGGCATTGTGATGGCGCTCTTGTTTTCGAGCCTGACCTTGAAGCGGTATGGTTTTTCGCCCGGAAGCAGTGTGAAGTCTATGTTGTAGGTCATCCTTCCGGTCTGCCTGACCCATTGCTCGAAGAACCAGGTGATCTTTTTGCCAGAGGCTTTTGTCATTTCAGCGTCGAGATCGGCAAGGGTTGCAAATTTGCCTGCGAACCTGCCGGCGTAGTTCTTGAGACCCTTGTAGAATGCCGAATCACCGACCACCTGCCTTAGCATGTGATAGACAAGGGGGCCTTTGCCCTTGAAGTAGATGTCGAGAACGTCCTCTTTGACAAACGTTGTCAGGGGCACTTCCTCTTCGGGTTTGATCTTCTCGTAGAATAGCTTCCTTGCCTCCCTGAGTTGATCGATGAGCTTTTCTTCGCCGTCCCTGTCTTCAAGGTATAGCATGCTTGAATACTTGGCAAGTGAAATGTTGAGGAAGTCGGCTTCAGCGCCGATTCCATAAACAGTGCCTCCCCACCATGAGGCAGCAACCCTTTCGGCGAGAAATTCAGCGTCTGTGATTGAAATTTCCTTTTTGTCTGTGCTGGTTTGATCCAATCCCTTTTTTTCTTCGTCTTTTTTGGCTGCCTCTGTAAACTGCCTGCTTGGGATGAAGAGCATACCCTTTTCGCCGGTTGCAATCTTGAATTTGTCAGGCATTTCGCAAATTATGTAGGATTGCGGAGCTGGAGTTCCGAAGTTCTTTTCAAAGAAAGTGAGTTCCTTGAAGATTTCGTCGCCAATTTTTTTTCCAAAAGTTTCGTGCTCTTTTGAGCCAAAAAATGCTGCCTTCATAGATATTTTTGGATCGGTGATCTCAAAAGTGTTGAATGGAGCAGCAACGATGTGGTAGTAGAAAGCAGGGTCGCGGATTTCAAGGATGTGGAGTTGCTGTCTTTTGTCCTGCGAAAGTGTTTTCTTGACCACGTCATAGCTGGCAACAAGCCAGTTGAGTGGTGTGAACACCTGAACCTTCATTGTGACGACATCGGAATAGCCCTGTGTGATGGTGGTCTGTGTGACAGGATACCACCACTGGTAAAGGTAGAAGCCTTCTCTTCCGATGTAGTTCCACTGTCTGCCCGGGTACTCGATGCCTTTGAGAAGAGCATAATAGTGCAGTTTGAGAACAAACGGCTTTCCTGCCTTTGCGTATACCGGTATTGTCAGTTGATCCTTGTTCTGCTTGAATTCCAGGATTCCTTCGATGTTGTCCATCTTGAAAATTGGGTCGTAATAGAGATTGACTGAGGTAAGATCGACATTTGGTTTGATTGTGACGTCGCACTCTATCTTGACGGTCTGCTCATCAACGTTTGGCTCTACGATGATGTTGTATTCGGTGATTGAGTAGTTGGCCTTTATTCCGATGGCATAAGTGTCGGGTGATTTGACTGGGAGATGGAAAACTGAAATGGCCAGAACCAGACAGATGGCAAGACGAAAAAGATTCCTGAAGTTCATAAACACCTCTTTTGAGCAATCATTATATAAAGTATAAATCAAGGCCATTTCCAGTCAATAAGACTGCAGGCAGGTTTAAAAATGCAAACAAAAAGGCGGAGGATAACCCTCCGCCCTGTCTGGAATTCTGGTGCTTGTCCTAGATCACGGTACTCTTGTGGTTCCCTGGTTCGGGATGCCCTGGTTTGGCATACTCTGGCCCGGGTTCGTTGGGTTTGGTATGCTGCCACCCTGGTTCGGGGTTCTTGGGCTATTCTGGTTGCCTGGATTGTTTGGGGTGCCCTGATTTGGTACCTGATTTGGTGAACCCGGATTGCTCGGAGTCTGACCATTGAGTGGGCATTCACCATTGTTCTGGCCCCAAGGCATCATCTGTCTGCCCTGGCTCTGCTGCTTGCCGTTTGGCTGACGATCCGTGCGATCATTGCCGCCGAAATCGTTTCCGTTTCCGAAGCGTCCCTGTCCGCGATCCATCATCTGGCCGCCCATTCTGCTATCCATCTGTCTGCCCATTGCCATGTCACCACCACGACCACCGAAACCACCCATCGGGCCTCCGGCAACCATGAAAAGCGGTGCTGCAAGAACTGTGAGGACAAGCAGTCCTGAGAGAACTAAACCAGCCATCTTCATCCAAGTCTGTTCAGCTCTGAGTGCCTTTATCACGATGAAATAGGCGAGGCAGAGGAGGAGAACCGCAACGATCGATATTGTCAAAAGTGTCATCTTTTATGACCTCCTTAATGGATACCAATCTACTACAATGTGTCGTATAGTCAACAGGCCAGAGTTAAATTTCTACTAATAGTTATAGTAGATGAATTAAATCAAGTCTAGCAAAGTATTTGTTTGATTTATAATTACCATCGGTTGGACCTCTTGAAGAAATTGAGCTTAAGTGAGGATTTCATTGAAATCTTCACTTGCCCCAGCAAATAAAAAAGCCGGTCAAGATGACCGGCTTTCCATCATCAAACCTTGTTTATTTCGCGAGAGCGTCTTTGAGTTTCTTGAGAAGGTCTGGATTTGCCTTGACTTTGTCGACGAATGTCTTGATGTTGGCATCGTTGCCCTTCATCATGTCGACGGCTCGTTCCCAAATTGGCATTTCGAATGCTGTTGTTACCTTTTCGCCTGGCTTTGTTGAAAGTACTTTGTCGTCTGTTGTGATTACGACGTCTACCTTTTCATCATTCATCATCGGGCATTCGCCTGGAGTTGCGTTTCCGTTGAACCACATCATGTTCGGACCGCCTGCACCTACACCTCTGACTAGCATTTTCTTGTTGAAAGTGCCATTGCCATTACAACAGGCCATGCCACCTTTGTTCCTGCACATCATCATGCAGACAGGTGCGCACAGGACTGTGAGGATGAGCAGTCCGACAAGAACGAATCCGATTATCTTGAATGCAACAACTTCCTGCTTCCAGGCCTTGATGAAAATGAAGTATGCAAGGCAAAGCACCAGTATCAGTCCAAAAAACATTGCTCCAATCATCATCTTTCCAAACCTCCTTATGGTCTATAGTAATTCTACTACGAAGGGTCGTAAAATGTCAATACCTCAAATAAAAACAGGACAGATGATCTGCCCTGTTTTTATGCGATATAACCAGAAGGCTTGGGATTTGCTATTTCATCATTGCTTTGGCATCTTTTTCGGCTTTTTCAAGCTGTGCCTTGAGTTTTGCGTAGAAGTCGGGCTTTGATACAACAGACTTTGCAAATTCCTGGACGAAGAAATCTGACTTCATCAGGTTGTCTCTCATCCCGTCAATCATCGGGTATGAGACCATTGCGCCGTTTTTGCCGTTCATGATGGTTCCCTGGATTGGAATCATGTTTGGATCCATCTTCTGGCCTGAGCCCATTGCGCCCATTCCGCCGGATGACATCATCGGGCATGACATCCCTCCAGACATTGCGCCGCCTGAGCTACCGCCCATGCCACCCATCATTCCACCGGCCATTCCTCCGCCAGACATCATCGGAGATGACATTCCACCCATTCCACCGCCAATGCCTGCTCCGCCACCATACCTGGCGCCCATGGCAAACCAAGGACCAGCGATGATAACCAGTGCGAGCAATCCCGCAATCACAAAGCCGATCACCCTCATTGTAAGATTTTCGAGTTTGCTGGCCTTTATGAATATGAACCAAGCCAGTGCGAGGATGAGAAGTCCACCTAAAACCATTGCGCCTATATACATCAGAACCTCCTTGTTCTTTTATCTGGTATAATAGTACCTGTTTATCTATTGTCAATAAGTTGCAAATAAAGTTTCGGTTAAGTTATTGCAAGTTAGTTGCAAATAATTAATTGATAAATATCAATCATGATTTATTATGCTTTTGTATTGACGCTATAAATCGATTATGCTAACTAAAAATCAATTCATATCACTTTTATGCGTCTTTTGATTAGTTTTGAGCGAGCAGCTGAGTCAAGACAATTAACCGTGACCTCAAACTCACCGGCTGACTGATAGATATGGCCGAAATTTCCAGAGCTTGTCCCATCAATAGTCGATGTGGCCACAGTGCCATCGCCCCAATCAATGGTGACCGTGTAGGGAGAAGTCCCCATATCGGCAGAGATGTTGGCTGTAATTTCTTTTCCTGACGGAGCAACCGACTCTTTTGTGTCGAAACCACCCCATTTAATCAATAGCTCAGGATTACTGCCCGGGATGTCTTTTGCAACGGTTAAAACGGTCGAATTGGCGAGGTTATAGGTCTGATCCGACGACAACCCTGAATTAATGAGCAAAGTGCCAGCATCAACACCTTCTGCCGCCTGCGTTGTGATCTTGAATGATACGCTTGAGCCGGGCGCCATCGTGCCGATGTCAAAAACTATTTTGTTTCCAGTTTTTGTTCCCTGTGGCACCGATGCAAGAAAGACAAGTTCTTTCGGTAGACCGATCCAAAGCTCTGCATTTTTTACGGGTGCAAAACTCGTGTTTCTGGCTATAGCTGTGAGGATCGGTTTATCTCCTGATTTGATGCGCATCATTGATGAGCCAAGCCAGAGTGAGAGTGATGGCAGCGAAATTTTTGCAGACGTTTGAATTGGGAGGATGTCCTCCGGTGCTGAAAGATCAGATTTCATCGTCAACTGCAAGAGTTTTTCGCCTGACGGGCTGTCTGTTGTTTTGAAAACCAGGTCAATTGTTTTTGATTGCCAGGCAGGCAACAGTGAGCCAGAGTAAATCAAGGTTTGACCATTGACAGCCACACTTTCGCTTGAGCTTTTCAGCGTCAGCTGTGGGGGAACCGCAAGAGTCACTTTGTAATTGTGGATGTCGAGTTGGCCGAGATTCTTGATCACAATCCTGACATTGCCGATGTCTAGTGTTGACGGAATGATTTCCAGACTGAACTTTGGCGGGAGAACCGAAATTTTTGAGAAAGCCTGCCAATCTTTGTAGTTGATTTTTCCATCAGAATAAGTGTCAGCCTGGGTGTTCCAGGTTGGTGAAGTTGGTGCGCCTCCGTCGTTTATGCCCTCTAGCCCCATCAGGCTGTCAAGCTCTGATGAGTCGCCGGCATTGACAAATCCATCAACGTTGAGGTCGCAGGAAAGGCCGGGTTCTATATACCTCAAAATATGGTAGAATCTCAGATAAATCTGCCTGAGCCAGTCGGGAGTGACTGTAACGCCGCTCGTGTACGGGCCAAAACCGTGGTTGCCATTGACAATACAGATGAAAGCTCCCTTGTTTCCAACATTTTTCAGCGATTTGTTGAAGGCGAGAGCCTGAGAGTAGGCAACGGTTGGGTCATGGTCGCCATGAAGGGTCATGATTGGCGGGTCATCCGGGCTTGCCTGCCAGGCCGGCGAAGCCTCTTTGGCTTTGTCGGGACAAGTCGATGCCTGACAGCCAAGGAACCAGCCGATGATTGTGTTGGATGTTGCATCCCACGGTGATGTCAAGTCTTCTATTCCACAGTCGTTGACAACCGCTGATGGCCTGCTTGATACTCCCGGATATCCGGGACCTTCCAGTCCGTCGCTATCACCTGCGGTTCCCATCAATGAAACCAGGTGACCTCCTGCTGATCCACCCCATATTGCAATCTTGTCCGGGTCAATGCCAAGCGTGTCTGCATTTGCCCTTAAATATCTTATTGCAAGCTTGCAGTCGCCGATGATGTCCTTGTATTGATAGGCAGGAGTTAACCTGTAGTCGATTGAGGCGAAGGCAATCCCACACTGGTAGTACATGGTTGCATAGCCTGAAGTGACCATGCCGGTTCTTGAGCCAGCTACCCACCAGCCACCATGAACGTAGACGACAAGAGGAACTTTCTGGTTTCTACAAAGCTGTGGTTTGGCAAAGTCGAGCAGAAGATCGACTCCGTTTGCATTTCCGTAGACAAGGCCGATTTGTGTATCAAGTGCAGGCCTCAGCCACCAGTTAGGAGGAAGCGGGCCTGGAACCTCACGGCCACCGATGTAGTAACCGCTTGCAGATTTTGCCACCGGAACCAAAGTTACCGCAACAAGCAACGCCAAAATGAAACGGATTATCTTCACATTTGAGATTATGTTATCTTTTTCAGTAAATTTCAAATTGGTGCCGTTGTTAGAAAAGAGACATTGGATTTTTTGTCGGTGCAATGTCAGGTTTGAAGTCGATGAGTTCAAGGAATTCAGCTTCGTTGAGAACCTTTACCCCCAGTTCGGAAGCCTTGTCAAGCTTTGAGCCTGCTTCGGCACCAGCGACGACAAAGCTTGTTTTCTTTGAAACAGAACCAGAGGTTTTGCCACCAAGATTTTCGATGAGTTGCGAGGCTTCCTCACGGGACATGGAACTGAGTGTGCCGGTGAGAACAAAAGTAAGTCCAGAGAGCTTTCCCTCAACTTTGGCTGACGGCTCGCTACTCATGTCAACACCGGCCGTTTCAAGCTTTGAAATCAGCTCCCTGTTTGGTTCCTGGTCGAAGAAAACCCTGATTGAATGGGCTATTTTTTCGCCAACTCCATCTGTTTGCCTGAGGTTTTCTTCCGTCTCGGCCATTATATCCTGAATCGATCGATATTTTATTGCAAGATTCCTGGCAACTACCTTGCCAACCATCAAAATGCCCAGACCTGAGAGAAGCCTTGCCAAACCCATGCTTTTTGAGTTCTCGATGTTGGCAATGATCTTTGTGGCGATTTTGTCGCCCATGCGTTCAAATCCGAGCAGGTCAGACTTGGTTAAAATATAGATGTCTGCTATTGTTTTGACCTTTCCAGATGTCACGAGTTTGTCCACCAGAACGTCGCCGATGTTGTCAATATTTGCGTTTTCACGTGAGGCAAAGTGCAGGATGCGCTCCTTTACCTGTGCTGGACACGAGGCGTTTGTACAACGGGTGTAGGCGCTGTCCTCTTCTCTGAGCGTGTCCGATCCGCAAACCGGACATTTCGCCGGCATGACGAATGGTTGTTCGATGCCTGTCCTTTTTTCGGCCAGCACTCTGACCACTTCTGGAATGACTGAGCCAGCCTTTCTAACTATGATGTGGTCAAAAACCATGATATCAAGCCGGTTTACCTCGTCTTCGTTGTGGAGGGATGCCCTTCCAACCGTCGATCCTTCGAGCAAAACAGGCTCAAAGACAGCAATGGGCGTAATCGCTCCGGTTCTGCCAACCGACGGGGTGATCTCCTTGACGACCGTTTCGCGCTCTTCTGGCGGGAATTTGTAGGCAATCGCCCATCTCGGTTCGTGCGATGTTGCGCCAAGAACGTCGTGATAATCGTACTGGTCGACTTTTATGACTACTCCGTCGGCACCAAAAGGCAGCTTTTCACGGTGTTCGTTCAACTCCTCGATCTGAGACCAGCATTCATCAATCGTGCCTGCCTGCCTGTGGAAAGGAACTGTTTTAAAACCGAGATTTCCAAGCAACTGAACGAGCTCGGTCTGGGTTTTCCAGGATATTTCGGGGCATTCCCCGACATGGTATGCGAAAAAATCGAGCTTCCTTGAGGCCGTGATCTCTGAGTCAAGTTGGCGAACCGAGCCTGCAGCAGCGTTTCTGGTGTTTGCAAACAGGGGAAGTCCCGCAGCCTCACGCTCGGAATTGAGCCTGACAAGCTCCTCCTCAAGCATGACCACCTCGCCACGAACCTCGATCAGTTCAGGAAAAGGCTCGATCAGTCGAAGCGGAATCGATTTTACGGTTTTGAGGTTTTCGGTCACGTTTTCGCCTGTGGTTCCGTCGCCCCTCGTGGCGCCGACTGTCAGAATGCCGTTTTCATACCGCAGGTTTATTGCCAGACCGTCGAGTTTGACTTCGGAGGAGTAAATTGCTTCCGGTACAACTTTTTTGACCCTCTCGTCCCAAGCCTTCAAATCTTCGAGATTGAAAGCGTTGCCGAGACTGAGCATTGGGATTTTGTGGCTGACTTTTTCAAATTTTTCCGAGGCTTTACCGCCAACACGCTGGGTTGGTGAATCGGGTGTGACAAGCTCTGGGTTTTGCTTCTCAAGTTCGACGAGTTGCCTGAAAAGTTTGTCGTATTCAGCGTCTGAGATTTCCGGCGAGTCTAAAATGTAGTATTGATGTATGGCTCTGTTGAGTTTTTTCTTGAGCTCTGAAATTTCTTCACTTGGGTTCATTGTGCAGTTTTGATTTTCTTTGCTTCCAGCAGCAGTTCTTCGGCGTGCTTGAGGCTGACCTGGCTGATTTTGTCGCCGGAACCCATTCTGGCAAGCTCCTCGATGCGTCCGCGTTGCGCCAGTTCCATGCACTCAATCGAGGTTTCGTCGGTGTCGGTGTGCTTGACGATCATGATGTGCCTGTCTGCGAACGCTGCGATCTGGGGGAGGTGGGTGATGCAGATGATCTGGCGTTTGCGCGAGAGTTTTGCAAGTTTTCTTCCGATCATCTCACCGATTCTTCCGCCAACGCCTGAATCAACCTCGTCGAAAATGAGGGTCGGGGTCTGGTCGACTTCAGAGAGGATGACCTTCAACGCAAGCATTATCCTTGAAAGTTCACCGCCTGAAGCGACTTTCTGAATCGATTTGGCCGGCTCGCCCGGATTGGTTGAGATGACGAATTCTACAACATCGGTTCCGTTTTCGCTGATGCCGACGGTTTGGCCGTTGACCATGCAATAGAGGCTTTCACTTGGCTCAAACGGGATCAGGTTCACCGAGAACGTGGCTTTTTCCAGTGCGAGGTCTGAAAGCTCGGAGACGATTGCCTGGCTGAGCATTTTTGCCGATTCGAGACGGCCCTGCCTGACTGAAGCTCCGATGATTCCAAGTTTGCCTCTGACAGACTCAATTTCCTGCTGGATTTGTCCGGCTCTCTCGTCAGCATTTGAGAGAGAATCCATCTCAATCCTGAGTTTTTCAATGCCGTTGAACACGTCGTCAAGATTTGAACCGAAACGGCGTGTGATTTTTGAGAGTTCGTTGAGACGGGATTCAGCCTGTTCCAATCTTTCAGGGTCAAAAGTGAGACCGGAGAGGTAATCGCCGATCATGGCCGAAACTTCTGTTGCGCTTGCCAGTGTTGTTTCCAGCAGTGACGAGGCTTCGTCCGGTGTCTTGTCAATTCTGACGAGATCAGATATGGCTTTTCTTGCATTTTTGGCAAGAGAGACAATTCCCTGCTGATCTTCAACTCCGTCCATGGCAGATTTTATCGCTCCTGCCAGGTCTGCAAGCCTTGCGATGTTGAGGAGCCGGTTTCGCTCCTGTTCAAGGATTACATCTTCGCCAGGCTGGGGTTTGATTTTTTCAAATTCTTCAAGCTCGAAGGCAATATAATCGAGTCTGCGCCTGCGCTCTTCCTCGCTGCTCTGCATCCTTTTGAGTTCGATGAGCAGTTGCCTGAGTTCCTGAGCTTTTGCGCCGAAGTTTTCAACATTTTTGAGGTGTTCATTGCCGGCGAACCTGTCCAGCAGCTGCTGGTGGATTCTTGGATCAAGCAGCGACTGTGCGTCGAATTGTGAATGAACGTCCACCAGCCGTGAGGTTGTGTCCCTGAGCTCACCAAGGGTGGTTTGCATTCCGCCGATTCGGATGCGACTTTTGCCGTCCGTGTCGACCGTTCTTGAAACGATCAGTTCGCCGTCCTCAAGAATCGATTTGTCGCCAAGCAAATCCTGTTCGCTCTGGTTTAATTTGAAGATGAGTTCGACGGTTGCCTTGTCTGCTCCGTGACGAAGTGATTCAGGTTTCCATTTTCCACCAAGACCGACAAGGAGAGCGCCAACGAGAATGGATTTCCCAGCACCTGTTTCACCGGTGATTATGGTCAGCCCGTCATCAAGATCGAGCGTCAACTTCCTTGCAACCGCGAAGTTGGCAACCGAAAGCCCTGAAATCATCAGTCACTCCAGTGGAAGACCGAGCCCAGGACTTTGTAGAAATCTTTCTTGTTGAATCTGATCAGCTTTGCATTGTGCGGGCATCGGGAGACGGTGCACTTGTCGTGTGAAACCAGTGGGGCGATTATCTGTCCGTCGGCAAAACATCCGTATGTGCCCTGAGGCATTTCGAACTCAAGGGTGATTCTCTTGTCGGCAGGGACGATGAAAGTTCGCTGGTTGAAATCGTGGGGGCAGATTGGGGTGATTGAGAATGCATCGGTTTTTGGGTCAATAATTGGTCCGCCTGCAGCCAGGGAGTAACCGGTTGAGCCAGTTGGTGTGCTGACTATTATTCCATCGGCACGGGAACGGCCGATTCTCTGGTTGTCGATGTAGATTATCACATTGATGATCCGTGAAGTCATGTCACGGTAGAAATAGATGTCGTTGAGTGCGTAGATAGTCTTGAGGACTTCGCCGGTTCTCAGAAGTTCGCCTTTGAGCATGACGCGCTCGTCAAGCTGGTAGTCGCCTTTGATGACGCGTTCAAGCGCCCCCTGGAACTCTGTCCGTTCAACCTCGGTCAGATATCCCAGGTTGCCAAGATTTACGCCAAGAACGGGGATTCCAAGTGGAGAGGCGTACTCAACCGATCGAAGGAGAGTGCCGTCTCCCCCCAGCGAAAGAATGACGTCGCAGCCTTCAGGGAAGTCTGTACATTCCTTTATGTCAAGCCCATGCTTGAATTCAGGACGGTCTGGGAGGCAGGCCTCAATGCCTCTGGCGTTGAGCCAGTTTGCAGCTTCCTGTGACGTACGAAGGGTGTACTCGTCAGTTTTCCAGAATACCAGTCCGACCTTTTTCATTTTCAGGCAGTCAACTCCGCAGATGTCAAAGTGTTGTGAATGAGCATTGTGATGGTCATCGGGCCCACTCCTCGCGGCACCGGTGATATTGCTTTAACAATATCCTTAACCGCCTCGAAGTCAACATCCCCGACCTGGGTTCCGTCCGGAAGTTTGTTCGTTCCAACATCAACCACCCATGCGCCTGGCTTCACCCAGTCTTTTTTGACCATCTGGGTTTTGCCGACAGCTGCGACAAGGATGTCACCCTGCCTGCAGATTTCAGGAAGATTTGTGGTTCTGGAGTGGCAGATTGTGACTGTGCAGTGCCTCTGGAGGAGAAGGAGGGCGACCGGTTTGCCGACGATGTTTGAACGGCCGATGACGACTGCGTGCTTTCCGGTGAATTCACAGCCGAAATGTTCAAGGAGTTTGATGATTCCGTATGGTGTTGCCGGAAGGAAGACCGGGTTTCCGATTGTCAGATGGCCGACATTTATCGGGTGGAAGCAGTCCACGTCTTTCTTTGGCGAGATGGTTTCGAGGATGACCTGTTCGTTGATGTGCTTTGGAAGTGGAAGCTGGGTGAGGATGCCTGAAATTGTCTTGTCTGCGTTGAGTTTCTCGATGAGCGTGATCAGCTCTTCCTGTGTGGTTGACTCAGGGAGCTTGATTGTGTCTGAGTCGATGCCGAGTTTGATGCAGCGTTTGCCCTTCATGTTTACGTATGTTTCAGATGCCGGGTCGTTTCCAACGAGGATTACAACCAGTTTTGCCGGTTTGCCTTTGTCGCGGAGAGCCTTTGCCCTTGCTGCAAACTCGATATCCATTTCTCCTGCAAGTTGTTTTCCGTCAAGCAGAATGTCCATTGTTCCTCCTAGATGATGCCTGTGATAACGCCATTTTCGTCAACATCAATGCCTTCAGCTGACGGGGCTTTTGAAAGGCCCGGCATAAGCATGATGTCACCGCAAACTGCGACAATAAAACCAGCGCCAGCCGATACTTTCACCTCACGAATGGTGATGTCGAAACCGGTCGGTGCTCCGAGAAGCTCCTTGTCGTCGCTGAAGCTGTACTGGGTTTTTGCCATGCACACCGGCAGATTGCCAAAGCCAAGCTCTTCGATCTTTTTGATGTCGGAGTTTGCACGCGATGTGAACTTGACTGCGTTTGCCCTGTAGACTTCCTTTGCGACGGTTTCGATCTTTGCCTTGATTGATGCGCTGTAGTCCTGAAGCGGATGATAGGTGTTCGGGTTTGAAGCGATGCCGTTTACAACTGCGTTTGCAAGCTCAACGGCTCCTTTTCCGCCCTGTTCGTAGTTGCTGATGACGGCTGCCTGAACACCGAGTGCTGCTGCCATGTCACGGATCATGTTCAACTCTGCCTCGTCGTCGGTTGGGAACCGGTTGACGGCGACCTGTGGCACGATTCCGTACTTCTTGATGTTTTCGATGTGGCGGGCAAGGTTTGCAAAACCTGACTGGATTGCCGGAACGTTTGGCTCGGAAACAAGCTTCTGGTTCACTCCGCCGTTGTACTTGAGCGCCCTTGTTGAGGCCACGATTACGACGGTGTCCGGCTTGAGGTTTTTTGACGGGCCGACGATGTCGAGGAATTTTTCACAACCAAGGTCAGCGCCGAAGCCGGTTTCCTGGATGACATAGTCTCCCAGTGAGAGGGCAAGTCTTGTTGCAACAACTGTGTTTGTTCCGTGTGCGATGTTCGCAAATGGGCCACCGTGGATGAACGTCGGTGTGCCTTCGAGTGTCTGGCACAGGTTTGGCTTGATTGCTTCAGCCATAAGAGCGGTCATTGCGCCGGCAACGTGAAGGTCTCTCGGTGTGATCGGCTTTCCGTCGTAGGTGTAGGCGCAAATGATGCGGCCAAGGCGTTCCTTGAGATCCATGAGGTTGTCGGAAAGGCAGAGTATGGCCATGATCTCGGAGGCGACAGAGATGTAGAATCCATCGTCCCTGATGACTCCATTGCCATCGCCCATGCCAACGATAACTTCCCTTAAAGCCCTGTCGTTAAGGTCTACGCAGCGTTTCCATGGAATCTGGTGAGTATCAATCCTTGGTTCCCTGTCAAACTTGATCCAGTTGTCGATGATTGAGGAGAGAAGGTTGTTTGTTGTTGTTACGGCGTGAATGTCGCCGTTGAAATGAAGGTTGATGTCTGTCGATGGTACGACTTTCGAGAGCCCGCCACCGATTGCACCACCCTTTACGCCCATACACGGGCCAAGTGACGGTTCACGAAGGCAGATGATCGAGTTCTTGCCGATAACCCTGAGGGCATCTCCAAGACCGATGCAGGTGGTTGTCTTGCCTTCGCCAAACGGGGTCGGGTTGATGGCTGTGACGATGACCAGCTTGCCTTTGCGCTCTGTTGAAAGCCTCTTTACCGCTTCGGTTGAAATTTTTGCCTTGAACTTGCCAAAGAATTCCAAATCTTCAACGGTTAGTCCTATTTTAGCTGCAATTTCCTGAATTGGTTTCATATCAAACTCCAGATGATCTCAAAAATTGCAATATCCAAAACCAGGTTAATGGCTACGAAGATTCCCCATGTGAGCCATTTCTTTGACTCATCAGTCTTCCACCAGAAGCTGAAAAGGAAGAAAAGGGCGAGGTTTGCGAGAATGACCCAAAGCCATATCTGGAACGGGAAGAAGAAGCCGAGAGCTGCGGCGAAGAGGAAGGTGAAAATTCCCACACTCAGATTGCATGAAACAGGCGGAATGTGCTTCGTAAACAGGCTTGCAATGAATCCCGAAAGGAACGGGATTGCCATGAAGAAAACGAGCCACCAGAAGTGAATCCAGAATCCAAAAAACATTTACTTTGCCTCCTTGTTTGTTAAGTCATCGATTGTCACGGGACAGGCTTTCAGCGCCAGACCCATGATTTTCTTCCAGTTTACAATCACCAGCACGGCTATGACGACCAGGATGCCGGTTGATGTGAGCAGTTCAGTGGTTGGTGATGAGAAACCGAACGTCATTCTCATTGCAACTGCCGGTTTGTCCATGAGGATCAGGCTCATCGCCTGCCTTGAGTATAGCAGGGCGCAGTCGGCGACAATCTTTATGAAGATTGATCCGATTGCAGCCATCCACAGCGTTGATTTCGGGAGCTCATCCCTTTGTCTGATAACCCAGAGGAAAATAATGAGAGCTGCAATTGTGCCGATTGACTGGCACACAAGGTTGATCACTGCTGTTGAGATGTCCATTACTGCCAGACTTGAGCTTGTATAAACTCCAGGAATCATCACGCTTGAGAAGGCCGGAACCATGGAACCATTGAGTTTTGAAATGCTCATCAGGTCGGAAATTCCTGTGAGAATTGGGCTTACAAAGGCAAATCCGAATGCAAAGGCCACCAGTTCGGTCGGGGAGCATTTCTTGATTTCTGCAACATATTTTGAGAACCAGACGATGACGATGTAGACGATTGCCAGGGCGATTGTGTTGAGGAATCCGCCTATCAAACCTGCATCTGGGCCCATCAATCCTGCGAGTGCGTTTTTGAGGACGAGGCCGAACAGTATGCTGATGATGAAGGTTGCGATCATCCAGAACATACCGCCCCAGACCATGACGCGTCTGTCTTTCGGCCTGATCATCAGATAAAGGGCGATGCCCAGAAGTACGAAGAGGATCGGCTTTACGAATCCCAGCCAAGGAATTCCCTTCTCATCGAAAGCATTCCCGATGGCTGAACCGGATGCGTCCTTTGTTTCGATTGTAGCCGTATATGTGCCTGTCTTTGCGGGTTTTTCCCAGAAAATCAGCTGTGAAGAGGATTCGTTGTTTGGGTCATATGTGAGCCTTGTCGACCTGATTTCGACACCGTCGGGATCATAGATTTTGGCCATGATCACGCCTTTGTTGTCCTGTGTCGGCAGTGCCTGAAGGTTGATGCCGATTTCTTTATCCGTGCTGGTGGCTTCAGCTGTGACCTTGACGGCTGTTCCAGTGAAATTGGTGAAGTATGTGTCGTTGTTGGTCATCGGCGAGAGCTGAACCAGTCCGCTTGCACCGTTTCCGTTGATGTGGATGGTGTAGGTTCCGGCTTTGTCCATGACTTTGTTGAAGCGATAGAAGCCCCAGTTGTACTTGAGTGGCTCAGGAACCGCTTTTGTGTGCATGTATGCGTCGTTTGCCTGAACGGTGTCTTTGAACACCTCTTTGCCCGTGGTGTCATCGATTGTCACTTCCAGAGTTCCGGCGGATTTTTCGAAAGCTATGCCGAAAAGAACCGGAAGGTTGTTGTCAGGGAGCGTGATTGTCAGGCTGGCAACCTCACCGGTTTTATCCTTGAAGCTGGATGTGACGATGGGGTCTTTGCCCATGTTGGAAATCCTGACGCTGCAACCAGCAAGCATCAAAACAATGCAGATCAAACCGGCAATTGAAACAAATTTTCTCATGGTAGCAATGATAGACCTGTCAGTCATTAAAGTAAACTTAGGTCAAAAAACGGACTTTTGACTGGTTTGGGTCGGCTTCAGTTCTTTGAAACTCTTGATTTTTCAAATCAGTTAAATAGTCACTTTTAATTAAAATGTTACAGTTCAGACACAAAACAAGTGCTGAAAAGATCGGTATTTTCGTTCAGTTAAGGGTTCTATTTCCGGACGTGATGGGGCATTTCGAAGGGAATTTCCAAAGAAAGCTCGATGATTCCAGAATAAACGTCGGCAACATACCACGGCGCCTGATAAATTATTTTTTTCTTGCCGTTCTTTTCGATGGTGTAGACGTTGGTTCCCTGTGTTGACAAAAGTTCCTTTAGCTTGGTTCTCGATGGTTCTGGATGGCAATCAAGCACGTCCTGGCCTGTCAAATCACCTGAAAAGGTACTCTTTGCCTTAAGGTTCATCTTGATGATTTTGCCGGACAGATCGGCGATTGTTACTGATCCCGGTATGGCTTCAAGATAGTCAAAATCGTTCATGGAAGGTATTTTGGCAGAATTTGGATTCAAATGCAAGAGGGTGTCACTTCAAAATACTCAATACAAATCATCAAAGCAAATCTAAAGTCCACATATGCTCATAAATTACATCAAAAAAACATTAGAATGTCTTATAATCGACTCCAAGTGATTAGAAATGACACCTGGTTATGTGGCAAGAAAGATTGTTAATATCTATATAAATTGAAAATGCAAAGACATTTTTCTGCTCTATTCAGGGTTGCTATTGAAATTGCCCTGGATTTTTGCTAGAATCAACATCATGAAGAAGTCTATCCTGTCTATTGTCGCTTTGGTGCTGGTTCTTGGCTCACTGTCGCTTGCAGGCGCAAGACCTTTTGAGTCAAATCGTGATTTTTACATCGTAGAGCTTACCGACTACACAGGCAAAACCGAAATCTCGTCGATGCTTATTACCAGTCAGCACGAAGGTTTCAAGACGATGATGGTTGTGAAATTCCCGGATGTTCGTGTGAACGCCGAGTACAGGACGCTTCTTTCAGGTTTTTCGCTTGAGATGACCCCTCAGGAAGCAAAGGATATGAGCATGGTTGAGGACGTGAAAAGCGTGGTCAAAGGCCGCGTTTTCTACCCACACATGTTCAACTCGGTTGTCTCGACCAAGGCTGACAAGGCCTGGGAGCTCAAGGATCCAAAGGGCAAGGGGCTTGACGGCTCCGGCGTGCTCGTTGGTATCATCGACACGGGCATAAACTACGACCATCCTTCGCTTGGCAACGGTTTTGCCAATGGAGACTCAAAGGTTGTTGTTGGATACGATTTCTCCGACCTCGATGCAGACCCAATGCCGGTTGCTGGTCACCAGGGCTGGCATGGAACCCATTGCGCAGGCATTGTTGCTGGCAACGGACTTCCTGGTATTGCAAGAAACGACAGAACCATCACCGGAATGGCGCCGGGTGCAAAACTTGGAGCCTACAAGGTTTTTGGCAATGTCGGCGGAGCAAGGACTGACAGGATCATGCAGGCAATGGAGAGGGCGTATCAGGACGGCTGCAAGGTTGTCTCGATGAGCCTTGGAAGCACATACGTCTGGGCTGACGAAATCTATTGCAGGATGATCGACAGGCTTACCGATAAAGGCGTTGTTTTCTCAGTCTCAGCCGGCAATGACGGCGGTGGCAGCAGGGAAGACCTCCCGTTCCAGGTTGGCTCTCCCGGTGGCGCCGATTCGGCAATCTGCGTGGCAGCAATGGATGACACTCCAAAACCGGTCATTTCGTGGGCTTCAGATAAAGCAATCATGAATTACCTCGGTGGTTCGCCAACGGTTGATGAAACTCTCTCTGCACCGCTAGCCGATGCTGCCTCAGGTTATGAAAATGACGTAAAAAACCTCGACCTTACAGGAAAAATTGCACTTGTAAAAAGAGGTGACAAATATTTCAGCGACAAAGCCATTCAGGTTCAGAAAAAAGGCGCTGTAGCCTGCATCATTTACAACAACGAACCCGGTGATTTTGGTGGATACCTTGTTGATGCGGTCGACATTCCCGTTCTAGGCGTCAGCGACACGGTTGGTGCACAGCTGCTTGAAACCGCAAAATCCGGCGGGACCGCAAGCATAAGTGAACAAAAGTATCTCGGTGCAATGGCAGATTTCTCGTCTGCCGGCCCGACCAACGACTACAGGCTCAAACCGGATGTTTCGGCACCCGGAGTCAACGTTCTTTCAAGCGTGGGTTCGTCGGCTTATGTCGAGATGAGTGGAACATCGATGGCCTGTCCGACAGTTTCAGGGCTTGCAGCTCTCGTAATTCAGGCGCACCCAGACTGGACAGCTCATGATGTCAGGTCTGCAGTCATCAACTACGCCGACCCGCAGGCCGATCTCAAGGGCAATCCTTGGTCAATCCACTCACAGGGCACCGGCAGAATCAACTCTGTCAGCTCGATCAACGCTCCAGCTCTCTTCAAACCGACGTCGCTCAACTTTGGAAAGGTGACCGGCTCAACAGAATTCAAACTCATAATCAAAAATCCGACCTCAAAGACAGTCAAATTCAATGTCTCTGTCTACTCGGAAGATGGCATTGTAACCGGCGACGTCAAACCGGTTGAGATTGCAGCAAAAAAGTCTGTTGAATACAAAGGAACTCTCAAGGTTTCCTCGCAGGAAGGGCTTGTCCACGTCGGCTACGTTGTCTTTGACAATGGCGACACAAAGGCAAGAATCGGCTTCCTTCTCCTTACAAACGACCCGCCCACGCCGCCAACAATCGACAAACAGATGGTCATGACTCCAGTTTTCTCGCCAAACGGCGACAAAAAGCTTGACCGTTTCATCGCCCAGTTCAGCGTCAACAAGATGCTTGACGGTTTTGAGTGGGATTTGCTTGACGAGGATGACAATCTTGTAAGTGTTCTTGACTACAGCTACGGTCTTCAGGGCGGAGGCTTCTGGTTCCTCACCTGGAGCGGGATCGTTGAGAACGTTCCGCTTGAAGGCGGAAAGTACAAGATGGCTGTTTACACACTCGACCGCAACAAAGACCCAAGGATTCAGGCAAACTGGGAAAAGTGGGGCCCGATTGAATTCTTTGTCGTTGACGAACAGCCTGAAATAACAATCGAAAAAACCCCTGAAGTGGTCTTCAACACGAATGAAATAACCCTGAAAGGTTCCATTTCGGACTGGATTGCCGATGCTGATTATCTCGGCGCAAAGGGTTTTGTTTCAGTGGACACAATCGTTAACGGCAACAAATCAAAACTCATTTTGGATCCGTCTGGCAATTTCGAAACAGTCGTACCGCTCGTCCCTGGGAAAAACCAAATTCAGGTTGGAGCAACAAACGCTGGAATGATAAGGGCTGAGAAGGATATAAAAGTTAACTGTCTCAAACGCATATCACTGTCAGATGGAAGCGGAAAAGTCACCCTCAACGATTCAATCATCGATGTAGGTGATGTGAAAGTGTCCAATAACAAGGTTCTTGTTGCAATGGACAAGCTTTCTCTCCTCTGCCCTGACCTCTCTTTGAACCAGAATGGACAAAACATCACTATTATCGTTGATGACAAGGTGGCGAAGATGAGGATCGGACAGCCGTTTATTCTAAACGGAAACAGCAGCGTTTTCTGTGAGGCTCCCGTGTCCGACAAAGGTACAACCTATATTCCGGTCATGGCGTTGTTTGAAGCGCTTGGCGGGCAGTTTACAGATGGTACATTCTGGTTCGTCTGGAGGGGTAATTGAATTGGATTGACGCAGTCATTCTTGTGGCAATAGCCATCTCTGCAATCAGAGGCTACATTCTTGGCCTTTCAGGGTCAATCCTCAACACAATCGCCGTCCTGCTTGCATGGATTGGAGCCTTTGTCCTTGCTGCACCAGTCAAGAACCTGCTCCAGTGGATTTTTGGAGTGGTAACGGCTCTTTCGAAGGTTTTCCAGCCTTACATCACGAGCATTCCCATTGCGCCAAACACGCCGGTGACCGATGCCATTGCATACGCAAAACTGCCTCCGTGGCTTGCAAACTTCTTCTCCCGCCTCGCCGACAAGAATTACACGGTCAACACAATTTCAGAGCTTTACGGCTACTGGATTGCAAACGTAGTAATTGTGCTCATCGTTTTCATCATCCTGCTCATCGTGCTTGGAATCCTTTTCAGGAAACTTGCGCAGCAGGTGAAACTCAATCTCCCGAAAGAGGGATTTTTCCATGATTTCGACCATGCCTGCGGTGCAACGCTGCATGGGCTTCTAACGCTTTTTATCTGCCTGGGCTTGCTGACCCTGTTTACGTCCCTGTTCCCCGTTGAAGTGGTTGAGGGACAGAAGATGGCGGCTATCCCTGGATATGTTTATAATTCATTCTTTGGAGGTTTGGTCTATCGCAACTTCCTTGGCATTCAGACGCTGTTCGGCTCTATTGTCCGCTTTGTTGTTGGCTGGTAGCCTGTTCCCAGGGGCTTTGGCCCAGGAGCCGGCGTGCCAGACGATCAAGGTGGCGATAGGAAGCAACCCGAAGGATTTTTCCCTCGGGGCAACAGGAGACTACTTTTTTATAGACCCGGGTTCAGGCAAGGAATTGGTTGCCGGCACAAAAGAGGTCAAGTGCAAGGTTTCTTCCGACACTACAAAAGTGTATTCAATCTACATCGACACTTTTTACACCTACGACGATGCTGATGGATTCGGCATCATTTTGGGCAAGAGGTTTCCGGAGGACCCGGGGAGACGAGTGACGGCCATCGACGGAGGCCTGTTCAGACTTGAGCTTGGACAGTACCAGTCCGAAGACGATGCAAAACTGGCCATGTCAACACTGACTGACATCCCAAAAGCCTCGATCTGTTCATCAACGCTAGCCGGAGTCAAAGTTGGTGACACTCTGCTTTTAAAACCTCCTGTTGACAAGAAAGTATGGCAGTTCCTGATCATCAAGCCGATGGACAACGGCTATCCCGTCTACAACGGCAGAAGATACAGGGGCAAGGTATCGCTGTACATGTCTGAGGGCAAGGTTTATGTAATCAACGAGGTTGGTTTTGAAGACTACCTCAAAGGCGTCGTTCCTTCGGAAATGCCTGCAAACTGGCCACTGGAAGCACTGAAGACACAGGCTGTCTGCGCCAGAACGTATGCTTGGGGTTATTGCCAGCATCCAGACCATTACGTCTACAACCTTGGCAGTTCCGATGTTTATCAGGTTTATCTCGGTCTTGACCAGGAAACTGAGAAGTCAAATCAGGCAGTCACTGAAACTTCAGGAATGCTGGCCGTGTATGACAACAAGCCTATCAATGCTGTTTTCCACTCCACCTCAGGCGGAATGACTGAAAATTCCGAAAATGTCTGGGTCTCGGCCGTTCCTTACATGAAAGCCGTTGAGTCACCCGGTGAAGAGGAATCGCCCCACTACGCCTGGATGAAGTTCTCATCATTTGACGATGCCCAGGCCAATCTTGCCGAATACACCGGCGATATCGGCGACGTTGCAGGATTCAGGGTCGTCAAGAAAGGCTTGTCCGGTCGGATTGTCAGCTGTGAAGTGACCGGCACGAAGGGCAAAAAAACGCTTGCCGGCTGGGAAGTCCAGGTTGCCCTTGGGCTGAGGTCGACATGGTTTGACATCGTTTTTGTTACAGGCGGAATCGTTGCCTGTGGCAGGGGTTGGGGTCATGGCGTGGGCATGTCGCAGTACGGCTCGAAAGCAATGGCAAACAATGGCAAAACTTATGTTGAAATAGTCAAGCATTATTACAAGGGGGTCGAGGTCAAGAAATGGTATTGATAAACCGTAACACCCCCAATACGTATTTAAAGCATTGGAAGGAGGCTTCATGAGAAAGATTGTCTGCCTCATGCTTGTGGCCGTCACGGCTCTTGCACTTGCACCGGCAAACAAAGCCCAGGAAACGCCGACGCTGTGGATTTCACCCCAGTTGGATTATGTTGCCGTGGGTTCGAGTGTGCTGATCGAGTGCAAGCTTACAAACGCACCACTGACATACGGTCTTTCGGTTGCAATCATCTATGACAACACCTACCTTGAAATCAAGGAGGAGGATGTCATAGAGGGAGAATTCTACAGGTCTGACGGAGCGCCGACCGCCTTTTTCAGGAAGGTCAGCGTTGACAGGGCGAATCCGAAAGTCAGCAGGCTCCATGTGGGAGTTTCAAGGATTCTCGACAAGGTTGACTCCTATGGCCCGACAGCCGGTTCCGGTCTCGTGTTTTACTTCTCGGCCAAAACCAAGTTCGTCGGCGAGGCAGCACTCGCCTTTGGTTCGGTCAAGATGGTGAGCATCACCTGGAGACAGGGGGAGGCTGTGATGGAGTACATCCCGGTCAAGCTCGAGGAGAGCAAGATCGTGGTCAGGGCAAAAGACACGCTTGCTCCAAACGTCACACTCACAAGGACTCCAACCCCGGAAACTAACGTCAACATCAACATTTTCGAGTGGGCAGGACAGGATGACAGCTCGCCACCGGAAAAACTCCAGTACTCATTCAAGCTCGATGATCCGGCAGTTGCCGGCGAGTGGTCAAAGTGGGACACAAAGACTCAGGCAGCCGTTGCATTCGTTCGTGAAGGACAGAACACCTTCTGCGTCAGGGCACGCGACGAGTGGGGAAACATCTCCACAAAGCCAGCCTGCTTCACCTGCAACTTTGACATCACCCCGCCAAAGCTCGAGCTGAACCCGATTCCAAAGGAAACTGAAACTGAAACCTTCACGATCCTTGGCACAACCGACAAGCCTGACACCGGAGTGACACTGTTCATAAACGGCGCAAGGGTTCCGATCAATGCCGAGGGCAACTTCAGCTACCCGACCAGGCTCATTCAGGGACCAAACACAGTCCATGTCTACGCTGTCGACAAGTCAGGCAACATAGCCCAGCAGTACTTCACCATCACGCTGCTTTCAGTTGTGAAGATCAAGCTGTGGCAGGATGTACCGACGGCTGAGGTTAATGGCCAGAGGGTTACTGTCGATCCACCACCGATGAACCTCAAGGGAAGAATCATGATCCCCATGAAATTTGTCACCACTGCATTCAAGATGGATATCGATTATTCAACGACAGACAAAAAAATCACTGTCACATGGTCATCCAAGGATTCGGCAGGGCTTCCGATCACTCACAAGCTCCAGATGTGGATTGGCAAGAAGTTCTACAACCTTGACGGCAAGACAGTCACCAAGAACATGGACGTTCCACCACAGATTGTTAAAGGTAGAACCATGGTTCCATTCAGAGCTTTGTCTGAGGCGATAGGCGCCCAGGTCAACTGGGACAGCAATGACCGCAGGGTCGACATTTCTTACATAATCAGATAAGGAGGAAAGATGAAGAGACTCCTCACGATTTTCATCGCGATATCGATGCTTGCAGGTCTTATGACATTCGCGCCTGCTGCTTCAGTTGTCACCGCTGCAGGATGCACCGGTTCCAGAAAAGCCAATAACGCCAGGGACGGAAACTACTCAGGCACACCGATCAATGGCCCGGCACTGCTTCAAACCTGGATCTACAAGGATACGGCCAATATCAGCACTCCACCGCTCTCATGCGGAAACCGTGTTTATCAGGCTCTCAACAGCCGAAGGGTTGTCTGCATTGAAAAACTTTCAGGCACAGAACTCTGGGAGTTCAAGGAAACGTCAAACTTTCCGGTTTCATCGATGGCAATTGATCAGGAAACCCAGTCGCTTGTCGTGACCACAGGTGGACAAATCGAACGCACATCAACTCTCTATTGCCTTGACGCATCAACGGGCGGAGTAAGATGGCAGTGGACAGCTGGCACCGATGGTTCAGTTGGGCAGATTTCAACAGGTGCAACCATCGTCAACCAGCCAGGCATCCCGCTCATGGTCATCTTCGGAATTGATCGTGGTGCTATCATTGCTCTTGACCTCAAGTCAGGTGCAAGAATCTGGGGCATGGGTCTCAACGGCGCCCTCTACACTGATCCTGTAATCGCAGAGAACAAGATATTTGCACTAAACGATGATGGTCTTCTCAACATCCTCAAGCTCGAAAACGGCCAGATGCTCCAGCAGGTGCAGATTGACGACAAGGTGACCTATGAGTTCATGAACACTCCTGCTTATGCTGCAGGATTCCTCATCATCGCCTCAAGGTCAAAAGTCAACGGTGACAAGGGCAAGGTTTATGCCCTCGACACCGCTACCGGAACCATCATCTGGAAAACCTTCCCGATCGACCAGTTCTACAAGAGTGGCCCATCAATCCTCTTCCCTCCAACTTACAAGGACTATCAGGTCATCATCGGTTCAGACACAGGCATCCTCTACACCTTCGACCTCAAGACAGGCAGGATGAACTGGTCCGTGAAGATGGTTTTCCCCTTCCTCACCGACATTGTCGTTTCAGGCAAGTACATCCTCTTTGGCGGAGCAAACACTTTTTATGTCTGCAACGGCGAAACAGGCGACGTGGTCTTCAAGCAGACGCTTGGAATGATAACCGGTCATCCGGTTGTTGATGAAGGAATGGTTTATGTTGCAACAAACGACAGCAACCTTTACGCCTTCTCAGATCATGACGATTTCGTAATCGATGTCCAGCCGAGATCAGATGCCATCTATCCAACCAACAAGCGTTCGTACAAGGTTGTTGTTTCGGCAACCATGAACTTCAGCGATCCGATGGTTCTCAAGGCGACCGGACTTCCAAACAATGTCACGGTGACGTTCAGCAAGTCGTTTGTCAAACCTGGTCTTGAACCAGTTGAGATCGACCTCGTGCTTGAGGCAGGCGCCGATGCAAAACCTGGCACCTATGTCTGCAACATCTCGGGTGTTCTGCTTGGTCGTGAACGCAACGCAATCCTTCAGCTCCAGATTCTCGAACCTCTCAAGGGCGAGTTCAAGCTGTCGGTGAGCACCGACCAGCTCTCACCACTGAGGAACATCAACCCTGGCGACACCATCCCGTTCATGATCAAGGTTGAGGCAGTCGGTGGTTTCAATGCAGAAATCGCTTTCTTTGCCAACCCGAAAACATTGCCTCCTGGAATGGACGTACTTTTCAACCCGGGCAAGATCACACCGGATGGATATGTCACAGCCATTGTAAGAACTGACACATCTTCAGAAGCCGACCTTTACAGCATCGAAATTCAGGGTCACGCTGGCGGAAAGATTGCCACTGCCATTGTGCGATTCCAGATCGGTGGCATGGATACCGAATCATGGCCGATGTTCCAGAAGGATGCAATAAGGAACGGCCGTACAAAAGAACCGTTCTTCCCCGACCCCCAGCTCCGTTGGGATTACGAATTCAAAAACGAGATTGACAAGGACAAAAAGGGACGCATAAGAACCCAGCCGATCGAGGAATTTGGAATGCTCTATTTCACTGTCGAGTGGGAGAGCAAGGAAAGCTCAAGAATTCACGAATCAAGGCTGTATGCCCTCGACTCCAAAACCGGCCAGACAATGTGGACGTTTGACTTCATGAAATCGGTGTTCGAGGTTGACAACTTCGACGACTGCGAAGACAAGCAGTGGCCGGTCATGAGCACCCCTGCTGTTGACAGCGAGGAAGGACTTCTCTACATCGGTTCACTTGACGGTGTCTTCTACTGCCTCGATGCTAGAACTGGCCAGAGGGTCTGGAGCTACAATACGAAGAGGATAATCAGAACTCCGGTTCTTCTTCTCAAGCCGCCGGAAGTTACAAAAAAGATGGTCTACTTTGCAACCGTTGAAGGAACAATACATGCAATGGCAGCCGGTCGTGATGCAAACGCAACCGTTGTTGCAACTTTTGCAGCACCAAGCAAGGTTTATGCAGGCTTCACCTACGCCCTCAACAAAAAACCGCCACAGCAGCCAATGATCCTGTTCCCGTGTTTTGACGGTCAGGTTTATGCCCTCAATGCCAACGACCTGACAAAGGTCTGGGCAGTTTCGATCTACAACATAAAGAACCTCAGCACAATTGCTGCCGACAACGACAGACAGGAATGGTGGATTGCATCGTCTCAGGGCGATCCGGGAACATGCTACCAGAATTCGATGGTCGAGCGCCACTATTTGCAGGATGGAAACCTTGGCTGCCAGAGGGCAACATTTGGCCCGACTTTTGGCTCGCCAGCCCTTGTGCTGCTTCAGGATTCGACGATCTGCCACTTTGCAACAAACTTTGGCTCTACGCCCCAGACACCATCACCCACCTACCGCTTCATGAAGCTCAAAAATGAGCAGTGCCTTGGCTTATCTGACATTGTTGTCGAAAAGGGCATGTGGAACTGCGATGGCGAGCAGTGCATGAGAAACGACTACAACTACAGCTCGGTCATCGTTGACAAGAACGCCAACACAATCGTTTTGAACAAGGAAGGCATCTGCATCAATTACGACCCGAACGGCAAAGCGGTCTTCAAGATCGAAACCGGCCACAAGACAAAGGGTCACCCGACCTTTGCCAAGAGAATGCTCTACATCCCGACTGAAGACGGACACATCATGGCTTATGCTGCAAAGTGGGGATTCGGACTTGCACCGGAAACGGGAAGCCCGGTTGTCTGCAAGAGCCAGGAATACTCGATGAAGGTTCGTTTCATTTCTGAGATTGCCCTCAAGGTTCCGGTCAAGTTCAGCGTGGTTTCTGCTCCACCGGACTGCACACTCAGATTCGTTCCGGACTCACTTTCAGCCTCTGGCGAAACCTCGCTCACCATCCAGGTTGGCCCAGGCTGTCCGGAAGGTACACATGCCGTGATCATCAAGGCTGAAGGCTCAGGATTGTTGCGACAGTCAATAATCAGCCTTGTCGTCAGGGAGCCATCGCCTGGGGATTTCGTATTCCAGGCCAATCCCAATGACATCAAAATATATGCCGGCGAAACGGCTGAGTACAATCTCACAATTGACACGGCTGGAGGATTTGTCGGAGCAGTCTCTCTTTCACTGACCGGCCTTCCAACCGGTGCAATCGGTGCGTTTGCTCCAGTGATCACAACCACACCGGGAAAATCCAAATTCAAGATAAGTGTTGCCAGAAACACCACACCAGGCGAATACAACCTCATGTTCAAAGCCGAAGGCGGATGCAAGGTTCACACCTATCCGGTCAAACTCATTGTAGAACCGCCGGTGCCCGGTGATTACAAGTGCTCATTGACATCACAAAATGACAAGGACATCATCATGTGGCTTGGCGAAAAGCGTGAAATTCCAATCAACTGCGAATACCTTGAAGGGTATAATCTGCCGGTCAGCTTTGAAATTCTAAACATCGGTGATTTCCCTGGAGTAACCTTCACCTTCACTCCACAGAGAGTTGACGCACCAGGTGTTGTCTCACTCATTGTCTCAACTGACTTCTTCGGTCAGATGATTGATGGCAAGAGGGTGACCATTCTGACAACCTCAGGCAGGAAGACACCAAAAACACAGGTGTCATTCATCCTTACCGTCAAAAAGGAACAGGGAAGCTTCAGCATCGCTCCGAAACAGGGAACGATTAGCATCACAGCCGGTCAGCTTGGTATGGCTGTGTTTGACCTGTCAATGACTGTCAATTTCAAAGCCAGCGTTGCCTTCACACTCGGAACAAAGGAAGGCTGTCCCGGGATCACAGCCGAATTCACACCCAACAAGCTCTACCCATCTGTCCATGACCAGAGCACGGTTTGTGTCATCTCGGTGCCACGAACCTTCCTTGATAACGATCAGGCGGCTTTGCAGCGAGGATTCAAGGAATGCTCGATTCAGGCTGTCGGAATCGGTGGCGGTATGAGGGTCATGTCCAGAGAGATCACGCTCAGAATTTACAAACCGGACACCAACCAGATCATGCGGTGGATGCCCGAGTACAAGGGCATGAAGAACAAAACCGAGGAAACGCTTGACATTGAGATAGGAAACCTCGACGGTGCCTGCTCTGTTGAGTTCGATCTCATCTACAACCCGACAATTCTTGAGATCACTGATGTCACCGAAGGCCCGCTCATGTCAACAGACCTGAAGAAGACAACGTTTGTAAAAACCATCAGAGCTGATCTCGGCATTACGTCAGTCAGCTGCATAAGGGAACAGGGTGCTGGCCCGATCACTGGAACCGGCGTGTTCTGCAAGGTGAAGGTCAAGGCAAAACAGATTACGCAGGAAACAAAAATAAGCATTGCAAACATAAGAATCTACGACTGCAACAACACCTACAAATCAATCAAGGCCGTGACAATGGGTGAGCCGATGGTCAAAATCACTGTCTCAGGCTTCCTTCCGGGTGATGTTGACGGAAACGGCAGAGTTGATGCAACCGACTTAATGTTGCTTGGCAAAACATTCGGCTTAAGCTGCGGTGAACCAAACTTTGACGCCAGAGCGGACTTCAACGACGACTGCATAGTTGACGGAATGGATTTGATCATCCTGTGCCTCAACTACGGCGCAACGCTTGAAGGAACTCCGTAATATTCAAGGCTAGAAAACATTCAGCCCCGGTTTATCCGGGGCTGAATTATTTTAATGGGGTATCCTCAGTCTTTGGGATTATCGTTTGTTTGTGGCGACTGGGTTTTCGGAAGTAACTTCAGCTTGAGTGCCGTCCCTGCAAGAATCAGGCAAAACATTCCACCTAATCCAAAAGATAGAAGCTCGTCCGTAAGATGGTTGTATGGCTTGTAGAGATAAAGCAGGGTTGTTGCCAGTGCAAGGAAAAATCCGCCAGAGAACAGACCATAGATGAGTTTTTCCTGTTTTTCCCTGACCTGTAGAAAAGCAAGCAGTCCAGCAAAAGCAGGCACAAGAAACGCGAATGAGATATAGATTAGTGGCGAATCATTCCCCTTGATTCCGTCAAAATTCAACCAGTTCAGATACCTGAACAGCAGGAAAGATGAAATTATCGTAACAAACAATATCAGAGCAGAGAAATACCATTTCTGAAGCCCCTGTTTGAATGCTTCAGCAACAAATCCTGCTGTTACCAACAAGGGAACAACCCACATCATGATTGAAAGCGAAGGTCGGATGTTGAATTCAACAAAAAATGCGACCAACATTCCCAAGAGGTATAGAAACAAAATGCTGACTGCACAGAAATAGAGCAGCCACGGCAATCTTTCACCCGGTTCCCATTGCCTAGCCTTGAAAACAATCCTTATCAATTCAACGTATATTACGATAATTATGAAAAAACTGACAAATATACCCATGCTACGCGACCTCCCTCTGCCCTTCGTTTTCAGTGGTGGCAATACTGGATTTTTCTTGCAGATAAAGCGATGTCCTCAAATCAAACACGACGGCAAAGGTGAGAAAAATGATCGTGGTTGTCAGTGGGGCAAACATTGACTGTTTCATCAAACTCATGCCCTGCAAGGCGACAAAGAAAACAATCTGTGACAGAAGTATCAGCTTGTAGATGTCCCTGATAAGACCATCATTTTTTTTGATTATCGAAATGCACAGGTATGCCGGAAGCAGGCAAATTATTGTTTGATAAAACAGATTTTCAAAAAATCGGTTATCTTTAAGTGGTGTAAATATATACAC
>CAZXEH010000014.1:0-2056 GCA_964639885.1 uncultured Caldisericales bacterium | reverse complement strand
CAGCCCACCGGAGAAACCTAGCACAGACCAGGAATAAAGCTGCCACGGTGACCTGAAGAGTTCATTCATGCCTTTGGAATTTTGCAAGAAATTGATCGAACCAATCGAAGCAATCACCAGCAAAGGGAAGTTTAAAAGTGCATTCTTTTCGGTTCCATAGAATATTTTGAAGAAATCTGGATAAAAAACCTGTAGCCCAACCAGCGCTAAAACGATCACCCCTGCTACAACTATCGCGCTTCTGCCGATCCATGAAAGTTTCACATTGCCTCCGATGAGATTTGCACAGTAGTTTTGGATTCTTCAAGTTGATACAGTGATTTTCTAAGGTCAAACACGACAGCAAAGGAGAAGAAGAGAATTGAAAATTGAATTATTTCGAACAATGCCTTGCCTGTAATATCTCCAACAATTCCAAGTATATAAAAAATAATCTGGCTTCCCAGAACGATTTTATAAATATTGCCGAGTAATCTATCATTTTTCATGATTATCGACATGCAAAGATAGATGAGAACAAGAAAAACAACTGCAAAAAGAATTTTTTCAACATATTTTGGGAAAACAATGGTAATTTTCGGAATAAAGATCGTTCCAATCAATACCAGCGCAACAATCCCAAAAACCCAGAGGATGTTTCGGGCTTTCTTTTCTGTTTGTCTGTCATTCTCTCGAACCAAGCCCCCGAGGATAAACAAAAAAGAAACAGCCAGAAAAACAATTGGGAGAATTGATAGAGAAAAAATCCAAGGCCCCCTCGGTGATGTGATTGAATCAATTGCACTGACAATTAAAATGAAGATTGACGCACATGTAAAACCAAGCACAAACCACGAATATGTCTCCCATGGGTATCTGTCAATCTTGGGCATTTTTTTTGTCTTTTTCAGAAAATCCAGGGCAGAAATCGAAGCTAGCACCATTATTGGTATATTCATTGTCATGAACCACACAAATTCATGTGAGTTGTCATAAAGTGTCGGATAAAAAACCTGTAGCCCAACCAGCGCTAACACAATCACCCCTGCTACAACTATCGCGCTTCTGCCGATCCATGAAAGTTTCATTTGCTCCTCCAGCTGTTTCCCATGCGGCAATACTATCAGAATTTGGACAAAAGAAAACCCCGACCTCACAAAAGCCGGGGTTTGGTGACAAAATCAGAATTATTCGAGCTGTTTTTCGATCCCAAGCCTGAGATCACCGCCGACAACTATAATTGAGAGAGCAACAATCAGCAGCACTCTGATGATGCTGTCAACGTCGAATAAATTTCTCGTGATGAGGAAAGTGGCGAAAATGTGGAAAATAACCAGCAACAGGCAGCCAAGTCCGATTGTAAGATATGGGATTGAAAGTTTTCCGCCCCTGGTTCTTGCCACAACCGCCCAAATGACGCCTATTAGAATGAAATCCATTGCCACAAACGAAATGAACGTTACTGACCAGATGCCGGTCATGTTTGCGACGGCAAGTTCCTTGAGCAGGAAGTAGGTGACGATTCCAAATCCGATTATGTTCACAACCAGCGGAATCCAAATGTTGAATTTGGAAGTGACCCATTCAACCTGGATCGATTCAAGCCAGAAACCGACTATGAAGCAGATGTAGGCGACGAGGAAGCAGCCAGAGCTTGCGATTGAGAAATTGACGCCACCCTCAGGCATGATTTTTGTCATGGCTTCGGCTATCATGGCCAAAAGATTGGCAAGAGCGGCAAAAGTGAACCACAGCCAAGGCGTTTTCTCGGATGATTTCCTGTTTGAAAGCGCTTTCCAAACCAGGAAGCTCACAAAAACCATCATCAACGAAATGATGACTGGAGCGACCCTGATTGCCCAGCTGGAAATATCGCCCAGTTCGAGTATTCTAAGCACGGCGCCAACAACAAGAACGATGACAGCAACTATTCCTGTCCATGAAAGCTTCACAGGTCAACCTCCAATGGTTTATTCAAAAAATATGATAAATGAAAATGGGAATGGTTACAAATTTTTTTAAAACAATTTTTCCAAAAAAACACGATATTAAGTTGAAATGCAAGTAATTTATGAAT
>CAZXEH010000013.1:0-52939 GCA_964639885.1 uncultured Caldisericales bacterium | reverse complement strand
AAGGGGGATAAAGGGGGATTATTTGAAATCCACTCAGCTCACATGAAATCATCTGGCTTTGCCAGTGATTTCAGTATTAACAATGTTCATAGGGCATAGTTTTTTATCGGCGGAGCCGTGATAAACTCCCTCATCCGGTGCTTCGCACCACCTTCTCCCAACCTGCGGTCGGGCGAAGGATAGGGGAATGGACATCGTGCCACTTTCTCTAGGTTAGGGCGAAGGATTTTGCAATTTCCCTCGCCCGGATGTAATCTGGGAGAGGGATTAAGGGTGAGGGAGTGTTGTTTCTTAGTCTATAACGATCATTTCCTTCGGCAAAGTCGTCAAAGGCACAGCGCCATCCTTGGAAACCCAGACCGTGTCCTCGATCCTCACGCCGCCCCAGCCTTCAAAGTAAAGCCCTGGTTCGTTTGTGCAGATCATGTTTTCCTCAAACACCTGCTCCGAGCGCGAGGATGCACCCGGCGACTCGTGGATGTCGAGACCGACGCCGTGGCCAAGCGAATGGTTGTAGGAATTGGGGTATCCGCCTGCAATGATCGGCTCTCTCGAGGCTTTGTCGGCATCTGCACACTTGACGCCCGGTTTGAAGTAGGCCATTGCAGCTTCCTGTGCCGATCTGACCAACCCGTAAATCTCGCGGTGCCTTGGGGTTGGATCGCCGACAACGATTGTTCTGGTGCAGTCCGAGCAGTATCCGTTGAATATGCAACCCCAGTCGAACACGACGAATTCGCCGTTTTCAATCTTTTTGTCCGAGGCCACACCGTGAGCCATTGCGCCCCTGTAACCTGAAGCAACGATAATGTCAAATGACGGCTTTAGCGCTCCACGCCTCTTCATCTGATACTCAAGCTCCACGCAAACATCGGTTTCAGAGACACCAGCTTTGACATGCGAAAGGGTTGCGTTGAAGGCTTCGTCTGCAACTTTGCAGGCTTGCCTGATTCTTTCTATTTCCTCAAGCGACTTGATCTGCCTGAGTGGTTCGATGAGGTTGTCGGTGCATTTGAAAGCGATTCCTTCACACTTTTCAGCCAGTCTCTTTGCAAAGGCGTGCGAAATTGCCGAGTCTTCAATGCCAACGCTCTTGACTCCGAAATCGGTTGCCTGTTTGCCAAGGAAATCGACGATAGGAAACTCTGCCAGTTGGACAGTGATTCCGTCCCAGACTTGCTCTCTCGCCTGCTCAGGATAGCGTCCGTCAACAAAAAGAATCGCCTTGTCCCTTGAAACGTAGAGGTATCCGTCTTCTCCGGTGAATCCGGTGAGGTAGAAAACGTTTTTGTTGATGCGCTTTTCGCTGGTGACGATTATTGCTGAATCGATGTCTGATCCTGCAAGTTTTTCCCTGTATTTTTCGAGCCTGTCCTTCATGGTTTCCGCCTTTGTTTTAGTTTGTTTAAATCATGCCTTCAAATTCGTTTTTTTCAAGATGCCCTTTACAGGGTGCGTATAATTTGGGCATGAGATCAAAGAGGGCAATTGGGGTGTTGTTGGCTGTTGTTGTAACCATGCAGGTTTTTGCTCCTGTCATGGCGGATGACAGTGTAAAAATGTTTTTTGTTGAGCAGCTCTGGAGAATTGACGGTGCAAAGGTTTCTGTTTTGCACACGACTCTCGATGGCTTCTTTATTCTAAAACAAAACAGCTCTGGAACTACATTTGACTATCTCGACAATAAGACAGGCAAAAGTCTGTGGCAGCAAGAAAACGATATAGACTCAATAAAAGATAAATTCACTTACTGGGGTATTTCAGAAGGCAAGGCCGTTTTGTCATTTCCAGGCAGACTCGATTTCTATGACGTAACAACCGGCAAGAAATCCTCTTCAATGGACGGTTTACCTGAAATAGAAAACCTTTATTCGTCAGGTGACTATATTTTCATTTTGACGAAAACAAATAATAACATAAAACCACAGATTTCGAGGATCGACGCTGTGATGCTGAAGGTTATATCTAGTGCGTCGTACCCTCAGACTAAGGCTCAATCAGGGTCGCTCAGGATTGTTGGTTTCATTGGTGAGGACGCTTTGTTTTACTCATCAAAGTTTGAGCTGATAAGGTTTGATCCGGGCAAAGCTAAGATTGTCTGGAGAGTCCAGTCCAAACAGGGCGTCTACCCAAAAGTTGAAATTGCTTGCGGAAAAATTGTGACAATGAAATTCATATCAACCACATGCGGCGAAGTTGGGAAAGCCGTTTGTGTGCTTGATCCTTCAACCGGCAAAGAAATCTGGAACCACCCATACGAAGGCGAATACGCCATCGCCTATGACAAAATCTTCCTCTGGAACGACAACTATTGCGACAAGCCGTCTGAGAAATTCTATATCATCAATATCGAAACCGGCGTTATTAGAAAGATACTCGATTGTAGCTTTGATAATCCCGTTGTTGCAGCAAATGATAACTTCTACTGCATCGCAGGCAGCACTGGCGATAATATCGAATCCAATTATCTGAAAGTCTACGATCGAAGCCTTGATAACAATTATTGGAGATCGACATCCAGATTTGACTGGCCTGACTTTGACATAGCAGACACCTCACTTTCCATGACTTTCAATGATTACCTGCTTGTTTCAACCGGCAGCAACAGGATTGAGGACGGGCAAGGTTTCATCTGTCTAAAGATGCATGGTCTGTCGGAAAAGACGAAGTTTGACAGAAAATCGCTTTGGGAACTGGAAAAATCAACTGTGATAACAAGCTTCGAGGGCAAGTTCCTGATTGCTCGGAAAAATGATGACGGGATCATAAAGAAACTTGATCTTGTTGACATTGAATCAGGCCTAAGCCTATGGGGTCAAGCTGAAAACGTCATGACTCAAGACTTTGTTGGCAAAAAGCTCGACGATTTGAAGTATGCAGCAAACGGTCGAAATGTTGTTTTCTGGAGAGCGTCAGGCCAAATGGCTGTTTTTGACATTCTGAGCGGTTCTTCAAGATTCATCGGCAACGAACTTGCCGATTGCGACAAAGACGGTGTTTTTGACGGTGAAAAGTTTGCAACAAGGGACAAGGAAAACAATCTAGTCGTTATTGATCTGGCAAAATCAGGCACCTGGGAAAAATACAAACTTCCGCTCGAAAACGGCTGGCAGCTTGTGGCCATGAAGGGTGAACATGTTTTTGCCTATGATAAATCAGTGAAATGCTTTGACCTTTCAACCGACGAAATAGCCTGGAAGAGCGACCATGTAGACAAAACTCTGGCGGAAATCGACAGGAGCAACTCGTTTGCGACCGGTGAAGGTGTGGTATGTGCAAAGAAACCTGATGAAGAAAGTGACTATTCTGTATGGGTGGCAGAGCACATAAACAATCGAGTCAGGGAAACTGGTGGGGCATTTCAAGGAAATGTTGTTGGCAAGTCAAGCTGGATTGGATGCTGTCTCGTAAGTGATGATGGAAAGTTGTTATATGGGATGACGGATTTGGTTTATGGGGTTTATATTCAGATGCTGGATATCCCTGTAAAGATTTATGGCAACATAACATCTTTATCCCTTTCAATGTGGAATAATTACATTCTTGTTGCCGTCAATGATTCAAATGGCAGCTCCCAGCTTGTTGTTTTAGACGGTGTCGGTCGAATGATTGATTCGGTACCATTCTCAAAAACAATTGATAAAATATACACCTTCTGGAACAATATTCTCGTTGGTTATAAAGACGGATCGCTCGAATCCATCAAACTCCCTGCAAAAGATTAAATCCAGAAATTCACTTAACCGGTACTGTCTTTCAGTGGCTGGTATAATCTGCTTATGGAAGCAAGATTTGGGACTTTCAGGAAGATTGTTGCAGTTCTATCGATATTGACACTGATTCTCTCAGGTTTTCAAACATTTGCCGCAAAAGCCGATGCAGATGAAAAGCTGTCTCTTGATCTTGTTTGGGAGAGCGTCGACACCTTTGAAAGTATAATTGGAAGCATTGGCAACAAGGTGCTTTTTTATGAAAGCCGATACGACAATGACACAAGGCCAACTTTTAGGTTGATAAACATTGAAAACGGTTCAGACGTCTGGGATGGGACTGGCAATGATCTGAACAAGGTAAATTCTTCAAAAATTATATCTATTTCCATGGAAGAAATGATCACTTTGCATGATAAGAAAATTTTGTTGCAGCTGGATGACGGTCTTCATTGCTACGATTTTTTCACCGGAAATCAGCTTTGGTTTGCTCATGACAGCAAAAACTGGCTGCCACCAAGGTATTTTGAGGACAATATCGGTTACACATTTGAATATCTGGATTACATCAACAAACCAAAAGTAAAGGTGGTGGAGCTTGATATAGAAACTGGCATGGTTGTTTCTTCATTTGAGTTCGAACCTGCAGATGTTACGCCTTTCAAGTTCAACTTATGCAGGATAATAAGCAAGTACGAAGATAATATTATTTACCATGATTATGACAATCTATACAAAACCAGTGTTGCAGCCGGGAAAACCGAGTTACTGTTTGAAGGAGATTCCTGGTACTTTTATTCAGACAAAAACTTCTTTTGTTACAAAAATGTCTTCGTTGCAAATCATAACAGGTTTTGTTGGGATTCAAAGCATCCGTATGACTGGAATGAGATATTTGGCATTGATGTGACAACTGGAAAAGTTCTCTGGAGCCACAAGGCAAGCTCAGGATATAGATCATTTGGGAAATACATGCTTTTTAAGTATCATAACATCTGCGGCGATGAGCAGAACAGCTATCTTTGTCTAGCCGAAATTGAAACTGGAAAAATCCTCAACAAGATTTATGGCAAGTTTTCGTGGAGCACGATGTTGTCAAATGACGACATCTTCATAAACGAAGATTATTATGGCGCTTTCATCGATCAAAACACAGGAAAATCAACAACGAACCAAACTGCCATTTCTGTTTTTGACATAAAGACGCAGAAGATGATGAAATTTTCTACGGATCAATACAAGGGTTATTATTTCCATATTGCTAGAAATGACGATGGCAATAATTGTTTGCTTGTTAAAACAGAAGCAACAGACGATTACAAACAATTTACCGTTTCCTGTTTCAGGATTAACGATGGGGTAGTTGCCGAGACAAAAATCGAATCGAAATTGCTGGGAAAGTTCAAGATGTTGGCAAACTGGAAAACCTATGTTGTAGCCTATGATTTTGATGATTCAGGGGAGATTGGCACTACATACATTATTGATACCAGAACAAACATTGTTGAACCAAGCAAATCAAAACTGGCCAGTTTTCTGGTTGGCAAGAAACTCTCGGACCTGGAGTACTCGATTGTCGGCAGGTATTTTTGTGCCTACCAGAAAGACCCAAAAATCAAATCGATTCTTTTTTACTCACTGGATACCGGAGAATTATCTTGCGATAATGGCGCCTTGAAGGACTGCTTCCTTCCGACAGCATACAAAGATGAAGAGTTGCTCACCTCTTGTTTCACCGGCGCCCATTTCAAGGTTGTGAGAACGCGAAAAGGCAGGGGATTGGGCTGGTATCATATTGCGGATCAGAACAAGGTTTTCAAGGTTGTGGCATTCGATGGCAGCAAGATTGTGATTTTTGATGACAAGCTCTTCGTTTTTGATGTCAAATCCGAGAAGAGGCTTTGGTCATTCAATGGTTCTTTCGCAGACGGATTCAAGCCTGAAGATGTAAAGATCGTTGGCAATTCAGTATTATTAAACACCAAAGATGCCAAACAGAACAAAATTTTAATCCAGGCTCTTGACGCCAACAACGGAAAGGTTTTGTGGTCTGATGATGCTGATGTCGGATTCAAAATAAGGCTTGATACGGTTTGCTACACAAAAACCTCTGGTCAGAAGAAAGAGATGATATTGACGGAAGCTGCAGACGGTAGAGTTGTCTCGAAATCAACCATTGACGCAAACGGCTTCAGGGAGATGATCCCGCTGCTTACTAAGAATGCAGTTATTTGGAATGAACGAGGTGTCGCAAAAGTCGAGTTTCTCAATGATTTACTTGTGCCAGCTGGTTCCGTTGATTTAGGTAATATGGTAATTTTAAACGCTTGTGGATGCAACGATTCAGTCGTTCTCCAGCTCCAGGATACAAAAACAAAAGATTTTTTGCTTTTGAAAATCATTTTTTTGATAAAACCTTGATGAATTTCTCTCGTCCTTTTAAACGATATCGACTTGAATGAGCTGGTACAATCTATTCATGGAAGCAAGATTTGGGAATGTCGGAAAACTGATTGCTGTAATAATGGCCATTTTTTTAGCCTTCCAAACATACCCTATCGCTTTGCGCGCAGATGATGAAACCGATGACCAGCCGCTTGTAGCAAGTTTCCTTTGGGAAAAATCTGATCATAAATGGAATATTATTGGTGCATTTGACGGGAAGATACTGATTTTGACTCGTATTGACGATGGGAAGTCTGCGTTTGAGCTGGTTGATGTAGAGACTGGCGAGAATCTTTGGGATGGAGAAAAAAACGATCTGAAAGATTTGGGAAATAGTTGGGATAGTTATTTTCTGCATGATTGGGGATTGTTAAAGGACTTGAAACTGGCCTTTTTTCGATACGGAGAATATGAGAACGAAAAATTGTATTGTTTTGATGCTCAAAATGGTGAGTTGAAATGGTCGAGTCTTGAAGGACAAGAATGGAATATTCCAATTGTCCATGAAGATAAAACCGGATATTCATTTTCAACAATCGTTCCTGGAACATATAAATTAACGGCATTCAACTTAACCACTGGAGAGATTGTTTCCGAAAACGAATTGGATGAATCGGCGCTGGGGGAGCACTTTTCAGGTTACCCCTATCTGTTCGGGAAAATTAAGGATAATTACTATATTTACACCGTGGAGCACATATATAGATTGAACCTTGCTAAACTGAAATTAATAAGACTAGTTGATTATGAGAGTTATTATCCTGATAAAAGAATGTTTATCCAATATGGTGATCAAATTTTGTATGTAAAATTTGGTCAGAATAATAAGAACGATTGCGTTCCATCCAGAATTGTATCGCTTGACGAAAATGGAAAAGAAAAGTGGAGCCAACCAATCTCAGGCTACCCTGTAATTTCAGGGGATTTTCTTTTCGCAAAATATGACAACCTGTGCGGTGATCAGAAAAACAGCTTCTTGTCTGCCATTGACATGAGCTCTGGAAAGTTGATTAACAGGATGCCGGGCGTTTTCGATTACGATGTAAAGTTGGTGGCAAGTGATGATTATGTAGGCATTGTTTCGTTTGAGTCAGGCAGGGGATCAACTATTGACATCTTTGATAGGACTTTGACAAAGTTGGGATCAATTTTTGTCGAATCTATGCAGCTTAGCAGTGGAGACTACAGTGCTTTGGTTGATTATGACAATAATTCAAAAATTATGTTCGTCGGTGAACACGCCCTTTTTGACAGTGGTAGTTTGATTTGTTACATGTTAACCAAGAAAAGTGAAGCCAGGCTGGAATTGAATCCAGCCGTAACTGAACAAAACGTGAGAGTTGTTTGCACTTATAACAACAATATTTTGCAAGTATACATGAATAATGAGGGATTAATCTCGGATGTAAAGCTTATAGATTTGAGAGACGGAAAGAGTGTTTGGATCGATGACCCCCCTTTGAGGCAGTTGTTTATTGGTGGTAGAATTGAAGAAATTTCAATAACAACCATTGACAAACAGTTGTTTGCTCACATCTATTCAAATGGAAAAAGACTATCAATGGCATGTTTTGACATTGAGAGCGGAAAGAGGCTGTGGGATTCAAGTTTGCTTAAAGATTTGAAATTACCGACAAAATTCTATCGAGAGTATTTTTATTCTTCCAGTATTAACGACAAGGAGCTAAGATTTTTTGAAGTTTATTTATCCACAGGAAAAATCAAGAACAGATTCAAGCTCACTGGTCAGAAACTTAATTATGATATTGTTTCGATGAATTACGGCCAGATGGCTGTAATCAACGACGGTTTGTTGTCGATGTACCATTTCAGAACCGGTTACAATGCCTGGAGAAGCAAGGATAAACCGGCCGAAGATTTCGATCTTGCTACGTCTGTCGTTTTCGGCGATGTATTTATGACAGCAACTGGTTCAAATGACAAAAATTGTCCGTCAAAGTTGGTTGGCAGCAACTTTTACGATAACATACCCATCTGGTCTCTCGATTGTGATCCTGATATAAAAGTGAAGTATGGCCATGTATTTGTGACGTCTGGGTTTAGTTGCAGCAAAAAGGACAACCCTCAATTATTGCAAATCGATCCACAGACCGGGGAAATAATGAAATCAAATGGAATTGATTACCAGCCAACAAAAGAAACCAAAGTTACCATCATACCGGTAAACTACAAGATTGCCGTGTTCATTGAGGAGCCTGGTAAAACCTTGTGGCTGCAATATTTTGACGAGGATCTGCAGCAACTGGGCAAGTGGGAGTTCAAAGGCAAAAACCTTTTGAATTCAAATTATCGTCTTGATACAATGTATTTGAATCTGAAAGACTGTTTGTCAGGCTTTCCAGAACTCCAAAGCGTCAGTTTTGCCTGGCAACAAAAGACCAAATAGACTTTACTTACAATCCTCCAGATACTTCCAGGCGCTCATGGCGGCGATGGCGCCGTCGGCAACGGCAGTGACCACCTGACGGACTGTCTTGACCCTGAGGTCACCGGCAGCAAAAACACCCGGCCTGTCCGTTCTCATTTCGTCATCGGTTATAATCCAGCCTTCGGGAGTCATTTGCACAAAACCTTCAAGAAACTCGGTGTTTGCATTGTATCCGATGAAGATGAACACTGCTTTTGTCGGGAGGGTCTTCTCGGTTCCGTCTTTGACGTTTCGGATTGTTACACTTTCAACGGCATTTTCACCGTTAATTGAGACAGGCACATACTCAAGCTCGAAATTGATTTTCTGATTTTTCCTTGCATGGTCGACAATAATTGGTGCAGCCCTGAACTCGTTTCGTCTGTGGACGATCGTGACTGTCGATGCAAACTGCGTAAGATAGATACCTTCTTCGACTGCAGCATCACCGCCACCGATTACAACAACAGGCTGATCCTTGAAGAACGGGCCGTCGCAGGTTGCGCAGTAAGAGACGCCTCTGCCACGAAGCTCCTTTTCACCGGGGATTCCGATGCTTTTATACCTCACACCTGAAGCTAGAATGATTACCTTAGCCTTGTAAGAATCTGATTTACCTTTGACTATCCTGTACTGGCCTTCGTCAGAAACCGAGTCGATTTCGTCATAAACAATTTCTGCACCGAACTTTTGTGCATGTCTTGTGAGAGCATCCCCAAGCTCAAAACCGGAGATTTCATCGGGGAATCCAGGATAGTTGGCTATCTTGTCCGTGATCATCGCCTGACCACCCGGGCCAAGTTTTTCGATGATTGCGGTTTTGAGGTTTGCCCTTCCAGAGTAGATGCCTGCCGCAAGTCCTGCCGGACCTGCTCCGATGATTATCACGTCAAATTCTTTCATGGTTTCCTCGCTATCAAGACTCTCGGTCTGTCCGAAAGGTCATTAATAATATTAGTAGCAAAATCTTTGAAAACGGCAACAAGGCTAAGGAGTTCAAGTTTTTGCGGACAATCTATTTCAAAAAATGCGACTCCGCCAGCTTTTAATCGCTTTGGCAGCTCATTTGAAATTCTCCTGTAGAAATTGAGTCCATCTGTGCCACCATCAAGGGCTTTGAGCGGTTCAAAGCTGATTTCCTTTTCAAGATCGCGGATTCTTGAAGTTGGGATATATGGGGGATTTGAAACGATGACATCGAACTGGTTTTCAATTGAATTGAAGAGGTCTGAATTGATGAACTTTATATCAACTCCGTTGAGTTTTGCATTACCGGTTGCAATGTCAAGCGCATCCTGGCTGATGTCGGAGGCTGTGACCTCTATGTATGGATTCATTTTCTTCAGAGCGATGGCAATGCAGCCTGAGCCCGTGCAGAGATCAAGTACCCTGTCACCGTTTTTGGCAACCTTGAGAACCTCCTGAACCAGTAGCTCAGTGTCGGGTCTTGGAATGAGAACAAATGGATTGACCTCGATTTTCAAACCAAGAAATGTGCAATAGCCTATTTCGTATTCAAGTGGTTTTCCGGCAGCAATCCTTGTTGCTGATTCCATAAGTTTTTCTTCTGACTCTGGATTGATCTGGTTGTTCAGCTCAAGCAGAAGCTCTGTCCTTGAAAGGTTAAGAACGTGACAGAGCAGCTCCTGGGCATCACGATGCGGCTGTGGCCTGGCGTAGAACAGGCCGGCAACGGTTCTCAGAGCTTCCCTGACCGTTCCCATCAGAAATCCTCACCTCTTTGCAAGGGCTTCAAGTTTTGCGTTTTCCTCGGCCTCAATCAAGGCGTCAACAACCAGGTCAAGGTTACCCATCATCACCTCGGGCAGTCTGTAAATTGTGAAATTGATTCGGTGGTCGCTGAGTCTTGTCTGTGGAAAGTTGTAGGTTCTGATCTTTTCAGCCCTGTCGCCTGAACCAATCTGGACTCGTCTTGTGTCAGCGTGTTCCTTGTCCTTCTTGTCCTGTTCCTGCTCGTAGAGCCTTGCCCTCAAAACCTTCATTGCCCGTTCCTTGTTCTGTGTCTGGCTGCGTTCGTCCTGGCAGGTGATGATCATGCCTGTTGGAAGATGGGTGATCCTGACGGCTGAGTCTGTGGTCTGGACACACTGTCCGCCGTGGCCGGATGACCTGTAGACATCGATTCTTATATCCTCAGGCTTGATCTGGATTTCAACTTCCTCGGCCTCTTCCATGACGGCAACGGTGGTTGTACTGGTGTGGATTCTTCCGCTGGCTTCAGTTTCTGGAACCCTCTGAACCCTGTGCACGCCAGATTCGTATTTGAGATGCCTGAAGACGTTCTTACCTTCGACAGAGAATATTATTTCCTTGAATCCACCGATATTGGTTGGATTGGAGCTTATGACTTCAACCTTCCAGCCCTTTTTCTGGGCGTAGTTGGCGTACATCCTGAAAAGTTCTGCACCAAAGAGAGCCGATTCCTCGCCACCTGCAGCGGCCCTGATTTCAATGATTACCGACTTTTCATCCCTGGGATCTTTCGGGATGAGCAGGTGATTGAGTTTTTTGTTTGTTGAATCAAGCTTTGCTGCGAGTTCTTCCAGTTCGACAAGAGCCAGTTCCTTAAGCTCTCTGTCGTCTGCAAATGACATCTCTTTGGCACTCTCGATCTGCTTCTCGATGTGCTCTATTTCATGGGCGGTTTCAACTATATCGGCGAGCTGAGCCTGTTCTTTCGATAACTCCCTGAATCTGTTCATGTCTGCGACAACTTCTGGTTTCAAGAGGAGTTCTACCAGCTCGTTATACCTTTTAATTAGATTTTCTGCCTGGCTGTTCACAAGATTGAGATTCTACTGTGTTTTAGGGCATTTGCAACTAATCCTTGACTTCGAGCTCATATTCAATATCCTAACATACCCTGTGTGGGCCGTTAGCTCAGCCGGTAGAGCACCTGCCTTTTAAGCAGGGGGTCGCAAGTTCGAGTCTTGCACGGCTCATATCTAATGGTTCAAATGGTAGCAAGGCCCCATGGTCTAGCGGTTAGGACGACACTCTTTCAAGGTGTAGGTAGGAGTTCGACTCTCCTTGGGGCTACCAAATATCCATCTGAGAAATCCCTGATGTTTCGCCACCTGAAATTCAATTAATATACAATGTCAGCAAAATGTGTGCAATTATTTCTCGTTTTAGAACTTTTTTTAGGTTTTTGTCTTAAACTCGCGTAGGTAGTATTGCAAAACAATCAGGCTGTCTCACATGTCACGCTGACTATTGACAACCGTTTTGTGCCAGTTATAATACCGCCTGTACAGTTTGATCAAGAAGGTATCTATTTATAGTAATATTGCATGTGGATTGGTGCCGTCGAAGGTATCAAAACTCATGTTGCCGTGATCAAGTGTGTAACCGTAAGTTCTTTTGAAAGGATGAAGGTATGAGAAAGGTAAAACTTCTTACAGCATTGCTTGCCATCGTTATGGTTTTGCCCATGGTCGCCGGACTTGGCACAAGGGCTGCAGCAGATGGACCGCTCTATCAGGTTCTCGTATACCCGAAGAACCCAGCAGATCAGAGCACAATCCAGTCCCTACATTTGACCGAACAGACGGACTATGCTCAGGGATCGAAGCTGGTTGATGCCAACAAGCAGCAGATCAAGGATCTCACCGACAAGAACATTGAGTATACAGTCATCGGCAGAGCAGACACCTGCATCGTTGGCAACTACGATCTCAAGATGACCGGCAAAAAGCTCGAAATGCCGCGTTTTGAGAACGAAAACCTCACGAAGCTCGCTAGCTACACCTACCCGGAATCACTCGACGCATATTACGTGGTCCGTTTCGTCGGCCCGATGAAGGCTGACTGGATCGAAAAGATCAAGGCGCTCGGTGGATCGATGCTTGACGGATATCCACTTTATCCAGACACATACCTCGTCAGGGCAGGTAAGGACAAGATCGACGGGATACTCTCTCAAAATTTTGTCCGTGCAAGCATGCTCTATAACCCAGTTCTCAAAGCCTCTGCATGGCCATACGACTCATCAAAGAAGTCCGGACTCTGGCAGACATACGCAATCGCAATTGGCGGAAATGTCACAGACAAGGAAATCGAAACAACATCAAACATTCTCATGGGTATGGGCGCAAAGACGATCTTTACGGCAGAAATAGAAAAGCGCCTCAATGAGAAGCCACCGGTCAAAACCGATGACATGAAGGATGAGGATTATAACAAGATTATCAACCTTTGGCAGGAAGAAAAAAAGTCATTCACTGACTATATTGGCCAGCCAATTGGCGAAAACAGCAAACTGACAGTTGAAGAAGCCGCAAAGACAATTTCATTCGGAACCAGCGGTTTAACAACCGAAAACCCGGTAAATGGCAAATTTGACGTCGGATATGCAAAGGTTGTTCTACCAGTTGAAAAGATCGAAGAAGTTGCAAAACTTCCATGGGTCATCAACATTGACCTTTTCGTTTCACCAATCGGACAAAACGACATTGCAAACTACATCATTGGTTCCCAGTACGCATGGGCTGCCAATGAAACATCCGGTGTTGTTCCGAACTCAACCGACCCCCTTCCTCACACAAGACTTGATCACTTTGGACTTCACGGAGAATCCCTTGAACCAACAAATGCTCAACTTGGTGGGACACATTATCGCCAGGTCATTGCCGTTTGCGGAACAGGTCTTGATACCGGTGATGTATCAAACACGTACAACACCTCCCAGCAGTATGGAACACCGGTTGGTGACTTTGCGTACAGGGTCATGGATCACTTGGCATATGTACAAAATACCGGGAGCTGCGAGAACAGATCTGGTTATACTCCATGGAGATACAACCCGACAAGCGGTAACGGTACCCGTTGCCCGAGAAGTAACTGGGTCAACATCAACCAGAGAATTGCAACTTATGTCCAGCCACCGACAGTTTATGGCAGCCGAACACAACCATGGATGGACTGGGACGGACATGACACCCACGTAACAGGCTCAGCTCTTGGTGATGGTTATTGGTCAAGAAACCAGACGACGCCAAACGACAACATTGCTGACAGAAACCCATACGATCCAACAGGTACAGGCATACTTCCTGGCAATGCTCCAGGATCGGCAATTACAAATCCGCGTGATCGCCTTCCAAGGATAAACCTTGATGGAGCAACATACGGGACAAACGCTGCTGATACTTTTGATTATCGTGGTGTTGCTTATCGTGCCGGTGTGGTTGTTCAGAGAGTAACTGACAACAACTTCATTAGAGCAAGGAGATCATCGAACTATCCGTACCACTATTACTGGGTTTATCAGGGAAGACCAAAATATATCGGTCTTTACCACTCGCCACTCGCTGAACGTGGTTATCTGCGCGCACCGGACGCTTTCTTCACAATTCTCAATGATGCTTATAACGTAGGCGCCAGAATTCACCTTGATGCATGGGTTATGCCACATCGCGGTCCACACAATGCAGGACCAAATCCAGCAGGTGACCGTGAAATATCATACGACGCAACTGAAGCACTCAACTCAAACGAATACAACTTCTGTGCAGAACAGACAGACCGTTTCTGCTGGGAAAAGAAGGATATGACAGTTGTCCAGGCAGGAACAACAAACACTCGTCTTGCAGCCCCGTTTATTTATGACTGGGAGCCACTTGACAACTATTGGCTTGCATATCTGCCACCAGGAGCAAACTCATATTATGATGGCCCATCAAGCGGAACGTCATACAGATTCGATTCACCGTGGTGCTACACAATGCCGCCAACCTACAAGGAAGCCGGGATTGCGCAGCCAATGATCATCCCGCAGCGTGGCGTCTACTACCCGCCAATTGGTGATACTTCATACAACATCGAACCACCAAACAACGTCGAGTTCAATTATTACTACCAGGACATCACACAGCCAGTTTCTCCGGATTACAACACTCCATATGTTCATTCAGACGGAAAGACAGATTACGCATCAACGGCACTTTCACCAGCAACTGCAAAGAACCCGATCGTTGTAGGCGCATCAGAGTCTTATAGAAACATCAGAACCCTTCCGGCACACATTACCAGAGGCTCTGGCCCATGGACATACGGTTGGGTTTATGGCCCATGGTTCCCGCAGACAGTTACACATACACATGGACTTGCAGGCGGCGCGACATCACCTCTTTACGGTGACAACACTGCAAACTCAGACGTTCCGGTTGGCGTACAGCATGCAACAAATGGAACAACTGGTCTCTATTACAACGAACTTGTAGGTATGGCTGCAGCACCAAGCCCAACAACTATATACAACGGTTTTGGACAGGTCGCAGCATTCTCGGGCAGAGGCCCAACACCTGACCTTGACTATTCACAGTCAGATCCTGATCCGACAAAGTGGCAGCCGGCCGGCAGATACAAACCGGATATCGTTGCACCAGGCACACAGATCATGTCAACGGCATCAGTACTTACTCTGCGCAACCCATTCTCGCTTACAGGTGTCCCAGTTCGGGACAACTCAGGATCATCAAATCCAACAGGAAACTGCTACGATGGCATTAGACAAGTCAACGGCAACAGTAACCAGACAACAGCTGCTGGTGGACCATATCTTCTTCGCCATCCTGGCCCATCATCAAATCTTTATGAGCACTATGCAATCATGGAAGGCACATCATGCGCAACTGGATTTGTCGCAGGTGCCGCAGCAATCACAAGACAGTACTATCAGAACCGCGGACTCAATATGTATCCGCAACCATCATCAGCACTCATAAAGGCAACCCTGGTTCATGGAGCATCAAACCTTGGCGGTCAGTCAGACTACGCACCAACATACACAGACTGGCGCTGGCTCTCAGCAAAACCGAATTACGACCAGGGATTTGGCCGTCTCAACATCAGACAGTCACTCTTCCCAGCTGCGCCAACAGCAACAGGCTATGTTGACCAGGTGAAGGGTATCACCACCGGTGAGCGCCACTTCTACTATTACGATGTAACTGACTCGTCAGTTCCATTCGAAGCAACACTTGCCTACACAGACATGCCGAAACTCCCGAACCCACAGGTTGCACTAGCCAATGACCTTGATCTTATCGTTACAGCTCCAGACGGCATTGAATATCATGGCAACATCTACACGACAAACCCGCGCATTGATGAGCACACCAACCTTTACAGGTATTGGGGCCGCGAATCGATGTCGAATCCTGGTGGAACAACATTCGACAGACGTAACAACGTTGAAAGGGTCGTAATTCCGCCATCACAGGTAAAGCGTGGAGTTTACTCGGTTACAGTCTCAGGCGCCCGTGTTGAACAGTCATCAACAAACATTCCGCAGACCTACGCATTCAGGGTCAGCGGCGGCAACCTCAAGGCAGCAACAACACCGCCGCCGCAGGTTCCAATTGCACCATGGGCAATCATGGTCATCATTGCCGGCATCATTGCAGTCGGTGCATTCTTCATGGTCATGATGAAGAAGAGAGCCACAGCAGCCTGATAGCAGCACAAAAGTCATCATCAAGAAAGGCTCCGATTGACTTCGGAGCCTTTTTCTTTTTCATGTGCTTTTTTTACAAATCAAAAAAAATATAATTGTGGGAGTTAGATTTGCCCAATTGACAAGGACGGTGAAGCATGAAACAGGGAACATCGAAGGTGGCGGAGATTTTTGCCAACTACAGGGACGTATTCCTTTGGGTGATATTCGGTTTGCTTTTTGCGATACTTCTGCAGATTGGAACTCACTTTTCGGCACCAACAGCTGATGGGTACATAAACCCAATTCACAAGGCACTCACGTTTGGTACAGCCTACCCGCTTGTCTGGATCCTCAATCTCTTCGGCGTCGTCAGCAGGATTGAAACGACCTACCTGAACACGGTCAATGGAATGTTCATTGTTTTCGGCAGACCGGAAGCTGTGACCTACAGGTTTGAGATCATTTACGAGTGCACCGGAGTTTATGCCTGGATCGTCTACTCAGCTGCAGTGCTTGCTTTCCCGACGGCTGTAAAGAACAGACTTCTCGGATTTGCCCTTGGCATTCCAGCACTTTATGTTGTGAACCTGTTCAGGTTCATCTGCCTCGGAATCATAGGAGCCTTCTGGCCAAGTGCTTTCGAATTTGCCCATGCCTACCTTTGGCAGGTCATCATAATCGGTTTCGTCATTCTCATGTTCTGGGGGTACCTTGCATGGATAGTCAAAAAAAATCCATTGACAGCAAAAAAGGCCTGACAGAAAAGAAGTGGTTCTGGATCAGGCTTGTTATCACGGCAGTCGTGATCCTTGCTGTCTGGACTGCAATCTCAAGTCTTTATATTGAGCTCGACAAGTCAATTGTCATGGGACTGATAAAGTCAGCTGGCTATTACACCGATTTCCAGCCAAAGCTCACTGATGCACTCATGAGCCCGGCGATCCCGTTTGTGATCCTCATGGTTGGTACGTGGGGCATAAAACTGTTCTGGCTGGATGGGAAAATTAACTGGAAGCTTCTGCTCTGGACGATTCTTGGAATCGTTGGGCTTGTTGGTATCTCAATTCTCGGTCAGTATCTAAGCCTTTACATGAACCTCGCCAATGTTAACAGCTCATTTATGACCAATTTGACAGGGTTCCTCATTGCTACTGCTCCAGTTTTAATCCCCATAATTGTCTGGACTGTGCTCTCATACAAGGAGATTTCAAGAATCTTTAGGAAGAGCTGATAAAAAATTCCAATAAAAAAGCCCCTCTATAAAAAGAGGGGCTTTTTTATTGTGCAATCGGTTCAGAGCTTGAGATGCCTTGAACCTGGCTGGGTAATCGGTTTGCCTTCCTTGCAAAGCGGGCATGAGTCGGCTTCCCAGGAAACCACGTCCATCGAGATGAGCGGAACAAACGGAACAGGGAAAGCAACCTTTCCGGCTGAGCGGTCAACAAGCGAGCATATTGCAACCACTTCGGCACCCATCGATTTTGCGAGCTCTGCAACTTCCAACGCTGATCCACCTGTGGTCACGACATCTTCGACAACAATAACCTTCTCGCCTTTGTCAACGAAGAAATTGCGTCTGAACGTCATCTTTTCATCAACTCTTTCGGCGTAGATGGTTCTGCAACCAAGTGCGTCAGCCATTGCGTATGCGAAGATGATTCCGCCAACTGCAGGACCTATGACACAGGAGATGTTCTTGTCCGGGAGCTTGTCAGCAAGTTGCCTGCAAAGCTCGGAAACCTTGTCTGGATACTGGAAAACCTGAGCACACTGCACATACCTGTCCGAATGGCGACCGGATGTGAGTTTGAAATGACCGGTGAGAAGGGCTGAGGTTTCTTCAAGAATTTTGATTGGATCAGATGGCATTTTCTATCTCCTTTATGAAATCAAGTGTCGCCTGTCTCGGGTTCGGATCCTCGACAATCGGTCTTGCAACGACGATGTAGGTTGAGCCTGACTTTATGGCTGATTCAGGGGTCGCAACCCTCTTCTGGTCGCCGACGGCATCTGAGCCTCTCCTGATGCCCGGTGTGACAGCAACGAAATCTTTACCAAACTTTACTCTCAGGTTCTCTATCTCCTGTGGTGAGCAGACGATTCCGTCGCAACCGTTTGAGATGGCCATTCCTGCAAGCTTTTCAACCAGTTCAGCCGGTGTTTTGTCGTGGCCGATTGCGTTCAGCTCGTTTTGGTCGAGTGAGGTGAGTATCGTCACGCCAAGAACAATCGGTGGTTTTCTGCCGGTTTTGGCTGACCACTTGTCAAGGCGTTCCCTGACTCCCTTGATCATGGTGGGGCCACCGGATGCGTGAATGGTGAACATTGTGGCGCCCATTTCAGCGACAGCTTCGGCTGCGTTGGCAACGACGTTTGGGATGTCGTGAAACTTCATGTCCAGGAAAACCTTGTGGCCCATGTCAATAATTTGCTTGACAAAATCTTTTCCATGGGGGGTGAAAAGGGTCATTCCGATCTTGAAGGTTGGTCCGTTTGGAATGGTTTTGACCAGCTCCAGAGCCTTCTCCTTTTCAAGGTCGAGTCCGATTATCAGTCTTTCAGCAGCATTCATGAGCCGCTCCTTTCAGTTCGCCGAAATTTTTGTATCCGCGTTTTTCAGCCCAGGAAGACATTTCCCAGGCTATCTTTGCCGGAGATGTCGGGTCTTTAAAAATGACGGTTCCGACCTGAACCATCGATGCACCTGCGAGAATGAACTCAAGCGCGTCTGAACCTGTCCACACTCCTCCGCAGGCGATTATTGGAATTTTGACCGCTTTAAATGCAAACCAGACACATCGCAGAGTCATGGGCTTGATTGCCGGGCCAGAGAGTCCGCCGGTCACGTTCCCAAGCACCGGACGCTTCTTCTCGATGTCGATTGCCATGCCAAGGAAGGTGTTTGAGACGGTGAGTGCGTCTGCGCCTGAGTCTTCAGCTGACTTTGCAATTGACGAAAGGTCGGTGACATTTGGTGAAAGTTTGATTATAAGAGGTTTCTTTGATATTTTTTTGAGCTGTGCCGTGAGCCTGCCAACCTGGTCGGCTGATGTTCCGATGGTCATTCCACCTTCGTGAACGTTTGGACATGAGACATTGATCTCGAAAGCCGAGATTGTGTCGTAATCGTTCAGTGCTTCGACGACTTTTTCATAATCTTCGAAGGTTTTGCCTGAAACGTTGACCCAGGCGCGGCAAGGAAGGTTGACCAAGTATGGAATCTTGTCCTTGATGAATGCATCCAGGCCTTCATTTTGGAGACCGATTGCATTGAGCAGGCCTGATGGTGTTTCCATCAGTCTTTGTGGAATGTTGCCTACTCTTATTTCAGGAGTGACGGCTTTTGTGCAGAAAGCACCGATTTTGCTGTAATCGAGGAGGTCTTTGTACACCTCTCCGCAACCGAACGTGCCGGATGCAGGAACGATCGGGTTGTTGTACTTCTGGCCAAAAAGGGTGACTGTTGGATCAAAGGCCATCGATCACCTCGCCGGCTTCAAACACCGGGCCGTCTGTGCAGACTTTTTTGTATCCCGATTTTGTGGCGATCACGCAACCAAGGCACGCACCAACACCGCAGGCCATGTAGGATTCAAGGCTGAACTGCATTGGCCAGCCTTTAAAATGTTCATGGATGGCTTTGAGCATCGGTCGTGGGCCACAAGCTAGAATTGTTCCCTGTGGTATCAGATTTTTGCACATGAGGTCGATGACGGTTCCCTTGTGGCCAAAAGACCCGTCGTCTGTTGCATACTGGGTGTCGAGCGGGAACCGGCTCTGGTCTGGCAAGAGGTTCTTGGTTCTTGCGCCGAGGAAAATTGTGTGGTTCCTGTCACCGAGTTTGTCGTGAAGGTCAAGCATTGGAGCGATGCCGGTTCCGCCACCAACGAGGTAGTACGGCGTATCGGCTTCGAGATTGAAACCGTTTCCAAGCGGGCCAAGAACTGTTACTTTGTCGCCATCTTCCAGTGAGGCCAGGATTTTTGTTCCTTTGCCAACCACCTGATAGAGCAGCTCAACAACACCAAACTTGTGCACCCTGTGGATTGAGATTGGCTTTGGCAGGATTGCTCCTTCAAAACCGACTTCCACAAACTGCCCAGGTTTGCTTGTGAGCGCAATTTTTGGTGAGAAGAACGACAGCAGCATCAGCTCCGAGTTTGGAAGCTGCCTGTTGCTGGCTATGTCGACTTCTTCGAATATCCTAGATGATTTTTCCGCCATCAAACACTACTTTGCCATCGACGATTGTTGTTGTGACCTTACCCTTGAGGGTTCTGCCTGTGAGCGGGGTGTTCCTGCCAAGCGAGAAGAATTTGGCCGGATCGACAGTCCATTCGAGGTTTGGATCGATAACCACTATGTCAGCTACTTTGCCTTTTTCAATTGCCGGTTCGTCCATGCCAACGACCTTTGCCGGTGCGAGAGTCATTTTTGTGAGGAGTTTTGGAGCTTCAATGATGTTTTTGTGGATGAGTTCGGTGAAGAGCAGACCGATTGCAGTTTCAAAACCTGAGATGCCTGGAGGAGCCAGATCGATTTCAACTTCCTTGTCCTCTCTTGCGTGTGGGGCGTGATCGGTTGCGATACAGTCGATTGTGCCGTCGAGTAGGCCTTTTCTTAATGCCTCAACGTCTTCCTTTGCGCGAAGCGGAGGGTTGACCTTCCAGTTTGTGTTGTAGTCGCCCAAGAGTTCGTCGGTGAGGGTGAGGTGGTGTGGTGTGGCTTCACAGGTGATCTTGACTCCGTTTGCCTTTGCCTGTCTGATCAGCTCGACCGACCATGAGGTTGAGACGTGGAGGATGTGGAGCCTGCTGCCGGTTTCACGGGCGAGGATGATGTCGCGGGCAACCATTGTTTCTTCTGCTGATTTCGGGATTGCGTAGAGGCCGTAGAGGGTTGAGTAGTAGCCTTCCGAGCAAACGCCGTTTTTGGAGAGGGTTATGTCTTCGCAGTGATTGGCAACCAGCAGTCCGAAAGCCTTTGAGTACTTCAGCGCTCTCAGGAGAAGGGCTGCCGATGAGACCGGTGCGCCGTCGTCAGTGACCATCTTTACTTTTGCTCTTGAGAGGCCGCCCATTTCGGCAAGGTTTGTGCCTTTCCTGCCTTTTGAGATGCAGCCTACCGGTTCGACTTTTACAACGCCGACATTTTGTGCCCTGTTTCTGATGTACACGGCTGTTGCTTCGTCGTCGCACGGAGGCTCGGTGTTTGGCATGGCGAAGATCGTTGTGAAACCGCCAGCTGCAGCAGCTCTTGTTGCCGTTGCGATGGTTTCCTTGTGTTCAAATCCTGGTTCTCTCAGGTGGGCGTGAAGGTCGATGAGACCCGGGCTGACAATTTTGCCTGAGCAGTCAATGATCTGGTCACCGGTAAGGTTTGATCCGACTTCAGCGATCACGCCGTTTTCAACCTTTACGTCGGCTGAAACAAGCTTTTCGTTTCTTACGTCGACGATCTGTCCGTTTTTCAAAACTATGCTAGACATGGGCTTCACCTCCGAGGAGCAGATAGAGGACTGCCATTCTCACCGCCACGCCGTTTGTGACCTGCGTTTCGATGACTGCCTGGCTTGATTCGGCCACTTCTGGGGCAATTTCAACACCCCTGTTCATCGGGCCCGGATGCAGAACCAGAAGGTTTTTGTGTCTTTCGAGACGATCGGCTGTCATGCCGTACTGTTCGTAATATTCGTGGGTTGTGGCAAACAGGCCGTCTTCCTGGCGTTCAAGCTGGATTCTGAGGATGTTTACAATGTCGTATTCAGGGAGAGCCTGGTCGAGGTTCAGGTGAACCTTTACGCCAAGCTTTTCGATGTCCTTTGGGATGAGCGTCGGTGGTGCGCATACTCCGACTTTTGCGCCCATCTTGACCAGACCGAAGATGTTTGACCTTGATACCCTTGAGTGAAGGATGTCGCCGATGATGAGGACTTTCTTGCCCTCGATGCTGCCGAGGGTGTCCTTGATGGTGTACATGTCAAGCAGAGCCTGGGTTGGGTGTTCGTTGATGCCGTCGCCCGCATTGAGAACGTGGCCTTTGAAAAATGTAGAGATGAAATGAGGAGCGCCACACATCTTGGTTCTGATGACGATGTAGTCCCCGCCCAGTGCGGTAAGCGTCAGAACCGTGTCCTTGAGGCATTCACCCTTCTGGACGGCAGATGTTTGGGTGGCGATGTTGACCACATCAGCTGAAAGCATCTTTGCTGCGAGCTCAAATGAAGTCCTCGTCCTGGTGGACGGTTCGTAGAACAGGTTTACAACGGTTTTTCCACGGAGCACGGGCACTTTTTTGATCTCTCGGCCCATGACCTCCTTAAACGACACGGCTGTGTCAAGGATGAGCTGGATCTCGTCGCGGCTCATGTCCTTGAGTCCCAGCAGGTCTTTCTTGCTAAGTCCCATCTTCACCTCCAAAAAAAAGCCCCGATCACAGTCGGGGCTTTATTTTGCCTATATCTTCAATCCACCTTTGAGGCAAGAACAACGCGTTCCTGCCCGTCCGTTTCCTCGAGCATGACCTCAACAAGCTCTGTGCTTGATGTGGGCACGTTTTTTCCAACGTAGTCCGCCCTGATCGGAAGTTCCCTGTGGCCTCTGTCGATCATGACAGCAAGCTGAATCTTTTTGGGTCTTCCAAGGTCGGTGAGAGCATCCATTGCGGCCCTGATCGTTCTGCCGGTGAAGAGCACGTCGTCGACAAGCACAACAACCTTTTCCTTGATGTTGAAATCCACAGAGGTTTTGTGAACCTGAGGGGCTTCATAGAGCATGGAAAGATCGTCCCTGTAAAGTGTGATGTCGAGTGCTCCGACAAGCACCTTTTTGCCTTCGATCTCTTCGATCTTTGCAGCGATCCTGTGGGCCAGAGGGACACCACGCTTGTGGATGCCGATGAGGGCTATTCCATCAGTGCCGTGGTTGTTCTCGATGATCTCGTGAGCCATTCTGGTGACGGCCCTTTTGATGTCTTCTTTTTCTAAAAGTATCGCCTTTATCCTAAGTTCCATCATAAAAAATTATACCCTCCGGTTTAAAAGCTGTCAATTGAGTTTTTGGGACAATTATTGAAATCGACAATGTTTTAATGACTGGCAGCTGAATTTGGCGTTGACAAAACTTATTAACATTGCATTAGCCTGGGTTTGGCACAAATTATTAAGGGTTTGCCTTCATCTCTTTCGGTTATGTGAGAAATGAAGACAAACCCTTTGGTAGTTGTAACTTGAGTAAACCTTGGCAGAATCAGGTTATAGTGATTGAATACGACATGTTATCCACAAAGGTTTTCCACATGTGAACAATCTATAAATTGTTGCCTACTTGGACGGCATGAAAGGCTGGACAGCCTTTGCCATGTCGCTTGATGACAGTGACTGGATCCAGACTTTCCCCGGGCCGGTCAGTTTTGCAAGGAACAGGCCTTCACCGCCGAAGAACATGTTCTTGAAACCCTTCATCATTTCAATGTCGTACTGGACTGTCGGCTCGAACAGGCCAACGTGTCCTGTGTCAACCAGAATCGTTTCGCCTGCTGCGAGATTTTTTTCTGCAAGGGCGCCGTCGATTTCGAGGAAAACATCGCCTGGGCCTTCGATCTTGTTGAGGATGAAGCCTTCACCGCCAAAAAGTCCAACGCCGAGTTTTTTCTTGAAATGCATCGAGAGCTTTGTTGAGTCTGAACCGGCAAGGAATGCGCCTTTCTGTGCGATGACGTGCTGCCCTGCCTCAAGCTTGAAATGGACGATCTGTCCCGGGAATGAGGATGAGAATGCGATTTCGTCGTTGTCCTTGGATGCCGTGAAGATGTTGAGGAACGCTGATTCACCCTGAAGGCTTCTCGTAAGACCGCCTAGGAGTCCGCCTTTCATCGACGTTTCCATGCCGACACCCGGTGTTTTGAAATGAAGTCCGCCTGATTCGGAGACCATTTTTTCACCGGCTTTCATCTTGCATACCACGTATGGGAGCTGCCCTCCCAGAATCTCAAATTCCATTTGAACCTCCTTTTGTTTGGTAGACATATAATACTTAATTTATCCGTTAAAAGCAAATCAAACGTGTAACATATTCGATTTCTGTTGTTTCTAAATGGTTAGCCGGATTACTTGTCAATTTGACTCATCCGACTAAAATACCAAGCCGGCAGGCATTGCAAGATGAGCAAGCCCAAGCCGTTTGTTTCGAAAGGAGAAACAATGAAAATTTCAATTCGTCAGTTGACGGTCGCTGGAGTGCTGGGAGCGCTCATGATCGTTATGGGCATGGTCGGAACTGGACTGATTCCTGTGCCGAACCTCGCAGGTGCGATGACACTTATGCACATTCCGATAATTATCGGAGCCGTTGTTGCTGGGCCGGTTGTTGGCGCACTTCTGGGCATCATCTTTGCCGTTTTCGTCTCGATCCAGTTTGGATCAATTTTTCCACTTTACGTTCTCATACCCGGCAGGCTTCTTATCGGGCCGTTTGCATTCTGGATGGACTACTGGATTAGAAAGTTTTTCAAGACAGACTCAATTTCTGCCTGGACAGCAGGTGGAATTGCTGCTGCAATTGTTGGAACGCTGACAAACTCAATTTTCACGCTTGGTCTTGGCGTTGTTTTCCCGACAGCCCTTGGCGCAACGATCCAGACACGATTTGTCACTGCACTTGGCATTTTCGCAACAAATGCCACACTTGAGCTTGTGCTTGCAGTCGTGATAAGCGTCCCGATCATCATCGTGCTGAAAAAATACTTCCTTTATCAGGAATAACCTGACAGGAAAATCACAAGGACAAACATGGGTGATAAAAATCTCGTGCTGGCTGTTGACTGCGGAAACAGCAACATCAAATTCGGAATCTTCAACGGTGATGCGAACATGCACACCAATTTCCGCATCTCCACTGACTACTCAAAAACCGCCGACGAATACTTTGTTTTGATAAAATCGCTGCTGGTTAGCTATGAGATTGACATCACAGATATTGGCGGAGCCATCATTTCCTCGGTGGTTCCGCCGGTTCTTCCGATGCTTGAAAGGGCAGTTGGGAAGATAATCGGTAAAAAACCGCTTGGAGTCTACCCCGGCATAAAAACTGGAATAGGCATCCAGACGGAAAACCCCAAAGAAGTCGGTTCAGACCTTATCTGTCTTGCCGTCGGGGCAATCAATCGCCACCAGATTCCGGCAATTGTTGTGTCTTTTGGCACTGCAACGGCTTTCATCGCCGTCAACTCCAAATCTGAAATCACAGGCGCAGCAATCGCCCCTGGTCTCTTGTCCGCAACGGAATCATTGTCACAGAAAACCGCCAAGCTTCCGGAAATCAAGCTTGCAAGACCAAAAACATCGCTTGGAAGAAACACAATTGAGTCGATGCGATCCGGTATCATCTTTGGTTTTGCAGGTCTTGTCGACAGAATTGTGTCAGAGATGACAAGAGAAATGGGCGAAACACCTGTAATCATCGGCACAGGTGGCCTCATCTCGATAATGTCGACTGTACAAACCTGCATCCAAAAGTATGATCCTCTCCTGTCGCTTTATGGCCTGAAAGCCCTCTATGACCGCAACATGGCGGATAGGTAGCCTCGAAATCTCTGGCAGGAGCGTGCTTGCTCCTCTGGCCGGAGTAGGCGATCCGCCGTTTAGAAATATCTGCAAGCGATTCGGTGCAAGCTTGATCTATACTGAATTTGTTTCAGCCCAAGGGTTGCTCCAGAAAAACAAATACACAAAAGCCATGCTTTTTTTGAATGACAGTGAGCATCCTGTTGGCATCCAGCTTTTTGGCCATGAGCCGGAGCATCTTGCAAGGGCTTCAAAGTTTGTGGAGGAGGCTGGTGCTGATTTTGTCGACCTCAACTGTGGCTGTCCCGAAAGAAAGATAGTTTCAACCGGTGCCGGTGCTGCGTTGCTCAAAGACCCTGACCTGATCGCAAGAATTGTCGAAGCGATGGTGAAATCTGTGACCATTCCAGTGACTGTCAAGATTCGCCTTGGGGTGACAAAAGATAACAATATCGCCGTGCAACTCGCAAAAATGGTTGAAAATGCCGGTGCAAAGGCGCTTGCTGTCAACACCTGCTTTGTCTCGCAGGGTTTGGTTGGCCCTTACCTTTGGGATGAGCTTTCGAATATTGTTGCAGCCGTCAAAATCCCAGTCATCGGCAATGGCGGCATCAAAACTCCAGACGATGCAAAGAAGATGATGGAAACAGGCGTTTCTGCCGTCATGCTTGGGCGGTCTTGCCTTGGCGCGCCTTGGATTTTTAGACAGGTCGAAGCTGCAGTGAGTGGCCAACCAATCCCGCCAAATCCGACACTTTCCGAGCGTTTTGAGGTTATGCTTGAACACCTCGAATCGGTTGTGGCATACAAGGGTGAAAAAGTCGGCGTTTCCGAGATGAGGAAACATTGGGCGTGGTATGTGAAAGGTCTCCACGACAGCGCCAGATTCAAGGAAGACGCAATCCACATCAAAACACTTGCGGCAATGAAGGAGAATCTGCTAAAATACAGGCAGCACTTGCTCGAAAAGGGGTTTGAATGAAGAAACTTCTCATTTTTGCGATGGTTTTGGTCACTGCTTCATGCGGTGTGGCAAGGACAAGCGACAAGGCTCTCGAGGCTGAACTGAAGAAGCTCCCACCTGACGTTCCTGTCTATCCTTATGGCCAGATTTCCTCTCTCGATCGCGACCTTTTCAGGGTGGAGGTTGGGGAATTTACGCTGGCACAAGGTGTTCTGGTCTTTGACGACAGCCAGGAGAAAGTTGCCTCATGGTACAAGGCAGAGCTGCCAAAGCAAGGCTGGGAGATAATCAACCTTCAGGACACGCTCATTGTCTCAGTCAAAAACGGCGTTCATTTCCAGCTGATGATCAATTCAGATGACGACAAAACCAAGGTCATCTACTTCATGAACCCGGCAAAGTGAGGAAAAGATGATAGAAGTTCCACTCGAAATATTTTCGGCTCTTGTTGAGGAGGCGTGGGCTTCGCTTCCTGATGAATGGAAACAAAGGCTAATAGAAGCAAACATATCGTGGGAGGTTCAGGACTTTGCCGACAGGCACACGCTTGAAAAGTTCGACAACATGAACCCCTGGTCGCTGCTTGGCCTTTACACAGGCGTGCCAATCACGGCAAAACGCGGGATGGCGCCGTACGAGCACCCGGAGCGGATTCAGCTTTACAGGCGACCGATACTGGCGCACTCGCACGATTTCGAGCATCTGAAGAAAATGATCAGGCACGTGCTCTACCACGAGATCGGCCACCATTTCGGACTCGACGAGGACGAGCTTGCCGAAGCACAGAAAGGGGATGATATTTAGTTTATAAATATTAAATCCATCTAAAAACCGACATTTTAATGATTCTATAATAAATGAAGGAGGTGTTATGTTTATAAAAACAATTCAATTGATGGCTTTCTTAAATATGTTAAAAGCATTCGAAAGTTTTGAGAAAGAAATGCAGGGAATGTTGAATCCTGAAGTATTTGGAATATGTGACTGTAAAACAATTGAATATGCATATTCATCAATACTAGCCTTCTTTTCATTATATGAATGGTTGGTCAATAGCGTAGCAATTACGTATTACGAAACAAATAAACAGTTAACATATTTAGAAAAATTAAAGATTTTGGGTGTTAACAAATACCAAGATAAGAATAAAAAATGGAAACATAGTTATTATTCAATGTATCAATACCCAGAGATTGTAATATCGATAATATCAAAATATGACTATGAATCTAATACACCACCTATTTCTGCTTTGAATTATTTTATTGAAGAACAAAAGAAATATAAGGATTATAAGAAAATCCGTAACTTTATCACACATGGTGCACTCAATCCCACAATAAAAACAAAAAATGGTAATGTCGTTATTGACGAAATTGCCTTAAAAAAACAACTTTATTTTGGTGTATCTATCAATAACATCGATACTGAGAAAATAAAAATTAAAGGAATATCAGTAAATGTTAATGAAACAATTGATATTATGTATGATATATCAAAATTATCAATTAATATGTGTTTATCATTTTGGAAAGCTTGTTACGGAGATAAACCATATGGAGATGGTTGGCGATTGAATCGTCTCGATTATGTAGGGTTGTTATTTAATTCAGGTATAAAACCACCTAAAATATTACTTGATTTAGTAGAAAAAGACTTTCCAGATAGCATTAAACAAACTTCTCCTCCATCATCATCCCAATGAGCTTCCTGGTCTTTTCTTTCGTTCCGGCCTCGGTTTCTCCAGCCGGGCCGATGCAGGCCGGACAACCGTCCGCACAGCTGCAGCGGTCAAGCGTTTCAAGAGCCATCGCAAGCGCCTGGGTTCCAAGGTCGTAGATGTGTTGTGAAAGTCCGACACCGCCGGCGTTTGTCTCGTAGATGAAAATCGTCGGCCTGACAAAGTGAGGCGATTTCACCTGAACGTGCAGGCTCAGGTCTCGCGGGTCGCACATCAATGGCAAAGGAAGTATGCCTATCAGAAGGTTTCCAAGCCCTTTGAGTGCGTTGGCAAGGTCGTTGGGGCTGAATTCCCCCACAATCCTTTCAGAAACCACAAGCCACCAGGATGTCGTGTCCATCGGCCTTTCCGGAAGCTTGACCTCTCCAAAGCCGAGGTTTTCGTGAGTGTTCATCTTGATCTTTTTGAAAAGTGTCGTTATGGCCGTCACCGAAACCTCGCCAAAACCGGTTGAGTGGCTGGGAGCGTCGGTTTTGCCGAACTCGTCGAGCACAGACAAGCTCACCTCAAGGTTTGCGTCGGTGTAGTAATCGACGTTGACGCGCCTGACAAACGCTTTTCTGGCCTCAAAATCCAGCTTGTCAACATGGTAGCTGACACCTTCGTGGGTGTAGACCGCCTGGTCATGAACCAGCATTGGTGCCCCAAAAAGGTCGATCTCGCCAATCGTTTTGATGTTTGGGGAATCGGTGACATCGAGAATCACGACGTTTTCCTTGGCTGCGTTGCGAAGCGAGATTTCGTCGGCCGGATAAACCTCTGTCATCCAGAACCATTTGCCATTTGCGTGGTTGACGACGCCGTGATGTTCAAGATGTTCAAGCACAGGCGTGATTTCAGCCTTGCCAAACCTCTCGCCGTCGATGAAAGGCAGTTCAAAGGCAGCGCATTTTATGTGCGAAACCATGATGTAGAGGTTGTCGGGGTTGATTAATCCTGATTCGGGTGGGGATGTGAGGAGGAATTTTGGATTCTGGGCTATGTATTGGTCGATCGGGCTTCCTGAAAGTATGAGAATTCCAAGGCTGGCCTGCTGTTTTCTGCCAGCTCGACCGAGCTGCTGGCGAAGCGAGGCGATTGTTCCGGGATAGCCTGCAACGATGGCAGCTTCGAGCCTTCCGATGTCGATGCCCAGTTCAAGGGCGTTTGTCGAGACAACGGCAAGGATTTTGCCTTCACGCAAGCCTTTCTCGATATCCCTTCTCTCAAGCGGAAGGTAGCCACCCCTGTAACCTCTGATCTGGTCGGGGTTTATGCCGTTTTGTCTGGCATCGTCCTTGATCAGCCTGAGGATGTTTTCAACGGTGGTTCTGGCTCTGGCAAAAACTATCGTCTGGATGCCACTTTTTATCAGTTCAATGGCAAATTTTCTGGCTTCAAAAACGATTGATCTCCTGAGTCTCAATTGTGGCTCAACAATCGGAGGATTGTACACCACAAGGAACTTATCACCCCTTGGTGAGCCGTCGTTATCGATCACTTCGACATCGTCTTCAAGCAAGTGTCTGGCAAGCTCGCCTGGGTTTTTGATTGTTGCGCTGGACATGATGAACACGGGATTTGAGCCGTAGAAGGCGCAGATTCGTTTGAGTCTCCTGAGCAAATTGGCCATGTGCGACCCAAAAACGCCACGGTACTGGTGAAGCTCGTCAATCACAACGTATTTCAGGTTTTCAAACAGGTTTATCCACTTTGTGTGCTGGGGGAGAATGGCTGAATGGAGCATGTCAGGGTTGGTCAGAATTATCGAACCTTCATTCCTCAAAACCTGCCTGGCCGATACAGGAGTGTCACCATCGTAGGTGTGCATCCGAACCGGTAAGCCGGAGGCTTCTATAAGCTCCTGCAGGCCTGCTGACTGGTCAGCCGAAAGGGCTTTCGTAGGATAGAGGTAGAGTGCCCTTGCAGACGGATTTTTTGCCATCTCAGACAGAACCGGAATGTTGAAACACAAGGTTTTACCTGAAGCCGTAGGGGTTGCAATGACCGTGTTCTGACCCTTGAGGACGGATTCAACGGCCAAAGCCTGATGGGTGTATAATTCTTTAATTCCAAGCCGGCCAAGGGCGTCGGTCACTGCGTGTGAAATATGATCAGGAACGGGAAGAAATGACCCGTTTTTGCCTGAAAAATGAATAATTGCAGCGTCATCTCTGGCCGTCTGTTTGAATATTTTGCCCACCAGTTCTTCAATTGTCATGATTTTCATTCTAATCACCAAAGCAGCTTCAGTCAATTTTTATGTGTTTAACTAAATCTTTCTGTTTACAACCAGTGAGAATTATCTAAAATATCAAACTAGCGCCCAAGATGGGCGTTTTTAAGAATGCTGAGGTAAGGAAAAAGCAATGTGGGAAATTGAAGGAAACACTTTTGAAAATGGCGCGCAGGCACAGCCAGAACAGACAACGGCAGAGCAGACAGCTCATGCACAGATGAAGTCAGCCCTTGACTTCGACCTCAAGTCACTTGACAGAAACCAGCTCATTGAAGCCCTGGTTGTGAAAGTCATGGACGACGGTCTCCTTGTAGACATCGGACAGAAGTCGGAAGGCTTCATTCCGAGGGCAGAGATCGAAACTCATGGTGAACCGCTGTCAAAGCTTTACAAGACAGGTGACAAGGTTTCATGCAAGGTCGTCAAGACATCTGACGACGAGGGCAACATCATCCTCTCGAAGAAGAGAGCCGATTTCGAACTCATCTGGGACAAACTCACCGAGATGAAGGATAAAGGCGAAGTCATCGAGACCATCGGTAGGAAAGCCGTCAAGGGCGGAATCCTGGTCGATGTCGGAGTCACTGCTTTTGTGCCGCGCTCAATGATAGATCTCAACCGCAACACCGATCCGGCAAAATGGGTTGGAAAACAAATGAAAGTCAGGGTTATCGAAGTCGAGAAGCCAACCCGCAGGGTTGTCTGCTCACAGAAGGAAATCCTCGAAAATGACCGCGACAGAAGGAAAAAAGAGTTCATCGACCAGCTTTCTGTTGGCGAAATCTACGAAGGAACCGTTGTTGGCCTCGTAGAATTCGGCGCATTCGTCGAACTTGGCGAAGGCGTTGAAGGCCTCATCCATCTTTCAGAGCTCACCTGGGGCTCAAGAAAGACCCCACAGGAAGTTCTCAAGAAGAAGCAGAAAGTCAACGTAAAGGTCATCAAGAAATCAGATGACGAAGGCAGAATCAGCCTTTCACTCCGCCAGGCACAGCCGCATCCGTGGGATCTTGTCCCGTACAAGTACTCGGTTGGCGATGTCGTCGAAGGCACAGTGACCAGACTCCTCAAGTTTGGCGCCGTCATCGAGATCGAAGAAGGTGTCTCGGGCCTTCTCCACATCTCCCAGGTTGCACATCACAGGGTCGAGCGCATCGACACAGAGATCCACGAGGGTCAGACTGTTTCATGCAAGATCATCGACATCAGGGTTCCGGAAAGAAAGATCAGACTCTCAATCAAGGCAACACTTCCGGCACCGGAACGCCAGCCAAGGTTCAGACGCCAGGAACAAACAGAAACTGAAGAAGAACAGTATCTTCGTGAATTTGCCCGTGAAGGCGCCGACAGATCGGTAAGGGTCATGTCAGAATCAGACCTTGAACGCGAAAACATCAACGTTTTGAAAGCAGACTACGACGAACTCGAAAAAGAGCTCGACGAAAACAACTGATAAGCGAAAGGAATCAAACAATAATGAAAAAGTTCGTAACAATATTTGCTGCACTCCTTCTTGCCTTCTCAATGGTTGCAATGTTTGCCGCATGCGGAGAAAAGACTGAAGAAGTCGCAAACACAGACACAACCAAGACAGAAACAACCGAACAGGTCAAGGAAGAACCGAAGACCGAAGAGACAAAGCAGGAAGCAACGGAAGAAAAGACCGAAGCAACCGAGCAGGAAACAAAGACTGAAGAAAAGACTGAACAGCCGGCATCAGGCGAGTTCATGGCAACAATCGTTTTTGAGACCAACCATGGCAACATCGAATTCGGCGTCTACAGCGACACACCAATCGCCTCACGGAACATGATCGACAAGGTCAAAGCCGGTTTCTACAACAACCTTACTTTCCACCGCGTTGCAAAGCTCCAGGATGGATCAAATTTCGTAATCCAGGGCGGCGATCCACAGGGAACGGGCATGGGCGGCGGACAGATGGGCGTTGATCCGATGGGTGGACACTCAAACCTCAAGGGCACAATCGCAATGGCATCTTCAAGCCAGGCAAAGCCGATTGCTGACCAGTCTGACGCACAGTTCTTCTTCAACACAAACGACAACACTTTCCTTGATGGAATGGGCTTCATTGCATTTGGTAAAGTAACATCCGGTTATGATGTTTGCGAAAAGATTCAGCAAGTCCCGTGCGGACCAGGTGGAGATGGCTCAAATTCAAGCCCGATCGAAAAAGTTGTCATCACAAAAGCATACGTAAAGTAAGCTCTATGAACCAAACAAACCGCAATGCAGCATGACTGCGTTGCGGTTTTTAATTTAGGAGGAAAAATGGCTGAAGAAAAAACGGTAGTATTTGAAACAAATCATGGAACGTTCGAGGTGACTCTTGAAGAGAGCACACCGGTTGCTACAAACAATCTTATCACAAAGGCGAAATCAGGGTTTTATAACAATCTCACATTCCACCGCGTGGTAAACGGTTTTGTGATTCAGGGCGGAGACCCACAGGGAACCGGCATGGGCGGCGGTGAAATGAAGATGGATCCCATCGGCAAGAACTCAAACCTCAAGGGTACGATCTCAATGGCTTCAGGCTCCAGAAACAAACCAATCACCGACCAGTCAGACGCACAGTTTTTCATCAACACAGCCGACAATATAAGGCTTGATGACTATGGTTTTGTGGCATTCGGCAAGGTTACGAAGGGATATGAAGTTATCGAAAAAATTGAGAATGTCAGATGTGTCAGGGGCAATGACGGTGCCATGTCGTCACCGGTTGAAAAAGTTGTCATGACCAAAGTTTGGGTAAAATAAACCGGTTAACTGCCCAAAGCTTGAAAAAAAGTACAAAAATAGTAAGTTCTTAACCGAACAGTTAACTGGAGGAATGCATGAAAAAATTCTTGGCACTGGCATTGATGGCAATCGTTGTGGCAGGTTTGGTCACATGTGGCGGAACCACAACCCAGATCGGGGCATCGGAAGACACGACAAACAGAGTCGGCCCGGCCTACTCGGACATCACCATTGAAAAGCAGGATCAACCGGTTGAACCACCAAAGACAGACACAAAGGTCCCAGAAGGCGAACTTGCAAAGACTATAGTTTTTGAAACATCCCTCGGCACCTACGAAGTAACCCTTTTCGGTGACACAACCATAGAATCTGCCAACATGATCGACAAGGTCAACTCAAAAGCATATGACGGACTCACATTCCACAGGATCGTGAAAAACTTTGTTGTTCAGGGCGGTGATCCATCGGGTAACGGTACAGGTGGCGGAACCATGAAAATGTCAGGCGTCAAGACCCACAAAAACCTGAGGGGAACAATAGCGATGGCTTCCTCGAATGCAGGCGTGACCCAGTCAGACATGCAGTTCTTCATCAACACAATCGACAACCCGGGTCTTGATTCCCAGGGTTTCATAGCTTTTGGCCAGGTTACAAAAGGCTTGGACGTTATCGACAAGATTGAAAATACACCAACAAACGGCGAGAAGCCGGTGACACCGGTTGTCATCAAGAAGGCATATGTCAAGTAGGAAACTGGTTTTCATTGCTCTGGCAGTTGTTTTCCTTGCCTCATGCACAGGCATGGAGAACTACGCGGACGAAAAGCCTGACGATTTCCCAAGGATAACCTTCAACACAACTGAAGGGTCATTCACGATGCAGCTTCTGACCTACAACGCACCAAAAACATGCGAGAAATTCCTCGAATGGTGCAGGGGTGTCGTTCAAAATGACAAAAACGTTATGTCCATCTATCAGGGGCTCAATTTCTACAATGTAGAGCCAGGATTTTTCATCCAGACCGGTGATCCTTTCAACACCGGACTTGGCAAGCCCTATACCACGATCCCGTTTGAAAAGACATTCAAGAATACAACAAGAGGCTGCGTTTTCCTTCCAAATTCCGGCTTGTCAGAGAACTCATCGATTTTCTGCATTCTGCTTGTTGACAACCCCAAAATTGGTGAGAATTACACAACTTTTGCAGTTGTGACAGAAGGACTTGATGTCTGTGACAAGATAAGCCAGGTTCCAACGGTGAAAAATGAACAGGCAAATGTAAAAACACCTCAGCAGCCTGTCAAAATTATTTCTGTCCAGGTTACAGACAAGTAAACACAAAATGTTGACACGAATAAAGCCAGCAAGCCAATGCTGGCTTTTGTACTTTTAAGGAGCGACGATGAAGGCAAAAATCTACTCATTTTCAGGTTCAGGCAATACGAGGCACCTGACAGGCAAACTTGTTGAAGCATTGAAAGCTCTTTCGGTTGATTGCGAAGTTTTTGGTTTCAAGTCTACACCACCAAACCCTGATGGCTGCGATTTTTTTGGAATTTGCTTTCCAGTCTACTGCTGGTCACCCCAGTGGCTTATTGTCCAATGGGTCAGAAACCTGCCTGACATGAAAGGCAAAAAGTGTTTTGTTTTCGCAAATTATGCTGGCCAGCCTTCAAACGCTGTCAGAAGGCTGTGGCTTGAGCTCAGGAAGAAAAACGTTGATTTGGTGGCAATTGGAATGACGCTGGCACCTGAGACATGGACTTTTGCTCGCTCGGAAAAGCACATGCCACTTCTCGAAAAGGACTATGCCGAATCCACCGACAAAATTGACATCCCCAACTTTGCCAGCCACATCATCGATACTGTAACCGGAAAGGTTCAACCGGACAAGGTTCAACCTTACAAATGGTCGTGGTTTGACATGGTTGTGCCCTTTTTCACAAAACCGATGATGGGCATTTCCTATAACATCAAAATAAACCGGTCGAAGTGCACCAAATGTGGTCTGTGTGCAAAAAATTGCCCGTCTGGAGCCTTGACAATGTCAGACTTCCCCAGCTACAAAAAACCGTGTGCTGCCTGTTATGGCTGCATCAACATATGCCCATTCGATGCCATCGACAGCTTTGGCACAAAAGGCAAGGTTCGTTACAGGAAGGTTGCTATTTGACCACCCTCAGCATGTTCTCGTGAACACCCTGAACCAAGGCTCCGCTTTCATTGACCTGCCTGATGAAGTCCACGATATTTTGGGTGATCATTTCTCCGTGAATGAGCACGGGGATGCCTGGCGGGTAAGGTGCAACGACGTCAGCGCTGACACGACCAACCGCCTCGTCAAGTGAAATCATGCAGGCATCGGCTGCAGCAGCTTTTGTTGGCAGCATTTCGAGCGGTGGGATTTCAGGGAGTGGGAAACGCTTCACTGGTCTTGAGTTGTACTTCTTCGACGCCATCTGCTGGAGCTTTGGAACAAGTGCTTTCACATTTTCCCATTTTGTGCCAACGGTAATAAACAGCAGGATGTTGTCTGAATCGGAAAGCTCGATTTCAACGTTGTACTCGTCGTTTAGTATTCGTTCTGCTTCCCAGCCGGTGAGGCCAAGGTCTGAAACCCTGATGGTTATTTTTGTCCTGTCGAAACCGACAACGCCAGATTTCCCAACCACATCGCTGCCCGGGCAGTGGAGGCCAGGAATCTTGTTTATCTCATCCCTGAGCCAGTCGGCCATTTCAAGCGCCTGACCGAGCCTTTCAGTACCGAGTCCGACCATGAAACGCCTGCACGCGTCCAGCGCCGACATGAAAATGTAGGATGGCGATGAGGACTGGAGGACTGTCAGATACATCATGAGCCTGTCCGAGGCAGCCCTTTCCGTGACAACGTGGAGCCATGAAGTCTGGGTCAGCGTTGGAAGGGTTTTGTGGGCAGAGTGCGTGACCAGATCGACGTCACATTCAACGGCTGAAACCGGCATGTCGGGATGGAACGGGAAATGTGCTCCATGAGCCTCATCGACAAGCACCCTGAAACCTTTGATTGTTGCCATTGAAGAGAGTGTTTGAATGTCGGAGGCGAGACCGAAATAGTTCGGTGTTGTCAACAATACCGCCTTTGCAGACGGGTGGCTCTTGATCGCCTTGCCGAGTGTTTCAGTTGAAACTGAGGTGTATTCACGAAAATCCTCGTTGTACTCTGGATGGATGTAGATTGGTTCAAGCGAACCCAGTATCAGGCCGCCAACTGTGCAACGGTGGGAGTTCCTCTGGAGAATGATCTTTTCGCCAGGGAGAACCGACGAGAGCATCATTGCCTGAACGCCAACGGTTGTGCCGTTGATGAGGAACTTTGTTTCCCTGACGCCAAAAGCGTCTGCTGCAAGCTTCATTGCATCGGCAATGACCCCTTCTGCATGGTGGAGGTAGTCCATGTGCTGGACTTCTGTTAGATCCCAGAGGAAAAGCTTTTCTCCAAACCACTCCTTCAACGGTTCAGGAATGGCTCCGCCGCGCTCGTGACCCGGCATGTGGAAGGGAAGCCTGTTTTGTCCGATATAATCAATCACCGCATCAACAAGCGGTGTCTTGGTCTGGTCGAATTTGAATCTCCTCTTCATTGCATGCCTGCCTTTCTTCATCCGCAATTATATCTGTGTCGCAATCATTTGAAACAGATTGCCCGAATGTGTTTACATCATTTCGGGACTCGTCTTTAACCTTGGCGTTTTCGATGGCAAAAGCCACAAGTCCGATTGAATTGTTGAAGATATGAACGAGAACCGGCACCCACAGTGATCCGGTGAAGATGAAGACCAGAGAGAGTGCGACACCGTCAATTATTCCTGTCACAATCACTCCGACCGAGTCAAAGTGTGCAAGTCCAAAAACAATTGATGTGGCAGCAATTCCGATCCATGGATTGAAAAACATAAGGAAAAACGAGAGCAGCAATCCCCTGAAATAAAGCTCCTCGCACAAAGGGGCGATAATCCCACCAAAAATTACTGTCAGAGTCATGTTCTTTTTCGATTTGGACATTTTGTTGAAGTAGTTGGCACGCTCAAACGATACGAGCTTTGATTCATCGATCCTGAATAATTTCTGGTAACCGAGGGCAATGCCGGCATTCAGAAGTATAAGAACTACTGCAAAACCAAGCGAAGCTGGTAGCCACCACCATACAAACCTGTTTACACCGAGATTTTCAATCGACACGATACCAAACGGCAAACCAAGATAAATGATCGGCAGTGCCAGCACGACCGAGCCAATGGCGTTGAGGATGGTTTTTTGTGACCACGAAAGGTGCCTTTTCGTGCGTTTTTGTAACAGCCCAAGAAGAAACATGAGTCCTGGGCCACAGGCAAGAATCAGGAGCAGTTTGAGTATGTCGAAAAAATCCATGGATAATATTTTAGCAGAAAAACTGCCGTGATTAAACAAATCAATCCAGCTTGCCAAGTTCATGCAAAGGCTGTAGTTTTATACAAAAGAAATCTGGGAGGCAAAAATGAGATACCCATTCACCAAAAAAGTTGATGTGGTAGACGATTACCACGGCACGAAGGTGGCTGATCCTTATCGCTGGCTGGAGGATTCAGAGTCTCAGGACGTGAAAGATTGGCTCTCAATGCAGCTGGATTTCACAGAAAAATACTTTGCCGGTCTCCCTCTCAGAAACAGGGTAAGGAGTGAAGTGGAACGGTTTTTCAAAGGAGATCGTCTGGGCTTTGCAAGCAGTGTTTCAAGAGCTGGACAGATGCTGTTTTTTAGAAAAACTAGCCAAGCTGATGGCAGAACCAGGATTGTCATGAGGAAAGGCATTGACGGTACTGATAAAGTTTTGTTCGATCCCGGAGATTTCAGCGATTCTTTTGCCTATGTGGCGACTTATGATGTCTCAGATGACGGCAAACTGTGCCTGCTTATCATGTATAGGTCGGGTTCAGATTTTGGTGAACTCTATGTTGCTGATCTGGAAACAGGGAAGGTTTTGCAAGATGAACCGATTAAGGATTTTGGCACTCCCTGTTTTTGGAAAGATGGAATCATCTACACCAGTCCAAAACGTGAGAATGACGGCGCCACCGGCAAGCTTTTGTCGCTGTCGGTAAAGTTTCACAAGATTGGAACCAATCATTATGAAGACAAAACTTTGCTGGAATGCACCGAACTTGGGATCAATGAAAAACCAAGTAAATTGTTTTGCTTTACAAAAGATGACTGGATGATTGCCGAGGTTTTCACCGACAAGTGGGGTTTCTATTTCAAAAAGACGGATGAGCCAAATTCATGTTTCCGAAAGTTTTTTGACGAACCAGCAGATTTTAGCTGCGGTTTCATGGGTCAAATCGACGGCAAGTGGGTTTACATCAACGGTTCGCAGCTGATGCTTGTTGATCCGGCCAGGCCTGATAAGGAAAACTGCACGAAGATTTTTGATTTTGTCGATTCGAACATCATTACCGAATCGATCAGGATAAAACAGAACAAAATCTTTGCCCAGGTTAATGTGAATGGGAAGCTGGTTTTGCAACAGTTTGACGCAAGTGGAAATTACATAAAATCAATCGATGGTGGCGAGGGGAACACACTTTATCTAATGTCTGGCAAGGTGATCGGCGATGATGACAATAAAACAACGATGTTGAGAACATCGTTTACAAATCCAGATCAGATGTTGCTCTTTGACATGAAGACCGGAGAAACGCAGCCAATCCCGTCAAACACAGGAACTATCGACAGAATCGATACCGAGTGCAGGTATGAAATGTACAAAAGCAAGGATGGGACGATGGTGCCACTGACGATGTACTACAGGAAAGGGTTGGATTTGACAAAGGTTAATCCAGTTCTTCTTGAGGCGTATGGTGGTTACGGCATGATCAACAAGCCTTATTTCCGTGTTCGTACGAGAATTTTTGTTGAACATGGCGGGATATTTGCGGTAGCCGGTGTGAGGGGAGGTGGCGAGTTTGGCAAGAGCTGGCACAGAGCTGGTTCAAGGGAAAACAAGCAGAATTCGATTGATGATTTCGTTGCTGCAGCGGAATACATGATTTCTCAAGGCATTACGGATTCCAGGCATTTGGCAATAATGGGTGGCTCGGAAGGCGCAAGGCTCATAAGTGCGAGCGTCAATCATCGTCCAGACTTGTTCGCTGTCGCTATAGCTCAAAACGGAGCTTATGACAAACTCAGGTATCACAAATTCAGCTTCAGCAAAGCTTTTATGACAGAAAGCGGATGCTCGGACAACCCCGATGACTTCAAATGGATTTACAAGCTTTCCCCGCTTCACAACGTGAAAATCGGTGAAAAGTATCCGGCAATGATGATTGTAACAAACAGTAATGACAGCAAGTGCCAGCCTCTTCATTCGTTCAAATTCGTCGCTTTGCTCCAGGAGGCACAATCGGCTAACAAACCTGTTTTGCTAAAGTATTTCTCCGATAGTGGGCATTTTGACAAATCGCCAGACAAGGCGATTGAAGAGACGACCGATATTTTGACGTTTATCTATGAAAACATTGGATTCGAGACGATTTGAGGTAAATTTCGGTGATTGTTTTGTTTTATCAGTTACTCAGGTAGAAAAGAAATCGTAAGTTGGCTAGTGATTTCAATAGGGTCATATCAAGTGATTTTATCGGCGGAGCCGTATAAAACTCCCTCATCCGGCACTTCGTGCCACCTTCTCCCAACCTTCGGTCGGGCGAAGGATTAGATTATTCTTATCTTTTTTGATGATCTCTCGTATTCATTGAAATCATCTGGCTTTGCCAGTGATTTCCAGATAGGTTTTATTCAAAAGGGATAGTTCTTTATCGGCGGAGCCGTTGATGATTTGGTCGGGACGGGCAGATTCGAACTGCCGACCTCTTGGTCCCGAACCAAGCGCTCTACCAAACTGAGCCACATCCCGACGAAAAGAAATTTTAGCAGACTGGTTTGGTTTGTAAAGAGCAGGTTTTAACTTCGAATTGATCGAGGAATTGACTACGTTTTTTAACATATATTGATCCAGTCGGGTCACAATTTTTGTTTCACGGTTTTACGCCGTTTTGTTTGGAGCCCAAAGATAGTTAAGCATTTAACCAGTTGGATCTAAGAGGGTTTGTTTGATTCATAAGTTTGTGCTGCTCTGTCCTGAAAAGCTTACTGATGAAAGAATTGGACAAGGTTTTTTTATGAACCACATGGACTCAAAGATTTTTCGAATTCATTTCGAAAAATCAATATTGGCAGGAATCAAAGGGAATAGTTCTTTATCGGTGGAGTCGTTAAAACTCCCTCATCCGGCACTTCATGCCACCTTCTCCCCAACTTCGTTTCAAGCGAAGGATAAGAAAATTCTTATCCTTTTTTGAAAACAGATCAGCATCGAGTATTTCTTGGATTTACTCCAAGAAATACAATATGAGATTTGATTAAGTGGGAATAGTTCTTTATCGGCGGAGCCGGTTTTATCGGGACGGGCAGATTCGAACTGCCGACCTTCAGTCCCCCAGACTGACGCGCTAACCAAACTGCGCTACGTCCCGAAATAAAAAAGCCAGGCTATTTTAACATAACCTGGCTTCATTGTTCAAGAGTTAACTGATTACTTTCCGCCCTTGACTGCTTCTTTGAGGTCTTTGCCTGGTTTGAAGGCTGGGACTTTCTTTGCTGCAATGTTGAGTGGCTTTCTTGTCTTCGGGTTGACGCCCTTGCGTGCTGCCCTGTTCCTGACATAGAAGCTGCCGAATGAGACGAGGAGAACCTTTTCTCCGCTCTTCATTGCGTGCTTGATTGAGTCGAGCGTTGCGTCGAGCATTGCTGCGCAATCCTTCTTTGAAAACTTCGTCTGTGCTGCGATCTTGTCGATGAGTTCTGGCTTTGTCATTTTAAATTCCTCCTTTTAGATTTTTTGTCTTTCTTCTTTCAATTCCCTTGTCATGAGCTGCTTTACAGCCTGCAAGGGCTCCAAACTGCCATACACGATTTTGCTGATTGTTTCTGCAATTGGGAGTTGTGTCCTGTACCTGCCTGCAATTTTAAGCAATCCTTCCAAAGAGTCAAGACCCTCTATGGCATTTCCTGCAGATTGAATCCGCATTTCTGCCTCTGAGGGCGACAAACCTTGTCCAATCCAGTATCCGTAACTTCTGTTGCGAGACATTGGAGAGAAGCAGGTTGCCACCATGTCACCCAGGCATGATAACCCATAAATCGTGGATTCATCAGCGCCTATTGCTGAAATTAGCCTTCGGCTCTCTTCGATGCCACGAACTATGAGCGCTGCCTTGGTGTTGGCTCCGAATCCCAGACCTTCAACGATTCCGGCTCCTATTGCCACCACGTTTTTTAAAACCGAGCCGATTTCGACTCCGGCAACGTCAGTGGAACGGTAGACCCTGAAGCTCTCGTTTGAGAGCAGTGTCTGGAGTTCTTTGCCGAGCTCTTCGGACTTTGAGGCCACAACTGAAGCCGTGGGATGTCCCATCGCGACTTCCCTGGCAAAGTTCGGGCCTGACAAAACTGCAATCCTGTCGTCGGACAGTTTCCAAATCTTGGAGAGGATTTCGCTTGCAGTCAGACCTTCTTTGGCTTCGATGCCCTTGGTTGCTGACAGTACCTTCACCCGATTGTCAAGGTCAAACTCCCTTGCAGTATCCGCAAGATATTTACCTGGTACAGCGACGATGATTATATTTACTGACTTTGTGGCTGTCAAGAGGTCAAACTCAATTGTCACCGAATTCGGAATCGAAAAACCAGGGAAAAAGCTGGTATTTTCACGCTTTGTAATGAGCTCGTCCCAGAGCGGTTTTGTGTTTGCCCATAAGACCGTTTCGACGTTTTTTGAGGCAAGTTGGAGGGTCAGGGCGGTGCCCCAGGCACCTGCTCCCATGACACAAACCCTCATCTACGCTCCTTTAGTCGGAATATTATCGGTGTTCCTGCGAGGTCGTTGGAAAGTCGCAGCTGGTTCTCCAGATACCTCATGTATGCAGGCGATGCAGCGTCGGGGTCGTTAACAAATAGTTCATAAATCGGTGGTTTTGCTGCAACCTGTGTACCGTAGTAGATTTTCAGGAGCTTTCCCCTGTGAATCATTGGAGATTGCCTGTCAGTTGCTTCTGATATGAACTTGTTGAACTTTCCTGTGGTGATGCGGGATGTGAAATGGTCGAGCACAGTGATGATTGTTGGGAACACTTTTATCGTGTTTTTGCCAGTCAACGCCGACATCGGGATCACAGGTGCGTAGGAGACGAACCTGAGCTGGTGTTCGAGGTGCTCAAGCAGTGGAGCCCTGTTCTCAACGAGATCGATTTTGTTAAGGGCGATGATGCAGGCTTTTCCTTCATCGGCGATGAACCTTGCAAGGTGCTGGTCTTCCGAGGCAACGCCAAGTGAACCGTCAATGGTCATGATGCAAAGGTCAGACCTGTGTATTGCCTGCTCTGAACGCTTGACGGTGACAAATTCCAGCTGCTCGTCATATTTGTATTTTTTCCTTATTCCTGCAGTGTCCACCAGCACAAATTTTCTACCGTCGAACTCGATCAGGGTGTCGACGGCGTCGCGTGTTGTTCCGGCGATTTCAGAAACAGTTGCTCTCTTCTCGCCGAGAATCTGGTTTAAAAGCGAGGATTTTCCTACGTTTGGCTTGCCAACGATTGTTATTCTGGGAATCCACTCCTCTTCAACCTCTTCAGGTTTCTCGGCCGTGACGATCTTTATTTTGTTGACGATCATGTCCAGAAGGTCGGCAAGGTTACGCCCTGACATTGCAGAGAGGTAATAAGGCTCGCCAAATCCGAGAATGAAAAAGTTGTGGTCTGAGTAGTCTTTATTGTCTGCCTTGTTCGCAACCAGAATCACCCTGTCGCGGGCGTTTTTGAGGAGTTTTGCAACGTAAATGTCCTCTTTTGTCGGGCCTGTGATTGAGTCCACGACAAAGACGATCAGATCAGCCATTCCAAGGGCAAGCTCCGACTGGATCGAGACCTGGTTCTGGATCGGGCCTTCTTCCGGTGCGATTCCGCCTGTGTCCATAAGCGTGAATGGAATCCTGTTCCATTCGAAGTCTTCCATGATCCTGTCTCTGGTTACTCCGAATTTCCTGTCGGTTATGACAAGATTTTTTCGGAGTATTCTATTGAAAATCGTTGATTTGCCGACAGATGGCCTTCCAATGAAGGCGACAACCGGCAGATCGGATTTTACAGCTCTGATTTGTTTGATTTCTTCATCCATAATATCTAGAAAATAAGGCCACAATTGAATTTTGTCAAGGATTCCTAGGAACCTTGCAAGGTTTTGCTATAATGTCCAATTGAGGTGTATATGGAAAGAAGCGACATTTCAAAGGCTTCAAAGCTAGCAAAAATCGATATCGGAAACGATCCAAAAATCAGCGGTGACATCGAGAGGCTCCTTGAGAGTTTTTCACAAATCCAGTCAGTTGATCTGAAAGATTATGAACCAATGGTGCTTCCTCCCCAGTGTGAACTCGTGATGAGGAACGACACGCCTATCCCTGGAATCCAGAAAGATGAAGCACTGAAGCAAGCTCCTTTGACACAGAACGGATTCTATCTCGTGCCAAAGATCGTTGGTGGGAAATGACCATAAATGAACTTCTCGAGTCCTACAAATCAGGCCAGCTGACTCCGAAGGATGCCGTGAACAATTGCAAAAATGCTTTTGAAAAATCTGAAAAGATTTTAAATGCCTACATCACACCGCTCTTTGATGAAGCGATGACGAAGGCGGAAAGTCTTAAAACATTTGATGAAACCAAACCTTTGTGGGGTGTTCCGGTAGCCGTCAAAGACAATATTGCTGTGAAAGGCAGAAGACTCACCTGTGGCTCAAAAATCCTTGGAAATTACGAAAGCCTTTTCGATGCTACCGTTACTGCAAATCTTGAAAACGCCGGAGCAATCATCGTTGGCAAAACAAACATGGACGAGTTCGCAATGGGCAGCTCAGGCGAATACTCAGCTTTTGGAGCAACAAAAAACCCGCTTGATTCCAAGCTCGTCCCTGGTGGGTCATCGTCAGGTTCTTCGGCTGCAGTTGTCGATGGTTCCGCTGTGGTCTCGCTTGGTTCTGACACAGGTGGTTCGGTTCGTCAGCCGGCAGCGTTTTGCGGGCTTGTAGGCGTTCGTCCGACCTATGGAACTGTTTCCAGATATGGACTCGTCGCTTTTTCGTCATCGCTTGACCAGATTGGGCCAATTGGCAGAACAGTTGATGATGCCGAAATTCTCCTGAATGTCATTGCTTCCTGTGATCCCCACGACTCAACCTCGGTTGCAAGAAAACCATACTGTGCCAGAAACAAGATCATTGGCATCCCCAAAGAGCTTGGGGAACTGAGCATTGATCCGGAAATCCTAAAGAATTTGGAACAGACCAAAGCCTTGCTTGAGTCGAAAGGGTTTTCGTTCGTTGAAATCTCGCTGCCGTCGATGAAATACAGCGTTGCAACTTACCAATTGATTGCACCAGCTGAGTGCAGTTCGAATCTGTCAAGATTTGACGGCATAAGATATGGATTCAGCAAGAAGGACGATTACCTGGACCTACAGTACACAAAGACAAGAACCGACGGTTTCGGTGCAGAGGTCAGACGACGAATCCTGGTTGGCACCTACGCCCTCTCAGAGGGCTTTTACGACGCTTTCTACATGCAGGCCACACGCATGAGAGCAAAGATTTCAAAAGAGCTTTTTGACGCCCTTGCGGCCGTCTCGGCGATTCTCATGCCAACAACACCGACAACCGCTTTTGAAATCGGTTCTATTCAAGACCCGATGCAGATGCACGCCTGCGACCTGCTAACGATTCCTTCTGGATTGGCCGGTCTTCCTGCTGTTTCAGTGCCCTCCGGAAATGACAGCAGTAACAGACCAATTGGCATGCAGTTTGTGGGTGAAGCGTTTAGTGAACACTATCTTTTCGACCTTGCGAGAGTGGTTGAGGGTGGAAGATGACAGAAATTGAAGAAATCGACAAACAGATAGCTGAAGCCGGTAAACGCATCTGGCAGCACAGAAAGCAGTACTACCTCAACTACCCGTTCAGAAAAATTGTGGCCATCCTGACGGTCGCCGTTGGCTACCTTATAGTTGTGATCGTTGGAGGTTTGTGGAGTCTGCTTGGTGCATTGATTGTTTTTGTGGGTCTGATAATCGGTTTCTTTGCGTGGGCCGACAACCTTCCGTACGCCATCATCTATGGCGACAAGATTGATCTTGAAAAAGAGACCATCGCAAGCCTGAGGGCGAGGAAAAGAGAGATTTCAAGGAGCAAGAACAATGTCTGACCTTACAATCGGCATCGAAGTCCACATACAGCTTTTGTCCCAAACAAAGATGTTTTGTGGCTGCAGAAACTCCTACGGCGAGGAACCCAACACAAACGTTTGTCCTGTCTGTCTTGGTCTGCCAGGCGCCTTGCCAACAGTAAACCGTGAAGCCTACATGATGGGTTTGATGACCGCTCTTGGGCTTGGCTGCAAGATCAACAAGGTTTCCCCGTTTTACCGAAAGAACTATTTTTATCCCGACCTGCCAAAAGGCTACCAGATCACCCAGTATGCAATACCGCTTGGGTTTGGTGGAAGCCTCAGGATTTCTGGCGGCAAGGAAGTTTTGATAAATCGCCTCCATCTCGAAGAGGACGCAGGCAAGATGTTCCATTCAGGCGACATTACAACCTCGACAAGCTCACTTGTGGACTACAACCGTTGTGGTGCTCCACTTGCCGAAATTGTAACCGAACCTTGCCTTGAATCACCGGAGGAAGCAAGCAACTACCTTACAGCTTTGAGAAATCTCGTCAGGTTCCTCGGTGTCTGCACAGGCAACATGGAAGAGGGCGCCCTTAGGTGCGATGTAAACATCTCGGTCAAAAATCCGGATGGTTCCTTTGGCACAAAGGTTGAAGTCAAAAACCTGAACTCATTTCGGTCTGCAAGGAGGGCTCTCGATTTTGAGGCAAAGCGACAGAGAGAGCTGATTGCCAGTGGTGAAAAAGTACTCGCTCAGACCAGACATTTCAACGAGCAGACCGGCGAAACATCGCCGATGCGTTCAAAGGAAGAACTCAACGATTACCGCTATTTCCCGGAACCTGATCTTCCATCGCCGATATTGACAGACAAAGAAATTCAAGATGTTCTGGCATCGATGCCGGAAACGCCTGTAAAAATGGCCGACCGTTTCAAGGCTAGCTACGAACTTAACGACTACGATTCGGGAGTGTTGACTTCGGACAAGTCGGTGGCTGCATTCTTTGAGGCAACGGTCAAGGCCGGCGCCCAAGCCAAGAAAGCCTGCAACTGGATTACAGCAGAAATTGCAGGAAAACTTGCGCAAGACGGCAAAACAATCGAGGACACAAGGCTAACGCCGGAAAACCTTGCCAGACTGATAACGCTGGTTGAATCAGGAACGATCACAAACAACTCGGCCAAATCGATCCTGCCCGAAGTCATTGATGGTGCTGAACCCGAAAATCTAGCGAAAACCAAGAACCTCATGGTCATCGCCGATGAGGGGGCGATTCTTGAAATGGTGAGGTCGGTTATCTCAAAGAATCCGGCTCAGACAGAACAATACAAGGCCGGTAAAACAAACCTGCTGGCATTTTTCACCGGACAGTGCATGAAGGAATCGGGCGGGAAAGCTCCTGCCGAACTTGTAAAAAAGCTTCTGACGGAGGAGCTTGCAAAGTGATCGAAACAAACGCCTCTGAGTTGATGAGAAAGGTAGCCAAGGGCGACGAGCTCGCCTTTAAAGAGCTGTTCGACAGCTTCGGCACCTTTGTGTTCAGGATTGTCAACCTTTCGCTGAAAAACCCTTCAAAAGCCGAGGAATTGACACAGGACATATTCCTTAAAATCTGGCGGTTTGCCAGCAAGTATGATCCGGAAAGACCTTTCAAACCCTGGCTGTCCCGCATTATTTCAAACGAAATAATCAGCTGGTACAGGGTAAAAAAAGACGAGACCGAGTCACTTGAAGAAATGAGGGAAGTTGGCTTTGAACCTAGCTTCCGTGACAAGGACAGCGATTCTGAAACCGACATTTCAGCCGCACTTGAGGAATCAATCTCAGCTTTAACTGACAATCAGCGGCAAGTCGTCGTATTGAAGTTTTACCAGGGGTTGAAAATCCGAGAGGTGGCAGACACCCTGGGGATCGGCGAGAGTGCTGTAAAAGCCAGGCTTTACACGGCGCTTGAGACGATCTCAAGGCATATGAAAGAAAAAGGACTGACATGAACTGCGAGAAACTAAGAGAGATGCTCATAGACTACATCGAAGGAGCATTGACCGGCAAGGAGAAGGCCGAGTTTGAAGCCCATCTCCAAACCTGCCCCGAATGCAGGGAGCTGATCAAATCTTTCGGCAATCTTTCGGTTTCTGTTAGGGAGCATTTAGATGCAAAAGCCTCAAGGATTGAAGCTCCACCAATGCTCTGGGGTAAAATCCTATCAGCCATCCAGTCCCAGAAAAAAGCTGCAAGATCAAGAGGATTTTTCAAAGTTGCACTGACTTTTGCATCGGTTGTTGTCATCGTTTTGGCCGGAACCTTCACGCCGGTTTTTGGTAAAGAAGGCAACCTTCTCAACTTCATCAGCTCCAAGGTCATCGATAACGCGGCGACAAACCTTGCCGACCTGTTCACACCTGATTTCAAGGGACAGGTTCTTAAAACTTACGTTCTGGACAATATTTCAACCGAAAACGGAATCTCCCAGGCCCAGGTCTGGCAGATGAAGACAAACGGCTTTACACCAAAAGATATAACGATAGCCACATACATCGCCTCAAAATCTGGCAGGCCGATTGATGAAATCATCAATGAAAGGCAATCAGGTATTGGCTGGGGCAGAATCGCAAACCAGTCGGGCATCTCGGTTTTCTCGGTTGGCAAAACCCTTGCAACACCAATCGAAAGCGAAACCCAAAAGGTTGCCAGGGTTGACAAGATTGACATACCCGTAACCGTTAGCGATGTCGAAAACAACAGAGTGCTTGTCGATTCGATCTCGGAACCGGTCGACCTAAACGGTGTGGTTCCGGTCGACCAGAACAACACGCCAATCGAGCTCAGTTCGATTGAACCGTCGGATTTCACGATGTCTTTCACGTTTACAGACGGTAAACTCGAACTCTCCAATCTTCGCATGGAGAACCAGTCCAAGCCTGACAACTCCAGTTTCACGGTTGAGGGAAAAGTTGTTTCTTACGATGGCTCCAATCTTGTGGTTGAAACTTCTGATGGCAAACAGGAAATTGTGACTGTTGCCGGTGAAACATCGATGCACGCACTGGCTTCTGTTGGTGAAGATGTAAGAGTCACCGGCTTTGTAGTGAATTCAAGGCTCACCGCCTCGGCAGTTTCAAGGGGCAGGATGAGAAGGATGATTGGCCGAAAAATCAAGCAGGAAGAGAAGCCGACAACTGGCGAAAGACCTGTGAACAGGGAAACAAGAAACGGCAATGGAAGGCAACAAAACAGAGGCGAAGTGAAGGGCAACCAGCAGAACAAGCCTGAACAGCCAAAAACACCAGCCGCAGACAGCAAAAATGATAACAAGGTTCCAGTGATAAAACAGGAACCGAAATCTTTCAATATCAATACTGAGTTTGTAGCCTTTGACCGTTCATCATCACAGCTGACAACTGGCAACGGTGCTTTCTTAGTCAGCAACACGACTGTCATGGTTGACGTTGGTGACACACAAAAAACAATCGGACTTGGGATCCTTGGTGTTTTGCAACCAGATACAAAAATTAACATTCAGGGCAGTGATGACAAAATCTCCTACATTATCATTGACAAGTCTGAGTTCTCGGAAGCCTCAGGATGGATAACCAACGTTGATGGAAGTCAGATAACTGTTGTGTCAAAGATCAATGGTGTTTGGAGAAAAACCAGCCTTTCAGTTCCTGAATGGGCATCCATTGAACCGTCGAGGGAAACTGTCATGCCTGGCAATAGAATCAGTGTTGCTCTGATTGGCAACGGAAACATAGTACTGGCCAAGATTGAAAGGAATCAGCCAAGAGTTTTTGAAGGCAAGGTAGATGCAATTACATCTGCATCGATTGTTGTTAAAGGTCAGGAATATGCAATTACAGCAATAACTGAATTCTTGACAGATACACAGAGCCCAAAGGATATCAAGCCTGGCATGCCCGTCATTGGTAAGGCGTTGTTGATTGACAACCAGCTTGTTGCAATCGTGATTTCTAAAGCCCCTCCACCACCAAGAGGTGATGAGAGACCGCTCAGAATAACATCCATTACAAGAAAAGGCGAAGGCAAAATCGAGCTGACCCTTGAAGACGAAAGAGTTATTTGTGTCAGTCTTAAAATGACCAAAATTTTCAAAGATGTTGATGGAAAGAGGGTTGAAGTCAACATCACCGAATTGAGGGAAGGCCTCCCGATTGTTTTCAGGCTTGGCCAGCAAGGTCAGCAGGGTCAGATGGCTCTAGAAATCACCATCGCCAGACAGTAGATTCTCCACTCAAAACAAAAAGGCAGGCTCAAAGGCCTGCCTTTTTTAAAGGTTGCCGTGACTTATTGGTTTAATACCATCGAAACGGTGACAGTTTGTGAGAGTGGCTCCCAGTCTACCTTTGCACCCAATGCTTCCGAAATGAATCTCATCGGCACAAATGTTTTGCCGTTTTTAAGGACAGGTGGTGCAGTCAGATTTACCATGTCGCCGTGAACGATTGCATAGTTTCGGCCGATCCAAAGATAGATGGTTACGTCACCTTTGACGATTGTCACCATTTTTTCGGATTGATCCCAGCTGACCTGGGCGTCCAGCGCTTCGGCTATAAATCTGAAGGGAACCATTGTTCTGCCTGACTCGATGTAAGGTGGTGATGAAAGAGTGGTTTCCTTGTCATCGATTGTGGCCGTCTGGTTTCCTATTCTCATGACAATCCTGCGTTCCTTGGCTTTGGCCTTCACGGTGAAGTCGCAGTAGGTGGTGTTGTTTGAGAGGTTGAGCTCCCCATCGGCAACGACAACGGCAAAGATTCTGTGATCGCCGGGTTCAACCATCGGTGGCACTTCAAAGCTGATATTGATGAACTGCTTCGGGGCAAGCATCGGTATCAAAACACGTTTTATCTGTTTCTCCCTTACAGGGCTGTCAACGTGGAAAGTGACGGAGAACTGTGAAGCCGGGATTTTGGAAACGTTCTGGATGGCTGCCATGACGGTGAATGTGTCGCCGTAAACGAAGGATGATGGTGAAACGGTGCAGTTTGTAGCTTTCAAATCCAGAGCTTCAGAGGTGTCGATTGCAAAAACGACTCCGCCATCTGAACCAGTGAAGCTGAGCACCAGAACGCCGTTTTGGAAAACGCTTGTGAACTCTCTCGTTGAGGTGATTGCTTTGGGTTCGCCTGAAAGTCCGATTGCGATGATGTTGGACTGTCCGCTTGTACTTTGAGCCAGAACCATGATCTTTGAATCAAACTTTCCCAGCCACGGCACCGAACACGTAGAAGTGATGATGTATGGGAAACGGTTTTGTTCGAGCGGGACATATATTGGGTTTGCAAATCGGGGCAAGTCCTGCTTTTGAAGATATTTCACCGAGACAAATCCTGATTCAACCGCTTCGATTCCTGGTGGGCAGTAGTAACAGGGAGGTTTTGGCAAGGATTCGATGATATCAGTGAAGAACCTTGGCACAGAGCTGGTTGGCTCAACCGAGGTCAGCATGATGTTGCCGGTTCCGCCCTTCATGATCTTCTCGGATTCGATGTCCTTGATGCCAAGCAGGAGCGATATTTCTTTGCCTAAAGTCGACCTTTCGCCCCACCAGGCGAGTTTTGAGAACCTGGAAGGTCCGTTGTAGACAAGCAAAGAGCCACCCTGCCTGATCCACTCCGCAATTTTCATCGCCTGCTCGTAGGTCGGAATGGTTGTTGATTCATCAAGAAGGGCTACCCTGGCAGAACCGATTCGCTCAACAGGGCATGGTCTGACCGAAGTTTCCTGGTTATAAAGCTCAAGCGTCCAAATTTTGTGAGTGTAGGAATGATCGAGCTTCGGCACCCAGTATGTTGAGTCGGTTGTCAGCTGGATGAAACCGGGCTGGTCTGAACCGATGGTTTTGGCAAGATAAAGCTGGGAGGTGTCGGCTGAGGATGTGCCCCTGAAATTGCCCGCAGCGATGAGGCCGGAGATATAAGATCTGGCGTGCTCGGGTGCGATTCCATCAGGTAGGTGCACAAACATCTGGAGACCGATCATCTGGCCGTCAGCAAGACCATCCTGAAAACTCTCGGCTCTGTCTGTGGCCGTGATGATAACCCTGTCCAGTCCGGAAAGATTTCCGCTCACCGAGAAGTTGTCTGCCGAAAGTGATGGAATTGAAACTGCTAGTTTGAGTCCGGCTGCAGCAGTTTTTGCCCTTGCCATGTCTATCAGTTCCGAAATCCTTTGGCTGCAGAACTGACCGAGTTTGTAGGCTGCGTCATCATCTGCGGAAGGGTCAGCCCAGATTCGTTTTGACCAAATCTGGTATGTGTCAATGAAAGCTGGATCAGTCCAGTACTCTTTTGATACCGAGCAGTCATTGAGCAGGATTCCGTAAGCCCCTGAAGCCTTTGCAATCCATGAATCCAAAACTGTTTCCGGTGTCCTTGAGAGTAAGAGTTCCTTGAACGGGATCACCAGCGATGAATTGCCAAAAAGTCTGCAGGTTGCAAGCAGAGCTGGGTTTTGGACATCGAGGTATTTTGCACCAGGCGTTATCTTGTCGACTATTCTTGAGCAAACCTCAACCCTTGATGCACCATCAAGACCCAGTCCGTCGGCAATCGCATCGGAGTTTGTGTCAAACGAGCTTCTTGACGAACCCATGAAGTTTTCAACCTCGTCGTTGAGTCCGTCGTTGTCTGCATCGAGCGGGAACATGTCCTTGCCGTCAAGGATTGTGTCCCTGTCGGTGTCGCCGAAGGTTGGGTCAGTGCCGATCAAGGTTTCATAAGAGGTTGGGAGCATGTCTGAATCAGGGTCGCTATCAAGGCTCCAGCAATAGATTTCACCCTTGCCTGTGATTTTGAAGGTGTCGGTTTGTTGGGCGGTGCACCAGGCAAAACCCTGTTTGGTGTTGAATTTTGATCCCTCAACAGTCAGGCTCTCTGGATCGGAGGCAAATGCCGAGAAGATTTGGCCTTTCACAAGATTTTTGACCTCAAGCCCATCCTCCAGAGAAACGCCTGTCACATCGGTTTTGCCTTTGCCGAGAATTTTGCCAAGCTCCGAGGTTGGGTCGATGTTTTGGAAGCTGAAATAAAATGACGTTCTGACCAGTCTTGCAGGTGTATCAGCCCTGACGGATATTTTTGAATCCTCGGTTTTGACAGGGTTGAATTTGAAAATCCTTGTTCCTGCTTCTTCCGAGATTGGGTCAAGCTTGACGCCATCCAAAAGAACGAAGGCATTGCCTTCGTTTTCAACCAGACACAGCGTTTCAGATGATGGGAAATCTTTGAGGGTGTAAGATATTTGAGTTCCTGCAGGAATCAGTCTTCCTCCGCCGTTTGGGAGCGAAGAAGACCCGCCCTCGGTGAGTCTTGCAAGTTCGACGGCTGTTCCCGG
>CAZXEH010000012.1:40147-57345 GCA_964639885.1 uncultured Caldisericales bacterium | reverse complement strand
GCAGTTTGAAGGCCAGACAAAGGGAAGGCTTGGAAACCTGTCGGCAAAGACAGCAGTTGACCGCTTCATTTCCGAAAAACTGAGCATCGCTTTCGACCGCGACACAAACATGGTAAAGGCAATCCTGGAAAAGTGTCTTCTTGCCAAGCGTGCAAGGGAAGCCGCAAAGCAGGCCCGCGACCTAGTCAGAAGGAAAAGCCTTCTTGAGTCATCGGTTCTGCCAGGCAAACTCGCCGACTGCGCCGAAAAAGACCCATCCAGATCAGAACTGTTCATCGTCGAGGGCGACTCGGCCGGTGGCAACGCAAAGCAGGGAAGGGACAGGAAAATTCAGGCCATTCTTCCTTTGAGGGGTAAAATCCTCAACGTCGAAAAGTCAAACCTGAACAAGGTTCTCGGCAATGCCGAAATCAGGGCACTTATCACATGCCTCGGAACCGGCATCGGCGACGACTTTGATGTTGCAAAGCTCAGATACCACAAGGTCGTCATCATGGCTGATGCCGACGTTGACGGTGCACACATTGCAACCCTTCTTCTGACACTGTTCTACACTCACTTCAGACAGCTCCTTGAAGACGGCTTCATCTACATTGCCCAGCCACCGCTCTACAGAATCAGACAAGGCAAGAAACAGCTCTATGCCTACAATGACAACCAGCTCCAAAAAGCACTGGATAATGTTGGTTCAAACGCCGAAGTCCAGCGCTACAAAGGTTTGGGTGAAATGAGCTCGGAGCAGCTGTGGGAAACCACCATGGATCCGTGGAGAAGGACGCTCCTTAGAGCGACCATCGAGGATGCGGCAGAAGCAGAGAGGACATTCTCACTCCTCATGGGCGACAAGGTTGAGCCAAGACGAGCTTTTATTGAAGAGCACGCGCTTGAAGTCAAAAACCTGGACATTTAGGAAGCGGTGGATAGATGAGCGCTGACAATCTGGGTCAAAGCATTAGAGAGATAAAAGTAGAAGAGGAGATCAAAACTTACTACCTCGACTACGCCATGTCGGTCAACATCGGCCGATCAATACCGGATGCCAAGGACGGACTCAAGCCTGTCCACAGGCGAATCCTTTACGCTATGAGCGAACTTGGCAATACTCATGACAAACCCCACAAAAAATCAGCCAGGATCGTCGGAGACGTTCTCGGTAAATATCACCCGCACGGTGAAACTGCGATCTATGATGCACTTGTAAGACTGGCTCAGCCGTTCTCAACCCGCTACCCTCTGGTCGACGGTCAGGGAAACTTTGGTTCAATAGACGGAGACGCAGCTGCTGCCCAGCGTTACACGGAAGTCAGGCTGACATCGGTAGGTGAATCGCTGCTTGAAGAGCTTGACCAGAACACAACCTCCTGGACAAAGAACTTCGACAACACGCTCGATGAACCGCTTGTGATGCCTGCAAGGCTTCCGCTCATTCTGCTCAATGGTTCCTCGGGCATAGGCGTTGGCATGGCTTCAAACATCCCGCCACACAACCTCGGCGAAATCGTCGACTGCCTGACCTACATGATCGAAAGGACAGATGAAGAGGTTGAGCTTGATGCACTCCTCGCACTCATGCCTGGCCCCGACTTCCCAACCGGTGGACAGATAATCTCTCCCGCCGGAATAAGGAAATTCTACGAGACTGGTCGTGGCTCGATCATCACAAGAGGTATTTCCGAACTTGAAAACGAAGGCAAGAGACAGGCCATCGTGATCAGGGAAATCCCCTACATGGTCAACAAGGCACAGATGATTGCTGACATTGCCGACCTGGTCCGCGACAAGAGGATTGAAGGAATCAGCGATCTTCGTGACGAGTCAGACAGGGAAGGCCTTAGGGTCGTCATCGAACTCAAACAGGGAGCTGACCCGACACTTGTTGAAACCCAGCTTTTCAAGCACACAACTTACCAGACGACATTTGGCGCCATCATGCTCACCATCATCGATGGAAAGCCCGTTGAAACCAATCTTGCTTCAATGCTGCGCAACTTCCTGAACTTCAGGACTGACACGGTCAGGCGCAGAACAGAGTTTGAACTTAAAAAGGCTCAGGACAGAAAACACATTTTGGAAGGCCTGAGAATCGCCATCACAAACATCGACGAAACCATCTCCGTCATCAGAAGCGCCGACAGCACCGAAGCTGCAGCTGCAGGCTTGAAGGCAAGGTTCAACCTTTCAGACGAACAGACCAAGGCAATTCTGGACATGCGCCTTGCCAAGCTTACCAAGCTTGAGGTTGACAAGATCGACAGGGAAATAGCTGAGCTTATTGCAAAAATCACCGATCTCACAGCCATCCTTGAGAAGCCGGAAGTCATGAAAAAGCTCATCAAGGACGAATTCCTTGAAATGAAAAAGAAGTTCGGTGACAAGAGAAGATCAAAAGTCGTTGCCTCCGATGTGATTGAAATCAAGCGTGAAGACCTCATCTCCGACGACTCGGTGATTGTGGCCATGACAAAAGATGGTTACATGAAGCGTGTCAAAGCTGAAGCCTGGCGTGCACAGGGTCGCGGTGGCAAGGGTGTCATCGGCGTCCAGTCGCATGGCGAGGATTCGGCTCAGGACATCTACGCTGTCACCAACAAGACCGACATGCTGGCCTTCACAAACCTTGGCAAAGTCTACAAGTTCAAGGTTTATGACATCCCTGAAGTCGGAAGGGCTGCAAAGGGAACAGCGATCACAAGCATTCTTCCACTGCTTCCGTCAGAATTTGTCACAACTATCCTCCCGGTCACCATGTGGGACGACAGGAACCTAATGATGGTTACGGCCAAAGGAACCGTGAAGAAGCTCGAGCTTAAGTCGTTCGAGTCAGTCAGGAAAACCGGCATCATCGCAATCACGCTCGAAAATGACGACTGGCTGAAAAAGACAAGGCCGGTCAATCAGGGCGAGGAAGTGGTCATCGTTTCAAAGATGGGTCAGGCTGTAAGATTCAATGAAGGCGACATCAGGATAACCGGAAGGTCATCAAAGGGTGTCATTGGCATCAGACTCGACATCGGCGACCAGGTTATCGGTATGGAAGTGGAAGAGCCGGACACCGCCCTCCTTTGCATCTCGGAAAACGGCTATGGCAAGTGCACCGAATTTGACACCTTCAGACTGATCAAGCGCGGTGGCAAGGGTGTCCGAGCCATGAACATCAACGAAAAGTCAGGACAGGTTGTCTCCTGCAGAGTTGTCAGAAACGACGAACACCTGTTCATCATGACGGTCAAGGGCCAGACAATCAGGATCAGCACCTCGCAAATCCCGCAGCTTGGCAGGTATGCAACCGGCGTAAGGCTTATCAAGCTCGAGGAAGGCGACAAGGTCATCTCGGTCACCAGAATGAATGACCCGGGTGTGGAGGAAGTCGTCACTGAACAGTGATTTGAATGTTGAACCAAAGAAAAAAGCCAGGCTTTGCGCCTGGCTTTTTTGTTTAAAATGCTAAATTTTACTTTTCCCAGGTCATCAGCTTGATGTTTGAGATGATCGGCATTCTCGGGGTTGAGTCCGGTGTGAACTCGATGGCTGAGTAGATGTACCTGTTTCCGGCATAGCCAACCATCAGCTCTGAATCTTTTGAATCCGAAACTGTGTTTTTTGCCTGAGCGATTGTATCAAACGTGTAGAGGTTTGAAGAGAACATGTTTGTGAACTCGGAGAAGCAGACGGTGTTGGCGTTGCAGGATTCCTGGGGGATGTTGATGAACGTGCTACCATCGGAAGTGAAACCAGGATAAAGTGACTGAGCGCCTATGTTGTATTTCTTGCATTCAAAGGCAGAAGTTGCACGGTTGACGAGCGTGAAATAGAAGTTGCTGTCGTTCCTCATGTTCGAAATGAGGGTTGGCAGATACATGCCGTCGAACTCGTAGATTGGCTTTGTAGAGGCATCGTTGATCGAGTAGCATTCAATTGATCCGCCGTGGAATGTCGATGCCGGCGTATACGGATCCTGGATTCTGCACTTGATGTAGAAGATGTATCCATTCTGATACCTTGGGCTGTACTCGGCAACTTCCGTATCTGCAATGGTCGTTGTTTCCTTTGTTGCGAGGTTGTAAAGCCTGATTGCCGATCTGTCATTCGATTTGTCATCGTAAACGACATAGTCGACGTTGTTGTATGTGAAAGCATACATTGAAATGTTTGAGGTGTTCTCGACTCCGAGGGGTGCGATTTGAACTGGTTCACTGCTGCTGTCGAGGGCTTTTGTCCATATCGACATGGTCTCTCCTGACTCGAACCAGACAAGGTTCGTCCTGACCACAGCCATTTTCACAATCGGATGTGACCTGGCAAATAGAAGTGTAGACTTGGATGACCCGATTGGATAAGAGTAGACGTTGTAGGTGTTTCCGCCGTTATCACGAGTGTCGATGTAGCAGAAGTACTTGTCGGATGCAAGGTATGTGATGTCTGAACCGAAGGAAGGCTTGCAGTCTCTGGCGATTTCTGTAACCGTGTTAGAATTAGTGTTCAAAACCTTGATTGAAGTCGTTGGCACGGTGCCAGCAGACCTTGTGACAAAGAACACGTTTTCACCATTCGGGCTAACGCATGCAGTTGGGGACTGCAGTTTGTCAGCAATCTGGACTGAGCCGGCCCCAACGGTTGAAAAACCGGCAAAGAGTGTGGCAATGGCAATTATTGTAGCTATCTTCTTCAAAACATTACCTCCATTTTGATGGATATGACATTGATAAGTATTTATGACCCGATGTCAACATGTGATTGATGTTAAATTGTGCAGATTGTGCACAAAATTCGTTTGAAAAGCCAAAAGGAGTTTCGATTCATAAGGCAGGGAATAGTGGCTAGCAATTGCTTTTTGACAATCTGCCATATTCACCGTCATAACCTGGGGTTATTGCAACATCAGAAGACCTTGCAGCCAGAATGAGAGTGATTGTGGAATCGTCAAAACATTTTGCCAGTTCATCGGCATCTGCCTGCAACAATATATAATACTCATTGCCAATAACCTCGACAGCCTTCAAGAAAAGCTTCTCCTGTCTGGAAGTTTTTGAGTTTGTGCCACATGAGTTCATCAGAATGTCAAGCAGCGGCACAATCTTTATCGATTCAGGCGGGGTTCTGTCCGATCTTTTGAAGAATCCAAGCCTCTCAGCGACTCCTCTTGCCATCTTTTTTCCACAGACCGGGCAAATGAGTCCAGGAACGGCCTCTTCTGTTGAGAAGCTGCATTTTCTGTGGCCTGTGAGGTGGTATTTTCCGAGTTCCGGGTGGCATTCGATCGTTGCGACAGGTTTGGTGATTTCCTCTGAAACATTGCCGATTCTAATAATCGTCGATTCTCTGCCGATGGTTTGCAGGCCATGTGCGTCAGAAAAGCTGACAAATGCAAAGTTATCAAGAGCTTTTACTGAACTGCACATCTCAATGTCGGCGGAGATGCCGGTTTCAACAGCTTTCAGACAACCTTTGAATATTTCGAGGTCATCCAGCCCCCTTGCTCCAAGTGCGCCAAAGTAAGGAGTGAATATGTGCGCGGGGATGATTGCGCATTTCTCGTCACATTCCCAAATTCTCTGACAGAATTCGTCCGGCGTCATGAAAATGTCAGGTCTTGCCAATCTTTCAACAGGAGCAAAACTTTTCAGGGACTCTGCCACGCAGATTCCACCGTCGATGTTTGAGAAAACCAGTGCCAGGTGTATTGCCGCTTTTCTGTTCTTATAGTTGAAGTGGAGTGAGATTTCTGTTGTGGGAACCACCGTTTTCTCGTCGATGTATGGCAGAAACTCGTTTCTCCACTGTTCATGCAGGAAATCACCCGTTCCGATCACATCCACTCCCTTGATTTTAGCCCAGATCAGGATGTTTGACGGTGTCAGTTTTTTGGAAACCGAGATTGCATGCTTGCCGTGCAGGTGCAAGTCTGCTATTGAAAATTTGCTTTTGTTCGTTATATATGAATTCATGGCAGAGGTTAACATTGGGGATAGAATAAGGGATTTGCGTCAGAAGCTCAAGTTCACGCAGACGGATGTCGCCAGGGGCACGGGAATTCCACAGTCGAACCTGTCTGAGTTTGAAACAGGCAAGCTCCAGCCCAAAATCGAAACGCTTGTGAAGATCGCCCATTTCTTTGGGTTGACAATCTCACAGCTGATCGAGGACAAATCGGACTCGCTTGAACTTGTGAAGCTTAACATCAGGATGGCAAACAACCTTTCAGAAGCTGGCAAAAGGGAGATTCTCGACTTCATCGATTTCGTGTGCAAAAAGGAGAAGGTGGCTTCATCGGAAAGCCTCTAGAGCTTGCACTTGGACTCGTTGGTTCTTGTGAAACACCATCCCAGATTCATGTGCTTGGGATATGCAAACAGCTTGGCATAAAGGTTTTCTTCAGAAAATTTGCCGAGATTGACGGCCTCCTGGTAAGAAAAGGTGATGAAATCTTCATTGCTGTCAATGAAAACCGGTCTTTTGCAAGAAAACGCTTCACAATTGCCCATGAGATAGGTCATTTCCTGATGCACAAGGGTGAAAGTTTTGATCATTCAGGTAAAGGCGATCCCAAAATCGAGAGGGAGGCAGACATTTTTGCAACCAATCTTCTTATGCCTGCAAAAATGATCAGGAAAATCCACAATCAATTCAGGTCATTGTTAACGGGTATGGATGTTATTCCTGAAATGGCCTGGATTTTCAGGGTTTCCAACGAAGCAATGAAGTTGAGGCTTTCGGAACTGAAAATCATACCGAAAATTCAATAGTAAAAAAATATAGCATTAAAAATAAAAACACACAATATGTGCATAATAAGACCGAAAATATCACTGTGTCAACCCTGCCCAACTTGGCCATTCTTCCATCAATTATGCCTTTTCCTTAACTTTGGACTGTAACCTTCCTGCACGCAGTTAATTGGCAAACTTGACTGGGAGGGTGCGTCAAATATACTTGCCTGCATTGACAATTAGTATTCCTTTTGGCCTGAAAAGGTTCAACAGGAGTTTTTGAAAGGCGTGACGGTGCACAAGAGGACAGAAACAAAATCTATGGGCCTGATCATCTGGTCGGGTGGAAAGAGACCGTTCAATTTCAGTTTGAACTGGGCGCTCATCTACGCCGGATCAGTGACGGCAACTGTGATCATCTGCCTCGTCCTCAACTTCATGTTCGTGCTCTACCCCTCAAGAATGAGTGAGTACAACCTTCTTGTCGCCGGTGGAACATCGCACCTGACACAACTTTTCGAACAGCAGATCGCCTACACAAAAGCTGAAATCAGAAGGGGCGAGGAAAACATCGGCTGGCTCACAGACGTTGCCAAAGACCTCGAGACCAAGACAAACACAATCCGCAACACCCTTCAGATGAAACCCGCCTCAATCAGTTACGATGATCTCAACAAGGCATCCACCAACGCAGGTTTCGCAGCCACCATCGATCCGCAGCAGAGGGCGATGGAACTCGGTCTCAAGATAAAAGAACTCGTCGCCCAGGCTGACATCACGCTCAACACTGTCGCCGAAGACGCAAGACAGTCCAAAAACACCCTCTGGTTCCAGAACCACACACCAAACAGATGGCCAGTCCCGGATCCGTTCCTGTTCAGAAGAGCGGGCGAACCCGGCAGACGCGATCTCACCCCAGGTTTTGGAAACCGCATCAGCCCAATCTCAGGATGGGCTGAATACCATACAGGTATTGACGTTGACGGAACCCTCGGTGAACCAATCTACGCCGTTGCCGATGGCGTGGTGAAAATCTCAAGATGGTACTTTGGATACGGAAACTTTATCGAAATCCTTCACAGAAACGATTCAGGCGGAATCAAAACAAGATATGGCCACAACGTGGAAAACCTCGTCAAGGAAGGCGACCAGGTCAAGCGTGGACAGATTATTGGATACATTGGCTCAACCGGCAACTCAACTGAACCCCACATCCACTTCGAACTCATGATCGGCGACACGTTCATGGACGCCGGTGATTACATCAGAACTGCAATCCAGAATGGCATCAAGGGTGATGACCTCACCATTCCAAGACCAGATGCCGAAAGCAAAAAGGACACAGCAAGCGAACCAAAAAAGAAAGGAACAAACAATGTTCCTTGATTCCCCCTGCTTCATCGGAGGTGCAAATGCTTCTTAAGTCAAAGAGCGTGAAAAGGGATCTGACCATGATGGTTGTCCCGCATTACGACTCTCCGGTCCGCATCGTCAGGATTCCACTGACAATTGTTTACGGACTGGTAATCGTGGCCGTTTTGGGATTCTCGGTGCTTGGATTTTATGTTAACCGTTTCGTCCAGGCAGAGACCAAGATTGAGACCCTCCGCCAGGGATCAAACCGCAGGCTTGTCGACCTCCAGAGGGAGAACCTGCACATCCTCAACAACAAGCTCACAAAAATCGAAAATCAGTACTCAATCATCAGCCAGTACATCGACTATGCCGGTGGCATCGACAAGGAAGTCCGCGCCTCAATCGGCAACATCTCGCAAGATCAGTCGTGGGAAACCCTGATGAAAGAAAACCATCTTGACTATCAGCCGGTTCCAAAACCAGCGTCAGGCTACATGCCGGAATCCTACTCAAAGATTGAGGAAGCTGGCGACAAGATCATGACAGACGTGAAGGAATGGTCAAGAAACCTTCAGCAGCTCAAGATCAACTCCGAAGAATGCAAAAACATCCTTGAACACACACCGTCAGGCTGGCCGGCAAAAGGTCGCCTCTCATCTCCGTTTGGTTATAGAGACTGGACACAGTCATTCCACCAGGGCGTCGACATTGTAAACACAACAGGCACCCCGCTCCATGCAACCGCTTCCGGCAAGGTCGTAAGGGCTCAGGAAAACTTCTCTGGCTACGGAACTTGCGTCGACATCGACCATGGCGGTGGAATCGTCACAAGATACGCCCACTGTGACACCCTTCTGGTAAAAGTCGGCGAAATGGTCAAAGCAGGCCAGGTCGTTGCAACCATGGGTGAAACAGGAAACGCCGACTGCCCACACGTACATTATGAAATCAGGATCAACGACACAGCCGTAAATCCTGAACAATTCCCGTTCTAGGAGAAAAAGATCATGTTTGGAAGAGCACCAACCGACCTTCGTGATAGGTCAGAGTCCTACATTGCCTCAACAGTCCGTCTGGTCGGCGAGGTGATTTGCAATGGCATCCTTCGCATCGACGGTTCACTGGAAGGAAATGTTTCAGGTGAAGGTCATCTCATCGTTGGAAAATCAGGCCACATCAAAGGCGAAGTCAAAATGAGATCGGTCACAAACCTTGGTTTCATCGAAGGCAACCTCTACTGCAAGGAACTCATCGAACTTCTCGAAGGATCAAAGCTACTTGGCGACATCGAACTTGAAACCTCACGCTTCAGGCTTGAAGAAAACGTGACCTTCTCGGGCAAGAGCAACCTTAACGCAAAAATTTCAAAGTGACATGGGCGGTTTGTGGCATAAAACAACCATAAGGTTGGACAGCAACCGCATCCAGATACCAGACACCTACAAACCCGGCATGAAAGTGCCGGGTTTGGTTTTTGCAAGCCCTGCGATGGAGGAATCGCTTTTCTCCGACAACGCTCTTGAGCAGGTGGCAAACGTTGCAACCCTTCCCGGAATCATAAACGCTTCCATCGCCATGCCCGACATTCACTGGGGTTACGGCTTCCCAATCGGTGGCGTGGCTGCTTTCGACGAGGATAAAGGGGTCATCTCACCCGGTGGTGTCGGATACGACATCAACTGTGGCGTAAGGTTGATTTCAACGGCGCTAGTGGCCAAAGACATCGCCAAATCGGTGCCAAAAATTGTTGAGAGACTGTTTGCAAACATCCCAACAGGTGTCGGCTCGGAAGGCAGGCTCAAAGTCTCGCGTGACCAGTTGCCAAAGATTCTTGTCGATGGCGCTTCCTGGGCGATCAACCAGGGGTTCGGATTTCCTGAAGATGCCGGATTCATCGAAGATAAAGGCGCCATTAACGGTGCAAATCCCGATGCAGTCTCGAGAGAGGCTTCCAGCAGGGGATTGCCACAGCTTGGAACACTGGGCGCCGGAAACCATTTCCTTGAAATCCAGGAAATTTCCGAAGTCTATGACGAACAGACAGCAAAGGTTTTCGGTCTGTTCAAGGGTCAGCTCGTCGCTCTCATCCACACAGGTTCAAGAGGGCTGGGTCATCAGGTGGCAACCGATTACATAGAAGTGATGATGGCTGCCTCGAAGAAATACGGCATTCAGCTGGTTGACAGGCAGCTTGCCTGTGCACCGGTGAAGTCGGATGAAGGCAGGCGTTATTTTGGAGCGATGGCTGCTGCAGCCAACTATGCGTGGGCAAACAGACAGGTGATCACTCACTGGGTCAGGCAGTCGCTCTCCGAAGGCTTGAACGTCCCGGTTTCAAAGCTTGAAGCAAAGATTGTTTATGACGTGGCACACAACATCGCAAAGATGGAAACCCACGGTGGCAAAAAAGTTGTTGTACACAGGAAAGGCGCAACAAGGGCGTTTGTTGCCGGTATGCCAGGTCTGCCAAAGGAGTACGAGTCAACCGGCCACCCGGTACTTGTGCCGGGCGACATGGGAAGATATAGTTTTGTGATGGTTGGCACTCAAAAAGGAGCCAGCGAAGCTTTTGCCTCCGCCTGCCACGGAGCCGGCAGGCTGCTTTCAAGAACCAAGGCCTTCGAACGCTACAACGTTTCAGGGCTAACAAAGCAGCTTAACGAAGCAGGAGTGGCATTTCTGGCAAAAAGCAACGACACTTTGATCGAAGAGGCGCCAGGAGCCTACAAGGACGTTGAGGTTGTGACAAACGTCCTAGAAGCTGCAGGGATCGCCAGAAAAATTGTGAAAATGAGGCCGTTGGGCGTCATCAAGGGGTAGAAAAAATGCCGAAAAAGACGAAGAGACACATCAAAAGAGAACCGGTTGCCAAAAAAGTTCCGCGCATTTCGGTTATGGAACAGCAAAAAAAGAGAAGGTCGAAACTCTATCTGTGGCTCTCGGTCGGAGCAACCGCACTTATCGTTGTTGCTCTCGTCATTGGCGCTATCGTTGGTGGTGGCTCTAAAGCTCCTGACTCGGAGCTTGTCAACAACCACTTCAAGCAAAAAGACGGATATTTTGAAATGGATGTCCCAAGTAACTGGATCATGAAAACCAGCCTTGTGGATACCGCCCCTTACGGTCTCGAAAACTGTCAGGCGCCATACCTGTTCAAGCCTGCAGATGCAGTAAAGAATACCGAAAAAACCGGTGACTCCGCAACCGATATCGCAGGCCTTTCACCAAACAACATTCTCTGCGCAGTGTTTACAAAAGACGCCAAGATTGACGACATTCAAAAGTTCCTGACAGGACAGAACATTATTGCAGAAGATGATCTTGTCCAGTTCTTCTCGTCCAAGGGCAAGGTTATGGGTACAAAGATTGAGAATGCGAATGCCTGGCTGTTTGGCGACAAACCAATGAAGGGACTTGTTGCAGGCTCTGCTGTTGCCTACATTGAGGGGAATGATTTCACAGCTTACCTTCACGGCAAGTTTGACAGCGATGCCAACAGAGACGAAATCATTAAGTCGTTCAAGACCATTCAGTCAAAAGATGTCGAACCGGCAAACCTGACTGAATATAAAGATCCGCTCGGGTTTGTAAAAATTCCAACACCGGAAGGCTGGAAGCTAGACACGACATCCGACACACTCAGAATGCATCAAATCGTTCAGGATGCCGGAGCAATTTTTTATCCTGCCGGTTCAAACAACAAAATGAATCTTACACCTGAAGATATCCAGAACAAATTGGCCAAGGACGGCAAAAAGATTGATGGAACTGTACAGGGAGGCATTTCACTCCCCATGCCCCTTAGGGATTACCTGTCCGTGTATGTTCTCGACAAAGACACCTCTGCAGAAACCATGAACGGTGTCTTTAAAAATTTTATCGGATTTGGTTTGAACAATATTGAAAAGCCGTTCACGTGGATAGTGGATTCACTCAAAGACAAGGGTATCACCATGGAAAGCTGTTCAGGCAGCTATTTTATAGCTGAGCCTGTTCAGATTATGGGACAGAAACCCGTCAAATCACTGTTTGGAATCATTGAAGCAAAAGACGGCAAGGTTCTTCTCATGGGTGGCTGGACAAACGACGGCATAAAGAAGATCATCATCGACACGATCAACAAAATCACGGCGGCTCCAAAGTCAAAATGAGGGCAGACCTCGTAATCAAAAACATTGGTGAACTGGCGACCCTGAAAGGTTCGATTCCCAGAAGAGGGAAAGAGCTTGGAGACGTCGGCATAATCAATGACGCAGCGATCGCCGTGAAAGACGGTCGCTTTGTTGCAGTCGGCGAAAACGAAGATATTCTCAGGCATTTCGAGGCATTGACCATTGTTGATGCTCACGGTGCCTGTGTTATACCTGGCTTTGTCGACTCCCACACTCATCTGGTCTTTGCCGGATCCCGCGCAAACGAGTACGAGATGAGGCTCAGAGGCGAGACCTATGAAACCATCATGAAAGCTGGCGGAGGCATCGTTTCATCGGTTAAGGCTACAAGAGAGGCTTCGGACCAGGAGCTCTTTGACCAGTCAGCCAGGCGTATGAGGGAAATGATCCGTCATGGCACAACAACTTTTGAGATCAAGTCCGGTTACGGACTGAACACTGAAACTGAAGTTCGACAGCTGGAAATGGCAAAAGTGCTTGAGGACAGGTTTGGCGTCAGTGTCAGAAAAACCTTCCTTGGAGCGCACTCTTTCCCCAAAGAGATGACCAGGCAGGAGTACCTTGACCTGCTCACCGGCGAAATGCTTTCAAGCTGCATTCCTCTTGCTGATTTCATAGATGTTTTCTGTGACAAGGGCGCATACACCAACGAGGAGACTGAGGCAATCGTCAAGATGTCAGGAATGGCCTGCAGGCTTCACTGCGATGAACTGGCAGACACCGGTGGCGCAAAGCTGGCAGCAACCCTTGGCGCTCTTTCTGCCGACCACCTCATCAACACTTCCGACGAAGGCTTCAAAGCAATGGCCGATTCAGGCACTGTCTGCACCTTCCTCCCCGGAACCTCGTTCTTCCTTGGCAAGCCATACGCCAGAGCAAGAAAAGCCATTGAACTTGGCTGCATAATCGCTCTTGCCACGGATAGAAACCCGGGCTCCTGCACAATCCAGTCAATTCCACACGTCATGGGTCTGGCCTGCATGAACTACGGACTCTCACCATACGAGGCTTTGGCTGCTGTGACCATCAACGCTGCCTGGTCGCTCCGTCTTCATGAGGAAGTCGGGTCGATTGAGGTTGGGAAAAAGGCTGATTTCCTGATCCTTGACGGACATTCAGTCAACACCATACCGTATGAATTTGCCAACAACCCGGTAAAAACCGTTTACATTTCAGGCAAGGAGGCCAGATAGATGGCAAAGATTGTTGAATGCATACCGAATTTTTCAGAGGGCAAGAGAAAAGAAGTTGTGGACGCAATCGCACAGTGTGTTGTCGAAACCCAGGGAGTCAAACTGCTTGATGTCCAGATGGATGCCGATCACAACAGGTGTGTCATCACCTTTGCCGGCGATCCGCAGGCAGCATCAGACGCAGCCTTCAAGATGTGTCAGACGGCTTCAAAGCTCATCGACATGAACCACCAGAAGGGCGAACACCCTAGGCTTGGCGCTACTGACGTAATCCCGTTTGTGCCAATCTCCGACGTAACAACCGAAGAGGCTGTCGACCTTGCCGTAAAACTTGGCGAACGCATCTGGAAAGAGCTGCAGATTCCGGTTTATCTTTATGAGGACGCTGCGAGAATCCCAGCGAGACAAGACCTTTCCTACATAAGGCAGGGTGAGTACGAAGCCATAAAAGACGAGATGGGTGTCAAACCCGAACGCGATCCTGACATCGGCGAACCGAAGATGCACCCGACAGCAGGAGCGGTTGTTGTTGGCGCAAGATTCCCGCTGGTTGCCTTCAACGTGAACCTTGGAACCAAAAACGTCCAGATAGCAAAAGATATTGCAAAACTCATCCGCTTCAGGTCTGGCGGATTCAAATTCTGCAAAGCCCTCGGTTTCGACATCAAGGAACGTGGCTATGTCCAGGTTTCGATGAACATGACAAACTACACAAAAACCTCGCTTCGTCTGGTCTATGAGGCAATAAAGACTGAAGCCATGAGACTCGGTGTCCTCCCAATCGGAGCAGAAATCGTTGGCATGGTTCCGCTTGATGCAATCCTCGACGTTTCAGAATCCTACCTCAACCTCTGGGAGTTCAAGAAATCGCAGATACTTGAGATGAGGCTGGGTACATCGGATGAAAGTCAGGTCAGCTGGCATCCAAAACCGTTCATCAAGGAAGTTGCTTCAAAGTCACCGGCTCCCGGTGGCGGATCGGTCGCTGCTTCATGTGGTGCTCTTGCTGCCGGTTTGGCAGCGATGGTTGCGAAGCTCTCACAATCCAAACGTTTTGCCGAAGTGAAGGAAGAGATGGAGCAGGTTGCAGCCACCGGTGACAAGCTGGTTGAAGACCTGATGGTTTTGATTCAGGAAGATTCAGACGCATTCAACGAATTCCTGGCCTGCAGAAAACTTCCGTCGGGTACGCCTGAAACCGACGAGTACAAAGAGAAGAGGATGCAGGAAGCAACGCTCAAAGCCATCATGGTTCCGCTCAAAACCATGCAGAAAAGTGCTGAAGCCCTCAAGCTCATTGCGGCAGTTGCCGACAAAGGAAACCAGAACTCGCTTTCCGACGGCGGAGTGGCAGCTCTTTGCGTTAAAACCGCTGTCTGTGGCGCACATCTCAATGTCATGATCAACCTTCCTGGGCTTGCTGACAAGGCAAAATCAGCTGAAATCGCAAAGCTGGCAGAGGCTGTCGAGGTTTCCGCATTGGCAGAGGCTGACAAAATCTACGGCTCAATCAAGCAAAAGCTGATCAGCGCCTGAATTTATCAGCATTCTCCAACTTTTTGAGTCTGTATCGATTCAAAACAGACCCGAAAGAATGTTCGGTATTTGTTATTTACAATATATTAATTTCTGATTTAATGATTATGAAAAATGAATCCATAAAACCCCAAATTGGGACTGGATTTTCTGTTTTTCCATAATTAAAATCCAGCTTTCAAGCATCTTTGTTCATTTCAAACGAATTAACGGGAATTCGGAAGGATTGCACAATATTTGTTTTGTGAAAATCAGTCAAAACCGGTCGCCACCTTATTGACAGGCTGGTGACCCACGTTATATTGAGAAAATATGAGGGCTTACGCGTCGATACTGAAAGCCGTGCCGTTGGTTCTTGGCATGCTTTTGGTGCTTTTTCTTTTCCTGTCCTTCGTTCCACCCCTGGTTCCCTTCTCAAAGGTGAACTATGAGGGGTGCGAACGCGTGCAGGTTGATAAGGTGGCAAAGTACGTCCAGTCCAAGCTTGTCATGGGCATGGTGCCCACAGCGAACTCACAGTTTACCGACGCAACCAAAATGCTTGGCCCATTGGTTGAAAAAATCGAGATAAGAAAAGGTTTTTTCTTCCAGGCAACAGTTGTTGTGACTGAAAAGAAAGATTTCTTCGTCATCAATTATGGCTCTGACCGAATAAAGGTTGATGTGCTCGGAAACTTCATCGAAGGGTCACCACCAGACAACGCCCCGGTCGTGCTTTCTGTCAAGTATGTCGATCCAACCGGCAACGAGGACATCCTTCCAAAATCGGAATACGCTGAACTTCTACAGCCATGTATTGCTGAAGTGCTCAAAACTCGGAAGAGCTTCCCGGCAACAATCACTGAAGTGATGCTCAACAAACGCGAGTTTGTGCAGTTTGGTAACGGAAGAACATTCTGTCTTGTGGCTCCAAAATCGTTTTCGGCCCAAGCCTCAGGAGTGCCTCTTCCTTCAGCAACCAAGAGGGTTTATCTGGAAAATGTGGCGGGAATTTATGCCAAAACCACCCAGGGGTCACTGATAGTATTAGGTGACGACGCCAACATGGATGTGAAATTTGGCTCGGTGGCCCTTCTGCTTGAAGGCTTGAAGCTTGAAAAAAAGGCATTTCCTATGGTTATCAAGGCTGACATCCCATACCAGGTGACGTCCGTCCAATAGAGATTATTGTTGAAACATCGGCAATTGTTTGTAGAATGGTTAGTCTGAAAGGCAGGTTGAAACATGAGCAACGCATTCGATGTCTGGGAAGGCACAAATGCAGTCATAAAAGTTGTCGGAATCGGCGGCGGCGGCAACAACGCCATCAACCGCATGATCGAGGCCGGGCTTGAAGGTTGCGAATTCATCTCGATAAACACTGATACTCAGGCGCTCCGTATGTCGCTTGCGCCAACAAAGATACAGATAGGTCCAAGAGTCACAAGGGGTCTTGGTTCAGGATCGCTGCCAGACATTGGTGAGAAGGCTGCGGAAGAGAGCAAGGACATCATCGCAGAGATGCTCTCGGGTGCAAACCTGATTTTCCTCACAGCCGGCATGGGCGGTGGAACAGGCACAGGTGCAACCCCAATAATTGCACAGATCGCAAGGGATCTTGGCGCACTCACCATCAGCATCGTCACAAGGCCGTTCAGCTTTGAAGGTGAGAGAAGGGCTGACGTTGCAGAAAACGGCATCTCCAAACTCCGCGACAAGGTTGACGCAATGATCACAATCAACAACGACAGGCTTTTTGATGCAGCAAACAAAAACACCAGCCTTACAGAGGCTTTCACAATGGTCGACGAAGTATTGAGACAGGCCGTTGAAGGAATAACAACCATCATCACAGTTCCAGGTCTTGTAAACGTTGACTTCGCCGATGTCAAAACCATCATGAAGGAAGCCGGAACAGCCTGGATGGGCATCGGTGTCGGCAGGGGTGAGAACAGGGCAGAAGAAGCTGCAATGGCCGCTATCACTTCACCGCTCCTCGACCAGTCGCTTGAAGGCGCAAAAGGCTTGCTGTGCAACGTAATCGGTGGCAAGGACTTCAAGATTGGCGAAGCAAACGAAGTCGCCCGCTATGTCAACAAGAATGTTGATCCAAAGGCAAACATCGTCTGGGGCGCAGTCATCGACCCGACCATGGAAGATCAGCTCAAAGTAATCGTCATCGCAACAGGCTTCGATTCCAGACAGGCATCAATGAAACTCCGCACACCGACAACCATCAAGGAAGGCGACATCGG
>CAZXEH010000012.1:19260-40047 GCA_964639885.1 uncultured Caldisericales bacterium | reverse complement strand
TGCTTGATGAAAAGGCAACAAAAATTTTGCCTGTGATGATTGAAGTAAACATCAGCAGTGAAGAGCAAAAATCCGGGGTCAACCTGGAGGCTTTCGGTGAACTCGCTGATTTCATCAGGAAAACTGAACATCTAAAACTGTCAGGCGTATTTACAATGGCTCCTGTTGACGCACAGGATAAAATAATTGAAAATATCTTTTTGAAAGCTGACAGTCTTGCCAGCGAGTGCGAGCGGATTTCGGGCGCAAGGATGGAGCGTTGCTACGGCATGAGCGGTGATTTTGAGACCGCCATTGCCTGTGGCGCCACTCTCCTGAGGCTCGGACGCATCCTTTTTGGAGGTGGTTATGGGCATCGGTGACTGGTTCAAAAACATTCTGGGACTCTCCGACGAGGAGGAGATTGAAAGGCAGGAGCCTGAGATTGAGGAGACCCCTGTCAAGGAATCCAGAAAAGCGGAAGGCCAGATAATGACCTCGCTTGGCAAACTCACGGTGGTGGTCACCTCCCCATCAAGCTTCGACGAGGCAAGAAAAGCAGTTGATTCGCTCAAACAGGGCAGACCAATCATGGCAAACTTCGAAGACACAGACAAGGAAGTTGCCAGAAGATTCATCGACTTTGCATCAGGCGCAGTCTACGCTCTCGACGGTATGGTGGAGAAAGTAGGCAAAAACGTGTTCTTGTTCGCAACCAAAAATGTGGCCGTTTCATCAGAAAGATTAAGGGTTTGGGACGAAGGCTCCCATTCAAAGTCTCTGGACAGCCTCGACTAGTCTTATAAAAAGAAAGAGCAGCAAAAATGAAATCTCAGGAAATTCGTGAATCGTTTTTATCATTTTTCGGTGATCGCGGCCATTACAGACTTGAAGGCGCCTCACTCATCCCGCAGGATCCAACCATCATGTTCACACTTGCAGGCATGGTTCCACTCAAACCTTACTTTACAGGCGAGAGAAAGCCGATCAGCTCAAGGCTCGTCAGCGTCCAGAGGTGCGTTCGCACAAACGACATCGACAACGTTGGCAAATCGCCTTTCCACCATACATTCTTTGAAATGCTCGGAAATTTTTCAATCGGAGACTATTTCAAGACAGATGCAATCCCCTGGGCATGGGAATACCTGACAAAGGTTGTGGGACTGCCGGCTGGCCAGCTTTTGGTCACTGTCAACCCTGAAGACGACGAGTCAATCGAAATTTGGAAAAAGGTTGGGCTGAAACCGGAACAAATCCAGTTTGATCCAAGCAATTTCTGGATGATGGGTGATGTTGGTCCTTGCGGGCCAGACTCGGAAATCTATTTTGACTTTGAACCAGGCAAGCCCATTCCAATGAAAGATGGCATCTTTGACTCTGAAGGCAGGCGCTTCCTTGAACTCTGGAACGTGGTCTTCACTCAGTTTGATGCAAAGGCTGATGGTTCAAGGGCTCCGCTTCCAAGGAAAAACATTGACACCGGCGCTGGTCTTGAGCGCATCTCAGCCGTCTCACAAGGTGTCAGGTCTTCAATGGAAACCGACCTCTTCACGCCAATAATGGATGTGCTTAACGGTATTGCCCCGAAAGACGCTGCCCAAAACAGGAAAAATCTCATCTGCGACCACATCAGGGCTTGTGTTTTCATGATCTCAGACGGTGTGTTTCCGGCAAACGACGGCAGGGGCTACATCCTCAAACGCCTGATCAGAAGAGCAGCGCTCGCAGGCAGAAAAGTCGGAATAGAAAACGCATTCCTCTCCGAGCTTGTCCCATCCGTCATTGACAACTACTGCTCCGCCTACCCGTTCCTGACCGAACGAAAAGAGGCGGTCGTGAAAATTCTCACAACCGAAGAAGCCCAGTTCCACTCAACCCTTGCCATGGGTCTTCAGATAATCGGTGAGGAAATAGCAAAGATAAAGGAAAAGGGCGGTCTGCTTTCCGGCCCGACCATCTTCAAGCTCTACGACACCTATGGCTTCCCCATCGACCTCACCCGCGAGGTTGCAGAGGAAGAGGGCGTAAAGCTCGACGAGGAAGGATTTAAGGCAGAACTTGAAGCTCAGAAGGAGAGGGGCAGGAAATCCTACTCCGGCCAAAAAGAGTTTGAACGCTCAACAGCACTCATCGCATTCAGGGATGAAACCGGAGCCTCAAACTTTGTCGGTTTCGACAAGCTCGAGCACACCTCCAAAGTCCTCGGAATCATGACCAGTCAGGGATCGGTGCCTCAGGCAATGGCTGACCATCAGCTGGTTTCGTTCACTGTCTCCCAAACACCGTTCTACGCCGAAAAAGGCGGACAGATCGGCGACACAGGCACGGCATTCAACGATGGCTGCGAACTCCAGATAATTGACACAACGACCCCCGTTGACGGCCTCATTCTCCACAAGGCAAAGATCATCAGGGGTACAATCAAGGTTGGCGACCAGATCACGCTCAGGGTCGATGCAGCACGCAGAAAAAATATCACCAGGGCACACACGGCCACCCACCTGCTCCATTCCGGCCTCAAGTCGATCCTTGGCGATCATGCTGCACAGGCCGGCTCATGGGTTGGCGACGAGGAGCTGAGGTTCGATTTCACCCACACAGGCGAGATCAAACCCGAAGACCTCCAGCAGATTGAACGGTTCGTAAACGAACAGGTACAGTCAAACGTCTGCCTCGACGTAAACGAATATGACATCGAGGAAGCAAAGAAAAAAGGCGCTGTGGCGCTGTTTGGTGAAAAATACGGCTCGAGGGTTCGCGTTGTCGACATTCCACAGGTTTCGATGGAATTCTGCGGTGGTTGCCACGTTGGTTCGACAGGCGAGATCGGAACATTCAAAATCGTTTCAGAGTCTTCCATTGGCGCAAACCTCAGGCGCATTGAGGCAAAAGTTGCAGGCAAGGCAATAAGACACATCCAGGAAGAGGAAGAAAAGCTCGATAAAATAGGCACTCTTCTCGGTGCTGGCTCAAGACAGGCGCTTGAAAAAGTCGAGTTCATGATCGGTCAGCTTGACGAAACCACAAAGCGCAACAAAGCCCTGATCTCCAGCCTTGCAAAGATTCATTCGGAACAGGCGGAAGCGCTTGCCAAGCGGTTCGGCTCAACAAACGTCATCATCGCAAGAGCCGACGGTTTCGACATGGAAGGCGCACGACTGGTCGCCGACTTCTCGCTTGAAGCCTTTGACCACGGAGTCTCTGCAATCCTCTCAAAGCTTGGCGACAAATGCTACCTTTGCATCCTCAGCAAGGGAATCCCCTACAACAACTTCCATTGCGGAAAACTGGTCACAAAAGTCGGTTCAATCTGCGGTTTCAAGGGTGGCGGAAAGCCAGACCTTGGCCAGGCCGGTGGAATCGCTCCAGAGTCAGCCGACCAGGTACTCTCCACAATCGAGCTGGAGATGAAAAACCTGCTGGGATGAAACGCACCCCCTTTGGCACGACAGGGCTTGAAGTAAGCCATCTTTGCCTTGGAACCCTGACCATGGGGCCATTGCAGGCAAGCCTGACAGTTAACGACGGCGTTGATGTGATGAGGCACGCGTGGGACAGGGGTATAAATTTCTTTGACACAGCCGAACTTTATGACTCCCAAAGCCACATCGGCGCCCTGCCAAACCACATAAGGCATGAAGCCGTCATCGCTACAAAATCCTATTCCGAAACACCGGAAAAGATGGTTGCATCAGTTGAAAAAGCGCTCAGGCAGATGAAGCTCGACGTGATACCAATCTTCCTCCTGCACGAGCAGGAAACGGCTCTCACACTCAAGGGTCACTGGCGCGCTCTCGAGGTTTTGCTTGATTACAAGAGGCGCGGGCTGATTAAAGCTGTCGGCGTTTCAACCCACACAATCGAAATCACACGCCTTATGCGCATCTACAGGGAGCTTGAGTGCGTGTTTTCCATGTTTAACATCGAGGGCTACGGCATCAAGGACGGAACACAGGCACAGATGGAGGAGGAACTCCATAATGCCTGGAAGGCCGGCAAAGGTGTCTATTTGATGAAAGTGCTTGGCGGTGGCAAACTGCTTAACCGAGCCACCGAAAGCCTCAAATACGCCATCGATTTTCCTTATGCGCACTCTGTGGCTGTCGGCATGAAACACATCAACGAGGTCGATTTCAATTGTGACCTCTTCGAAGGCAAGATTCCCGATGTCCCCGAACCGAAAGTTGTCAGGAAAATGCTTGTTTCGTTTTGGTGCGAAGGCTGTGGTGTGTGCGTGGAAAATTGCCCGCAGGAAGCCATCAGCGTTTCAGACGGTAAAGCGCACATCGACCACGATAAATGCATCGTTTGCACCTACTGCACAGGCTCCTGTCCGCTCCACTGCCTGAGGGTCATCTGATGGTGATTGTGGCAATCGACTACGGCTCAAAAAATATTGGTGTAGCCTGGTCTCCTGACGGCATTTTCTCGTTTCCGGTTGGAATCATCCAAAAATCAAGCCTGCAAAACGGTGTTGAAGCAATCCTGAAAATCTGCTCAGAGAAAAAGGCTGGGCTTATAGTGCTTGGTTACCCGTTCAATGAAACCGTGACGGACTCGACAAAAAGAGTGGATGAGTTTCTGGGAGCTCTGAAGAAATCGACAACGCTTCCGGTTGAGCTTGAGGATGAGCGCATGACCTCTCAGGAAATCAGGCGAATCGGACACGAGCTTGGCAAATCCGACAAAAAAATGAGAGACAAAAAGGACGCCTTCGAGGCGCAGCTTATTCTCTCACGCTACCTTGAAAGGACGACGCCGAGAGGGTTTGACGACCCTCAGGAGTTGGCCTAGCAGATTCTTGGTAGCATCTCGCCTTGTGGGGGTTCGAGAATCCTTTTTCCACCAATTTTTGTAGTCAGATAAACGTAGGATTTGTGGTCCGTAGTTGCGTTGCCGACGTGGGATACTCTTTTTTCTCCAAGACTTGTGAGTCTGTCGATTACTGCGTCTTTTATCGTTTCATCAACGGCAAGCAAAGCCCGCCCCTCACAGGCAAGATGCAGCGGATCAAGCCCCAGAGCCAGACACAAGCCTCTCACATCCGGGTCGACTGGAATGGCTGTCTCAGAAATTTCCATGCCAACACCAGAGCTTTCAGAAAATTCGTGAAGCATGGCCGAGAGGCCACCCCTCGTGATGTCGCGGCAGGCGTGGATTTTGTCGCCAAATTCTTCAAAAAGCGGCATAACCGATGGCGCCAGAAGTTTTACATCCGAGGTTAGCTGACCGGCAAAACCCAGGTCATTCCTCGAAGCCATGATGCAAGCGCCGTGCCTGCCAATTGACCCTGTAACGATCAATGCATCGCCAGATCTGACTTTTGTCCCGCTTGGACTGGCTATCTGAACACCAATGCCTGTTGTCGTGATGAAAATCCCATCGGCGGCAGATGATTCAACAACCTTGGTGTCACCCGTGACAACTGGCACTTGACCCAAAGTTTCCTTTATCGAGGCAAGGATTTTTTCAAACTGTTCCTTTGGGAATCCTTCAGCGATTATCAAAGCAAGCGAGATGGCGAGAGGTTTTGCACCCATCACAGCCAGATCGTTGAGCGTTCCGCAAACCGAGAGCTTCCCAATGTCTCCGCCTGGGAAAAAGATTGGTTTGACAACGAAGCCGTCGGTTGTCATGGCAAGGTTTCTGCCTTCAAAGCCGATCACGCCCGAATCATCCAGCTTGCACAGAGTCTCATTCCCAAGGCACTCAAGCAAACGCTTGATCAAAAGCCTTGAGTCTCCGCCGCCACCACCCTCGGAAAGTTTGAATACGTCGTTCATTTTGCCATCCTGGCATACCTGAAGTATGCGCTGCATGTGCCTTCGCCTGAAACCATGCACGGGCCAACCGGATTTGACGGAGTGCACACCTTGTCAAACAAGGGGCATTCGTTTGGGGTTTTTGCTCCGATGATGACTTTTCCGCAGATGCACCCTTTTGGTTCCGCCGAGTCCGGCGTTTCAACTTTATAGCGGTTTAAAACATCGAAATCATGAAATTCTTTTTTGTGTTTCAATCCAGACGCCGGAATCATGCCAAGCCCGCGCCAGTTTGCGTCGCAGTCTTCAAAAACCTGGGCAACTATCTCTCTTGCTTTGGGGTTGCCAATGTCTTTGACCACCCTTGTGTATTGGTTTTTTATCGACGGTTTACCCTCGGCAATCATTTCGGTGAGCGATTCAACGCCGGTGACAATGTCAAAACCTTCAAAACCCATGACAACACCAGGAATTTTGTACACTTGAGCAAGAAACTGGTAAGGGGCTATGCCGATTATCGCCGAAACGTGACCCGGGAGGATCAGCCCGTCGATTTTGACTTCAGTTGAGTTGGCAAGGGCGACAAGCGCCATTGGGACTGTCTTGTGAAGGCAAAGATGCAGGAGGTTTTTCAGGTTTCTCTTCTTTGCCTCAATAAGCGTTGCTGCAAAACCCGGAGTTGTGGTCTCAAAACCAATGCCCACCAGCACAAATGTTTTGTCAGGCTCATGCTCAGCCCATGAAACAACATCGAAGGGCGAGTACATTATCCTGACATCAAACCCTTTTGATTTTGAATGTGAGAGCGACGAAACCGTACCAGGAACCTTGAGCATGTCGCCGAATGTGCATACGGCAACACCTTGAATTTCCGATATGGCGATCATCTTGTCGATATCTTCCTGCGATGTGACGCACACAGGACAGCCTGGCCCGGAGATGATTTTCAGGTTTTTGGGCATAAGCGATCTTGCGCCCGTTGCAAATATTGCGTGTGTGTGGGTCCCACAGACTTCCATGAGTGTCTGGGGTTTTTTGTCGGTGTGAAGCTGTATTTTTGCGATGAGTTCCTTTATCTGGTCAGACCGGGATTCCGCCATACGCCGCCTCAATCGTTTCAAGAATCTCCATTGCCTCAGTCTCTGTCACCGTTTCAATGGCGAAACCGGTGTGAACGATCACATAGTCGCCAATCTTTGCTTCCGGGAGCATGTCAAGCCTGATGGCACGATTCACGCCAGCCATCTGCCCGACAGCGTCCAACCCGTCAACTTCGACAATCTTTGCCGGAATTCCAAGGCACATAAGTCAATTTCCTCCTGAATTAGCACAAACAATAGCCCCCTGGCCAAAGCTCACACATCCGTCGCCAGGCGGCAGCATGTTGTTTGTATAAACCAAAAATCCCCTTTGTTTAAGGGCGTTTGTAACCAGATTGATGAAAACAAGGTTTAAAAAGCACCCACCAGAGAGTGCAACGGTGTTTGACGATGTTTTTTCTCTGAGCCTCATGCACATTTCTACAAAAGCGTTTGCCAGCCCTGAATGGAACCTGCCAGAGATGTTGCCTTTCTTCTCCAGAGCCTCAAGGAATGCTGGTCGCCAGTCGATCATTGGCATGTCGTTTTCGATGATGGGGAAGACGTAAGGTTTATCGGGTTTGTAGGCTGATTCGAGTTTTATCGCCAGTTCAGCCTCAAAGGTTGCGGTTTCTCCCATGCCAGCAACCACCGAGAATCCGTCGAAGAGTCTGCCAAGGCTTGATGTTGTCGGACTGTTGATGTTTTTCTCGAGCTGGAGCTTCATGATGGTGTCGAGATCCGGTTCACCAGTTTCAAACGTTGCTCCTGCCTGTACAGCAAGTGAGAAAGCCACACGTTTGCAATCCTTGACAGCCACCTCGCCACCCGGAAGCCTGAACGGAAGCAGGTGGGCAACTCGAGTGAATTTGAAATTTTCAGCGATGAAAAACTCACAACCCCAGATTGTGCCGTCGTGACCGTAGCCGGTTCCGTCAGCAGCGATGCCGATGACTTTTTCCCTGATGCCATGTTCGGCAATCACCGATGCGATGTGGGCTTCATGGTGTTGTATGGCAACAAACTCTTTTGCACTCGACAGTTCCTGCCTGTGCTTTGTTGCGGTGTAGTCAGGGTGCAGGTCGTAAGCCGTCACCTCTTCTTCAAAGCCAAACAGTTTGCGATACTGGGCAAGCGATTCCCTGTATCGCTCATATGTTGCAGGGTTGCCCATCTCACCGATGTGGTGGCCTACGAGACTCTTGTTGTTCCAGAAAAATGCAAACGTGGACTTCATTTGTGGGCCAAGGGCAAGCACTCTCTTTGGCGTTTCAATCGGAAAGGTTTGAGGCACAAACCCCCTTGCACGCCTGACAAGCTGGATTTCACTGTTTATGCACCTTGCAACCGAGTCATCCAGAGGAACGACTATCTCTCGGTCGTTGGTCAAAATGTCTTTCACCAGCTGGTCTTTTTCGGTTGTAGAAATTGGTTCGTCGTGAATGTTTGCAGAGGTGAGAACGATTGGCGGCATGTCCTGCATCAGTTTCACCTGAACGGGGGTGTACGGGAGAAAGATGCCTATTTTGTCAGTGCCTGGTGCAACCGAATCAGCCAAATTATAGCCCTCCGACTTTGGTACAAGGATGATTGGCTTTTGCCAGCCGGTCAGCCATTTTTCTGAGCATTCATCGATTGTAGCCAGCTTTCTGGCTTGAGCCATGTCAAAAACCATGACAGCCATTGGTTCGTTGCCACGGTGTTTGATTTCCCTTATTTTGGTGCAGGCTTTCTCATCTGTTGCAAGACAGGCGAGGTGGAATCCGCCGATGCCCTTGATTGCAACCACTCCACCTTTGAGAATCAGCCTTTTTGCCTCTTCAACAGCTTCAATCCCTTCAAGGTCGCCCATCCAGACTTTTGGTCCGCAATCGTTGCAGGCGATTGTCTGGGCGTGGTAGCGCCGGTCTGTCGGTTTGGTGTATTCGGTTTTGCATGTTGGGCACATGGAAAAATCGCCTGCCGATGTGGTGTGCCGGTCGTAGGGAAGCGTTCTTGTGATGCTCATTCTTGGGCCGCAATCGGTGCACGAAATCATGAGATGGTCATGCCTTCTGTTTTGGGGATCGAGCAGTTCGCGCCTGCAGTTGTCGCAGATGCCTATGTCTGGAGGAATGATGACATCGGTTGGGCAATCGTCCGGGGTTTTCAGTATCTTGAAATCAACGAATGGGTCACCTGAAAATTCTGACTCAAAGATGTTTTCAACCCTTGCCATTGGTGGGTGTGAATGCCTGATGTCGTGCATTGCTGAGTCTATCTGCTCTTGCGATCCTTCAAATACGGCCTCGACTCCATCACCAATATTCCTGACAAACCCTTTCAGTCCACCAGCAATTGCAACGCGGTAGACAAACGGTCTGAAGCCAACGCCCTGAACAATTCCTCTGATGATGAATCTCTTTTGCACTTATGGCTCGTATGTGATCACTACTGTTTTTGTCTCGTTTTCCCAGGAGGTTTTGCCGCCAAGGATTTCAGATACTGCCCTTATCGGAATGAACGTCCTGCCATTTTTGATTTCTGGCGGAACATCAATCGGTTTTTCCAAAACGCCGTCATGGGTGATGATTTCAGCAATCTTTGAGCCGATTGTAAACCTTGACTGGGTGGTGCAGGAGCTGATGGTTATTGTCTTTGTGTCCTCGTACCAGTTGACCTGGGCAAAGAACGCCTCGCCGATGAGCCTGAGCGGAACCATTGTCCTTGAGCTGTTTATGTAGCTTGCCGGTTTGAAATTGACAGTGCTGCCGTTGACATTCACATTTTCGTTTCCAATCTGGATTCGGATGTTGGTTGGGATCGGGATGCCGTAACACCTGATTTTGACAGGGACAGAGATTGGCTCAGGATCGACATTTGTGGCGATCGAAAGTACACCGGAGTAGGTGCAGTCCTCACCCGGTGAAGTCGTCATCCTGTCACCCCTTGCAAGCACCGTTATTTCTTCAGTTGATCCCTCGGCAATGTCTGCCGTGACACGGTTTGCAACCAGCCAGTCACCAAAGGTTTTCGTGCCGATTGTCAGATGAAGTACGCCTTTGCCACAGTTTGTCACTTTCACTGAGCATTTTTTGATCGTTCCGGACTGGATGGAGCCCATGTCTATTGAGGTTTGGTCGATGCACAGCTTCGGCGGGTTGGGATCAATAAAGTGAAGGCTGACTGGGACTTTGTATGATCCACCGTTCGAGGAGACGACCAGCTCTGTCGAGTAGGAACCTGGATTTTTCAGTTCCTGTCGCACGATCATGGCTTTCAGGTCGACACTTTCGCCGGTTGGAACCTTGAAGAGCGGTTCAGGGAGATAGAGCCATGAAGCATCGGTTGAAACGTCGCCCTCGAGCATCGTCGGCCATTCATCATTTCTTGAGTTTTTCACCGTGAACTGGAAATCGGTGTCGCCCTGTGTCGTCAATACGTCTATGTCGATCTTTTTTGGTGTAACATCCAGATTTGGCCCTGCCTTGAACTGGTAAATCCTGCCAAGGGAGGTGCCGATGAGAACGTAGGTGCCGCCAATTGAAAGTGAGGTTATCTGTTCATCGCTGAACTCATAGTGCCATGTTTCCTGCATCTCACATGTGGTGAGGGCTTCAATGCGCCTGTTGCTGCCGATGAAGATGGTTTTGCCGGTTGCAATCATCTCAGCTTTGCTTGGTTGATACTCGTACTCGCAACGTTTTTCACCTGTGTTGATGTCATAGCCGAGGAGTTTTGTGTGCCTGATCTGGAAGTAGACGATTCCATCGATTGCAATTGGTGGAGACTGAACCCAGCCATCGACTCTCCGTTGCCAGACAGGTTTGCCATCCTCAGAGCTGATGCAATAGATGTTGTTGTCAAAGCTGCCGTAGAAAATGCGACCGTCAAGAATGTTGAATCCGCCAATGATGTCGGTCGATTTTCCTTCATTTGTCCAGATCGGTTTGCCGGAGTCTGCATTGAGGCAGTGGATCACGCCTTTGTCATCGCCAACAATGAGTTTGCCGTCCGACAGCGCAGGGGCACATGAGATCGGGTATTTGTTTGTATTTTTAAATATGAAGGTGCCGTCAAGCTTCAGGGCGCCTATGATTCCAAAAGTTGTCGTGAAGTAAGCGGTTCCTTTGTTAAAGCAAAAGCCTTTTACAATCTTGCCAAGTTTTTCAATCTTCCAAAGGGTTCTGGATGTATCCGTATTGATGCAGGTGATGGTTCCATCTTCGCTCCCAACGAGGATTTTATCCCTTAGAACCAGGGGTGTGGTTGTAATTTTCGATTCGAAAGGAACCGTCCACTCTGTTACTCCGTTTGTCAGGTTGAGGCAGCTGAGGCTGTTTGTTCCGGCGTATGCGAAGTTGCCCTGTACTGCAGCTTCGTTGTCAAGCAGCTCACCGCAGGCAAAAGCCCTGACCTTGAGCAGGGGTGGGGGTATGTTAAGGCTGCTTGAGCCTGAGCGTTTGCTGTCGTGTCGGTATGTGAACCAGTCATCCGACTGGGCTGACACGCTTGCAGCCAATAATATTAAAGCCAGCAGAATAAATCTGCCTGATCTAAAGACCATCGCAGCATAATGATATTGTATATGGGCGTTTTTGTCTAGCTTGGCTTTGCTAGTTCCTCGTTAAGAGCCTTTACCAGTTCCTTGGCATCGATTCCGTGAGCAGCAGCACCGTCTGCAATTGATTCCACGGCACTTACCATGCAGCCGATGCAGTGGAGACCGAACTTGAAGAAAATTGGTGTGACCTGTGGATACTTCTCGATCACTTCGCCAAAAGTCATGTTTTCGTTTATTTTCTGTTCATTTTCCATGTTCATTTACCTTTTCCTTCAATTATTTTTGCCAAATTTTCGACTGCTTCCGGCATGGCCACGTCTTCAATGGTTCCTGTGTCGGCATGACCGGCAAATGTCGGATTGATTTCGATGCCGCCAAGATACTGTGCGCCACCCTGTTTGCAGCGTTCGCGAACCCTTGACGGGCCGAACACTTCAATGATTTTCCCATCAGGGCAGGTGAAGTGGGTCATGTTCTCGATGATACCCACCAGCGGTATCTTCATCTCCTCAGCCATCTTAAGAGCCTTGGTAACAACCATGTTTGCCAGTTCCTGTGGGCTTGTGACAACAACCATTCCATCAAGCGGGTAGATTTGGAAAACGGTGAGTGGGACATCGGCCGTTCCAGGCGGAAGGTCGATGATCAGATAATCGAGATCACCCCATTCAACGTCTGTATAGAACTGCCTGAGAACACCGGCAAGAACCGGGCCTCTCCAGATTACCGGCAGTGTTGGGTCTGGAACCAGAAGGTTCATTGAAACCATCTTGATGCCAGTCTTTGTCTCTCTTGGCGAAACTCCCTGCTTGCTGCCGTTAAGGAGTCCCTTCTGGCCAAACATCATTGGAATCGATGGGCCAGTGATGTCAGCGTCAAGGATGCCGACCTTGTAACCCTTACGTCTGAGGGCAACGGTGAGAAGCGAACTGACGAGTGATTTACCAACTCCACCCTTCCCTGAACCGACAGCGATGATGTGTTTGATCGGTTTTCCTGAGAGCTTCTCAAGTGGGTTGGCTGTCTGTTTCTGTGCTTCCTTGGCTTTGCCTGCTGTGTTGGCACGCTCCATGTCGTTCATCGAGCCAAAGATGACATCGACTTCCTTTACGCCAGCGACTGCCGAAACGGCCTGCTTCACGTCGGTTCCTATCTTGTTCTTCATCGGACAGCCTGGAACGGTGAGGGCTACGGTTACTTTGACCTTGCCTGAATCTTCGATATCCAAATCCCTGATCATTCCAAGTGTAACCAGATCGGCTCCAAGCTCTGGATCCATTACGGTTCCAAGAGCTTTCATAACTTCATTTCTGTCAATCATGAATCTCCTTTCGGGATGATTGCATTTTATGGCCAAAGCCACGGAAATGGAACAGATGTAAGTGGCTAAACCGTTAAAGATTGAAGTAGAGCAAAGGGTTCAGCGCTAACAAGTATTTCATTACTAGATAGTATATTAAATCAGTCAATCATTTTTGTCAAGAAAAGAAAAAGACCGGCTCCACGATTGTCTTGCGGGGTCGGTCATGATTAAAGGACTTAACGGTTGATGGAGTTTATTTGTGAATTTCTGTAATTTTTTGCGCTACCGATCACCTCCCTCACCTGATTCCCCGGTTTCGTTCTTCTCATTATTTGAGCGACAACCCATGATCTTTTCGATCATATCTCTCACCGGCTGGCCCGTTTTCTCGGATAACTGGCCAAAAGTCAGCTCAAGCTGGGAATCATCAATGCCAAGCGTTGACAGGACACACTGTTTGTCCATGCCTGCGCCGTTTACAAGCGATGAAATCTTTATTTGTTCTGGGGGCTTGCCTTCTTCCCCGCCAAATCCATGTTCACCTTCACTCCTTGTGCTCCAAAGCGGGCTGTTCTGTGCGATAATGACCAGTCCAAGGAAAACGATCAGGAAGAGAATACCGGCAATAAAAGGCATTTTGATTGTTTTTTTCATGTTGTTCACCATCCGATCTGGTACGCAAGAGTGTTGGAGCAGGTGCAGTCCTCAACACACCTCATGCAGGAGATGCACTCGCTTCTGTCAATCTTTGAAGCGGTTGTGTTAAAGTTGATCCTCTTTGGGCAAACGTCATGGCATACACCACAGGAGATGCATGAGTCCGATCTGATGATGCCTGTAGGTGAAAGGGCTGCAACCGGTTTGATTACAGCGCCCAGTGGGCAGACATAGTTGCAGAAGAAGCGTTCGATTAGCATCGAGCCAATCACAAACACGCCGACAACAATGATTGTCGGGAACATCAATGCCCTAAGACTGAAAATGCTGATGAATGGGTCAAATCGTTCGAACCACAGTGAAGCCGTCAAAAATGCGAAGACGAAAACTGCAGCCAGCATGACGTAACGAAGCCATGAAAGAATTTTGTGTGCTTTGACTGGAATCTTGATGTCTTTTTTAAAGAATAATTTGCGGAACTTGTAGAGCCACTCGGAAAGTGTGCCAACCGGACAGACCCAGCCACAAAAGGCAGCTCCGAATGCCAGGACCGAAAGGAGCAGTGCTCCAAGCATTACGAGGTTGTTCCCTGAGGCTTCCCTCACAAAATTGGTTCCTCCTGAAGCGAGGAATGTCGGGAGTGTTTCAAGTGCACCCATCGGGCAAATTGAATGCAACTCCATTCCCCTTCCGCCAGTGCCGAAAATTGCCGTGCCGAACACCATGTAGACGAAGTAGAGGAAGAAGCCTGCCTGGGATAAATACCTTATCAATTGATAGTTTTTCTTTTTCATACCAACCTTTCAAACGAACTTAAGTAGTACTATTGATAATAGTACTAAACCGAAAGTTAAATGAAACTAAAAACGATTGATCATTGTCTTTTCAAATACAGTGCTAATTACAGTAATAATTATCAATTAATCTGATGTCGAAGAAATAAAATAGCCTGGACAGATTTGATTATCCAGGCCTATGGAATCAATTAAGCAATTCTTTACCGACTAGTCTCCGTCTCGCTCGCCTTCGGACTCTCCACGACCTTCTTCATTTTCATCCTCTTCTTCATAGCAGTCTTTTATCATTTTGATAACCGAGGAGACCTGCATGTTTTTCAGGGCAGCGATTTCACCGATTGTAAGACTTGACTGCTCATGGTCAATTCCAAGGTAAGATTGTGCACACGCCAGAGGAATTCTGCTTTCCCAACAATATTGTCCAAGGGTCATTGAAGCGGTCTTGTCATCTTTTGTCTGGTTCGATGGTGGCGGTGTTTTTGTGCTTTCAGGAGGCTTGACTTGCTGAGTTTCAGATGTCTTGGAACTTTCTGATGAACGATATTTCCAGACTCCGGTCAGTTTTGTGGCATAGATAATACCGACAAAGAGAACGGTAACCACGATTCCTGCAACAACTGGAGAGATTCTTCCTTTCATCGTTCACCATCCTATTTTTTCTTCAAGTGTGCCAGAAACTGGGCAGCTTTCGATGCACCTCATGCAGGAGATGCATTCTCCCCTGTCAATCTTGCTTTGCCTGCTCACGGGGATGCGCTTTGGGCAGGCTTTGTCGCAAGCCTTGCAGCTTGTGCAGATCTGTTCATTTCTGACAATCCCAACAGCGGCAAGTTTGGCAACCGGTTTTATGACTGCCCCGAGAGGACAAAGGTAGTTGCAGAAGAACCTATCGATGAGCATTGAGCCTGCAATAAACACTACCGCCACAGCAAGACCGAGGGTTGTAAAAAGTTTTAGGCTGAAAAGGTTAAAAAACGGATCCACTTTTGCAAACCAGAGGGATACCGTCAGAAAACACATTACAAGAATGACAGCGAGGAAAACATATCTTAACCATGAAGCTGCCTTGTGAACCTTATCCGGTAAATTGATATTCTTTTTCCAAAACAGTTTTCTCAGCTTGAACAGCCACTCACCGATTGTACCAACAGGGCAAAGCCACCCACAAAACGCTGCACCTGCAATCAGGATCGTCACAATCAGTGAAACTGTCACAACAAAATTGTTTGGTGAAGCCCCTCTCACAAATGAAGTTCCTCCTGAGGCAAGAAATGTCGGCATGGTTTCAATTGAAGCAAACGGACAGATGCTGTGAACTGAACCACCCCATCCATTGCCTGAAAATGCCGGACTGAATGCAAACCAAGCCAGATAGAGGACGAATGCTGCCTGAATAATGGATCGTATGGGTTGTAGGGTTTTCTTTTTCATCGATATCCTTTCAAAAAGTTTATACTATTGATAATAGTAATTAGTATTGTTAAATACAAACAAAAAAACCCCGACCGTGAGGTCGGGGTTTGGCTGGGAACGCTGGATTTATCTAGTCAAGTCGTAACAACCCGGCAGGAGAAGACGAATCTCTTCAACGTGGCCGGTTGGCAACTTCTCGGCAATCTCTTTGGCGGTTTTATCAAGGTCATCTTCAGAAATTCCGAGCTTTTTTGCAAGACACTCGAGGTTTATATTGTTGTTGATGCAGTATTCCTTTAGGTTGTCAGAACCTTTGAGCTGCTGAAGCACCGGTTCATTGATTGGTGGCGGTGGAGGTGGCTCCTTGTCGGGGTCTCTCAACTTCAAAAGTTCTTTGGGGTCAGTCTCCTTCTTGTCATCGTTTGGCTCTTCTCCCTGCCTGCCTGAATCGTTTCCCGGAATTGGCGTGATTTGCTGTGTGCTCTCTTCTGGTTTTGTGTTTGAGGCAAGTTTCTGTTCCTGATTATTCAACTCGCCTGAACCTTCCTTGCAAGCCTCGACCATTTTTGTCAGGTCGCCCGGTTCAACTCCCATTCCGTGTGCAATCTCTCTGGCTTCAATGTTGAGCCCATCAACGGTAACGCCAAGTTTTGAAGCGGCGCATTCGAGATTGTAGCCATTGGCTGTGAGGTATTCCTTGAGGTTCATGTACCCGTGAAGTTCAGCGGCTGTCGTTGTTTCTGTTGTCTCATGCTCACCGGACTCAGCCTCGTTATGCTCTGATTCTGCGACCTGTCCCGGAAGATGCCAGTAACCGATGGCCTGCCCAACCAGTGCGACGGCTACGAAAATGGCTATGAAAAAAATGCCTACGAAAACATAATTTTTTACCTTCATCTGTTTACCATCCTATCTTCATATCCAGAGAGCCGGGAGCCGGACAGTTGTCCAGGCAGCTCATGCAGGTAATGCACTCGCCACGGTTGATCTTTTTCTGGGTTGAAACCGGAATCTTCATCGGACAGACTGTGTCGCAGGTTCCACATGAGGTGCAGACGTTTTCATCCCTGACGATGCCTGTTGCCGAGAGTTTTGCGACCGGATGAATCACTCCACCAAGCGGACACATGTAAAGGCAGAAGAAGCGCTCGATGAACATCGAGGCAAGGGCGATCACGCCTATTGAAATCCATCCTATCAGTTCAATGTCGTGGAATGAGAACAGGTTTCTGTACGGGTCCCAAACCCTGAACATAAGAGTAACAGTCAAGGTTGACATCACAATGATCAGTGTAAGCACAACGTATCTGAAGTATCTGAGAAATTTGTGCAGTTTGGCAGGAATGACGATGTCTTTTTTGATGAACAGCTTTCTGAATTTGTGCAGCCATTCGCCAACTGTTCCCATCGGGCACATCCATCCGCAGAATGCTCCACCGAAAGCGAGAATTGCAAGCAGCATGGCGATGAGCACCACGAAGTTTGTGTCGGCTGTTCTCTGAAGATAGGTGCCTTTCATAATGAATGTTGGAAGTGTTTCAATTGCGCCAAAGGGACAGATGCTGTCAATCGGGCCTGGACGCGGTGGCGCCGAGATCATGTGGGTGTATGAGTACCAAGCTACAAAACCCATGAACCCAAGCTGTGATAAATATCTTAAGTTGCTCCATTTCAGTTTCACTATCTTACCTCCAAGGTGTTTATAATACTATATATATTAGTATAAAATGGTTTTGTCAAGGTTGGAAGTATCATACCTCTGTGGGGTATATACGAATAACTGACTTTTTGTCAATACCCGTACCTTTCCTCTTTCCATGGGTCACCATGACTGTGATAGCCATACTTTTCCCAGAAACCGAGAACCTCTCTTGATAAGAACTGCACGCCTGTCACCCACTTGGCTGATTTCCAGAAATAAAGCCTGGGAACAACCAGTCTTACAGGGCCTCCATGGTCGGCTGAAACCGGCTTACCCTCATATTCAGTGGCAAAAATCACATCTTCCTGAAAAAAATCTTCCAAAGTGAGGTTTGTCGACCAGTTTGTGTGGGCATGAACCAAAACATGTGTTGCCTGCGGTTGAAGCTTGATTATTTTGAGAAGCTCCTTCGCTTGGACTCCGACCCAGTTGGTATCGAGCTTTGACCAGGTTGTGACACAGTGGATGTCGCAGTGGAGCGATATCTTTGGGAGTGCATCGAATTCTGAAAACGTCAGCTCTTTTTCTTGCTCGACCAATCCCCAGATCTTCAGTGTCCACTTTGAGACATCAATGTCAGGGGTTTGCCCATAATGAAGCACGGGGAATTTGTCGGTCAGGAATTGTCCTGCTGGCACCCTGTCCTCTCTTTTTGTGTCCGGGCTGTCAACATGCTTCATAAAGATTATGATACAAAGCATGACCTTGCTGTAAAGCCCCCTGTTTGACATAAGTTTACTTGACGGGGAAGGGAGAGGACATAAAATGTGCAATCGAGCCGGTGTAGCTCAGCTGGTAGAGCAGCTGACTTGTAATCAGCAGGTCGACCGTCCGAATCGGTTCGCCGGCTCCAGTCTTATACCCCAAACTTCGTTTGGACCCCCATCCCTTGATTGAACTTAATATTGTTCTCCTCGGAATGAATCCGAGAAGAACTCCAGTCACAGTGGTTGCCAATATAAATGATAGAATAATCGATATTCTTGCCTCTCATAGAAGGAGATGGCAACGAAGTCGGGTTCATCAGTACCCCAAGCTTCGATTCGAGAGCGCTTACCCTTTGATAAAGCTTATATTATTCTAATGCGACACCATTTGCCGGACATGTGAAGAAGTCACGGGCTGACAAAAAACTGAAACCAGATGTATCATCATTGCATGAAACGAATGTTTGTGCTTGTTTGTGTTTTGTTGATGTCGATCCAGCTCCTGCCGGCAATTTACAAGGCAAGCGGTGAGGTTGACAACAAGCCTGGTGACCATTATGAGTCGATCACCATTGATGGTCTAAAACGCACCTATCTGCTGCACTTCCCGAAAAACTTCGATGGCAAGAAATCTCTTCCATTGCTGCTAAATCTTCACGGTGGTTTTGGAAATGCCAACTATCAATCATCCAAAACGGGCATGAGTGACCTTGCAGACAAGGAAAACTTCATTGTAGCCTACCCAGAGGCCTATAAAAACTATGGCCACTGGAATGACGGTCGAGGACTTTCAAAAGCTGATGATGTCAAGTTTGTTTCAACCCTTATTGATAACCTCGTAAAGAGATTGTCGGTTGATCTAAAAAACGGGTTTACGCCTGTGGGGTCTCAAACGGTGGAATCATGAGCTATCGACTCGGTTCAGAGCTTTCAGGAAAGATTGCAGCAATCGTTTCTGTTGCCGGTTCGCAGGCCTCGCTTCTACCGCTTGGCAGACCAGATTGCTTTGTGCCATTTATGGAAATTCACGGAACAGCCGACACCCTTGTGCCGTGGAAAGGCGGGAAGGCTGGCGTTGGAGGAACTGTTCTCCCTGTCGACGAATCGCTGCGAAGATGGACGATTTTCAATAATGCAAGCTCGATTCCAATGGTTACAGACCTACCGCACAAAGACCCCAAAGACAAAACCAGGGTTCAGAGGCTGGATTACAAGGATGTTTCTGGCAAGACAATGGTTTCATTGATCAAGATCACCGGTGGAGGTCATGGCTGGTCAAGAGGCGACAAAACCGATGGTGGAATGACAAAGGACATCGACGCAACACAGGAAGTATGGAATTTTCTAAAAAAATACACCAAGTCAGACACAAACGGCAGGAAAATCCTGAAATCAGGTGGATTGGACAGGGAGTATTTTGTCCACAAACCCGACAACAGATCGAGGCTGCCGGTTGTAATTCTGCTACACGGCGGTGGAGGAACATCGGTTGGGACACTTGTTGAGACCAACATGATGAGAAAATCAGATGTCAGCGGTTTCATCCTTGTGACGCCTGAAGCCACGAGACCCGACATGAAAAAACCTGGCAGCTTCACAAAAAATCCACAGACCTAGAACGATGGTTCGGGCAGGTTTTCACCAAAAATTGATGATGTCGCCTTCATTTCGGCGCTCATTGACAAGGTGTTGACTGATTGCAATGCAAACAAAAACAGGGTTTTCGTCACCGGCTTTTCAAATGGTGCTTCAATGACAAACCGTGTTGGAGCCGAGCTTTCAGCCAAGGTAAGAGCGATTGCTCCGGTTTCGGGTCACCTCTGGATGGACTACAAAACGCTTTCAAAACCCGTGGCAGTATGCACAATTATCGGCACAGACGATCCGCTCAACCCAATAAATGGCGGCAATGTCAAGGTTCCGTCAGGCGAAACCGAATACCATCCGCCAATCCAGAAAACCGTCGACAAGTGGACAGCCCTTGATGGCTGCACGTCAAAACCTGAAACCACAACAATTTCAGACTGTGTAACGGTTCAAAAAACCGGTGGCTGCAAAGGTGATGTCAGAATTGAGTACTGGATTGTAAAAGGTCTTGGCCATGTCTGGCCCTGGGCTGCAACAAGCCTGCTCCCCGCAAGCCTGGTTGGCAAACCTTCTGACAGGCTTGAGGCAAACGACGTTATCTGGGAGTTCTTTGACAGTTTCAAATGATCAGGCATTATAATAATTGTTGCCAAGCCTGCATATCTGTATAAAATCTGTTTTCACAAAGGCAGGTTTTAAAATGGGCAACTACGTTTTCACAAGATGCTATTTCAGGTTTGAGTGGTTTGAACATGCCACCGATGAACACAGGATTGATGACTTTGAAATGGATTATCCCGAGGGGCCAAAATCCGAACAGGTTGGGCTCAGGGCGTCCTACATTACCTTGGCAATAAAGGACAGGATTGGCCTGACCATGGTTTCATCGGTTGACAACTATTTCACCTTTGACCTTTCAGAAAACATCGCGATACATCCGAGCGTCTGGTACACATGCAACTGTCTGGATGCAGAAGGTGCAAAAAGGCAGATTCACATAAAAGTAAGTGGCATCAAACACATCGGAGCCGACACCGACGCGATCTGACCTTGCATAATCGAAAACTCCTGCTAGAGTCCAGACATTAAAAAGCAAGGAGTTGAACATGAAAAAGACAGCAACAGTCCTGGCAATCGTTGTACTGGTTGCGCTATCGCTTGCAGCCTGCGGAAACAATGCACAGGAAGAAAAAACCGGCAATGAACCGGTGAAAAATGAAGTAAAGATAATACAGACCGAAAAAAGCGCACAAAACGT
>CAZXEH010000012.1:17536-19160 GCA_964639885.1 uncultured Caldisericales bacterium | reverse complement strand
GACACAACAATGCCAGCAGCATTCGAAGGTAAGTTCTTCACAATCGGAACATTGCCAACGGGCTGGAAAGCAACTGAAACCGAAGGCGTCGTTACCATCGCAAAAGAAAATGATATGCTCAAAACAATCTATGCCATGGTCATCGAAAATGTCCCAGCAACAGTTGAGCAGCTCGCCGACGAAACCTCAAAAAATCTCGAAGGTAGCACAGTTGAAGACACAACAATCGGCGCAAACACTTTCAAAAAGATCACAGCCACGGTTGCCGGCAATGAAGTGGTCAATCTCATTGCAGTTGCTAACGGCACAGCATTCAACTTTACAGTGAACAATTTCGCAGATCCAGACATCCAGGCAATCCTCTCATCAATCGTCCTGAAGTAATTCAGCTTTACCAAGCATTACAAGGCCGGGGGAATCTCCGGCCTTTTTATTTTGACCGCACCCGTGTAAAATCTCTTCATAAAAGAAATGGAGTAAACGATGAAAAGAAATGCCCTGTTGCTGATTACCCTTGTTCTCGCTGCAAGCTTTGCGGTCTCTTGCGGACAGAAAACCACAAACCTCGGCCCAAAGGTTTATGAGGGCAAGGTTTTCACGCTCACTCTCCCGAGAGGCTGGAGGGCAATTCCAGATGAGAACCAGGAAGGTTCCATTACCGTCAAGAAATCCGACTACCAGAACTTTTATATCGGGGCAACCGACCAAAACACCCAGACGCTTGACCAGTATATCGGGTACCTTGCCAAGAAGCCTGAATTTGCAAATGCCACTTTGGAAAAAGAGAAGATTGGTGAAATCACGTACTCAAAAGTAAAAAAATCTCCCGATGAACCTGGTGCGATCTACTTTTATGTTAAACAAAACATAATGCTCATGATCACGTTACCTGACTCGAAGGCCACCGAAGAACTTGGCATGCTGGCTACGCTTAAATTGAGGTAAACGTTAGATAATATGACAGGAAAGTGACAATTCCGAACTCTAAAATTTTAGAAGGTTAAATCATTTGCAAATTGCGATCAACTTCATTACAATCGAAAAGGTTTGAAATGAAGTTTTATAAGAAGCTGATACTGACATCGATTCTAGCAACGTTTATTGTGGTTTTTCTGTTCTCTGTATATGGAGAGAGACCGACAATTCGATACGAGAAACTCGTTAAAATCGAACAAAATTACTGTTCAGATAAACATAGCATTGAAAAAAAATATGAAACGCTCAAGATCATTGGAACAAGGTTTGAAGACGATCTCTTCGCAATCACCCTTCCTGTCGGTTGGAGCGTGAGCGATGAAAACAAATCAATTGTCTTAACCAAAGACAACGACCAGTATATGAAGATCACGATCTTTGAAATGCTCTCTGATCCAAAATCAGTTGAATCGTATCTGGAGTCGAGGATCAGGGATCATGGTGATGTCAGCATCGAAGATATTGTTGTAGGAATAAATTCTTTCACCAAAATGACAAGTTCAATGTGTGTTACCGATTCGGCAACGTTGTATTGTGTCACATCAAAGGGTCTGCTCACCATTATTGCTGGAATGTTCAACGAGCCTGAAGTGCTCGTGATTCTCGGCTCACTCACCCTCAAATGATTTAACGAGGTTAAATAACGAGG
>CAZXEH010000012.1:0-17436 GCA_964639885.1 uncultured Caldisericales bacterium | reverse complement strand
ATAGCCCTGGGTCGTGAATCCTGCGGGGAAGTCGTGGGGATACTTGTAGCCAACACCATAACCCATGTCCTTTGCGCCTCTAAAACTTGCATTCCTGAGGTGAAGCGGAACCGATGGCGTCGACGTTTCAACGGCTTTGTTAGCGTTCCAGAGCGCTGCAGCCGTCGAATTGCTCTTTGGCGCCTGGGCAAGGTAAACGGTTACTTCTGAAAGGATCAAGCCAGCTTCAGGCATTCCAACCTGATGACAGGCCTGGAAGCCAGCGTTGGCCATCATCAGTCCCCACGGGTCGGCAAGACCGATGTCCTCGGAAGCCAGAATCACAAGCCTTCGTGCGATGAAAAGTATGTCCTCGCCTGATTGCAGCATCCTTGAGAGCCAGTAAACCGCAGCGTCGGGATCAGAACCTCTGACACTCTTGATAAACGCTGAAATAACCTGATAGTGTTCGTCGCCTGTCTTGTCGTACGGGAGGCGTTTGAGTCGCTCACCGGTTGGAATTTCCAGCTTTTCACCGCTGACAGCGACGATGTCTTCCAAAAGGTTCAGAGCCGACCTTGCATCCCCGCCGGCGTTGGCAATAACGAAATCTTCGACGTCTTCAGACATCTCAATTTTCCTGCCGTCGAAGCCTTTGGGATCGGAAATTGCCCTTCTGATGATGGTTCTGATGTCGTCATCGGTCAAAGGTTCGAGCCTGAGCACCCTGACCCTCGAGAGCAACGGGCCGACAACCTCAAAGTAAGGATTTTCCGTGGTTGAACCAATTACGGTTACTTCACCGGATTCAACTTTTGGGAGGAGAAAATCCTGCTGGGACTTGCTCCAACGGTGGATTTCGTCGATGAAAAGGATTGGTTTTTCGACACCTGCCAGCAACTGACGGAGTGCTGGAATGCCGGTTGAGACAGCATTTATGTTTAGTATTGGCCTTGAAACGTTCTGGGCGATCAGGTGTGCAAGTGTGGTTTTGCCTGTTCCGGGAGGACCCCAGAGGATCATGGAGGAAACCTTGCCGGCAAGTGCATTTTTAATCACTGTGTTGCCCATGAGCTTTGTCTGGCCGACAAAATCAGCCAGTGTTACCGGTCTCATGCGATATGCAAGCGGTTCAGTCATGTGAGGATTATAGCATAATTTTGATACTTCTTAGGAGTGTAAAAAATTAATTCGGATTTACTTTTATCATTAGTCTGGTAGGATGTATCCATGAGTATCTACCCATTTAATGAAAATTGGTATAGCATAGATACAAATGATTACGATTTAAAAGTTTTCGAACTCCGTTGTCTATATCTTTTTTATTTAAAATATCTCGAACCAATGTTTTGGAATGATAGAATTTTGTGGGAAATATTATCAATTTTTACTCATAGAAATGTACCGGATCCTATGAAATTGGAAATGTATAAACTACAAATAGATAACAAAATTAATATTGCTGATAAAATTTGGATTCGAAGAAAAGATTATAGCTATCATAATTTTATTAATGATTTTGAAGTATTAATTTGTGTAAAGAAACCCAATTCAACTAAAACACTTAAAATGCCACCAAAGGGAATTGATTATATGTGGTTACATGCTCGTTTCTTTAAATGTGGCAATATTGATGAAGATTTACCAATTCATGCAACATTGTTGACATGCGACAGTGCGGGTAAAATTTATTTGAATGAATTGATATTATTACAACAAGCACTTTACTCGTACGTTAAAGCTGAGTATTTTTCAAGCTTGAGAGAATACATTATTAATAACCAACTTAACGATTTGTATATTCACCAAGTGAATAGGCAAATATCAAATAACTACATGAATGCGATAATGATGATTCATTCATTTGTTGAATGTTTCATCAACAGCATAAGAGATGATTATATTGCTCGTAATAGCTTAGCAGAATCGAAGAAAGGTAAAATCATACTTGGGAAAAAAATTGGTAAATGCCAACTAGAACTATATAGGACAAGAGATAAATTAGTTAATTTACCATACATAATCAATCAACACAAAATGAGGCTTAACAATCTAGTTAGCAGTGACGAGTTATCAAAATATGATGAATTAGTGAAGTTTAGAGATTCAATAGTACACCCATCAATAATTGAAGATAGGAAACGTTCTATTCATATATCTATAGAAGATTGGAAAAATATGGCCTTAGCGTCTCTTTTGACTTGTACAAGCATTACTTTGAAATTTTGGAAAGCTTGCAAGAATAACGTTAATAGTGAGCCTAAATATCTTTACAATCTGAATATGAGTGAGCTTTTGAACCATGGTCATAAGTGGTTTGAAGAAGATAGAAAGCTTATGGATTTGTTTACTCATCAATACATAAAAAAATAATGCTTGATCAGTTGAAATCAGCAGTTATCAACATATCCACATCCATTAAACATATGACCAGAATAGTTCAATGGATATCATACTATTGAACTTCAGTTGAATGACACAACACGATTTCAGTCCTGATCAGTCTCCGCGTACTCCTGCCTGAGGTTTTCAACAAGCTGGGCGACCGGAATGATCTCGGTTGCACGGTAGGCGTTGGCGCCGGCAAAAGCGAAGCCAAGGTTCATCTGGCCTTTTTTTGCGTGCATGAGGGCGAGGCCGATGCAGTAAGGGCTGTTGATTCTGTCGCACGTTGAGATGCAATGGTACGGGCATTTGTAGGGGATCATCTGCCCGTGGGTCACTTTTTCGATGAAGCTGTTGTAAATGGCTCGTCCGGGAAGTCCGACAGGGCTTTTGATGATGACGATGTCTTCTTTTTTTGAGGCCAGATAAGCCTGCTTGAATGTGTCGGAGGCATCACATTCGTTTGTTGTGACGAATCTTGTGCCCATCTGCACTCCTGAAGCTCCGAGCTTCATGAATGCGTCGATGTCTGCGCCAGTGTAGATTCCGCCGGCTGCGATGACCGGGACATTTCTGCCTGTTTCAGACTCAATTCTTGCTGCTTCCTCAACGATTGGCGGGAAGATTTTTTCGAGGGCATATTCGGGATCAGTCAGCTGTTCGTTTGAAAAACCAAGATGGCCGCCGGCTTTTGGGCCTTCGACCACGACTGCATCTGGAACGTAATTGTATTTTTTCAGCCAGGTTCTCGTAATCAAACTCAGGGCTTTGGCTGAAGAAACTATTGGAACAAGCTTTGTTTTGAGCGAACCTTCGAGGTACATCGGGAGGTTGAGCGGCAGGCCTGCACCTGTGAAAATGAAGTCAACGCACTCTTCGATGGCGGTTCTCACCATGTCGCCGAAGTTTGAGAGAGCACCTAAAACATTGATGCCAACGAGACCTTTTGACTGTTCACGGAACTTCTGTATTTCGCGCCTCAAAGCCCTGATGTTGGCTTCAAGGAAGTTTGTGTTGAAGTCGGGTTCAAACATTCCAATGCCGGCAGTGGCAATAACGCCAATTCCGCCTTGGTTTGCAACGGCACTGGACAATCCGGCAAGCGAGATTCCGACACCCATGCCACCCTGAATGATTGGCAGGCTCGCCTCAAGATTGCCGACAACGAGCGGTTTGAAAGATTTATAGGCTATTTTGGGCCATCCTTATGACCAAATTTTGCGGTTATCAGCCCAAACGTAGATGCTTCTGAGCGGTAGACGCACTGATATTTTCCTTCTCCAGAAATTTCAGGCAAGGAAACTTGGGTGAAATAATGAGAATTTTTAGCGAAAACCCTTAATCCATCAGCCCTTTGCCTTAACTATAACAAACTCTTGCCATAACCTTCATTTGTTATGATGAAACCGGAGGAAGATGAAAGAGCTGTTACTACTGATCATCTCGATGGGGCTGACACTTTCACAGTTTGCCGCTTCAATGCCTGACAAGTCAAATCCTGACTGGTTTTGCTATGGCGCAGATTCATGGCACACATGTTTTGTACCACCTGATGCTGGCCCGAAGACAAACCGGATTGAAAGAAAATGGGGACTGGACAACAAATCAAGCGGCAAACCGACGGTTGTTGGGGACAAGGTCTACATCGGTTTTGAAGGCGGTATGAAATGCCTGAATGCAAGAACAGGCAACCAGATATGGTTTACGCCTACACCTGGAGCATGCTGCAGACAGGTTTTGTATTATGAAGGGAAATGCTACTGCTATTCCTGAATATCCTTTGGTTTGTTCTGCCTGGATGGCGGAACTGGCAAGATCATCTGGCAAAAGTCATTTGAAAACAAAGAGGATGAGCCACCAGTATCTGAAATTGTCAGGTTCGAGGACAAACTGATCATTGGCGACCGATGCTACACGTTGGCTGACGGTTCGCTTGTCTGGAGCCTGAAGCAGAGGCTTCACAATGTTCGGGACTGTACACCAATTGTTGTAGGCGACAAAGCGTTTATCCCATTGACCTTCTCAAGAGGCGAAGAGCTCAGGTGTGTTGATGCAAGAACCGGCAATCAGATCTGGTCGTTTCTGAAAGATTATGAAAAAGGCCTTTTCTGGCGCGGGTTACTCTCTGGTTCCGGGAAAATCTTTGCAAACTTTGGTTTTATTGTTGCCTTTGACCTGAACGGAAAGATTATGTGGCAAACTAAAGAAAATTACCCAGGGGAGATGGCGTTTGTCACTGGAAGACTGATTGTTTCTGGAGAGAAAGGCACATTCTGTCTGTCGCCTTCTACCGGCAAAGTGATATGGAAAAATGATCTCAAGGGCTCGTCTCTGGCCATCTGTGGCTCAAAGGTCTATCTGCCTGTTGACACCGGACGCACAGAACGAGGCCTACACAACCCTGAATATAAAACCGTTTCCATCCTGTCGTTGTTTACCGGCTTGGAAATCGGCAAATTTGATATACCAACAATTTCATCTTTCTCGATGATTGTTGTTGGTGCAGGCAAAATTTTTGTTGGCAAGCCGTGGATGGGCGAAACCTACTGTTTTGGCGACCAATACCCGCCACGGTGATGAAATCTAGCTGAAATGGTATTTGAAGACGTATCTGCCATTTTTCTCAATGGTTTCAGCAATCTCGGCCTTCGATACCCATTTTTTGAAAAATCTCACGCATCCTTCAAAAACGCCAAGGTGGAAGTCTGGGTCAAGCTTTGAGGTTGTAATAACAATAGCGTCGCTGTCGGTAATCTCGGCAAGCTCGAAATAGCCGGCATCCGAGCCCCTGTTTGAATCCTGATAGGATTTGGCAAAGAATTCTTTTGTCGATTTCACATCAGGGATACCGTCGAAGGATTTGAACAGTTCCTGAAGTTTTGGAACTATCCTTGTCCCTACAATTCTTGCACCCTGCGCGGTTCCCTTCTCTTTAAGGGCTTCCATGTACCGGTTGAAAACCTGCTGGTCAATCCAACCGCCAGGGAACAGGTTCATGAAGTCTACGCCACAGTTTTTTCGGCAATGCTCCCTGTAGTTCTCCCCAACAAGTCCATCCGCCATAAGAAGAAAATCGGTTCTGATTTCGGCCATCACAGCTCCTTGTAAAATAAGATTAATACAATAAGCATAATTTTTAAAAAAAGCATAAAAAGTAAACCTGGTTTAATATATTCGCGAAACATGATTACCCAAAGGCTATCAAAACAAGCCAACAACCGCACAGGCATGCAAAAACAGACTGTTGGATGTGCTGATGAAATGTCATGCCGAAGGTTAAATCAATTCGGATCCCAAACAACTTTTATCTCTTTGGTTTTCTGGTTCCATTCAACCTTGGCGCCGAATGGCTCGGAGATGAAGCGTAGTGGAACAAGGGTTCTGCCGTCAACAATGACAGGAGGTGAGTCAAGCGGTTGTTTGTTTCCGTTGACCATGGCGTAGTTTTTGCCAAGCCACAACTGGAACTTCATCTGGTGCCTGTAGATGGTGATTTCCTTGCTGACCTTGTCCCAGTTAACCTTGCAGCCGAAGGACTCCGAAATGAAACGGATCGGAACCATTGTCCTGCCTGAGATGAGTTTTGCCGGAACGTCGAGCTTTACGGGAGAGCCATTGATTGAGGCATCCTTGTTGTCAATTACAAGCTTGAGGACTATGCCCTTGTCGGTTTTGATCACAACATTGAGTGATGCCTGCTGGCACATGGATTCATCCATGTCAAACCTCATGCTTCCGCCGAATGTATCGCCGGTTGGAAGAGCTGATGAGGAGATCGTCACTTTGAAAACCTGCTCCGGGTTGGTTGAATCAAACTCGGTCGGCTCAACCTCGATCCATGCCTGGAGTGGCCTGATTGTTCCCTTTGTAGGGATACCCTGGTAGTGGATTTTGTATTCAAGCGTTTTTGTTGAACCTCTGGGAACGTAGCCGAAATCAAGCATGTATGGCTCAAATTTCAGGCATTGGACGGCATCCTTGGAGATGGTGACAGTGACAGGAATTGTCACCCAGGCTTTGTCGAACTCAATTTTCATGGTGCACTTGAGCGAGTCGCCAGGTTTCATGTTGTTTGTGTCGGCGTTTACTGCAAACCTTGCAGAGTCAATCCAGATTGTACCGGTTGCAGGATTTGCCGAAAGTTTTGGACAGTCAAAAGATATCTTGTAGTCAAGGTTTCTCCCGATCAGGTTTTCCATGTTGACATCAACCTTGGCTATTGTCCCAGGCGGAACGTTGTTGAAAATAACAGGGTTTGGGGTCACTCTGATGAAATCTTTTACCGTGACTGTCGTCTCAGCCTTCACGTCCTGATAGGTTGCGATAATTTTTGTGATGCCTGTTTTAAGACCGGTGAAAACGCCGTTTTGGTCAATGGTTCCAACTGCTGGATCGGCAACACTCCAAACCGGTTTTATTGATGGAACTACTTCTCCGGTGTTCAGTTTTCCTGATGCTGTGTAATTTTCCGTTGCATTGATGCAAACAACAGCATCTTGTGGCGCAATCGTTATTGATGAAACCTTTTTATCTTCACCCTTCAGGCATCTGATCGTGCCATCTTCACAGCCATAGAAAATCATGTTTTGAGAGATCGAAGGAGCTTTGACCGAGGATTTTTCCGGCTGGTTGAAAATCGTTTCGCCGGTGTCGGCCTTTTTCATGAAAAAGCCGTTTTTGCTGGTTCCAAAATAGATGTTGCCTGCACAGTAAACAACCTGTGAGTATGAACCTTTTTCAAGACTGTCTTTCCACAGTTCCTTGCCTGTTTTTTCCGAGATGGCATAAAGGTGATCCTCAACCGAGGCAAAAACCATTCCTCCGCCAACGCACGGGTCTGACCAGATGCCGGCATCGGCTTTGTATTTCCAGACTTCCTTGCCATCTTTTGCATCCAGGCAATAGAAAACGGATTCGCCACTCATAGTGCATCCGACAAAAACCTTCCCGTTGTCATAAGCAAGACAGGATTCGATGATTCCGCCAAGCTTGACTTCCCAGACGGATTCCCTGCTGACAGGGTCGACACAATAAACCGTGCCTTCGTGTTCGGCAATGAAAATCCTGTAGTCGGCAATGATCGGGGTTGATGTGACCGGGCCAACCTTCATTTCCCAAACTCTTCCGCCAGTCTGAGGGTTTAGGCAGTAGAGCTTTTCATCTCTTGAGCCGATGAACAGCCAGTCATCCTTTACCATCGGGGAATTGAAGATGTAGAGCTCGGTGCCAAACGCCCACTTGCGTTTGCCGGTGATTTTGTCGAAGCAGTAAGCTTTCCTGTCCCATGAGCAGATATATACGTTTGTATCGTCGATGCATGGCGTGGAGTAGACTGAACCGCCAATTGTCTGCTCCCACTTGATGCTGCCGTTTGAAGTGTCAATGTTGTAGAAAACATTCTTGAATGTGCCAAAATACATATTTTTGCCGTCAACGGCTGGCTGGGAGAGCACTGGTGAAGGAAGCATGGTGACCCAGTTGGTGATCAGCGAACCACCGATTGGCCCGCACGAGTCTGGAGCAACGTTCACCCCTGTTTCGCCACCCCCGTAGCACAGCCACCCACATTTTTCAGCACCGCCTGAATACCCTGGAAAGGATGAAAATACCAATGCCACAACCGCCAAAACCACCAATGTCTTTTTGCCCATGAAAGCAGTATAACGAAAACTTCACATTTTATAAAGCATCCTTAATTTATCTTGCCATCGTCCACGGAGTTTTTAAAATGCCATTGTGGACAGGAGGTTTTTTAGCCATATAATCACACTCTGCCAACGTGCCGAAGTAGCTCAGCTGGTAGAGCAGCTGATTCGTAATCAGCAGGTCAGGGGTCCGAATCCCCTCTTCGGCTTATCGCCTCGACTTCGTCGAGGGTTTGAAACTAGCCCCTTTGAACATTGTTAATGTTGAATTCTCGAAATAAATTCGAGAATTCATTGTGTCTGAGTGCTTTCAAAAAGAAAAAGATAAGAATTTCAAAATCCTTCGCCCGAAACGAAGTTTTGGAGAAAGTGTCACTGTGATGGATGTAAGACATTATACTCTTAAGAGTATAATTAATAAATCGAATTATTTATTGCATTTTGATAATACTTCAGCATAGAATCCTGAATACCATGTATTGCTTTTTCTTGTTCTATTCAACCATCCTCTAAATCTGAAGTGTTCTCTAAATCTATTAATAATAAATTCCTTTTTAAAGCCAATCTTTTTTAAAATTAGTGAGTATAGTAGAATAAAGAAAGCGAAAGTTACGTTTTCAGTTACTTCATCTGGGAGCGGAATATCATTTCTGATAGATCTCGAGAGCCCATGCTTACCGTGAGCTATGTAATCACGCTGATCTTTAATTATACTTATAAAATCGGCATCAGTAGAGATATTATTTAAATCTTTATACAATTTATCGATCAATTCGGGATAATATTGTCTGAATTGCTTTAGGGTCTCTTGCATAAGATTGCTGAAAGAATTATCCTTCTTTTTTAGATAATATTTTGCCAATAAACAATGTAATGATTGTATGATTGTGAAAAACCTAAAGCTTGAATTCTTGTTTGTTATTGGAACAATAAAAAAATCAATAATCGGTTTTATCTCTTTCATGTTATAAAGCTCAAACCATTTTTTAAATATTCTTTTAATATCGTAATATTTTGTATCTTCGGTAAGTGGCGCGATGAAACCTAGCCACGAACCTTTAAAGTTTGTCGAATCATACAAGCGCAAATAGGGGTACTCATTTAAATATTCTTTTTCAAACAGACTAACTTCAATTGGATCAACGTAGTCGAAGATCATTAAATACAACAAATTTTTCAGACTATTTATATGTGCATCAATTTCGTCCAAACTTTGTTTTTTTCTAAAACTCATAGCTATCGTCCATGTGTAACTTGGCAATTGTGTTTTGGTTGATATGTTATCGGTAAATTTGAAGTCTAATCTAAAATTCTTTTTTTGTATAAGACATATGCTTCTTTGTGGGCTAAACCTACATTCCCAGGTATTTGATGAATGATTTATCTGAAAAGGATTATTGCATATCCAAGAATTGCAAAAATCGTATGTCAATTTTAATCCTAGAAATGCTTTTTCTCTCCCATTATTTATATTTTTATTTATTATACATCTTTCAACATTATATACTAAATTTGAAACAGATCGATACGTTAATGTGCAATCACAACAAGAAATATGAAAATTGCTTATCGTTCCATTGATATTATTGTAATCTTCATTTTTTGATATGTTTTGCATAATCCTTTGAATATCTAATGTAAAAGTCTTTTTAGTGTGTGAAAACTTTATCAGACCAGGATATTCGGAACCATCAATAATAAATCTCCCTTGGAACTCAAGATCGCCATCAACATGATAATTAAACAATGACATGACATAAGGTTAATGTTGATTGACCAAAAGTAAAGACCCCTCAAATTTGAGGGGTCATCAAAGTAAATAGAGTTGTATGTGAGGTTTAGCCTAGTTTATACTGCACTCCGAACCCACCGCGGGGGAATTCCCACTTGATGTTGGCATAAGGGCAACCGATCCTGCAGGAACCGCACTCAAGGCAGCCTTCATACACAACCCTCATGTGCCCTTCGTCCCAAACGTAGACAGCAGCCGGGCAGAAGATTGTGCAGGGCTGGCCACGGGTTTCCCTGCATTTTTCGCACACCTTCTCGTCGATGATGGAAAGGTGGCTGGTGTGGTCGACCTTGAATCTGGTTGCATACAGTTTGTCTTCAATTTTGCTCATCTTTCCTCCTATCTCACCGAATTGATTCCGCGAAGGCCAAGCATCATCAGCTTCCAGAGGCCAACCTTTTTCCTGATGTTGGTCATGATTATTTTCTGTTTCTGCTTTTTGGGCACGCCGTCAACTTTCAGCATCTCTTCAACTGCTTCACCGACAACCTCAGGGAGTGTGTTGAAAATCATCGGATTTTTGTAGAGCAGGTGCGGGAAATTGCGGTACTTTCTCATGTCTCGGCCAACAAAGCTTTGTTTGACCAGGATTGCGTACCTTGAGAGGAAATTCTCTGAGCAGTCGTTTGCCTTGATCGCTTCGACGGCAACTTCGCCAGCCATTCTTCCGGTTGCCTGGGCGAGGTTTGTGCCTTCGCGGTGCAGGGCGTTGAACAGCATGGAGGTGTCACCGGCAAGGAGATAGCCAGGTCCGTGCATCTTTGGCATCGAATCGTAACCGCCTTCAGGGAGCCAGTGGGCGACGTATTCCTTTGTTGTTCCGCCCTCGATGAACGGCTTTATGAACGGGTGTTCCTTGAGTTTGTCGATCATGTCGTACGGTGTGACCTTGGAGTTTTGCCACTGGGCAAGGTTTGCGCCTATTCCAAGGGAAACGGTGTCCTTGTTTGTGTACATTATCGCAACGCCATCCATCCTGTCGGCAAGTGAACCGAGAATTTCAAAGGTGACGCCTTCACCCGGCTTGCAACCAAAGCGTTTTGTAACCTCTTCTTCCGTGAGCTGGATGGATTCCTTGACTGAAAGAGCCACATGTTCCGGCTTGACTTCCGGTCTGATGCCTTCCTTGACGAGCAGCGTCGACTGGACGCCGTCGCAGAAGATGACCATTTTCGCATAGATGTCGCCGTCAGGTCTGGTGCATCTTACACCAACCACCTGGCCCTTGTCGTTTTTGATGACTGAACCGACAACAGTGTTTGGAACGATGAGCGCTCCCAAATCCTGAGCCTTCTTTGCAAACCACCTGTCCCACTTTGCCCTGTGGACGGTGATGACGTTTGGTTTGTCTGCAAAATTTGAGGTTTTGTATCCGACTTGCAGCGCCCCAGTGTCGTTTGCGTAAACGAGCCTTGAATCGGTGATGATTCTTTCGACGGGAGCCTTCGGGTCGCTCATGAAACCTGGTATGAGCTTGTCAATTTCACTGACATAGACCACACCGCCAAAAACGTTCTTGGAGCCCGGAAATTCGCCCCTTTCGATAACTATTGTTTTGAGCCCGGCTTTTGCAGCCACGATTGCCGCGCTGATTCCGGCAGGCCCGGCTCCAACGATTATGAGATCAAATCTCTCTTCCATCCTACCTCCCGGTTCTCTTTTTCAACTCCTCGATGAGTGCGGGCAGGACTGTTTGCCACGAACCAACGATGGAGACGGACGCAACCTTGAAAATAGGTGCATCCGGGTTGGTGTTGATCGCGATGATGACGTTGGAATTCTGCATTCCCACAAGGTGCTGGATGGCTCCTGAGATGCCGACTGCAAAATAAACCCTTGGCACGACAGTTTTGCCGGTCTGGCCAACCTGTCTTGAGGCTTCGATGAGGCCGTTCTCAACGAGCGGTCTTGATCCGCAAACCTCTCCGCCAACGACTTTTGCAAGCTCTTTGAGCTTTTCCATGCCAGCGGGCGTTGCACATCCCCTTCCGCCACCAACAAGAACCTTTGCGTGCTCGATCTCGATTTCATCCCTTGAAGCGTCTGAGATGAATTCAAGGATTTTGACTGTGAGGTCTTTTGGATCGACCGAGATGGTTTCCTTTATGACTGTGCCTGTTCTTTTTGGATCAGGTTCAGGCTTGGCCATGACTTTTGGTCTGACAGTCGACATCTGTGGCTTGCCCTTCTGACAGAAGATTGTAGCCATGACGTTTCCACCAAATGTCGGACGTGTTGAGAGGAGTTTGAAGGTCTTGTCGTCAATGTCCAGTCCTGTGCAGTCAGCCGTGAGGCCGGCCTTGAGGATGGTGGCCACTGCGCCCGAGAGGTCTCTGCCAAGCGGAGTTGCGCCGATGAGGACGATGTCTGGATGGTGCTTTTCAACCACTGCGACAAAAGCCTTTGTGTAGGTTTTTGTCAGATAATCCTTGTAGCCTGGATCGTCAACGATGTAGACTGTGTCTGCACCGTGAGCGATTACGTCTTTTGCGTACTTTTCAACGTCGTGCCCAATGATGAGGGCTGAGACGTTCTGGTTAACTTTGGTTGCAAGCTTTCTTGCCTCGCCAAGGAGTTCAAATCCGACTTCCTGGAGCTTTCCATCGGAGACTTCAATGAAAACAAGCACGTCTTTCCATGTTGTGATGTCGCTCATTTTCCGGCCTCCTCTCCAAAGATCGCTTCCTTGAAGTAGATGTTTGGAAACACCGTGTCAATTGCCTGTGGTACAGACTCTGCGCCTTTGAACTTTGGCCCGCCTTCTCTTGGCGGTGGGGTGAAGATGCGCTTTACCCACGTCGGCGAACCCTTGAATCCGATCTGTTCAGGGTCGGCCTTGATGTAGTCGGCGCTCCACTCGTGGATCTTTTCCCTGATTGCCCTGATGATGCCTGAAACCGAGGCGTACCTTGGTTCGTTGATGTCCTTTTCAACAGTGATGAGGGCCGGAAGATTTGCCTGAACCCTCAGGACGCCTTTTGCAAGCCTTCTCTTAGCAATGATTGTGCCTGCTTTTGTGTCGACTGATTCGACTTCGGTGACGTAGGTCATCTGATCCATGTTCAGTCTGCACGCAACGCCCGGGCCGGTTTGGGCCGTGTCGCCGTCGACAGCCTGTTTGCCGCAGAGCACGAGATCAACTTTTCCGAACTCGGCTTCTGCCTTTTCAATCGTTTTTGCAAGTGTGTAGGATGTAGCCAGGGTGTCGGCAGCTGCGAAATTCCTGTCAGTCACCAACACGGCGCGTGTTGCACCCATGGCGAGGGTTTCACGCAGGGCTGATTCGGCCTGTGGTGGTCCCATCGTTATAACTGTGATTTGGCCACCGTATTTTTCGACAAGCTGGAGAGCCATCTCCGTTGCGTTCATATCAAATGGGTTTACTATTGATTCGACGCCAGCACGGACGATGGTGTTCTTCTCTGGATCAATCTTAACTTCCTGCGTGTCGGGCACTTGCTTTATCAAAACTGCAATGTGCATTTTGCCTCCTTCAAGCCTATTAAAGATGAATTAACGAAAACAGTCAACAAGGAATTAGGTAAAACAGTATTAATTTACCAAAAACAACTTATTGACTGAAGGCTCGAACTAAACAAATGCCTCAAATCAATTGAGTCAGCTTAATGAGAAAAAGTTACCTAAATAATGGTGTTGCTAGTAAACCTTGATTTCTCTTGCCACAATCCAGGCTACAGCTATGAAGGTGATGATGAAAAGGACAACAATCACTTTGATGACCGTCACTTTTGCCTTGTCAGCCATTTCGATGTTGGTTTCATCGATCTTTCTTGGAAACCATGCATAAAGCCCCAGGGTAAGGATGACAATAAACGGCATTGTAAGAAGGAAAGATTTTACGAAAATGAAGATTAGTGAGCCAATGCCTGCATTCATTGAGACAAGCGCCATGAGCTTGCCGTCATGCGTGTCAAGAACGGCCTTGCGTTCTTTGTGCTCCATGATCTGATTCTAGCAACCAGCACTAAGGTTTGCAATGAGATGTCGAAACCGGTAGAATGCTGGCATGGGATATCTAAACATAGGGCTGCCAGTGTGGGCGATGGTCGTTTTGCAGCTGTTTATTATCATTGTTGCAGTTGCTGCCGGGATTTTTTTGAACATAAAGAAACTACGTCCCGGACTGATTGGTTTGTGTCTTGCGGGATTGGCTTTCCTGGGACTGGCTTTTTCGATTGTCGCATCATTGAGTGAATGGATGCCTTTTTCACCCGAATTTTATTCTGTCTTTTCCTGGTGCATATTCCAGTTTGCAATTTCGGGCTTCATTCTCGGGATGTTCGGGGTGAGGGAAGAGCCGGTGTTCGGGACGATTTCAATCGCAGTGGGTTTTGTGATAATGTTGCTCCCAACAGTTGTTGTGACAATGTTTAGAATTTTCCCGTAGGAGATAATATGGACTCCATTACATCAATCCTTTTTTTCATCTCGTTGGCCGGAATCTTGATGGCTGCTTTGCCTGTGGTAATCGCTTATTTCCTCAGGAAGATGGGCATTGTAAACGGAATTATCAGCCTCGCCTCGTTTGTGCTGATGATTTGTCTTGTGATCTACTCATTTTCGTTGCTTGGATATGATGCTTACACTTTTATCGGTCATCTGGCCTGGTTGGTACCAGCTTCATGGGTTCTGATTTTCGGACTTTTTGCGATGAACGGCAAAGGCAGAATTCTGGCCATCATCTCACTGTCGCTGGCCATGGCATTCTTCGTGGCCATGATGTGGTTGGCTTGACACCGACCATTTGAATTTTTTCAAAGAATAATATAAAATCCGCACATGGGATTTGAAAACTATACTTTGATCAACTGGCTTGTTTTTGGCGGATGCATTGTGGCTCTTCTTCTTGTGGCCGTCTTTGTTGCATTCGTCCTTAAGATTTACAGGTTTTCACCGGGCATCGTGGGGCTTGCCTTTGATTTTGCAGCAATCTGCATCATTCTCACCAATGCCTTCTACCAGAACTGGCTTTTCACGGGAGCATTGTGGGCAAACCCGCTTTGGCTGCTGTTCCTCTGCTTTGGCGTGATTTTTGGCCTGTTTGCCGTGTCTGAAAACGACCAGAGGCTGTTCGGCTACATTTCGATTGCCGTTCCTGTTGCAATTGTGATGACCTTCATGATCATCATGTACACCAGGGCAGTCTGACCTAGCGTTTCCTTGCTTTCATCGAGACCTCGGCAAGGCGGTTCTTGATTGATCTTGCCGTTGACGTCCTTTTTGATTCCTTTTGAGGCATGTCCTTGCCTTTGCCTTTGACGATCAGCTCACCCTTGAGGATTGCAATCCTGTCCCTTATCTTTGCCGCCTGCTCAAACTCAAGCATTGCTGCTGCAAGGTTCATCTCGTCTGTAAGCTGCTGGATAAGTGCCTGAATGTCTTTTTCTGTCATGCCCGGTGCAACTGTTGGCAGCCTGTCTTTGACCTCGCCAAACGAAAGCATGTCCTTGATGGCTTTTCTGATGGTCTCCGGCTTGATCCCGTTTTTGATGTTGAACTCGTCTTGAATCTGCCGTCTTCGGTTTGTTTCGCCAATTGCATTGTTCATTGAATGTGTGATGTTGTCGGCGTACATGATGACTTTTCCGGAAACGTTTCTTGCTGCACGACCGATTGTCTGGATGAGCGATGTTGTCGATCTGAGGAACCCTTCCTTGTCGGCATCCATGATGGCGATCAGCGAAACTTCAGGCAAATCCAGTCCTTCCCTGAGCAGGTTGACACCAACGATACAATCGAATATCCCTTCACGCAGTTTTTTGAGGATGTCCACCCTCTGGATGGTGTCGATGTCCGAGTGGAGGTAATAGACTTTGAAACCGGCTCCAAGCAGGTAATCGCTCAGGTTTTCGGCCATTTTCTTGGTCAGGACAGTGACGAGCGTTCTCTCTCCCTTTTCAATCCTTTGCCTGATTTCACCCTTCAAATCCTCGATCTGTCCAGTGATTGGCCTGACTTCGATTTCAGGATCAAGCAAACCGGTTGGTCTGATCAGCTGTTGGACAACCTGCTGTGATTTTTCCAGTTCCCAGTCAGATGGGGTAGCCGAGACAAAGATTGTCTGACCCATGAACCGTTCAAATTCCTCCCAGTTGAGGGGGCGGTTTTCAAGAGCGGACGGCAGTCTGAATCCGTAGTCGACCAGAACCTGTTTCCTTGACCGGTCGCCGGCGAACATGCCCCTGATCTGCGGAACCGTGATGTGGCTTTCGTCTATGATCAGAAGGTAATCGTCTGAGAAGAAGTTCATCAGCGTGTACGGGGTCATTCCGAAGGATCGACCGGAGAGCCACATGCTGTAGTTTTCTATGCCGTTGCAGTAGCCGATCTCGCGGAGCATCTCCATGTCGTACTTTGTTCGCTCCTCAAGCCTCTGCGCTTCCAGCAGCTTGTTGTTCTGCTTGAAGAAATCAAGCCGCTCATCAAGCTCTTTCATGATGTTTGGGATGTACTGCTCAATTTTTTCCTGAGTTGTGACGAACTGTTTTGCGGGAAAGAACATGAATCCATCAAGCTCCTGGGTTGTTTGCCCAAGAACAGGGTCGAGTCTTGAGATTTTCATGATCTCGTCAAACTCAAACTCGATTCTCACGGCGTCTTCAGTTTCAGGTGGCCACACATCGACCGTCGATCCGTTCACCCTGATGGCTCCGGCTTCAAAGGCGATGTTGTTCCTGGCGTACTGCATTGCAACAAGGTTTCTTATCAGATCGTCACGAAGCAGGGTTTGTCCGGTTTTGATTGTAATGGCCTGCTCCTGATACCCTTCAGGCGATTCCCAGCCATAGATGCAGGAAACCGAGGCCACAACAATAACATCACGGCGTTCAAGCAGCGATCTGACGGTTGAGTGGCGCAGCCTCATGATGTCGTCGTTTATGTCGGTTTCCTTGGCAATGTAGGTGTCAGACCTTGGCACATACGCTTCCGGCTGGTAGTAGTCATAGTAGCTGACGAAGTATTCGACGGCGTTTTCCGGAAAGAACTCTGAAAGCTCGGAATAAAGCTGGGCTGCAAGTGTTTTGTTGTGGGCAAGAACAAGGATGGGGCGGTTTACGCGCTCGATAACCTTGGCCACCGTGTAGGTTTTTCCGGAACCGGTGACGCCCAGAAGCGTCTGGCACTGCATTCCGAGGTTGATTCCATCAACAATTTTTTCGATTGCCTGCGGCTGGTCGCCGGAGGGCTGGAATTCCGATGCGAACTTGAAAACGTTTGACATGTTGTGATTTTATGACTGCCAGGGTTTTCTTCAAGTATTAATGTTCGGTCGCTGCACAAAACGAAGAAAACACTCCCTCACCCTCAATCCCTCTCCCGCTTACGCAGGCGAGGGAAGTTTGCCAAAATCCTTCTCCCATGCTAATGGGAGAAGGTGGCTGAAAGCCGGATGAGGGAGTTTATTTAACGGCTCCGCCGGCAAAAAACTAATCCCTTTGATCGCTCATATTTTGAAACCTCGGAATAAATCCGAAGGTTTCATTGTTTCTAAGTGGTAATCACAAGAAAAGATAAGAGATATCTATGCTTTGCCTCCATTAATGAAGGGAGGTGGCAACGAAGTTGCCGGAGGGTTCTATTTAAAACATTGTTTGATATAATGCCCATTATGAA
>CAZXEH010000011.1:40991-59321 GCA_964639885.1 uncultured Caldisericales bacterium | reverse complement strand
TCAACGTGGAACAGGCTCAGGCCCATTCCGGCAACCATCAACAGCATTATAGCAAGCGAGATCAATCTTTTCATTGATGCCTCCTTGGATTGTCGTGCCTTGTAACCGGCTCCGGCTTTCCTGTTTCGACATGGTCTGTGGGTGAGCCAGAGAAGCGGTCTTGCGAACCTACCCTGTACTCTACGTTGAGGATGTCATCATAGTAGCGGTTTGGCGCTCTTTTTTCAAACTTGTCCATATCTTCCACCCTCCTTGTTCACGGTTTACATGCTGCTGGGTAGCAGACCTGAACCGTACGTGTGGCGGTGATATAATTTATGTTCCAGCCAAGATTTTCCGATACGAATCTTAGTGGCACATACAGTCTATTGTTGATGTTCATCGGTGTAACTGACGCATTCGTTGTGTCTATCTGGACTTGCTTGGATTGACCGTTTACAGTCACAGTTGCTTTGTTGCTACCCTGGACAATTGAAACTGTCTTTCCTTCAAATTCATACGTTGCAGTTTTCGTTGCATCATTATATGAAACCTTCGCGCCGAATGCATTGCCAAGGAGTCTGAATGGAACAAGAGTTCTGCTGCCGACAATGACAGGATATGCGCCATCTGTAGTCTTAAACGGTACGTCGTTAAACGTAGTTCTATCTGGAATGCCAACGGTTTTATCCTTCTTCGGATCATAAGACTTAACATTGTCAAACCTAAGGGAAACATTGACATTCAGAATCTTCGTCCATGTGTAGGTTTTGCCGTTGCTGTCGGTTGCTCTAAACGTCAGTATGTTCTTCCCAGCTTTAACTTTAAGTCCTGGAGTGCCTGTAACTTTCTTCATGGTTGTATCGAGAGTTAGCGGTATCCATTCTGACGGTGCTGTATCAGTGCTTACTTCGAGCTTTACGATATCACCATCGATTGAACCGGTGATGTCGGTTTTTGCTTCAAGGTGGTACTGACCCTTTGTTGCTTCGGCAACCAGAGTCACTCCGCCAGTCGGTTCACTGTTGTCCTGTGGAGATGTGATCAAAACAGTTGGCTGGGAAACCGGGTTGTAGATGACTGTGAGTGGTGGTTCGAAGCTTGTGTTGCCCGCTTCATCCTTCAGGACGATATTGATGGAGTTTGAACCTTTGAGAAGTGTGTATGTGAATTCGAATGTCTTGTTGTCTTTGGATGGAGTTGTTTTTTGCATCGGGGCTGAAGGATTGGCAAAGTCTCCATAAGCGACCTCATAGATAAAGTCTTCTTCATATGTTCCTTTGACTTTTATCTGGCCGGTTGTGACTGTTGCGCTGTCCTTCGGTTCGGTGATGGTGAACTTTGGCTTGACGTTGTCGACTTTGATTGTTCCAAGGGTCTGTCTTGGCTCGTCCTGGAAGTTCGGATCGGTTGACCAGTACTCGAACGTGTGCTGACCGTACTCGATCACAACAGGAACGCCTGTGTATCTCTTTTGTTCTCCACCGTCAATGCTGTAGAACATCGTGGCTGTCGGCTGATTATTGGTCAGTGTGACCGACGGTTTGTCCTTGTACCAGCCAAAGTCGCCGGTTGGCGAGTTCGGATTGATGACGGCAAGAGTCGAGAGAATCTCTCCGACTTTGTAATCATTTGAGTTGATGTACGTCGGCTCCGCAGATGTCGCAACCTGAAGGTGATAAGTTGCAGAAGTTGTCGGGTTGTCAAAACACTTTAAAACGATCTTGACGTTCGAGTTTGGACCGATTGAGCTTGGCGGAGAGAACGTGAGATAGGTTCCCTGATTCTGTTTTGTTGATGGTTTTAACGCAGCCTGACCATTAATTGATATTCTCTGTTCGGAAACTGTGCCAAGGCTGTATGACGGGTGGAACCAGATTGTGATGGTTGAGGCCGGTGTAAGAGAGCCAAACTGGCCGGTTGTAAACTCGATGGTATAATCAACACACTTTGCGGCTGCAGTATTTGAGCTCAGCGTTACCTTCGGTGTAGAAACCTGTGACTGTCCAATCATGTAGGTTTCGGACTCTACTCTGATGGTCTCCTTTGTGGTGCTGACATACATAGTATAGGAACCTGACTTTGTTGGGTTCTTGATTCCTGCATCCTTGGAGAAGACGATCTTGACTTCAGAATTCTCAGGTATTGCATCCGGCACCGGAAGTATGACTTTCAGCGCAATTGAATCTACCTGGACGGCTTCGATAAGAATCTTGCCGTTTATTGTCACCTGCGTCGGGAGGATGTTTGGCGGGATGTAGGTGTCATTCCTGAATTCGAGAATGATCTTGTCCTGAGCTTTTACAAGCCTTCCGCCGGCACCGGTGCTGAAAACTATCGTGTACTGAGCGTTGGCAGCTGTAATGACCGGGTCTGGTGTGACCTTTGCTGCAGTCACTTTTGAAGCATCGATGACATACGATGACGACTGAACAAGGCTTCCATCAGACGAAGTCTTTGCGGTGAGTTTATACTCGTTTCCAGGAACCGTCGGGTTCTTGATGCCTGACTGGTCAGAAATCTGGATCACAACCGTTGAGTTTGACGGAATGTCTGTTCCAACGGTAATCAATAGTGACCTGTTCGGCTGGTTTGCTTCAGCAGCAACAGCTTCAGTGCTCTGAACCTTGATCATCGACGGCTGGATGGTTGTCGGGATGAAGGTGTCAACCGGGAACTGGAGATAGATCGTACCGGCGCCTTTTGTCAGTGTTCCTGCCGAGCTTGTTTTAAACCTTATTTCATAAGCAGAAGGTGAACCGGCAGCTGACGGTTTTGGCGTCAGTGCGAGTCCTGAGATTCCAGACTTCTGGATTTTGACCTGTGGCTGGTTGACGATTGCTTTTGGAACGCCTGTACCTGAGCCGGTCTTGACTATGAACGAGTCTGTCTTTTCATCGCCTGGAACATCAACATTTGAGTATTCAAACGTGAGCTTGTGGTTCTTGAGGAACTTCATGAACATGAATTCCACAAGGCCGTTTTGGAGTACCTGTACAGTAGGGACATCGCCGTCCGAGTTGACGACTCTGATGAAACCCTTGCTGCCCTCAGTCTGCGTCGGCTGAGTCCAGTCCCTTGGGATCGTGATCTGCATCCTGCCGTCTGTAAGATCCATTTGGGCTGTAAAGACGAATGTGAGCTTAACGCCTGTTGATCCTGCCGATACGATGTCAGGAGTAACAACGCAAAGTCCTGTGCCATCTGCTGAAACCGGACCAGTTCCTTGTGTCGCAACAATCAGTGGTTGCGGGCTTGCCGGTGAAGGATCAGCCGTCCCGGGCTTTTTGGCTACAACAGTGAACACGTAATTGTTTGGAGCCGGAGCCGGTGGTGGATTGAGCCAGACAATGTTCATAGCTTTGCCTGCCGTCATGGTTGTAATCGGAATGATCATGACAGTGCCGGAATATGTAACCGTTCCTATAGTCACTCCGTCTGCTGCCGGGAACTGCATTTTATCGACCGTTGGGTTTGCCCATGTTGACGGGAAGGTGATTCTGATCTCACCACCCGAAAGGTCGCCAAGCGCTGTAAGGGTGAATGTTATTCCTCCAATTTGAGTCTGTGCCTGTACAGTGTTCGGGTCTATAGTGGCTTTGATAAGAGTGGTTGGCGTACCGCCACCACCACTGCCTCCGCCTCCTCCACCACCACCGCCACCGGATCCACCCGATGAAACGACATTGATGGTGACTGAGTAAGACTTTGTCACGCCGGCGTATGAGGCTTCACATGTCACTGAACCTGAAGTTGAGGACTGGCCGGCTGTGAAGGTTGTCTGCTGTCCCGAGCTTGGTGTGATCGAACCGATTCCGCCTGTTACGCTCCATTTGTAGACGACACCTGAGTTTATGTTGGCACCGTCCGAGTCAACAGCCTGACCGCCGAAAACCTGGACTGCCCCAAAGTTGAGAGTCATTGGCCCAGGTGGTGTAACGGATACTGTACCAAGTGGCGCAGAGATGTTGATTGAACATGTCTGCGTCTTCTTTGTCCCCTGATATGTGGCTTCAACCGTCAGGGTTCCTGTGCCTGATGAAGCTGGAGCGGTCAAGGTCATTGACCCACCGGAGATGCCTGAAATTGAACCAATGGTCGTAAACCAGTTGTAGTCGACACCATAATCTATGTTAACGCCTGCAACATCCTTGAGTTGTGCCTGGATAACCTTGCTCTGACCCGGAGTGAAGGAGATCGGACATCCAGGGATGAGTACGATTGAGTCAGGTGTCTGTCTGTTGCAGATAACATAATCCACGGACTGGACATCGACATTGTTGGGTGAAAGGTTTGTCCTGACTTTGAGCCTGTAGTATCCAAACGAGGACGGGTTTTTGATTCTGGATTCCTTGAGGAAAGTCACTTCGATGGGTTGCGATGCCGGAAGATCCTTCGGCGTTGTAATGTCAACCTGCAAGGTTGACGTTGTTACTGTGATCGGATCAACAACCGCCATGCCATTCAACAGAACGTTTTCCTGCCTGAGCACTGACGGAAGGACTGTATCCTGCGGGAAGGTGATGAAGATATGTGATCCAACCGGAAGTCTCTGGGTGATTGAGAATGTGATTGTATACTTGGCTCCAACTTCACCCTTGATACATGGGTCAACTTCAACCTGTGGAGCACCATTGCCTTCCATGTAGTAGGCAAGCGATTCGACATCAACGGACTCCGATGAGGTTCTCACCTTGAGTCTGAATGTGCCCGGGAATTTCGGGTTTCTGAGTCCTGACTGCGGATAAATGGCGATATAGACGGCACCGTTTGCACCAATGTCAATCGGGGTTGTAACCGTAATCGATCTCGCTGCAGAATCTGAAACAACCGTGTCGCAGGTTCTGTAAATGATGTTGTCGGTGCTGATCTTCACTGTCTGGGCTGTCATTCCCGACGGAACAGTTGTGTTGTCCGGGAAGGTGATTGTGATTGTCGACATGCCACCGGTAAGATTGCCGGTTGAGCCTGTCATGAAGGAGATGTTGTAATAGGCTTCTTCGTTGACAATGCCGACATTGTTGACGAACTTGAACACGTTTGCGCCTGCCGCAAAGGTTCCAACAATCGGTGTGGCGGGATCAAGCGTGACGATATTGGTTGTAAGGTCAACTGAGGCGATTCTGTGAAGTTCAGCTGTGAAATCTGTTGGGCCAACAAGCACATACTGTTCGCCAACAAACGGTTTTGCATCGTTGACAGTGATTGTCGTATCGCCGGGGTTTGCTGCTGCTGCAAGGAGTGTCGACCTGAATGTCTTCAGATAGAAGAACGGCGTTCCTGCCGGTGTATCCTTGGCAAGTGGCTGAGCGAATGTAAGAGACCCTGTGCCGACACCGCTGATCTGTACAACCTGTGCGTCAAACCAGTCAGTAAGGTCACCGACAGCTGCGTAGATGCCCGTAACCCAGCCGAGTGTCTGGTCAACATTGACTGTAACTGCGCCAGCAAGGGCATCCATTGTTGTGTTTGATACGAGATACGAAACAGCAACTGATGGATTTCTTCCACCTATTGGGCCGCCAAGTGTTGAGTAAATCTGGTAGACGTTTGTTTCAATCCAGATCGGCTCAACCGATGTCTGAAGCCTGAGCCTGTACGAACCGGTAATCGGGTTCCTCATACCTGCGCCTGGCTTGATGACTATCTTTACATGTCCCTTTGCATCAACGGTGACAGGTGTGAAGACTGTGATAATCCTGTTGACATAGTCGATGTTGGCGTTCATGCGGCACTGTGTTTCGTTGATATAGATGTTGGTTGCAGCAACTGATGTTGGAAGAGTCGAACCAACGGCTGCATAGCCACCGCCATAACCGTAGATGTCGTTGTCAGGGAATGAAATCTTGATCGAGCTTACATCCTTTGTCAGCGATCCCTTGTCCGAGATGTCCCAGTCAATCTGGTATTCGGCGTTGACATACTTTGAGATGGGCGGTGTGACCGTTACAGTTGCTCCGCCGAGTGCCAGCGTGATGTAGTATGGAGAAGACTCTGCATCATTTGGCTGGGCTGATGTTCTCAGTTTGAGCGTGTACGGGCCTTCCGTGCTTGGGTTTATAATTCCACTCTCAACATCAAACCTGACCCATATATGACTGCCTGATACGAATGAGTATGGGCAAACAAAGGTTATTGACCTTCCGTTTATTGTTACAGGTGACTTTGCATCCAGTGGCGGAGTTGCATCCGAACCAAACATTGCATCGTCATCAACCTTGATGTGACCTGGCATCATCATTGAAGGAATGGTTGTATCGCTTGGGAATGTGACTGTGATTGTTGTCAGATCGGCAGTAACAGTTGCATAGGTCACAAATTCGATTGTGTACTGGGCTTTCGTTGAAACCGTCGGTGGCTGTACATCAACGTTGACGATCATGACGCTGTTTAGGATGGCATAGATTTCAGATTCATTGGCTGTGTTCTCGACATCAGTCCAGACAGCGACGGTGTAATTGCCTGAAACATACGGATTGCAAAGTCCGGAGCATTCCTTGAACACAAGTTTGACTTCTGTGCTGTTTCCGACATCAACTGGCAGGATGACCTCTATGACTGCCATGTTTGTGAATGTTGGCATTGGTCGAGGCACTCTTGATCCTGTCGGATTCTGGTAAACGTTTGCGTTGGCCGTTGCCTGCGTTCCATTGACCGTGATGCAATTTGCATCGATCTGCATGAACGAAGTCGGCATGTAGTAACCACGATTGGTTCCAGGAAGCACATGGTTTGGATCCATCTCGATGGCTACAAAGATTCTGTTGGTTCCTCTTGTGAGCTTGCCTGACATGCCTGTGTTGAATGTAATTGTCATTTCAGACGGCTGGCAGGTTGTCCTGCTAATGATGTTCGGAACAACAGTCACTTTTGGTTTGTTGAGGCCGGTGACGATCGGATATGGCAGAGAGATTGCGTACTGTGGCTGAGCCGAGGTCATGACCTGCAATGTGTAGTACTTTGCATAGCCTGGGTTTGTGATTCCGGCAGATTCGCAGAACCTGACTGAGATCAACTCACCGGCGTTGATGTTGATTGGCACTGTTATTGTAACAACATTGCCCGAGATTACCGGAGGTGCATTCAGTGGTGCATAGTGCACGCCGTATGAACCAGGATGCGTTGGTGGACAGACATCATTGCTGAAGTCTGCTGTCCTTGCAACGTAGATTGATCCAGCTGACATGTTCTGAGGAATGACTGTCTCTGACGGGAACGCAATTGTTATTGTATCCCTGTCCTTTTTCAGACCTGTTGTTGATGTATCTGTGAAAACAATGGTGTAGTTTGCAACAGTGCTTACTACCGGTGGAACGGCTCTGACCGTTATGTCTCTGACGGCAGCAACGATTGAGTACGGTGAAGAGTCAATGTAGACAGGGTCTTTGCTGGTTCTGAGCTTGAGGATGTAGTTGCCTGGGGTGCAGGTGTTCCTCAGGTGTGCTGAAGGAAGGAATGTGATTGATGACTGCGCACTGGCACCGATTGTGTAACCAAGCGGCAGGTAAATCCTGAGAGCCTTGTTTCCGATAACGACTACAGATGACGGGTTGACACCGACACCGCCCCAGGTTGAACCGAGAATGATCTGGTTGCTCTGGATCGAGCTAGCACCGAGAGGATTTGAAGTCGGTGTTATGGCTATGTTCTCCGAGTCGGTGAAGTTACCATAGTTGGCAAGTGGTGCATCGTTGCCATATGTTGTGACTGAAAGGACATAGTCTGTGCCTGTTGTTGGCGGATTCCTTATTCCTGCCGAAGGTCTGAACTGGATTTCAACAGAAGCACCAGCGACCATCGCGGGGATGAGTGCTGCCGGAACCTGCATTGTGACAGTGTTTCCAGAAATTGTTGGAGGAGATGTGAGCGGATAGAACGGTGGAGACGGCGACGGGTCGTTTGACCCTTCCTTGCAGTTTACAAACTCGCCGTTAACGGCCATCCAGATCGATGTTGCGTTGATCATCGTCGGAACCGAGAAACCAAGCTCGAATGAAACAGCGACTGACTGTGTAACTGATCCCGGTGTTGTTAGGGCATTTACGAGTGTGAATTCGAGATCAACCTGAGCTACCGAATTGGCTGTCTGCGGATAGACTTTTGGCGAGAACGGAAGCACGGAGCTGAACGGAACATAATTTGTATTGACTGGCACTGCACCACCCGGAATCGGATTGTCGATTGTCGTTCCGAAGTAGTTGGATGATGCCGGTGTTGTCTGCTTGCTTGTGTAGAGCTGGATTACATGGGTTCCGGCAAAAGCTGGGTTGAAGATGGTGTTACCCATAAACCTTATGTAAACATTTCCGTTGTCAGGAACGCTGAATCCAGCCGGAATATTGATCGAAACATTTGTGCCGATGACATTTGCAGTTGTGGCAAATGTGTTGGCGCTGGTGTTGAGCGTTGAGTTGTTTGACGGTCTCCATCCATAATCTGTCCACGGTGAGTCCGAAATCCAGATTGACGCTGCAGGGAATGGGGAGTTGAAAGATGTTGACGACGGGAAGTCAATTGAGATCGTGTCTCCAGGCACAAGTGATCCACCGATGCCTGTCCTGAAATTGATGTCCCATCTTGAGAGTTCACTGGCAATTGGATTTGCAAGCGGCTCGACATGAACACCTGTAACCGTATTGGTTGCGCTGAAATTGTTCTGGATCGAGGCATAGTCCGGTGTCGGATTCCTTGGATCGTCGAACTGGACTTCGATATAGTCGCCAAGGTCACCATTGAGATTGCCACTGGCGCTGTTTGTGAAGTCGATCTTGTACTCAGTATCCTCGGTGCAGATGATGTTTGGATTTGGCGTAACCTTGATGCCTGAGAGCGCTGTGATGATGGCGTATGGGTAGGATGTTGCGTAGGCTGGTTGTGACGAGGTTTTCACCTGTAGCTGGTAGGCTCCTGCAGTGTACGGGTTCTTAATGCCTGTTTGTCTGCAGAATCTCACTGTCACCCTGCCACCGTTTGGAATATTGATCGGCGTGGTGAAGGTGACTATCTGACCGCTTACAGTTGGCGGGATGACAACTTGAGCAAAGTTGACCCCTACAGGTGCTGTTGGTGGGCATGATGTGTTGGCATTGAACTGGCCATTTGCCACCCAGATTGTTCCCGGGCTCATCTGATATGGAACCGTTGTTCCTGTCGGAAACGCTACCGTAATTGTTCCTGAGTTTGCTGTCAGTCCACCTGTTGCTGAAACATCAAATGTCAAAGTGTACTGGGCTTCGAGGTTTACAACCGGCGGTACAACTTCAACCGGAATGCCTGAATTGAATGTGACCGCATCAACGATTGAGTATGGTTTTGATGCAACCGGCGTAAGTTCCTTGCTTGTCGATACATAAACCTTGTATGAACCTGGCGTGCAGGTGTTGTTGAGCCTTGAACCTGCAGTGAAGACAACGTTCATCTGGCTGTTGTCACCGACGGTGAAGCCTGATGGTAGGTAAACCCTGAGTTTTGTTTCAGAGAGGACAAGCACCTGGCTTGCCGGTTTGCCACCGTATCCGTAGGAGTAGTAGCCAGGATAGAACATGATCGATGATGGGGATGGGGACGAAAGCCTGAAGTTGTTTGAGATCGATGCGCTGTTTGCAATTGACGGATCGGCAAAGTCGATTTCAACGTAATCGGAGTTGTCTCCCGACAATCCGCCTGACTGGCCTACCTGCAGCTTTACCTGGTATTCCACATTTTGGTTGCATGTTGCATCCGGTACCGGTGTTACCTCAACGTTGCTGACAGCTGTGCCGATTGCGTAAAGGCAGGAGACGGCATAGGTGTTTTGCATCGAAGTCTTGACCTGAAGGTTATAGGCTCCAGCTGTATATGGGTTTGTTATGCCTGCCGATTTGCAGAATCTGATGTACACAGTCTGACCGTTTCCGATCGGGATCGGGGTTGTGATTGTGACAGCCTGCATATTAACTGTTCCATTGAACTTGCATGCAACCGCCGGAGCTGGTGGCGGGCAATCGGTTCCGACTATCGGTGAGGTCGACACGTAGATTGATCCAGCCGGAATCGATCCTGAACTTCCGAAGCCACCACCGTTGAAGGTAGTCATTGACGGGAATGCGATTGTGATTGTATCGACATCAGCCTTGAGTCCACCCATCGGGCCGACCGTGAACGAGACATCGTACTGAGCCGTCTGTGAAACGGTTGGCGGTGTCGCTTTCGGATATGAACCGCATACGAACTGGACTGCATCGACGATTGCATAAGGCGATGACTTGATCCAGGTCATTTCTTTCGAAGTTCTGAGACTGAGCACATAAGAACCGGCCGTGCAGGTGTTTACGAGTCCTGCAGCTCCGGTGAATACGATTGTTGATTGCTGTCCCTGCTGAAGCTGGACGCCTGCCGGTATCCAGACTCTTAGGGTCTTGAGATTCCCCATGCCAGGTAGGACGTCTATTTTGCTGACCCAGTTGTTCTGGAATCCAACGTAGTAGTACCCACCAAGCATGTAGACAGACTGCGATGGGATGTTGACTCCACCAATCCTCGGAGGCGTGATGACGAAAAATTCCGATGGAACGGTGATGCCTTCATTGGCAATACAGCCTGAGTTTGTCAGAGACATGTTTATCTGAAGTGTGGCCGACGGATTGGATGGGTTGATGATGCCGGCGCTTGAATAGATTCTGATGAACATGTCTGTGTACGGGCCACCCGCAAAGTTGGTAAGGGTGATTGTTCTCGTTGACGGGTTGGCTGTTGCAGTGACCGTGTTACCAGCGACTGCCACCTCCTGACCGAAATTGAACGGAGGAGGGTTTGCTGAGACTCTGACCGAGTTTGCAGGAATGGTGTTTGGAATGATGGTACCTGGCGGGAACTCAAGAATCAGAACGGAGGCTGCAGTGATTGAGCAGCCCGATCCAGTGTTTGAGGTGAGCGCAAGGTCGTACTGGGCGGGTGAAGCGGTTGTCGACGGGAAGACTGTCGGGACGATAGACAGGTCATGTCCTCTCCACTGCGGATTGACCGATGGAGCGTTGCCCGTCGGTACATAGTTGTAGTCATCAGTGATTCCGAAGTATGTCGGAACCTTGTACGTCTGGGTTGATGATTCCAGATAGATTGTGTAGGAGGCATTTGCTCCCGACGGGTTCTGGATGCCTGCCGTGCTTTCAATTCTGAGATAGACTGTGTCACCGGCTGCAAAGTTTGTCGGTGTGACAATCCTTACAATCTGTCCGGTAACCGTTATGTTTGCTGCCGCAACAGCCGTTGCCGGTGCTCCTGGAAGTGGTGGGTCAAGTAAAGGCATTGGCTGTGTGCTGACATAGATCGTGTTTGCGGCAAATGTGGTTGGCACTCTGACGGTTGGCGGGAATGTTATGGTAATGGTGTCAGTTCCTGAAGCCAGGGCTGTGCCTGTCTTGAAGAAAACATCCCATCTTGAAGACCAGTTGACAAACGGAGGGGAGACGTACGCATAAGAGTCGGTTATTGCAACCGGTGGCGGTGTTGTCGACTGGAAGACGTTCTGAATTGAAGCGTAGTCTGGAGCAGGATTTGTCGGATCATAGAACGCAAGATCGACAAAATCTCCGGCGTCGCCTCTGAGATCACCGGCAATACCTGGTGTGAACTGCACCTTGTACTCAACATTCTGGGCGCATGTGCCGTTTGGATTTGGCGTGACTGTGATTGCACTTGCAGTTGTAGTTACAAGGTAAGGTGTCGAGATGGCGTAGGCCGGTTGAGTGCTTGTCTTGATCTGGAGAGTGTACTGGCCTGCAGTTGATGGATTGATCAGTCCGGCTGACTTGCAGAACCTGATTGCTATCCAGTTTCCTGAAGGTGCTGTAAATCCGTTTGGAATTGTTATTGTGACCGTCTGACCGGAGCCATATGTGTTTGTGACGGCCGCATTCAGGTCAAGCGGTCTGGGGCCAACGAGTGGTGTTGGATAGTTGAATGCAGGATTTCTTACAGGTGGGCACTCCACATTTGGATCAAACACAATATCTGCGCCTGGGAAGTTTGCTGGTGGGAATGGAGGGAGAGCAGGGTTTCCCGCTGTTGGCATCGGGCCACTCATAAGATAGATTGATCCGCCTGCAAGGGTTGAGTTCCAGTTCTTCAATGTTGTGCCATTTGGGAATGCTATCGTGATTGTGTCTCCACCCTTGAGAAGGGCGCCGTTCTGGAAGACTACAGTGTAACCGGCTTCAAGACCAACTGTCGGTGGGCTGACATATACTGACGGTGAGGCAGAGAAGACCACACCATCATAGATGGCGTATCCATCGGAAGGAATCCAGTCAGGAGCATTCGCGTGCCTGATCTGAAGTTTGTATGTTCCGGCGGTTGCGGTGTTGATGAGTCCCGCGCTTGAGAGGAATGTTATCACCAGCTGTCCACCAGCATAAAGTGAGAAGCCAGCAGGAAGCATGATTCTTAGTGTTTTTGGGCCAAGGGCGATTACTGATGATGCGTAATATGCCTGGCTGCCCCATGACCAGCTTGAATTTGAGAGCAGAATTGATGAAGCCTGCGGTCTCTGGGCCGGTACCGTAAAATCGTTTGTAATCGAGGCATTGTCTGGAGCAGGGTTTGAAGCATCATAGAAGTTGACTTCCACCCAGTCGCCGTTATCACCGGAAAGTGTTGCTCCGTTATGGAGTGTCCATTCAATCTTGTATTCCGGGTTGACCGAGCTGACCGTGTTGCCAAGAACTGTGACTTTTACATGATTTGCGATCATTACTCGATTTGATTGGACTGGGAACGTTTCCCTCGATGTACCCACACCAAACTTGTAGTAGTCAGCCGTTGCAGGAGTTTTAATGTTACACGTACTAGCAAATGTGACTACAACATTCGAATTCAACGGGATGGTGATTCCAAACGGAACTTCCAGTCTAATCCTGTTGTTTGGGTAGAGTTCCTTGGTAAGTGATGCTGGCTGAAATGTACTTGGCGGTGTTGGTCCTGGAGGATCCCACTGAACTGTGACACAGCTTGCGTCTGGTGGTGTATATGAGTAGGAGCCGTAAGAGGACGGAAGGTCAATGTTGATTGTGTCACCCGCAACAAGATCGCCGCAGCCACCGAGAGTCATGTCAACGGTCAGCTGGCTTGCTGTGTCAACGATTGGTGGTGACACAACAATTGAGTTGATTGTGACAGTGGACTCAACCGTGTAGGTGAAGTGGGCTTCAGTTGTTGTTGATGCCGGTGTGGTGATTGCCCGAATGATGTCAATGGGCGCCGCAAGAGGGCCGCATGTGTTCGGGTTCCTGATCTTGGCTTCCTTTGCTATTGTTATCTGCACCTGGGACGCCACTGAAATGAAAGTTGTGGACGGGTAGTGGAAGATAATGGTGTTGCCAACAAGCGTGACATCGGATGTGTAGTATGGCGATATCATGCATGTGGTTGAGTTCACCACCGCACCGGTCAAGTTGAACGCAGGCGGGAAAACCAGCCTGAATTCGTCAACGTATGCAGATGATTGTTGCCAGGGCAGTAAAAACTGGGCTATCTGGTTTGTGGCATTTGGCGTAACCGTAACCGTCACTGTCGGCTGGGCTTTTGCCTCCTGCATTGTTCCCACGATGGTTCCAAAAACCATCGAGAGTATTATCAATATAGTCAAGGATCTTCTCATGATTCTCTCCTTTTTGTGCAAGCCAATTCTGAGTCGTTGCATGAATCCAATACTGTGGTGATTCCCGATTGGTTTACGCAACTTCGTTTTTTCATGGCTACACCTATTTTATTTTTTCCTCAAGAATCGTTTTGTTGTTTTTAATGTAATCCTCGATGTCCCTGGCTTCGATTTTCAAAAGCCTTCCGATGCGAACAACAGGGAATTTTCCCCTTCTTACATACTGTCGCATGGTCGTGTAGTGGATTCCGAGCATTTCTGCCGCTTCTTTTAAACTAAGTAACTTCTTTTCTTCCATGGCAAGCCTCCTTGGGTCACCTGCTTGGAGTTTAAGCGACTGTTTGTAACATGTCAATAGGTATTCTTAGATTTGCTGTCAACTATCAATCAATTAGGGCTTGTTTATACTTAAAAGTATGCTTACTAATATATAGAACAATTAATGGATTTATGCATTATCTTTATAACTTGAATGTGCTAAATTGTATATTGTGTTACTTTTGCACAGCATATGTGCATAATATTACATAATAGACAGTGGTTTTGATTTTATATGATTATTCCAATGCTTATTGTCTGTTGATGGTGTATTGACACGGTTTCAGATTTTCGGTATACTTTCGTTTGTAGCAGATGTTGTGCAAAAAATATCCAAGATCGATGGTTTTTTCAGTTTTGAACCACATATTGAACCTTTAACCGAGTTCATTGGTATCGATATCAGGAGTGTGAAACATGGTCAACTACCTGACTCGCAGAGAAAAGGAAGTCCTGGACTTCATAAAAGAGTTTGCTGTGAAGAACGGCTTCGCACCGTCGCTTGACGAGATAAGGGAAGGACTCGGTCTTTCATCCGTATCAACCGTGCACGAGCACATAAGCAAGCTTGTTTCAAAAGGATATCTTGCCAGACATCCAAACAAGGCAAGATCAGTCCAGCTCAAGCAGCCTGGAGAAAGCCCGGAGCTGCCTATAACAACACTTGCCCATCTTGTTAACAGATCAAAATCACCTGAGCTTGGAAAACTTGAAATAGCCTCGGTTGTACCTTCCGAAACAGGCTGCGTTGCAGTCGTGATCCAGGGCAATTCGCTGGCAAACGAAGGTGTGATGTCGGGTGATTACCTTATCGTTGTACCAGGCGCCGGCCTGATGGAAGGTGACATAATGGTGGGTCTCATAGATGGCTTCAAGCCAGTTATGGGAAGGATCTACCACTTTGGCACAAAGGCAATCATCAAACCAATTCAGGAAAAAAGGGATTCACTGGTCATCGACCCCAACCAGCTCGTAACGGTTGGTCGTGTCAAAGGCGTCATCAGATCATACTCATGAGTCTTAAATGACCATGTGGCTGAAAAGATAGTTTGACTTCTTCTCCACTTCCATTGTGGTTTTACCCATGTGACCCGGGAAGATTTCAAAACTGTCCGGTATGTTGTTCCAAAGTCTGATCAGGGAATTTTTCATCTGCTGTGCATCACAGCCCGGGAAATCCGTCCTGCCGATTGATCCTTCAAAAAGGGTGTCACCGGTGAATATGCCTCTGTGGAATTTGAAGCAGCAATGACCGGGAGAATGACCCGGTGTGTGCCAGACTTCGAACTCAAGCGGACCCATCTTTGTTTCAAGAACCAGCCTATCATTGTCTTTGACAATGATATTGGCGGGTGGCGACTGAACGATTGGCGGAACCATCGCTGAAAGGTTCAAGTTCGGATCAGTTAGCCCCGAAGCGTCATCCTCATGGATAACAATCTGAGCCTTTGTTGCATACTTTATTGCTGCATTTCCGACGATATGATCGCAGTGACTGTGGGTATTGAAGATATACCTGATGTCAAGCTTCAACTCTTCAATTCTTGCAAGAACGGCTTCGATTTCATAGGAAGGGTCGACAACGATGCCGACTTTTGCACCCGGACAGTAGGCCAGATAAGTGTTGTTGCTTGCCATGCTGGTTGTAAAACATTCAATGTTCATCAGAATTGTCTCCTTGAATCAAGTAAAATTGTCACCGGGCCATCATTGACCAGTGTTACTTTCATGTGGGCAGCAAATATGCCTGTTGATACCGGCACTTCAGCCCTCTTGACCTGTTCGATGATCTCAGAAATTAAAACCTGAGCCTCGATCGGGTCACCGGACATGAAGAAATCAGGACGTTTGCCTTTCCTGACATCACCTGCCAGAGTAAATTGTGAAACCAGAAGAATCGAACCATTGATCTGGCTCACATCGAGATTCATCTTGCCATTTTCATCGCCGAAAATTCTGAGACCCAGAATTTTGGTTGCGATGTAGCTTGCGTCTTTGGAATCATCATCTTTAATCGTTCCAACCAGCACAAGCAAACCTTTTTCAATTTTGGCGACAGTTTGTCCATCAACCTCGACTGACGCTTCGAGGACTCGCTGAGCAACAGCCCTCATTGTCTCGACACCTTTTTGACTTCAGGCACCCTCTCGAGCAATTCCATGAGATCGTTCAAATCCTTGTTTGTGCCAATCTCAACCGAGAAAGTCACCTTTGCTTTTTGCGTATCAAGCGGGACAGCCTTGGCCATGTGGATGTTTATGCCTGTTTCTGAGATGATTCCCGAGAGTTTTGCCAGAACGCCTGGACGATTTTCAACAAGGATAGAGATTCCAACAACAAAGGTTTTCTTTGAATCCATAATCCATTCTGCATCAACCACCCGCTCAGCCTCAGACTTGAGATTTGCGAAGTTGGGGCAATCGGTACGATGAATGCTGACTCCTCGGCCTCTGGTCACAAAACCGACTATTGGATCGCCAACAATCGGGTTGCAGCATCTGGCAAGCATGACAGGCGCATTGTCCATGCCCTTGAGAAGAACCATTGCGCCAGCCTTGCCAACTCTTGTCGGTCGCCGTTTCTGTGGCTGGGGTTTCGGCTTCTCCTCTTCTTCCTCTTCATCTTTGGGATTTTCTTCCTCGGCTTTTCGTTTGAACCATGATCTGATTTTTTCTTTGGTGGATGTTGCAGCAACAAACTTCAGCCAGTCTCTTGACGGGCCGTCGATGTGCTTGGAATTCATGATCTGAACTCGATCACCTGTTATGAGTTTGTATGTGAGCTGGACAATTTTTCCGTTAACTTTTGCACCAACACAGGAATTCCCAACATCTGTGTGGATTCTGTAGGCAAAGTCGATCGGGGTAGCTCCAACGGGAAGGTTGATGATGTCGCCTTTTGGTGTAAAAACCAGAACTTCATCGCTGAACAGGTCGGTTTTTACTTGCTCAACAAAATCTTCTGTCGGCTTGATTTCTTTCTGCCACTCAAGAAGCTGTCGCAACCACGAGAGTTTTGCCTCATCGTTCTGGTCTACCTTGCTCTGCTCCTTGTATTTCCAGTGAGCAGCAATACCAAACTCAGCATCGGCGTGCATTTCGTAGGTTCTTATCTGAATCTCGATTGGAAAACCCCGTGGACCGATGACCGTTGTGTGGAGTGACTTGTAGCCATTGGTTTTTGGGACTGCTATGTAGTCCTTGATCCTACCAGGGATGGGTTTCCATTTGGAGTGAACAAAACCCAAAACCTTATAGCATGACGGAATATCGTCTACCAGGATTCTGACTGCGTGGAGGTCAAAGATTTCATCAACATCCTTGTCGTCAGCATCCATTTTTTTGTAGATGGAGTAAAGGTTTTTGGCTCTTCCTGAAATGTCGAACTTTATCCCTTCATCTGTCAAAACCTGCTTAAGTTCTTCAATTACCTGCTTGACAAGCTCTTCACGTTCAGAACGCTTCATTGCCACTTTATCAGCCAAATCCCGGAACACATCGGGTTCGAGCGCTCTGAAAGCGAGGTCTTCCAATTCCCACTTTATCCTGTAGATTCCAAGTCTACCGGCAAGAGGGACAAAGATTTCCATCGTCTCTTGTGCTATTCTCTCCTGCTTGTCACGTCTGAAAACACCAAGGGATCTCATGTTGTGAAGCCTGTCAGCGAGTTTGATCAGAACCACCCGAATGTCATTTGCCATGGCAAGCAACATCTTTCGGGTATTCTCCAGCTGCTGCTCCTTGCTGGATTTGAACTGGAGCTTGCTCAGTTTTGTAACACCCTGGACAAGCTGGAGCACTTCCATGCCAAACTTGTCTTTAAGCCCTTCGGGGGTCAAATTGGTGTCTTCAAGAGTGTCATGAAGTAATGCAGCTTGGAGAGATGGTAGGTCGGCTTCAAGTTCTGTGAGAATCAGAGCAACACTCAAAGGGTGAGTTATATATTCTTCGCCACTGTTTCTGAGTTGGCCTTCATGCAGTTTTTCGGCAACCGTGTAGGTTGTTTGCAAAATTTCTCTGGAATCTTTTATATAAGATGCTTTTTCAAGCAATTGTTCAAGAAGCTGTTCTTTGGAAAATCTATCCTGTGACGTCATAATCTGATAAGATTATAAATTATTGAAAACGCTTCACAATGGCCAAGGTAAAGAAGAGGGTAACCGAAATTATATTCGGGAAATTGTTAATTTTTTATTTATCATCCGTGCAAAATACTCTCAAACACACAATTTTGATATTGTCATTTTAACAATCGATCAATAAAATAATTAGCGTCAGTTTAAATTTTTTGTTTTATCGGAGGATTGCGATGAGAAGATTCAAACTTGTCGCGATAACTTTGGCAATTGCCATTATGTTGTCGCCTGTATCCGTGCGTCCATCTGGCGCTTCGGGCCC
>CAZXEH010000011.1:0-40891 GCA_964639885.1 uncultured Caldisericales bacterium | reverse complement strand
GGACTTGACACCGGCAACGTTTCAACACTCTTTTCAGACTACGGCGTACCGGCAAGAATCGTCGGCCACTTCGGATACAGCAGAACAGGCCCAGCAAACCCGCCAATCTCGGCAGGCCCAGACCCGAATCAGAGCAAGCCTTGGAATGACACACACAGCCACGGTACCTTCGTAACCGGTCAGGTCGCCGGTGATGGCAGAAATTCAGCAGGCAACATGTATGCCGGTATCGCTCCAGAGGCCGGAATTGTTGTGGAAACAGGCCTTGGCTGGCTAAACCCAGGTCTTTCTGATGCGTATAAGCTCGGTGCCAGAGTCCATACAAATTCATGGGGTTCATCAATTACATCATACGAGAGCATGTGCCAGACTCTTGACAGATTCGTCTACCAGTATCCTGAAATGGTTGTTACGGTTGCCGCCGGAAACTCGGGGCCAACAGGCACAACAGTCATGGTTCCGGGAGCAGCCAAAAACAACATCTCTGTTGGTGCATCAGGCAACTGCTTCCCGTCAACCACTCTCACAGCAACTGCTTCCGCCGGTGCCAACATAATTACTGTTGCAAGCACTTCGAATTTCAGCTCAAGCCAGAGAGTTAGAATTGCAGGAAACACAGCGGTGCAGGACGAATACAAGACCGTTCAGACAGTTCTTTCTGGCACGCAGGTCAGATTCACGACCACACTTTCATTCTCACACAACTCAGGCAATCAGGTCAATTCACAGCATCCAAACTCACTTGCATACTTCTCATCAAGAGGCCCGACTCCCGACAACAGAATTAAGCCAGACCTTGTCGCTCCTGGATCAATCGTCAACGGCATCAACCTCACAAGACCGCCAAACTACACAACCGCCCAGGGAACATCAATGGCCACACCAAGTCTTGCAGGAACAGCCGTTCTTACACGCCAGTGGCTCAAGCAGTTCGAAGCAAGACCGAAACCATCGGCAGCCCTCGTAAAAGCGCTTCTCATCAATGGCGCCAGATCAATCGTCGAAGATTATGACGGAACGGCAATCCAGTACTATCCGAACTCAAAAGCCGGATGGGGAGAGGTTGACCTCTACCAGACACTGTTCCCAGCTGCTCCAACCGTAAGAAAATATTACGATGTCAAATCCGGGCTTTCTACAGGCCAGAAGATGGACTTCCCGATCGTTGCGGGCTCCGGCAGATTCAAAGCAACTCTCGTGTGGTCTGATTATGAAGGAAACCCCGCATCTTCACCGGCACTGGTCAACGATCTTGATCTTGTTGTAACCAACCCGACAAATTCAAAGATCTACAACGGAAACCAGTTCATAACAAACAGCAATGACTCGACTGTCAACCCGACCACAAGGGATTCACTCAACAACGTCGAGGGAGTTTTCCTTACAAACCAGACCGAGCCAGGTGTTTACACAGTCACAGTCCAGGCATCAAATGTTCCAAATGGCCCGCAGCCATTCGCTCTGGTCATCGAATACCAGCAGACACTGCCTGACTTCGACATTAGGGTTTTCCCTGACTCACTCACACTTGACACAAGCTTCACTTGTAGCCAGTACAAGGCTCAGATCAAATCATTGGCAGGTTTCCAGGGGAACATCCAGCTTAGTTTCAGCCAGATCGCCCCTGAATTCAACGTTTCATTCCAGACCAACCCTGTCTGGATTGGCTCGGGTCAAACAGTCGAGGTATACTTCACGCTTTGCAAGAACACCCCTCTCCAGTTGGGAAAATATTATTTCAAGATAAAAGGTGAATCAGGAAACATCTATCACGAGGACACCCTCGAAGTTGTCGTCCAGCCATCCAGCCAGTACACATTCGATCTCAAGAAAGGCGTACAGATCGGCGGCGGTCTCGGATCGTTCGGCGACAATGGCAAACAGGTATCACCCGGTCAGAAACTCTCCTACTCTCTCAATTACGACAAGAACGAGCTCAATACGTTCACGCACCTTTTCATCGATGACGTGATTCCTAAATCTGTAACATACAATGGAAATGCTTTCCCACTGCCAACCCATTACTCAACTGACAATGGGGCAACCTGGATAAACACAAAAGCACCTTCGCAGGCCACGAATCCAATAAGGCTAAGGTGGCAGCTTGACCAGATCATCGGCTCCGGCAGAATGACAAAACCATCGACGGGAGTCCCTGGATTTGATGATGTCAGCAACAACTCAGGCTCATCACACGAACCAAGATCGGTTATCGACAGCCAGAACAACATCCATATCGTTTGGTCGGACGACACAACCGGAAATCCTGATGACAGTGAAATTTTCTACTCAAAATTCAGCAGGACAAGGAACAGATGGGAAGACCTCCTTGGCAACCCTGGATTCTCAAATATCAGCAGTGATGGCTCAACGCATGACGAGTGGCCTGACATTGCAATAGACTCTACTGGCAATCCTCACTTTGTCTGGGGTTCATACTGGGCGATAGGTGGATGGCCAAACACAGTCTACCAGATCAGATACAAGAAATGGAACGGCATGGCTCTTGTTACTGCAAATGGCGGAGCCGGCTTTGACAATCTCTCGGCACCCATCGGAGACCAGTATTCCCAGTACATGATGCCAAGAATCAAAACTTTCGGCACAAATGCAACCGTTGCTTTCGTCAACTACTACGGCTGGTTTACGACACAGGGTATTTACCTAACAAAATGGAACGGCGCTAACTGGGTAAGGATGAATGGGACCGTTGGGCTTGACAAGATTATCGACAACGGTTGGAACTATGCCCCTTCCGGTTTGGCACTCGGCCTCGATCTTTCGGGCAACCCACACGTCCTTTACACCAGAATGAGATATATCATGTGGTGGTCAAATCCTGATGGTCTCTGGGCTTCAAGATGGACACCGGCATTGAACAACTGGACATACTTCAACTCAACAACTCTTGGATGGGAAAATGTTTTCCCAACAGCCAACAGAAATCAGTACTACCCATGCATCGCAATGCGTGACAACGAACCAAATATCGTCTGGGCTGATTATGTTACAAAAAGATGGATCAACTACTCAAAACACAATGGTACAACATGGGTTGACAGCAACAATGTGCCTGGCCTTTACAGAGTTTCAAGCTCAACACAGTACGACGATAATCTCCCGTGTCTCACCCTCCAGACAAACGGAATGCCGGCTGTTGGTTTCATAAGAGTGGTTGGCAACCAGACAACGGAGTTCTGGTTCAGATGGCTCAGGCCGTCCGGTTGGACAGACCTTCTTGAGATCAACCAGTACGAAAAAGTTACACAGGGCATCAGTGATTCAAGATATCCATCAATTGTAATAGACAGCGGGAACAACCCGTACTTTGTCTTCCAGAGCTCTTATGCTGGAGACAACGAAGTGTATTGCACAACACCAACCTTTGGCTGGACTTCAAACAACTATCCTGGCCAGATAGTCTGGGAAGGAAAAATTGATGACCAGCTGGGTGCAGGTGTATCTGAAATCGTCAACAAAGCCTACATGTCCGGCATCATCGACACCCTTGATTATTCGGTTGAAACGGTGAAAACAGAAAGCACAACGTCCAATCCATTCGCAACCGCTCTCACAATCAGGAAATCAGCCAGCAGCTCACAGGCAACAATCGGCGAAGAAATCAAGTACACAATAAAGGTCAACAACACCGGTTCAGTGGCCGTTTCAGGCATCGTGATAAACGACGTTCTTCCAAACGGCATGACTTACATCAGATCAACGCCAAGCGGCACAATTTCTCAAAACAAGGTCGTCTGGAGAGTCGGAGATCTTGCCCCTGGTGCATGGACATCCGTTGACATCTGGTGCAAGGTTGAAAAAACCGAATACGCCGGAACAGTCATCGTCAATGATGCATACGCGACCAACACCAGCGGAGTTCCGACAGCAAAAACTTCATGCGCAGTCAAGATGATGCAGCACACGCCTGGTTATCCCGAAACCGACTACTCAATCAAGCTTCTGACAAAGGAACCAAAAGCAGGACAGGACGTCCAGCTTGAAGTCAAAGTCTGGGCCTCAAACCCACCACTCAGCTACACAATTGTCTGGGGCGACGGCACAACTGAATCAGGAAACCTTGATCCAAACAAAACATTAACCCTCAGCCACGTTTACTCCTCATCGGGTGACCACAAGGCTAAGTTCAGCATCTTTGACAGGTACAACAAGGAAACAGTTTCTGAACTGACCATCAAAGTAAAATAGGATATCAGGATAAATCAAAAGAGGGGCTTGAAAAAAGCCCCTCTTTTTTTATTTGAAGTATCAGTTATTTTGTCGCACAAACAATGCTTGAAGCTCCAAGAAGCATCGACTTATAGGTTACTTCCGAGAAACCGGCATTTAAAAGCAGGTCTGTTATCTGATTCCGGTCAAAATACCTGCATGTTGATTCAGCCAGGTACTTGTAGGCTTTCCAGTTGCCAGAAATTAGCCCACCGGCTGGAGCAACAAGCCACCTCATGTAAAGGTGGAAGAAAAACCTTACAAACATTGATTTTGGCTGACTTGTCTCTGCTATGACAAATCTTCCACCCTTTTTCAAAACCCTCAGAATTTCAGAAAGATGTTTTGAAGATGCCGGGTTTGCATAGGTAAGATTTCTGAAAGCGAAGGATATTCCAACAACATCAAAGGTTTCATCTCCGAAAGGCATGGCAGAAGCATCACCATAAACAAAGTTTATTGGCAATTTGCTCTTTTTATTGGCCTTGTCCCTGGCAAATTCAAGCATGTATTCGCTGAAATCAAGCCCGTTCAAATCAGTTTTGCCATCAGAAATCTTCGAAACCGTCAGCACAAGATCACCGGTTCCACAGCAGAGGTCAAGGAGTTTCAATGGGTTCTTTTCAAGGCATTTCCTTGCCAAAGCCAGCCTCCATCTAGTGTCAAGACCAAGGGTCGACAGATGGTTAATAAGGTCGTAATGAGGCGGGATGTCCGAGAAGATTGCGTGGAGTGGTTTTTCTTTTGGCATTAGTGCTCCGTTATTTTGTAACAATGGCAATTACATAGCCAACTGCCATCAAAAACTGTGTGCCCAGAACAACCAGGACATTGTTGCCCATTGCCGGAACAATCCTTTTAAAATCATCGCCGTGGAAAGAGCCTCTGATGGCTGAAATCGCAAGCGGAAGGGTCAAGAGTCCAAGAAGGGTGTAAACAGGCATCCAGCCAAGGCAAACTGCAAGGATGATCCAGACATAAACAAGAATTGTTGTAGTGCTGTAAAACATTGCAGCATTTCTGATTCCGATCCTTATCGGGAGCGTTCTTTTGTGTGCAATCTTGTCCGCTTCGATATCAGGGAATTCATTCAAAAGGAGGAGATTCAAAACCAGGAGTCCGGACGGAATTGAAGCGATAAGCGAATGCCAGGTGTAAAAACCCGTCTGGACAAAATAGGCGCCTAAAACCGGCAGGATTCCAAGCCCGAGGCCTGGTGACCACTCCGGGAAGTCAACTTTCAAAATAAAAGGTGTATACATGATGATGCAGATGGCTCCCAGAAACAGGAGTGGCAGCAGCATCGTACCTTTGACTATTACAAAATAGACACCGATTGGTATGGCAAGAGCAAAGCATATTATCCCATACCATAAAACTTGTTTCGAACCCATCAACCCTGCGGGTAGGATTCCACTCCCACCGTTGAAGGGAGTTTTTATGGTTTTCAGGTCAACACCGCTTTTGAAATCAAAATAGTCATTGAGGATGTTGACGCTCATGTGGCACAAAACCAGTCCAATCATTGCCAAAACCGCTGACCAGATGTCAAGGAATCCTTCAAACCAGGCAATTGACGTGCCCAGGAAGACCAGGACGACAGGAAGCAGAAGATATTGTGGTCGGGATTCCAGAAACCAAATTTTCAGGGATGGTTTTGTATTTACACGGTCAGCCATTTTTTCCTCCTGTAAACTATTTGCGTTAATACTCGTAGGCTAACCCTAAAGCCGGTTTTGTCAATGAAAAACCCCCGATATCAATCGGGGGTTTCAGTTTCAATGCCAAGGTTATTGCTAAAGAACTTCCTTTGTTACGGTGACCGTTCTTGTCTGTTGGTCGTAAGTTGTCTGGGCGCCAAAGATGTCTGCAATGAAACGCAGAGGAACCATTGTGGCACCTCCTACAATCTGTGCCGGTGGGTCAACAGCCACAGTTCTTCCGTCAACAGTTGCCGTCTTTGAACCAACTGGCAGAATGATTGTCATATTTTCGTACACGATTGTGATTGTTCTTGTATTTGGATCATAGTTGAAGGTTGCTCCAAAGGCTGTACCGGTGAAACGAAGAGGAACCATTGTCCTGCCACCGATGATTTTTGGCGGTGTAGTGAGTATTTCTTCTTTACCATCAATAAAAGCCTGCGTCGAGTCAATTGTGACCTTGATGACCTTCAGGTGCCAGACTTTGACTTCGTAGTTCAGCTTGCTTGTGTTTCCAACCTTGTCGGTTGCAATGATTTCAATCTTGTTGGATCCGAGAGTGACAGGGATCTCTGCCATGAAGTAATCGTTTACAACTATTGCCTCTACGCCGTTGACTGTTACCTTTGAGCCTGGTTCAACCCTGCCCTGGATTGTGATCTTGTCAACGTCAACATAGTGTTCCTTTTCAAGTTTGGTTTCAACAATCATAGAAGGATTCTGGGTGTCAAGCTCGATTGAAATGTCCTTTGATGTTGAGGCATACTGTGTTGAAGCCTTGACCCTGATCGCGTTCTTTCCTTCGTTGAGCGCAATGGTCGCCTTGAAAGCGCCGTTCGCATCAACCATGGCTTTGACGTTGCCAATCATGACTTCACAGCCCGGCCTTGTCCTTCCAACAATTGTGACCTGTTTCTGGTTTGTAGGCGACGGAATCGGGTCGATGTCAAGCGTTGGCTCTGATCTGTCTGGGCCGACCGGAATGGTTGTATCTGTCGGGTGATAGCCTTCGAGTTTGACCACAACCTTGATCTTGCCGGTTTCAGTTGGCGTTATGTTGAAGACTGCCTCACCCTTTGAGTTTGACTTCTTCATCATTCCCACGCCACAACCATCCATCGAGACTTCAGCGCCTTCAACAAGCCTTTTGGTGCCGGTTTCCCTGACCACAACCGTGACAACTGAATTCTTGCCGACAGTGAGTGGGCCGTTGTTTATGTAGATTTCTGTTGTCTGTGCAAAGGCGAGTGCCGGAAGAACCGCAATTACCATGAGACTTGCCAGTATTGCTGTCAATGTCTTTCTCATTTTTGCCTCCTTGAGAATTTCTACCATATGTACGGAAGGACGGGGTGTTTGGTTCAGATGATTGAAAATGGCATTGGGACACGTTTTCTGAAAACGGTCAATTCCTTTACTCCCATTTCCTTAAGTTTGCCAGTAACAAAATCGAGTTCATACCCGACATGTTCGGGTCGGTGGGCATCTGAACCAATGGTGATATGCTTCCCATTGCGCTCAAGGAACCACTCGACTACCTGGAAACTTGGAAACTGCTCCTTCGGAGACTGCCTCAAACCTGAGGTGTTGATTTCCAGAGCCTTTCCGTTTTTGGCAAGCAAGTCGAGAATGTCACAGATCACCGATTTGTATTCTTTGACTTTGAAAGAGTAACCGCCTTCTAGTGCAAATCTTTTCACAATGTCCAAATGTGCAAGTGAGTCGAAAAGAAGCGTGCCGGCAAGATACGAAACTGAATCAAAGTAAATGTCGAAGGTTTTCTTGCCATGAAGCTCAAAAAGCTCCCTGGCCTCCTCGAGTTCGGAAATATTGAGAGTCCCAAGCTCGTGAACCGAACCAAGGATGAAATCAAGCGGTGTGACTGAAACATAGTGTCTGGCGTACTCTTCGAAGTGTTTATGGAACGCAAGTTCAGCTCCAAACAATACTTCGATCTGCCATTTGCCAGACCTCAAAGCTTCCTGTGACCGTTCATGAATGGAGAAGCCCCTGTCAGGATGCCACCTGTCAAAATCCCAGTGCTCGGTGACGGCGATGGTCTCTAATCCAAGTTTTTCAGCCGCCTGAACCTGAAGGTCAAGTGGTGTCCTGCAGTCGGGCGAGATTGAACTGTGAAGGTGAAGATCAAGCTTTGGCATCGAGATGTTCCACGGCTGTTGCGATCAGCTGTAACCCTTCAGTTTCCATGACAAAGCAGTCATTCAGGGCCTCGGTTGACTCAGCAATCTTTTCTGGCTTGACGTCTTCTTTTTTGCCAGGGAACGGGAAGTTCTTTGCGAGCTTTGAAAGTTTCGAGTTTACCTGTGCATACCTCTCAGAGGCCCTCAAAAGCAGATTTTGTGGAACCCCTTCAAACAGCTTTGAAACCCTTGCAAGATAGAGGGCAGCGTATTTTCTGCTCTCCAAGGCCAGCTGAGACAGCAAGGAGTTGCCGTAGGTGTTGAAGTCCTTCTGGATTTCGTCAGCCCATTTCCTGTAACCTTCAACACCAGTGACAACATGGAGATCGCTTGGGTACGGCGGTTTTGAGGAAAATCCGATTGAAACTGCGAGTCTTAGCGACATCATTGCCTGTTGCATCTTGTCAATTTCGACAGCCTCGACAGGAATTGCTGCAAACATCATTGGGACTTCGCCGAAACCGAACAAGGAGTTTGGATACTCCTTGACTCCTGAAACACCTTCGCATTCCCAAACCTGTCTGGTCTCATCGATTCCAGTAAGAAGCCCAAATTCAAAACTTTCCCAAACCATTGATGGCTTACCGGATTTGAGCGATTGTGCAATATTTTCAAGCGCCAGACCGCACTGCCTCTCATGAGTCAACTGCCCATTGGATGATTTCCAGATGGCTGCGATGATTCCAAGCCTGTCAAAAGCAGACTGGAAAACATCAAACCAAACATATGAGGAGTTGAACACAGGCAAAACCTGGTCAGAAACAGCCAGCCTGAATGCAAAGCCGGAAACGCCGGCCACCTGGGTTTCGTCGACATCAACATTGAAAGATTTTGCAAGTCCTGCCATTGCCCCGACCGAGGACATCCAGCAGGGACAATACTTTGCTTCAGATCTGATCATGGATCAGCCAGGCACCATCCTGGTAGACCAGCCTGAATCTGACAAGGCTTGACATATGGTAATTCCAGTTGGTCTCTATCTTGTTTGAATCGCCGGTTTTTGGCGCATCTTTCAAAGCGGTTGGCGGTTTGTTCGAGCCTTGAATCCTGCTCATCTCCTGGGCGTTGTTTTTTTCAATTTCTTTCTGCATTTCTTCAGGTACACCTTCCATTATTGCCGGTGCCCAGAACGCAGTTGTCTTGAATGCCACTTCCATGAGCAGAACTCCACCCTGATCAACAAGCTTGTAGTGAACCGGAAGAACATCTGTTACCCTTGAAACTGCCTTGATTGATTTGGCGCTTGACTCAAAGGACTTTTCATCAAAACCAACCGCCTGCAGGAAATTTGATTTTGGCTGGATCAGGGCAAAAGATTTGTCATAAAAACCAAGCTCTATATCGCTGAAATAGTCGGATATGACGTTTTCATAGCCCTTGCCAAGTTTTTTGGATTCAAGCGTTTTGTCAAAATCTTCTTTTGATACCTCTTTGCCTGAGAAGTCAATATACACTGGCTTTGGAAATTTGTCTTCTGTGTCTGCATTGTACTTCACATACGAATCCATCGCCTTTGGATTGTCTTTTGTGACATCATAAACAACATTGTATTCAAAAGGTCTTTCGGCTTTGACAGCTTCAAGCATCTTATTCTCGGATTCGTAGGTTGTTCCGGTTCTTGCATCTTTGGGAGTGATTTTCTCCGGTTCAGAACTTGTCTGTGAGCCACCACCGCAGCCAGCCAGCAGAACAATGCAGGCCGCGATTAAAATTGTTTTGTAATTAGCCATGTGCCTTCCTCGCTTAATTTGATTTCGTAACCAATTTTTTTTGTAACCAGCGTGATTGGATCAGTGCTGGTATTCTGACTTGTGAAAAAAATCAACTCAAGATAGACTTTTCCACTCTTCAAGTCCTTGTCCATCTCAACTTTTCTAACAACCGACCGTGCGTAAAGGTTCCCCTGTGCAAGTTGATTCCAATAGGCAACTTCGCCATCCCTTGTTTCAAAGGTTTTGGCAAAATCACCGGTAACAAATGAAGACGCAACACCAATTGTCCCCTTTGAAAGCGCTTCGATAAAATCAACAACGGAGCCGTACGGAGAGTTGATCGGGGCTGGCGTAATATTCCTTGATTTGAAAATCTCAAGGAGTTGTCTTTGGTTTACAGGTTCCTTTCCTTCTTCAAGAAAATAGCACTCCGGTTTCAGAACCACCTGGACAGTATTTTCACTCCGGCTTGAAGTCAGGATGTCCATGTACGAATTGTAAGCCCATTCCTTGTTGTCTTTGAGCCATTTCACCATTCTGTACTCGGCAGGATGATGTTTTTCGATGTTTGCCACAAAGGAATCAGCATTCTCGTATGTCATGTCCGTGTATATATCCCAGATTTTGGTTTTCTGGAAACCAGTTGTGCCGGTCTGACATCCGACAAGCAGTATTACAGCCAAAAAAACAGCCAATTGCTTCATTGTACTCAAATGCTAAGGAAAACCCTGACAAAATCAAGGAAGTCTGTGGATTCTCGGTCTTGCTACAACCGTACCAATAATCTTGCCAAACTCAGACTTCAGCTGCAAGGCATTCATTGCCAGAAGCCGAAGGTCAACCGAAGTTGTTTTCTGCCAGCCCTGGGCGATCTCGTAAGCTTTGGCGTCGAAGTTGGCCTTCCGACCTGAATGGGCATAGGTTCTGCCAGCAAATCTCCTGATGTCGCCGTCAAAATTCTCGCTGATATGGTAAAGCTCATGGACTATGGTCTTGCATTTTTCATCAAGAGGGAGATCGATGAATCTCGGATAGATGAAGCTTACGATATAAAGTTTGACAACACCGTCAATTTTCACAATCGGGATTTCATACAGCTTCCCACCTCTCTTTGTAACCGTTGTTCCGCCTTCAAACCTCAAAGGTGTGAGTGATGCCAACAATCCAGACCGGGAAGTGGATTTTGCTCGTGAAAATGAAACAGCCAGAGACTGGAGCCTTATGTGCCCCAGCTCTGGCTGTGTTTTTGCCATGTCAGCTATTATCGTAGCAAGGTACGATGTGTAGTTGATCAATCTTTTTTCTGCCAGCGGATGATCGGGTTTCTGGCTGCCAGAGTTTCATCAACCCTGCTGATTTTCGTTGAGTAAGGAGCCTTGGTCAGATCGACCTTGCCTTCTTTGGCTTCGTTGAAAATGGCCCTGAGTGCCTCGATGAACTCATCGAGGGTTGCTTTTGACTCGGTCTCTGTCGGCTCGATCATGATGGCTTCAGGAATGATGAGCGGGAAGTAGTTTGTTGGTGGATGGAAACCATAATCCATGAGCCTCTTTGAGACGTCCTTTGTAACAACATGGAACTGCTTGAGAGGTTCGCCGGTCATGACGCATTCGTGCATGCAAAGTCCAGGGTAACCTTCTGGATACAGGTCTTTAATCTTGACCCTGATGTAGTTTGCCGCAAGAACTGCATGTTCGGTTGCCAGCTTGAGACCATCCGGGCCCATAGTCCTGATGTAACAGTAGGACTTGATGAGAACCGAGATGTTGCCCCATGTGGCTCTGATTCTGCCGATTGAATCCGGCATGTTCCAGTCGAATGCGAAGTTGTCGCCATCTTTGACAACATGTGGAGTTGGAAGGTATGGCTTGAGGAAAGCCTTCACACCAACCGGAGCTGAGCCTGGGCCACCGCCACCATGAGGAGTTGCGAAGGTTTTGTGAAGATTGAGGTGAACGACGTCAAAGCCAAAGTCACCGGGTCTTGAAATGCCCATGAGAGCTTCAAGGTTTGCTCCATCATAGTAAAGGAGCCCGCCCCTGTCGTGAACGATCTTTGCAATCTCACAGATGTTGGGATCAAAAACGCCGGCTGTGTTCGGGTTTGTAAGCATTAGACCCACAACTTCGTCTGTCATGCAGCGCTTGAGGTCTTCGATGTCAACGCCACCCTTTGAGTCTGACTTTACAGTCATGACTTCAAAGCCGGCCTGTGCTGCCGACGCCGGGTTTGTGCCATGTGCCGAGTCGGGGATGAGGACGATTTTTCTCTTGTGGTCGCCACGTTTTCTATGATACTGGCCGATGATTGACATGCCTGTCCATTCACCGTGTGCGCCTGCGCATGGGGCCATCGTGAAAGCATCCATGCCGGTGATTGCGTTGAAGTACTGTTCAAGCTCCCGAAGCATCTGGAGGATGCCCTGGCTGCCCTCTGCCGGTGTGTCAGGGTGAAGTTCAGCAAATCCAGGAAGAGCTGCAAGCTCCTCATTGATCTTCGGATTGTACTTCATTGTGCATGAGCCAAGCGGGTAGAAACCCGTGTCCACGCCATAGTTTGCCTTTGCCATGCCGACAACGTGCCTGACCACATCAACTTCGGTCACTTCAGCCATGCCCAGTTCGTGTGAACCGGCGAACTTTGCTGGAAGAGTTGCCTTTGGCACATCTGATTTTGGAAGGGAGTAGCCGACATTCCCTGGACGGGACATCTCAAAAATGTACTTCATCTGGCCACCTCCTTCAAAGTATCAACAAATGCATCAATTTCATCCTTGGTGATCATTTCGGTGACAGCGACAGTTACAGCCTTGTCGAGACCGGGAACCTTTGTTGAAGAGACAAGGAAACCCTTCTGGAGCATCTCTTCCCTGAAACCTTCAAAAGTTCCGGGGAGATTGATTGTGACTTCGTTGAAGAATTCGCCATCGTTGACCACTGCAAATCCAGCTTTTTTTGCTGCATCAGCGAAATAGTGGGCTTTATCGAAATTCTGTTGGGCAACTTCACGAAGACCCTGCTTGCCCATGAGCATGAGGTAGATGAGTGCACGAAGCATGGTGTTGCTGTTGTTTGTGCAGATGTTGGATGTTGCCTTCTCACGCTTGATGTCCTGTTCCCTCGGGCGGAGGGTGAGGGTGAGTGAACGTGTTCCGTTTCTGTCAACCGACTCGCCGACTATTCTTCCAGGAATCTTCCTGAGGAATTCTTCGGTGACGGTGAGGAAACCAAGGTGCGGGCCACCAAACATGAGGTGGTTGCCAAACGACTGGGCATCACCAGTGCAGATGTCAACGCCCATGTCGGCCGGTCTCTTGAGAAGACCGAGAGAAATGGTTTCGGTGATCACCTGGACAAAGAATGTCTGGTCGATTTTTGTTGCCTTTACAAGCTCTTCAACGTCTTCTATCGTACCGGTGACGTTCGGGCTTTGAACGATGACAGCAGCCACTGACTTTGTGATTTCTTTCACTTTGTCAATGTCTGTGTGAGTTCCCTTTGCTGGAATGGTTTTGACCTCGAACCCTGCGAAACTTGCAAAAGTCTTGAGGGTTTCGATGTAGTCAGGATGGCAGGTTTCAGAGATTGCAACCGCGCATTTGTCCGAATCCCTGACAGCCATTCTTGCTGCCTCACAAACACCGGTTGAGCCGTCATAAAGCGAGGCGTTTGAAACCGGATGGCCAGTGAGGTTGCACATGTAGGTCTGGAATTCGAAAATTGCGGTGAGTGTCCCCTGCGAGAGTTCCGGCTGGTAAGGAGTGTAGGCGGTTAGAAGCTCCGGTAGAGCTGCGAGATAGTCGATTGATGACGGGATGTAGTGATAATAGCAGGTTCCGCCGGCAAAGCAGATGGACTTTGTGCAGTCGGCGTTTTCCTGTGCAAGATTGCCAACAACCCTTCTCAGTTCAATTTCAGAGAGGGCTGGTGGAATGCTCATCAGCTGCTTGAGCTTGAGGGAATCCGGAACATTGGCAAAAAGCCCGTTCAAATCCTTGACGCCGATTGTAGCCAGCATCGAACCGACATCTGCCGGTGACAATGGAAGATACTTCATTTTTATATCCTTTTTATCAGGAATGGATGCTTGCGTAAGCCTGGGCATCCAGAAGCGAAGCCAGTTCGCCTGGGTCTGTCATCTTAATTTTTGCGATCCAACCGGTTGATTCAGCACCCTGGTTGACTGAACCTGGGTTTTTTCCAACTTCTGGGTTGAATTCAATGATCTCACCTGAAACCGGTGCAAAAACATCAGTTGCAGCCTTCACTGATTCGATTGACGTAAGGACTGCTTCCTTTTTCACTTTCTTGCCTGATGCGATTTTGTCTACAAAGATGATGTCTCCGAGATGTTCCGAGGCGTAGTTGGTGATGCCGACTGTGGCGATATCGCCCTCAACGATTGCGTATTCATCTGTTTTTGTGTAATAGATCTTCATTAATCCTCCTTAACGGTTTTTCACTTCTCCAAGTTCAGAAATGGCTGCAACTCCCTTAATCTTACAACGGACAATCCATCCGTCTTCAGGTGTCGCGCCAAACAAATCCGGGTTCCTGATCAATCTGTCATTGAATCTTGTGACTATGGCGTCGACCGGACTTTTCATCGGCCACTCGCCTGAACTTGAACATTCGACAATTCCGATTACCGATCCTTTTGTCATGATCTTGCCCATCGGAATGGTGTCGACAAAAGAGACTTTGCCAAGCTTTTCTTTCATCTGTGGTGAAACGCTGACGAAAAACTCGCCCTGGCCTTCATAAATCCAACAATCGTCAAGCTCAACGTATTTTTCTATCGTCACGAGGCAAATTCTAAAATTGTTTTGGGTTAATTCAAGTCATCTAACTGTTGACCCGAAATTAAGAAATACTACAATTGTTTGTGATCAACGCACACAAGGAGGTTTTTCATGGCAAAAGTTGGAGATTACAATCTTCCCGATGATCTTTTCTATCACAAGGAGCATTTCTGGGCAAAGGTTGACGGTGATGTTGCAACAATCGGTATGGACGAATTCGGCACAAAACTCGCCGGTGAAATCAGCTTCATAGAGCTTCCAATGGAAGATGACGAAGTGGATGCAGGCGGACAGTGCGGTTCACTTGAAACCGGCAAATGGCTCGGAAAAATCTACAGCCCGGTCGGCGGAACAGTCACCGAGGTCAACGAAGCGGCAGTTGACGATCCTGTCATCATCAACAAGGATCCGTATGCAAACTGGATGTTCAAAGTGAAAATGAGCAACAAGGGAGACCTTGGCGCACTCAAGACAGGTGCAGACATCGCCCCATGGCTTGAAAGCGAAGTCGCCACCCGTGGAAAGAAGTGATTTTCTGAAAAGGAGAGCCGGGAAACTGGCTCTCCTTTTTTTGTTGGTCGCCTCGCTTGTCGCCCCGGTAAAAACTTATGCAGCCGGAGCACCGGTCATAAAGGAATTCAACTCATATTGCATAGTCCAGTCAGACGGTTCACTCTATGTCAAGATGGACCTGGTCTTCCTTGAAACCGAAAGCCGTTCGCAGATCAGAAAAATGGGGCCCTTCGACTCAGGCCACTCCCTTGTCACACACAGCCTGACAGACGGCACAAATCTGATCAAAACTACTTTTAACGAAACGGATTCAAACTTTTACCAGATTTCTTTTGGTGAGTCCACCGATCCTGGCAAAACCTACACCCTTCACTTTGAATACACGGTTGCCCACGACATCACAGGTCGCTCAAAACAGGGGTTCAGAGACGTCGGATGGTCACCGTTCCAATGGGAACTGCCAATCGGAAAAATCGTTGTCCAGATGGTTCTGCCAGTCGAGATACCCAAAAACATCAACAAGGCTGAGGATGTAACCCAGAAAATTGTTGATGACGCAGGCGTTCTCGCCGATCAGAACATCAAATCCGAATTCAGCAGATTCCTTTATTTTGTCACACCGGATGACCGCACAGGAAAGAAGTATCTCTCGGTCTGGGCTCAACAAAACGACGCCCCAGCCAACTTCCATCCACAGGTCAACATGTTTGTGCCGGACAAATATTTCACCAGCCAGGAAAACCCGCCCGAAAAAGACATTGGATTCACATTCACTGTCGACGAAATTTCACCAAACAACTACAAGCTGGTTTTCCGAAACTTCGACCCAAAACTTTTTGACAAATACACCCTCTATTTCCAGCGTAAGAATGCTGGCGATCCCAATGCCATCTTCGATCCATACACCGTAACACCCGAAGATGCCTCAACTGTTGCAAAAGAAACAGGCGTTTACGTCACCGATGAGGTTCAGGGCAAAGCTGGCGATAAAATCCTCTATCAGGCGTATTTTGCCGATGCAAAGGGCAAGAAAATTCTCTCAGCTCCAGATGTTACCGTCACAATCGGCGGAGCGATGGAGAAGATTCAGGATCTAAACATTCACATCAAATTCGATAAAAACGGCTCTGGAACAGTAACGGTCACCAAAAAATCGTTCTTCGAAGGCCAAAAGCCAATCTGGGACGACAAAACCACTATCTACACCACCGATGTCCAGTGGATCGATTCAGCCTCATTCAAAGAGGGTGACCAGGAATTCATAAAGTCCAAGTCACAAACCGTTGGCACCTATTACCCGGTCTCAGGCAGCTATGGCAACGAGTATCTCTGGTTCTGGGGAGCATCGCCAAACACCGAAAAAACCTTCACTTTCTCATACAACGTCAAGGGAGCTTTCTTTGACGAGAATGGAAACCAGACAGTCCCTGTTTCAAAATTCATAACCGACTCGCCAAGAAACGCGCTAAAGGCAACCATTGAGATCGAAGGCTTTGAAGGCATGGCAGAACCAACCATGTCATCGGGCAACGGCAAATTCATCAAAGACGGTGAAAAGTATGTATGGGTCGGCAAAGATGTGATGACAGACCAGCTCGACGTTTCCTTCCCATCAAATACTTTCAAAAAAGCCTTCCTGTTCCAGCGTTTCTGGCGCGACAACCAGGGAACGATACTCTGGATCGGCATCATCATCCTCATCATTCTCCTCCTGTACTGGTGGATCGTTTCAGGCATCAGGAGAGCCAGAAGAAACCGCATCAAGAGACTCACAACCTACACAACGCCTGAGATTGAACTTGAATCGTTTGCAACCGAAGGCAAAGTTCCAGACCTGAATGCAATCGAGGCTGCAATGTACCTTGGAAAGCATGACAGGGTCATCTCAGCTATCGTCCTTCAGCTCGAAGCAAAAGGCGCCCTGACCATCGTTGGCCAGTCACCACTCCAACTTGAGAAAACCAATCCTGCAAAGGCAACCGAACCTTATGAAAAAATTCTCATAGAATCGATCACCCCTGAAGGCACAATCTCAAGGGAAGCCGTACCAAAGATAATCGATTCTGTTTCTGACTCCTTAAGCAAAAAGGTTTGGGATGCAGACCCGAAGGCAACCAGAGACAAATACACAAAAGACATCGATGGCTACTGGGATTCCTACAGACGTGGCGTTGCTCCTGTCGACCGAATCTATTTCCACAACCATCTCCCGTGGCTTATCATTCACGATCATTATTACGACAACTTCAGGTCGATGCCGGCTCAGTACAACTCGCCAATGAAGGACTTTGCAGACAAAGTCGGATCGTCAATCCAGGACTTCGCTTCAAACGTGGTTTCAGGAGTTGAATCGGGCGTAAAGAAAGCAGGAGAGGCTGTTGAGCAGTTCCTCGGCATCGGAGTTCCAAACATCGAGAACAAGAACTACGACGCCTGCCACACCGGATGCCATTCAGCCTGCCACTCGGCCTGTGTCCACTCTGCCTGCCATTCTGCCTGCGTTCATGATGCCTGCCACTCAGCTTGTCACTCTGCCTGCGTTTGCCACTCCGCCTGCCACTCCGCCTGCCACTCTGCCTGCGTTTCAGGATTCTAGAAAATGGACAAGAAAAGCTACATCGAGGATGTGGTCAAAAGCACGAGAGACTACATCTTCGTCAGGAGCGTCGACAACCTTCTGATCATCAAGCCAAACAGGGTCATGAATCTCAATGACACTGCAACTGATTTGCTTTCGATGCTCTACGGTGCAGTTGAGGCTGAGGTACATGGGTCGATTGCCAAAGTAGCTGAAAAATACAGCGTTCCATTCGAGCAGGTAGAGGAAGACGCCTGCAAGCTGTTGAAAACCATCGTCGAGCTGCTGAAATCACCTTACATGGTGGTTCCAACCGTGAAACAGACGAGTTTTGGCTCACACAAGCGTGATCTTCCAGTGCTCAGCGAAATCGCTCTTACCTATGGCTGCAACAACAATTGTGTGTTCTGTTACGCCTCCTCGCCTGAACGTGTTGACGAAAAACCACAGATGACAACCGAGCAAGTCATGAAAGTGCTTGACATGATCTGGAACAAGGCTCAGGTTCCGACTGTCTCTTTCACAGGTGGTGAACCAACCATGAGGAAAGACCTTGTGGAACTGGTTTCTTACGCCGTCAAAATCGGACTTCGTGTCAACCTCATCACAAACGGAATCATCTGTGGAACGACAGACCTTGCCCAAAGACTTAAAGACGCCGGGCTTTCCTCGGCACAAGTTTCGCTTGAGTCGGCAGTTCCTGAAATCCACGACAAAATCGTAGGACACAAGGGGGCTTTTGCCAAAACCGTCGAAGGCTTCAGACGTTTGAAGGCGCTTGGCATCCACACCCACACAAACACAACCATCTGCAAGGACAACATCGATACAGTCCACACACTCCCGAAATTCGCAAAGGAAGAGCTTGGGCTCGAGTATCAGTCCATGAACATGGTCATCAGAACCGGCCACGCCTGTGACCATCCAGACGAAATAGGGTACACCGACGTTTCAAAGGTGTTACCGATAATCCACTCCGAGGCCAAAAAACATGGAATCAGGCTGGTTTGGTACTCGCCAATGCCATACTGCATCATCAACACCGTGGCTGAAGGGATCGGCTCGACAACCTGTGCAGCAGCCGACGGGCTTCTGTCGGTTGCACCCGATGGCTCCGTACTCCCGTGTTCGTCCTTTTCAAACGGTTTTGGAAACCTTCTCACCCAGGAGTTCGAAGATGTCTGGTTTTCAAGGCCAGCTCTCTATTTCAGGCGAAAAGAGTTCCTTCCACCAAAGTGCAAAACATGTGAACAGGCCAAAATCTGCCTGGGTGCATGCCCACTTTACTGGGACAACATGGGTGATTTCACTGAAATCCCCGGAACAGATTCAAAAATTGGCGACTACATGTGGAAAATGAGACGGAATCTGGTCGGAAAGTGCAAACCGGTTTCCGGAGTAGCGAAATGATAGCCTTTTTTAATGAAAGAAGGTTGGTATGAGAACAGATATTAACGGTTTTTTGAAGCTAGTGGTCGGGTGGTCTGACAGCGTTGTTTCGCTCTACAAAGAGATAAACGAGGTTCAGACTGCATTCAACCACAGACTCGTTGATCTTGACACACAGCTTAAAAAAGAGCTTGAGCTGGCGACAAAAACAATGAAATCCACTTATGATTCGATCTCACCATCGGCAAAAAAATGCTTTGATGATGAGGTGTCAAAATCAAAGGTCGACCTGGACAAACTCATCGCCGAACTCAAGGCGGCAATCAAGAAGGCGCAGGACAAGGCTGGAACGCTTGAAAAGAAAAACGTGGTTGCCCATGACGACCTTCAAAAGCAAAACCCTGAACTCAACGACAAGGAAGAGGCTCTGAAGATTGACATCCAGAAACTTGCAGACGAATGCAAGATTCTTGAGCGACAACTTGCAAAATATGATGGAGTAAGGGGCTGGTTCGCCGGTTCGTCGGTTGCAACATTGCGCAAGACTTTCAACGACAAGATGAAGAAGCTCGAAAGCCTCAACTCCCAGATCAATTTTGTCAGAAAAACCTGGTCAGACAGGCTCACAGAGGAAACAAAAACCGAATCCACCGAAAGAACCGAGTGGATGACCCTCCAGAAGGACATCGCCACAAGCTCGATGGAACTTGCCAACATCGAAAAGAACTACGAGGCCCTCTCGTTCCAGAACGCCATCACCGCCCTATCAAAAGACGAAATCCCAAGCGGCTTCAACCCTGAATGCGAAAAATCGTTGAAGACAATCAAGACACTCAGAACTGCCAAGGACGAGCTTGTTGAAGGACTGGTGCAGGTTTCGGGCATGCTTGCCACCCTCAAGGGAATCAACGACGGTTTTGCAGCGTTTGCAAAATCGATTGCCAACCTCAAAAGCCAGCAGGACACCTATTCCAGCCTGCCAAAGCTCCAGCTTGAAATCCCAGATTCTGCAATCACCTACAACCAGGGTTTCACAGAGGTTGTGCCAGCCATCAAGGACGAGAAGAAAATGGCAGAGGATCCAAAGGCTTTTGCAGCAAACACAAAAAAACTCGTTGACAGCAACCTTGCTGACAAAAACATCGAGGCAATGTTCAATGCACTTGGCAAATCAATCGAAGTGGCAACGAAAGACTGGAAAGGTTAGGTCTTGGACATGAAAAAAATCTTTGCAATAATTCTGTTTATAGTTGGCGGTATTGCGTGTGCTCTATTCCTTCTTTTCCTCATGGCGGGTTCAAATTACATCGGCCCGGTAGGTCTTCCAATGTTGCTGATCGGTGTGGTTGCTCTGGTGCTTGGTTTCAACCTCAATCGCAACGCTGATGAAAATGCTCCGATAACCATTGACAATTCAATCGTTACCCTTGCTTCACAAAAGAATGGAATCATGACGCCTGATCTTGTCGTTGCCGAACTCGGTTACACAAGAGCGCAGGCTCTGACATCACTTGACAGGCTTCAGGGCAGGGGTTCTTGCAGGGTTGAACTGAGAGAATCTGGACAAGTCTGGGTTTTCGATCAGGTGAAGGGCAAGAAGATGGTCAGAAAATGCAATTTTTGTGGCAGGAAATATCCTGTTTCCGATCCAGTTACAAAATGCCCAAATTGTGGCGGAGACGTAATCCTTCAGCCAGAAGACTGATCAATCCTGACTTATTTTAGCCACCACGACTGTAACATTGTCGCTACCGCCCCTTGAGAGCGTCATCTGTAGCAGTTTCTGACAAGCATTCTTTGGATCGTTCTCCCGAAGGATCACGCTTAGAATTTCCTTTTCTTCAACATGTTCCGTCAAACCGTCCGAGCACATCACCAACCACTGGCAATCAGCCGTAACACGTCTGAACACATCAGGATTTGCCTGATCATCGATGCCAAGCGCCTTTATCAGATGATGTCTGTACGGGTGTGATTTCAGCTGACTTTCCTTGATGTGCCCGCGGTCAAGCAGATCCTGCGTCATGGAATGGTCTTTGGTTATCCTGAAAATATTGCCGTCTTTTATCGCATAAGCCCTTGAGTCGCCGATCGAGCAAACAAAGATCCACGAGTCGTAAACAAGCGTTACAACGGCGGTAGTCCCCATGCCCTTTAGGGTTTCGTATTTGTCTGACAGCTTTCTCAATTCTTTATTTGCCGATTGGAACGATTCCACCAATACCTGGGTTGCGTTTTCAATGGTTGGAGATTGGTTTGAGATTATATTGCCGATAACCTGAAGAATCCTTACCGATGCGAACTGTCCGCCTTTTCTTCCACCAACGCCATCGGAAACGGCAAGCAAATACGGCAAGCCTTCGTAATCTGGAGGAATGATGGAAAAATGGTCTTCATTGGCACTCTTGACACATCCTACATCAGAAAGACCCCACGCCTTGACAGTGATCATTTATAAGAATGATACAACAAAGGCTATTGAAAAAGCAAGTTTGATTATTGCAAATTTTACCTCCTGAATGTAAACTTCTTGTAAGATGACGGCAAGGACACTCGGAGAGAGATTCAGCGTTACAAACAGCTTCTATGAAAGCAACAGCATTTTTGAAGCTAAAGACAACGAAACCGGGAATAAGGTCCTGGTCAAGATAGTTCCGCTCCTGCCAAAGGAAATGAAGCGCTGGACAAAATACGAAAACGAACTGCGCGTCATAGGCCAGCTCAACCACCCGGGCATAATCAAGATAATGGAGTGGGGCGATTGCGATGGCGGAAAATACATCGCTTTCGAGCATATCGACGGTGTAAGGTTGTCAGAGGCCAAGCTTTCGGTAACTTCAAGCATCAGGGTTCTCCTTCGTGTTGCCGAGGCTATCAAATCCATGCACGGTGTCGAATTACTACACCGCGACCTCCGTCCTGAAAACATCGTTTTGTACGACCAGACAAACCTTCTGATAAAGTTGATCGATTTCGGATCGTCTGCATCAGAGGAAACAAGGCTGAGGCAGATAAAGCCTAATGAAATCATCAAAACACTCGCCTGGATTTCACCTGAAGCGCTTCGGAACGAGCCAGTCACTCTCTCGTCAAACCTTTATCAGTTGGGATTGATCGGCTACCAGCTCCTGACAGGCAACCTCCCGTACAAGGAAGACACCCCATCAAGCCTGATCTGGCAGATACAGCACATGAATCCGCTGCCGGTCTCTGCAATCAACCCAAGGGTTCCGGTTGCCCTTGAAAACATGCTCAAAAGGCTACTTCGCAAAGACCCTGAGTCGAGATTTGAAAAAATCGATGACGTGATTGAAATTCTCAAGGAACTTGCAAAACAGGAGAACATCTCGTCGACCTTTTCAATCAGGACTGGATTGCTGCTCGGAAGAGGGAGAATCATCGGTCGCTCGAAAGAATTAAATAGACTTTCAATATCGCTCAAGGAGCAGACCAAAGCAGAGATATTCCACATAAAAGGTGAAATGGGCATCGGTAAAACCCGACTCATCCAGGAGATAGCCAGCCAGGCTAGAATGATGGATATCCCATCAATAATCATAGGTTGCGATTCCTACCACAAATCGAAAAACCTGAGTACGATCAGCCAGATTGTAGTCGAAGGCGCAAACCTGCTTGGCACAGGCATGATTGGAAAGTCGGTTTTCAAAAACATTCTTGTGAAACTGTGCCCTGAGCTGGGTGACAGAATAATAACAGCAAGCACTGCGGAAATTGACATTTACGAGCTTGAAAGGCAGGCAATGCCCGCGCTTAAATGGCTCTTTGAGGCAATGTCAATGAAAAACCGTGTTCTCCTGATTCTCGACGACGCCGAACACATGGATGATCAAAGCCACAAATTGTTTCAAAAGCTCATGAGTTCGATCTCTGATCTGCCTGTCACGTTCATCGTTGCATCCAGAAAGGAATTCTCAATTCCATACTCAATAAAGATTGAACTGGAACCGCTTTCAAAAAAAGACATCCTCATCATGCTCCACGAAAATCTAGGCACAACAGCATCTGCCGATGATCTGCCCGAAATATCGTCAAACATCTCAAAAGGCAATCCGCTGATGATCGAACTGATCCTTTCAGGGCTTGCCGCAAACAAGGGTTTGGATGAGTCAGGCAGATTGACTGTCACACCGGACAAAATACCTGGATCGCTTGAGAGCTTGCTTGAGTGGCAGCTTCCAAAACTCAACCAGTCAGTGCAGGACATCCTCTCGATAGCTGCAATAATAGGCAACAGTTTTGATGAGCAGACACTGGCAAGAGTGTCCGGAAAATCCAGGATTGAGATTGCAGACGCTCTGGATATGGGAATGCTTGCAAATTTGATCATCCACTACAAGTCACCATCAGGCTACAGATACAGGTTCGTCACTTCACAGCTGACAGATTTGCTTGTTGGCAGATTCCAGCCGAAACAAAGGATTCTAGTCCATGAGCAGGTTATCAGGCAAATACTTTCAAAACAGGAACCACAGCAGGATGACGATATCTGGAATCTGATCGGGCACCTGAGAGAAACAGGGAATGTCAGACTTCTCATCGACAAGCTCATAAGGGCATCCGACATCCTTTCAAGTTCTCTCGAACTCGAAAGCTCGATTGATATTGCCAAGGAAGCTTACCAGCTCTCGATCCAATCGGCTGACACACAGCTGGAAACAAAAGCCGTGATCAATCTGGCACAGGGGATGTGCCATATCGGTGAACTGGACAAATCTCTTGAATTACTCGAAGCTATTTTGAAAACTGCAAAAAGAATTGGCATTGACCAGCTCTCCGAGTCAGACTTGCAGTTCAACCTTGCATTCATACATTCAATTGAGGGGAACACACAGAAGAGCCAGGAACTGTCACAGGAATCCTTCAAGATCATCTCGAGGATTGGTGACGATGAAAGGCTTATCCAGCTTCACTTGCTGGAATCCATGAATACCGGCGACTACGACCCTGACCTGTCTCTGAGACAAGCTTTGAAATCTACTTCGCTTGTAGACAAATTTCCCGACAACATCTGGGCAAGGGGTGCTTTCAACTGCTTATGCCTGGCCTATCTAAACAATGGCAACATAGAGCTTGCCAAACAGGCAATCGCCAAAGCAAAAGAGTACCCAAAAAAGAAATCCAATCTGATGCAATTCTTCCAGACATACATAATTGAAGCCGAATTGGCCCTGCTGGAAGGCAACATCGCCGAGGCAGACGAAATCATCTCGAACATCGAACGAGAAGGCATTTGTGGAAAGTCACATGGCGTGAAGATAGGAGCCGATTCGATAAAAGCCTCGATAGCCGGGGCAAAGGGAATGCATCAGGAATCGGTTGCGATCTACCAGAATGTGGTTTCGCTGAATCTTCAGGTAAATGCCAAGAGTCTAGCAATTAAAACCCTGCTCAAGCTTTGCCGTTCCTTCATCGATGCCGGTGAATCCGATGGAGCAAAATACAGCTTGTTCCAGGCACAAAACCTTGTAGCAGGATCAGACAACCCATCTGTTCTGAATTCGATGGTTTTGCTTGAATCCATACTCAAATATCAGGAAGGTGAATTTGAAAAGTCCGGTGATATGATTCACACCATCCAGCCAAAGAATCTTCCACCGTTTGACAAGGTTCTGTTTAGAACTCTTTCTGTCAGGCTTGTAGCCAAAAGGGGCGACCACAGGAGGGCTTTGGCACTGCTCTCGGATGAAACTCTTATAAACAAACAATTCCTTTCGCTTCCAACCGTTTCATACGCACTTGGAATGGTAAAAGCTGAAATCCTGTTTGATTTGCTGGCACGGACATCAGATATGGCGCTTGCCCAAAAAACGCTGGTTCTGTCGAAGAGTGGCCTGCTCGGACAGGATTTGCCGGCAATGTTGAAACAGGCTCTTGATCTGGCATATGTCAATACGCTCTATTCAGGCATCAGGACCCAGCAACCGAAGGCTTCCTTTGCCATGGCAAAGTTCCACTGTCTGATGGCGTCTGTCGACAAGCAGAACGCCCAGCTTCACAGGGACGAGTGCATTAGGCTGATCGAAATGACAACTGCTCTTGCAAACGATCTTTGCATGCCTACACTCGCAATGAAGGCACAGAGTCTTGAAACGGCGCTCAAATCCGGTCAGGCTCCGGTGGATTTATGATAGAAGAAATCGCGGGATTCAAAGTAATCGAACTGATTGGCAAAGGCGGAGCGTCATCTGTCTACAAATGCGTTGACACTATTTCTGGAAATATAGTTGCAATCAAGCATTTTGACATCACCAAAAGCCTTACTGCCGAATCAGAGCAAAACATCCTAAGACACTGGAAACAGGAAGTCACACTCCTGACCGAACTTGCCCATCCCTCAATCATCCACATCCTGGGTCACGGCATTGACAATGACACCCCGTACATTGTTCTGGAATTTATCGAAAGGCTTCGTGAGCCAACGCTGGGTTGGAAATCGGTAGTATCGGTCATGCTCCAGGCCTCTAAGGCGCTCGAATATGCACATTCCAAGGGAATCATCCACCGCGACATCAAACCGACAAATGTCCTGATCAGTGGAACTTTTGACAATCCAAGGGTGAAAGTTTCTGATTTCGGCATCGCCATGGACATCATAGATATCACAAACGAAAACGCAGCCAAAGACATGTCAGGTTCATGCCACTACATGAGCCCTGAAATGATCGACGGTCGCGACACCGGCACAACAACCGACCTGTATGGTCTGGGGTTGGTAAGCTACGAACTTCTTACCGGCAGAAAAGCTTTCGACGGTGAATCACCCTCGCAGGTTTTCGGGTCAATCCTCATCGACGAACCGACCAAGCCATCAGTAATCGACCCGACCGTTCCAGCGTTTCTGGACAAGATCATCCTCAGACTCCTAAGAAAAAATCCTGAAGATCGCTACCAGAGTGCATCTGAACTGGTTTCTGATCTCGAAGGCCTGATGTCAAGCGATTTTGAAGGCCCGCTGCCGACAAGAATGCTCCTGAAATTCTCAAACCTTGCCCCATCTATCGGTCGTGAAACTGAAATGGACATCATGAAGGCCGATCTTGCGCAATCACTTGAAGGATCGCTTTCATGCAGGATCATAGCAAGCCCTGTCGGCATGGGCAAAACAAGGCTTCTAAACGAGCTTTCATCGGTTGCCAAAGCCTGGGGTTTCAAGTGCGTGAACTTTGTCTGCAACAAGGAGAACATCCACAATTCATTCTCTGTTATCGCAGAGATCACCTCAAAACTTGAATCCATCCTCAGAAAAAGGGTCAAATCCAATCCGGAGGATGAGCTTCCGATTATTCCATCTGCTCTTGAGAATCCTTACGATGTTGAACCGCAGGTTGAAATCTGGCGAATCTTCTGCGACATGCTCAATTCCACCCAGGTTCTCAAGCCTCTGCTCATTCTCGTCGATGACATCCATTTTGCAGACGTTCAGTCACTTGAGATGATTGAAAATCTCATCCAGGCTGAATCGCCAATGAAAGTCATGTTCATCTTCACCGCAAACACAGAATACATCAGTCCAAAAAGCAACATCGCCAGATTGTGTGAAAAGGCTCGCAGCCTTGGCAAGCTGATAAAGCTGTTCCCGCTTGAGAAACACCAGATCAAAGACATCGTTTCATCGACCTTCGGAACAGAGGCAATCCCGGACAGGCTCATAGAGTTCCTGTTCAGCGAATCATCCGGCACCCCACTTTACCTTGAAGAACTGCTGCGCAAGCTTGTTTCCGATGGTATGATTGAGGCTTGCAGGAATGAACTGATTTTGAAGCCAGGCAACCTGGAACCGCCCGAATCACTGCTAAAACTTCAGGGGATCTCGCTTTCAGCCCTCAATGAATCCACCGGTGAACTCATGCGCATTGCGGCAGTGATGGGAAATGGTTTCTCCGCAACCTTGCTGGCTGAAACGGCCATGCGCCCACTTCCTGAAATAGAGCGAGGCGTCGAAGACGCAATCAACAACATCGTTTTAGAGGCGTCGTCAGCAAATGGAATAGAAATCTACAGCTTCAAAAACGACAGGCTCAGGAAGAACCTCCTTGCTTCAATCAATCAGAGGATCCTTTCATCAATTCACGATCAGGTTGCTCGGGCGATCATAAAGATACACGAGTCAAACATCAGCGAATTCGTTGACGAGATTGCCCACCACCTCCTCAGCGGATCGAAACCAGCTTCGGCAGTTCCTTATCTTCTTCAATCATCAAGACTGCACCTTGAGCGCTTCAACCCAGGCGAATCCTTTGAACAGGCAGCAAAAGCTTTGGAGCTGGCGGAACCAGAAACCGACAATGCCTTTGAAGCTCACATCTGCCTGGCTCAGGTTCACATCCAGCAGCTTCAGGCAACACTTGCCAACGAACATGCCCAGAAAGCTGTTGAGCTTGCTGACACTCTCCCATTGACAACCATCGCAAACAAGGCCAGAGCAAACACGGCTCTTGCTGAATCGCTCAGCTTGCTGGGCAGTTTCAACGAAGCCATCAGGGTTGCCGACAAAACTCTCGATCAGGTTCGCGACACCAGCAGCAGGATTGCTTCAAGGCTTGAAGCCATCATCGCTTCAAACGCCTCTCAGATCGACACAAATGCAGCTGAGAAACGAGCCAGGAAAGCGATAGCATACTCTGAAGGGTTCACTTCAGAGTATGTTCACGCAATGACTGTGCTCTCCCAGATTCAGGAGCGCAAGGGCGAGATTGCCGAAGCTGCCAAAACCCTTGAAGAGGCAATCGAAAAGGGGCTGGAAGTCGATGCAAAAATGCCATCACTTGCCCAGCTGGAGCTTTCAAAAATCCAGCTTTTCCAGCAATGCCTCAAGCGCAATGGAATTGCAAACCTGAAAAATGCAGAGGAATCAGCAAAAAGGTGTGGCAACCCCGGTATAATCACGATGTGCGAGATCGCAAAAGGTCAGATGTATTTTTATGACAGCCAGTTCGAGGAATCGATCAGAAGATTTTCAATTTGCGAGAAAACAGTGAGAGAAAATGGTTCTTTACCATTCCTGTCGCTGATCCTCTATTATCTCTCAAGATCGGCTCTCTCGATGGGCGACACAGCAGTTGCCAACAAAAAACTCATCGAAGCCAAAGAAATCCAGAACAGAACCGGCTGGACAATGCTGAAATCCATCCTGGCACTGGAAATTGACATTTCGCTTGCTTCCTCGGATCTCATGAGGGCAATTCAGGCCACAAAAGACTATTCCGCCAAATCACTCAGGAGCAATCCCGAGGTTGAAGGTGAAATAAGGTTTGGAATAGCCAGTTCAAAATATGAAGTGGCCAGAAAAAATTACGGATCAGCCTATAAGATTGCATTGAGAAGCCTTGAAATCGCAAACGAATGTGGGATGCTCCTCCCTTCAATCAACTGCCTCAACCAGATGGCAGACGTTGTGACCAAAGCAATCAATGACGGTGCCAAGCTCGGTTTCCTGCCAATAAAGATCGAGGAATTTTCGTCAACCGTGCTTGACGAAGGTTTTATCACTGCCATGCAGTCGGGATTCAGAATGCCGGTAATAAACAGCTCTGTTGCAAGAGGACGATTCCTCTTTGCAATGTCGAGGATTGACAGTGCAAAGGCAAACGAGCTGGTCGACCAGGCTGAGGCAGAATTCGAGAAAGCGCGTTTGCTGGCGATAGAATCAGGCAACATCAGGCTTGCATCAACGATAGAAAGTGAGAAGTTCATCCTCAGCTCAGGAGGTTGATAAATGAAGCATTTTTCGTTATTTTTGGCAGTTTTGCTACTGGCTGTGCCTGTTCAGGCAAAACCAACCGTTGTCACCACAAAAATTGAACTCAAGTCATCGGACACGGTTCTCAAAAACGGCGTTACGCTCATCAACGCCGAAACCTTGCTGAAACCTCTCAATGGATCATTTACGAGACTGGAAGGAACTGGTACATACAAAATAGCTTGCAGGAACCACAATCTTATGATCCAGCTGGGGTCGGTCAGCTACACAATCGATGGTAAGAACGGCTCTTTCACGCTAACTCAGGTGCCATTACTCAACGGGGGTAGGCTGATGATTCCGGCGAGGAAGATGACAGAGTTGCTTGGCGGCAAGGTTGTCGGCAAAACGCTCGTATTCTCGAAAACTGTCATGAAAGACATAATATTCCTTCACCACTCGTGCGGCCAAAACTGGATTGCAGACGGAGAGATCAGACAGAAACTGACAAAAGCTGGCTTCGAGTTCTGGGATCACGGCTACAATGGAGACGGTCTGACCGATCCGACCGGCAAAAAGACAGGCAAGAACTACAATGTGCCCGATGACAACACAAACCCGGATGGTTTCGCCAACATTTTCAGCCAAAAGCTCACAAAACCACCGGCAAACACATTATCAAGCCTTCTTGCACACGATGTGATAATCATAAAGTCGTGCTTTCCTGTCAGCGACATAAACTCAGACGACATGCTTGAGGAATACTTTGGCTATTACAAGACCGTTAAAGCCGGAATGAAGAAATATCCAGACAAAGTTTTCATCATCGTCACCCAGCCACCTTTGAACAGAAAGGCAACAACGCCAGACAGGGCGTTGAGAGCGAGGAAACTTGCTAACTTCCTAAAATCTGACGAATTTCTCAAGGGTGTGCCAAACGTGTCGACGTTTGACTGGTTCAATCTTTTGGCCCTGTCAGACCCTAAATCCCCTGATTACAGCATGCTTAAACCTGAATACAGCCCTGAAGGTGACGACTCACATCCAAATTTCATTGCAAATCTGAATACTTCTCCGGCATTTGTTGGATTTGTTGTATCAAAAGCCGTGAAGTATTGAAGGAATCGTTATAGTAACTTTCTTAGTTTCTCAAGATCAAGAGAGACAAGAATTTCCAGATTCTCAGTGATTTTTCCAGCTGGCCAATCCCACCAGGTTATCTTTTGCAGCAAATCGATCACATCGTCTTCAAACCTTTTCCTGACAGGTTTGGCCGGATTTCCACCTGCAATTGTGTAGGGTTCTACGTCCTTCACCACAACCGACCTGGAAGCAATTATTGCACCGTTGCCGATTTTGACGCCAGGCATTATCAGCGAATCGTAGCCGATCCAGACATCATTTCCGACAATCGTATCGCCTTTGGTCGGCAAACTGCCCATGTCAGGCATCACCTTCTCCCAGCCGTTTCCAAAAATCTGGAACGGGTAGGTTGAAAAGCAGTTCATGAAATGGTTTGCACCGTTCATGATGAACTTCACTCCCTTGGCGATGGCACAGAATTTTCCAATAATCAGCCTGTCGCCGTAGAAAGGATAGTGATACAAAACATTTCTTTCAAATCCCTCGGAATCTTCGGGATCGTCGTAATAGGTGTAATCGCCAACAATGATGTTTGGGTTTGTGACCGTGTTTTTGATGTAGCAGACCTGATCAAAGCCTTTCATCGGATGCTTTTCTGTCGGTTTTGGTCCGTTCATTTTGTCCCTTCCGGTTTGATAGCCATCATCGAGAACGTTTTGGGGAGCAGATCCTTCAGTTCCTGTTTCATGTTCGGCAGTCCGTTGTAGAAGTCTTCTATGTGTTCGCCAAACTTCACCACCTGAAGGCCGGCATCGGTGAGCGCAGTGAACACGTCGGCCATAGTCCATGCCCTTTCAAATCTCGACTTTTTCTGGTCTTCCTTCAGCGATAGATCGCCGATGTAGTTTTCGCCCCAATCCTTCTCTTCAAGATGATAATCGAAGTATGAGAGACCTGAACATTTGAAATCATCGGCATCGATATCAATCAAACCCAACGCCGGATGTTGTTCAAGGATGTGAAACACGCCACCTGGCTTGAGAAGTCTTGCAATCACCTTTGCCCAGGATTTGAGGTCGAAAAGCCAGCAGATGGCTCCTTGCCCTGTGTAGACGAGATCGGCTGTTCCATCAAGCTCATGAGGGGTGTCCAGAATGTCGCTTCTTATGAAACGCGCCCTTGCGTTCAGGGCTTTGGCCGTGATGGTGGCGTTTTCAATCTGCTTGTCGCTGATGTCCACGCCAATAACCTCGCCAACTCCTTCATTAAGCAGCGACAGGGTGTCCTGTCCGCTTGCACATTGAATGTGGATGGCTCGACCGAATCTGTGGAAGTCGCCTATGTTAAGCTTTTCCACCGAGTGGATGCTGGATTTTCCCGACCTCAAAAACTCGATGGTCTTTTCAATCTTCTTCTCATACCAGACCGCTCCCTGGTTCCATGCCTGCCGGTTGTTCTCGTGAATTTCATTTGCCACTGTTATCATCCTTTCTGCAATGGCAGCTGATTCCCCGCCAAAGCTCAAGAATTTCCTTTGTTACGAGCGTGCTTTCATCAAGGTGTATGAAATGGTTCGAGTCCTCAGCCTCAACCCATTCCGATTTTGGCGAAAGTTTTCTGTATTCCAGCGTCAATCCAAGCCAGATTTCTTCAACCTGCAGAGCCTCTTCATGCGTGAGATGACCGTATCTCTCTATATCCTCAATTATCCTTGAAGGTGTGTGGTAGATCACTTTTACCGGCACACGAGGGAACTTTGGTGTTAGCTTGTCAATGATTTCGGTATTTTCACTCGACCGAACCAGCCTGTACTCGTCAAGAACCGCCTGATTTGAAGCAACTCTCATAAAGTGCTCAAATATATCGTTTCTTATTTGTGGCGACATATCCCTGTAAAACTGCCACAGCCAGGATTTTACAAGCACTGGACGCATGATCCGTAGCAAACCCAGTTTTGAGAAAGTCATCATTTGCCTGATGCCTTGCAACTTGTCAACACCACTCGACTCGTAAATGTTTTTTGGCAGCTCTTCCCTGAACCGGTCGTCATGGGGCGACATCGGATCAATGAAAATGCAGCCTTCAATGTATTCCGGGAAAAGACAGGCAAAATGTCTGACATAAAGGGCACCGATTGAATGGCCAACCAGCAGATATGGTGGCTCCAGACCTGAAGAATCCAGCATGGATTTGAGTTCAATGGCAATGTTTCCGGAGGTTCTTGGTTTTTTAGGTTTTTGACTCCATCCGTATCCAGCCCTGTCGAATGTTACAACCGGTGCATGATTTGCCATTTCATCCTGAATCGGCCACCATTCAAATGAAGGCGATCCAAGACTGGTGACAATCACAATCGGGACATCGCCTTTGCCAGTTATTCTGGCATAGAGACTCAATCCCTCTGCGTTTATAAGTTTTCCTTCTTTTGAAGGCTTGGCAAGCCATGTCCTCAAACTCAAAACATCCACAAGCCTTAGAATAACAAGCAAAACCAGCAGACCTGCCAGGACAAAACATATTATGAAAATCAAGCTCATGCAAAGATTATACTGCCGATTATCTCATTTTCACAGATGCCATAATTGTTTGAACCAATCAATGCAGAAACAAATGCTCATCATTCTTGCAAGCACCCACATGTTCATTCTGGCTTGACGGCATTAGTTAAACTCAGTTTCCTGGAAGTGAAACTCTTATCAAACAGATCCATGCAAATGATAAATATTATTATTAAAATTATTTTAAATTCATTAATATTAATATCTATTCTATGTTATCCTATATAATAGGTAAACATTATCATTACAGGTATAAATGACAAAAGATGATTTTAGCTTGGGTTTTAGGTGAATAATACAGATTCATATTAATATTGAATAACTATTTGACAAATTATAATTTTTCATTATTTGTAATGGCATACACCGTTTTTCAGGAGGAAGCAATGAGAAACAGGATGATTTTGGGGTTTGTAATATTTTCTCTCGTGGTCTCGTCACTTGCAGTTCCAAAAATGGCAGACGCAACAAAGAAACCAAGACAGGTTCCGCCGTCAACTTCACCAGCAGATGGCAGAGATGCCTCCTTGCCAAGGGAAAGGCAAGACATAACACCAAAGGATGCCAAAGGTTACAAACATTTCCTCAATCCCAACGGCACTTACACACTCGAAATAAACCCGACTGAAGAAGAAGTCGCTCAGCCTCTCTCGGTCAACTCGGCAAAAGCTGTGTCGACGACATATTCTCCTCAGAGATCTGATAGCATCGCCCTTGTAAACACCAACGGCACAACAGTCACATATCCGTACCCTGCTCTCAATTGCTACATCCAAAACTCACTGTACATGCAAGTCACTCCGCCACCACCAATTCAGGTTACAAAGCTTGCCGAATCATTCATAAAATATGATTGGACAGGTTTATCAGGAAAATATAGCATCACAGAAGCATCATTGCTTTTCTCGGGAGGCAACACCTGTGGAAGTCCACTAACGGTAGCAGTCCACGATGTAGGCACAACCTGGACTTCATCAGGAATGACATGGAATACCAGACCAACAATGGATTCAACGACATTGGTCACCTCATTTGCCTATCCACCAGGTACAAGCCCAACATACGTTAACGTTTTGTCGCCATTCCTTGAGGCGTATTATTCTGGTACACAGATCGGTTTTGGTTTCAGAATTGATACACAAAACGCCACAAACTGCGGTATCGCTTCAAATTATCCAGTTCTCGTCATCACATACGCCACACTTCAGGGTGGCTCACCATCAGGCCAGGACTTCTCGTTTGGCAACGGTGCAGGCCCAATTACTATCAACTCCTGGACCGGTGATGTGAGTCTCAGCCAGTTTGACCTTGGATTCTCGGCAAAAGGGGGTCTTGGTGTTTCATTCATCAGGACATACAACTCAACAGACACCGTAAACTACGGTCTTGGCGTCGGCTGGACATCCAATCTTCATCAGACAATTACTGTCAACGCTGTCACCCATGTTGCAACCTGGCGTACAGGCTCCGGTGAATACAAATCCTTCGACTGGAACCCGACAACTTCTACATGGACATCTCCACAATTCTCCAGACTCACGCTTGCATCTGAAACAAACGCAGGTCTGAACTATTACACAATAACTGACAAATACGGCAAAAAACTTTGGTTCCTCCAGTCAACAGACAAGCTTATGAAAATAACTTCAAGATACGGTGGTGAAGTTGTCCTGAGTTGGACTGGCACAAAAATAGATTCAATCCTTGATTCAAGCACCAATAACGGTTTGACTTTCACCTATGATGCCTACAGCCGTCTCACCGATGTCGAAGATCCCGAAGGAAGAACTGTTTCATATTCCTATGATGCCAACAACCGACTGGTAACATTAACAGACCCGGAGAGCGAATACATCGACTACAGCTATGATGGCAGCGGCAAGCTTACAGTCCTCGAGAACCAGCTTGACAAGATGTTCTCCGTTGGTTACACATCAGGGACTGCTTCGACAATAACTGATTCAAATTCAAACACCATTGCTTCATTCAATGTCAGCACGAGCACCACCACAGCAACTGACATAAACAACAACTCCTCAACTCTCACTTTCAACGCATACGGTTACCCCACGGCCATGTCGCTTCCTGAAAGTGTAGCCGTTTCCTACGTCAGAGACACTATGATGCAGATCACTTCAGTCACAGACCCAAAGAGCAATGTAACTTCATATACCTACGACAGCAATGGCAATGTCCTTTCGGTGACCAGACCCGGCAGCGTTACAACGTCCTTCCAGTATGATGCCAACAACAACCTCACCCTCTTCACTGACGCAAGGGGCAAGGAAACCTCTTTCACATACAGCAGTGGCAGGCTTTCAACCGTCACTAACGAACTCGGTCAGGAGAGTTCATACACTTATTCAAACGGTCTCCTTATTGGCACCACAACACCAAGCCCGACTGGTACAGGAACAGCATCCTGGGATGTCGACTACAACGGTTACAATTTCCCCAACAAGGTAACCTCGCCAGGTGGCAGGGAGTACCAGTACACAACCGACAAAACCGGTGTAGCTCAGACTTACACTGACCCAATGGGCAATACCTGGACTTATGCTTACAACTCACGTGGCCAGCTTATTTCAGTGACAAGCCCACAGAGCACAGTCTGGCTTTACGACTACAACGCAGCCGGACAACTGGTCAGGGAGAGAGACCCACTCGGTGGTGAAACCCTCTATACCTACGACAACAACGGCAATCTTGTAAAAATTACGGATGATCTTGGCCATGAAGTCGAAATGCACAGACGCACAGATGGCAGGATTGACTGGGTCGATGACCCGATGAACAAGAGGACATCATACACTTATGACGCTCTTGGAAGGGTGACCAAAGTAACATCCCCAACAAGTGAAGAAACTGAATTCACCTATGATGCAAACTCAAACATTGCCACCGTTACCGATCCTCGTGACAAGGTCATGACCCTCACCTATGACACAAAGAACCGCCTCACAAAAATAACCGACCCCAAAAACCATGACACCGATATGGAATACGATGCTGCCGGAAACCTTACCAAGATCACCAACGAACAGTCAAAGTCCACAGAGTTCTACTACGACGACCTTGGCAGGATGTGGAAAGTGAAGAACGCCCTAAACGATGAGTGGACGAGGTCATGGAATAACGCCGGAAAGCTTGTCGGCCTCGATGCTCCAAACACAGCCCTTCAGGAATTTGTCTACAACATTGATGGCCTGATGACCAATTCCGAAGACAGCAACGCCAAAACTCAGACCTATGCCTACAACCTCAACGGAAAGGTCACTTCAATAACCGATCCACTTGGCAACGAAAGCACGTTCGAATACGACTCACTCAACCGCCTCACAAGAGCTTACGATCCGGTAGACAACTACATCCAGTACACCTACGACGCCGTTGGCAACTGCACAACCTTCAAAGACAGACGTGGCAACGAGTGGGACTACGAGTACGACGAAATCTACCGCCTCAAGAAGATCACCGATCCGCTCTCAAACGTTCGTGAGTACGTGTACAACGACAACTCGAAGGTGACGCAGGTCAAGAAGCCGCCAGCAGCAAACCCGCCAACAGCCAATTTCGGTTACGATAACTCCTCACGCATGAACTCCTACACCGACGAGCTGGGCCACTCAGCCTCCATAACCTACACAAACGGCCTGGTCTCCTCGGTGACAGATCGCAAGAGCCAGCAGTTCGGCTTCACATATGACGACCTTGGACTCCTCACAGAAATCTCCATGCCAAACTCACAGGAGATTACCTTTGACTACGACTCACTGAACCGCCTGACCAGCTTCACAGACCTTGTTGGCACAACAGAGTTCACATATGACGACATCGGCAGACTGACCACCACAACCGACCCATACGACTTCACACACGAGATAGAGTACAATGCCGAGTCCATGATAACCTCCCTTACAGCTGACACTGACGAGAGAACCTACACATGGGACACCTCAGGAAGAATGACAGATGCCACCCGTAACAGCCTCACAACAGAATACACCTACAACGATGCCTCATGGGTGACAAAGATAGATTACCCCAACTCAACCAACACCAACTACACATACAACTCAAGAGGGTGGGTGACAGCAATAGACCTCAAGGACGGGGGCAACAACACCATCTTCAACCTTCCCTACCAGTACGATGCCAATGGAAACGTTACAGAGGAGAAGATTGGTTCAGACACGGTCTCATACACCTATGACGCTCTAAACAGACTCACCTTCATAGACCGTCCAGGCACCACCAACGACACCACCTACACATATGATGAACGTGGCAACAGAACAGAGATGGAAACAGGGTCTGTCACCAACTACCTCACCTTCAATGTTGCAGACAGGCTCACCCGTGTAGACAAGCCTTCAAATGCGTATGACACCTACACCTACGACTACAACGGCAACCTCACTCAGATGGACAGGTACTATCCAACGCCACTGCTGAATAATTCGGCATCTGGTGACAAAAACAGGGAAAATGCAACCGAAAACAGGAAGTCACTGCTCATGACACATTACCCCTCGGATTACCTTCCTTCACCCGAAAACAAGTGGGACAACCTTTCACCATATCTCCCAGACCTGTCAAAGATTGACCCACTGGATGCCAAACTTGCCCAATTCTTCCCTGAAAAGGCGAAGTATGACCGTGGACAGAGACTCAGAGACATAGCCTCACCACGTCCAACACCGGATGAAACAACAACCTTCACCTACTCCTCCGACAACAACATGACCCATGCTGACCTCACAGATGGGTCCGATCTGGACTTTGCCTATGATGCAGCCGGCAGACGTCTTGAGAAGAAATATACCAAAGTAATTAACAATGTGACCTATGAAACCAAATATACTTACCACTACATAGGTTCACAGATAACAACAATTGACATCTCAGGGAAGGAGGACGAAACAGTGGTGAAGAACGACCAGATGAGAATCCACCTTGGAGCCAACTCCCGTCCTATTTCCTTCGAGTATTACACAGATATTGGAAGTGAACAGCAAACAAGTGAGACGTATTATTACCACTACGACCTTCATGGCAACGTCATCCGTGTAACTGACGATACCGGTACCACACAAATCACCTACACCTATGACTCACTTGGAACCATCCTCACTGAGTCAAACACAAACTCCATCTACAACCCATTCACCTGGTCAGGTGAAGCACAGATCATCCATGACCCCGAATTCAACACCTCCGCTGCCTCACCCAAGACTGGCCTCTACAATTCAGGCTCCGGCTACTACAACCCCGAGACTGGCACGTTCCTTTCCGGCACCGGCACCCCAGCTGATGTCAACCCAACATCCACCCGTCATGAAGATGTCTCAGCCATGCTTACGAGACCGATGGAACAACAACTTGGTGGAGCACTCTCCTCAACCCGTGGTGGCCTCATTGCAGGTGCAAAGTATGCACCAGCAACCACCACAGCACCCGAAGACCCATATGAAGGCATGGACAAGGGCGGAGTGATAAGAGCTGGTGGTTCGGAAGACATAAACCTGAGACCTGCCTCCGGCGCTGATGTCTTGATCCGTGAACCAGGGCCAGGAATTAGTTTTGGTGGCGGGAAAACAATATCTCCAGGCCCAGGTCGTGGTGAGCCAGGTGCAGATCCAGAACCTCCAGGAGGTCGAAAGGGTCCAATTCCTCCACCATTTGGTGGCGGATTCCGTACCGGCACAGAACCGGGTCCTGGTGACAAGTCTCCATACCCAGTTGTTAGAGGCCAAGCCAAAGATGATGATTTGACGGTAGACCTGATGTCTGGCATTCTCATGCATCGGGATGATTGCGTGGTCGTTGATGTTCCTCCAGATTGTCTCAACCCTGAGCAGATTCTTCCTTGTGATTACACACCTGAGATGGTGGCGGAGGAAGGAGAGCTAAAATTCATAGAATATGCTAATAATCAAGCTAATATCAATGATACTGTTAAAGAAAAAGCGAAAATTATTGCGAAAGAAGCTTTGGAGAAGTTCTTAGAAAGAGTATCTGAAGGTTATGAATATTATTCTACCCTTCAGAGAATTGCAAATATTGTATCAAGATGGGCTGTTTTATGGAAATTTAATAACCCAGTACTTGCCGTTGAAACAATAATAGCGATGATTTTTAATATGCTTTGGTGGTTGAAACAATCAGGTGAAGGTTCGACAGATGAGTTAAAAATCAAATGTGAAGATGGTACCTATATAATTGTAAGCATGGTAGTCAATAAAGACGGCTCTGTTGAAGTTTTTATTTCATATGGTGAGCCAGGGGATCCGATAGGTATAGAGAGTATTGGTGGTTATAAAAATGGTCTAGGTAATGGTGAAATTCGAGACTGCCGTTGGCGGGGTCGGAGCATTATGGAAAGTAGTGCAAGTCTGTTTTAGTTGAGATAGGTAAGGAGGTTAAAATGAAATACGGCTTTACTACGTTAATAATTGTCTCGTTGTTGATGTCATGTTGTAGATACAGCACTAGAGACAAGAGCAAACAACTAAGAAGTGATGATAGGTTGTGGACATATAATTGTGAATACAAAAGACCTTTTTTTAGAAATTATAATGGGGGGAGTATAACATTGAAAGTTGGTGATCTAGTCTACATTGATATTGAAACCGGAAATATTCACTCAACAAAAAAAATGGATACTCATTTTATCAATTTCAATAACAGAATAATTCAAGAAAAAACAGGAGAAAATACCTGTAAACTTAGTAGGTGGGAAGAAGATAGAATTATTTGGGAAAAATCAAACATTATTGGAGAACTGCTCACATTCAATGCGGATATTTATCTACTAAATGATTCAAGCATAACTAAAATATCATATGAAACAGGCGAACCAAATTGGAAATATTCTTTTGATGAGAAAGTAGAGAAAGGTTCAATTTGCTATTATCATACGTTAGACAATTTTTATATTAATACAATACTCAAAAACGAATATGTGTTAATAAATAATAATAACGGATTAACACAAAAGTTTAAAATCAATCCTCTTGTAAACAAACCATTTATGTCAAATCTTGGAGGATTTAAAATCCAAGATGATATTTTTTATGTCAATCGTAAGAAAGAGCTAATAAAATTGCCTGATACAAAGGTGGATAACTGGTCTAATATAATAAATGATACACAAATAAAGGTGTATTCAATTAATAATAAGATAATTACAATAAATTATTTGTTAGATATGCCTACTGTTTTTACAAGCTTTGAAGTATCAACTACACCACTTGCAAGTATTGGCGGTATTTTCATAGACAATAGGAATATTATTAAAGTGTGGGATCTAGACGAAAAGAACTACATTGTTTTAAATGAAGTTGTTGATGCTGATATTAAATATGGATATGTTCTATTTGACAGGATTATTGTAACCACGAACGATAACATTCAAGTTTTTGATAAAGATTTGAATAGGCTTTGGACGCTACCATTTGTACAAATACCTAATTTTACAAAAATGTACATTCCCAAAATTATCTGGCTAAGCGACGACTATGCTCTCGTGTTTGAAGACGGCACACATTTAACCTGCTTCAAAATCCCCAAGGATCAGTGAGACCCACTCCATAAAGTGCAGAATGACAGATGCCACCCGTAACAGCCTCACCACAGAATACACCTACAACGATGCCTCATGGGTGACAAAGATAGACTACCCCAACTCAACCAACACCAACTACACCTACAACTCACGTGGCTGGATGACAGCCATTGACCTCAAGGATTCCAGCAACAACACCATCTTCTCCCTCCCCTACACCTATGATGCCAATGGAAACGTAACAGAGGAAACAATAGGCAATGACACAATCTCCTACACGTATGACGCTCTCAACCGTCTCACCTTCATTGACCGTCCAGGCACCACCAACGACACCACCTACACCTATGATGAACGTGGCAACAGGACTGAGATGGAAACAGGGTCTGTAACCAACTACCTCACCTTCAATGTTGCAGACAGACTCACCCGTGTGGACAAGCCAAGCAATGCCTACGACACCTACACCTACGACTACAACGGCAACCTCACACAGATGGACAGGTACTATCCCACACCACTGCTGAACAACTCCCCACAAACCGACAAAACCACAGAAAACACAACCGAAAACAGAAACTCGCTCCTCATGACGCATTACCCCTCGGATTACCTTCCTTCACCCGAAAACAAATGGGACAACCTTTCACCATATCTGCCTGACCTGTCAAAGATTGACCCACTGGATGCCAAGCTTGCCCAATTCTTCCCTGAAAAGGCCAAGTATGACCGTCAGGAGAGGTTGAGGAGGATAAGCAGACCAGACCCCACACCGGATGAAACAACAACTTACACCTACTCCTCTGACAACAACATGACCCATGCTGACCTCACAGATGGCTCAGACCTCGACTTT
>CAZXEH010000010.1:0-61285 GCA_964639885.1 uncultured Caldisericales bacterium | reverse complement strand
TATTTAAGCTATGCCACCTTTACCTTGCCGGCTTTGAGGCACTTTGCGCAGACTTTCATCCTTACAACCGATGAACCCTTGAGTGCTCTCACGACATGGAGGTTTGGCAGCCAGCGCCTTTTGGACCTGATGTGTGAGTGGCTGATTGTGTGGCCAACCACCGGACCTTTTCCGCAAACTTCACATACCTTGGACATCTCTAAACCTCCTTGATAACGGTTGACAACTATACCAACAGTTTAGATCCCTTCAATTATGAAAAAGGAAAATGAATCTTTTCTTGACAGTGCGGGTTGGTTTCCTAAACTTGTAATTTTGTCAGGAGGACTAATGGATACAGTATTTCCGAAGGTTGACCCCAGCAAGCGAAACTGGTACCTGGTCGATGCAGAAGGCAAGACACTCGGCCGACTTGCAGTCATGGTTTCCAGGCTTCTTTCCGGCAAGGACAAGCCGACATGGAGCCCGCATTATGACTGTGGAGATAACGTGATTGTCGTCAACGCAGAAAAGATCGTAGTTACCGGTTACAAGGAAACGGACAAGGTTTACCGCCACTACACAGGTTACAACGGTGGACTCAGAGCCGAAACCTTCCAGAAGCTTCGCGCAAGGTTGCCAGAACGCGTAATTGAGAAAGCAATCAAGGGCATGCTCCCACACACAAAGCTTGGCAGGGAACTCTTCCGCAAGCTTCATGTCTACAAGGGAACGACCCACCCGCACTCAGCTCAGAAGCCATCGAAGCTTGAGCTTGAGGCGTAGGAGGAATCATGTACAGAGCCACAGGTTACAGAAAGACTGCAGTCGCCCAGATAACTCTCACACCAGGCGAAGGCAAGGTCGTAATCAATGAAAAGCCGATCAACGAATTCTTCACATCTGACATGTTCTACCGCCCGATTTTCCAGCCGCTCGAACTTGTCAATATGAAGACCAAGTTTGATGTCACAGTCAAGGTTGCCGGTTCAGGCTACAACTCACAGGCTGAGGCAATGAGAAACGGCATCGCAAAAGCGCTCCTCGAGTTCGACCCGGAACTCAGGCCACCACTCAAAAAGGCTGGCTTCCTATCCAGAGATGCAAGGAAGAAAGAAAGAATGAAAGCCGGTATGAGAGGCGCCAGGAAAGCCAGACAGTACAGAAAGAGATAATGCCAGAACCAATCTGGTGTCATCAGGACGTTCAAAACTCCCTGGAGATGATCTCCAGGGAGTTTTTTGTTTCTGGCTCGAAAACCCTGGTTATTCTTCCTGAAAAGCCTGTTTCAGACTCAAGATTTTATGATTTTACAAAATCTCTTTTGGGAAAATTGAATACCTTCAATCAAGCTGTTTCTTTGGCCGGACACTTCTCAGGTGATGCCAATACTTTAACTCGCAGGAACGCCAGATTCGTCTTCTCGAAAGCAGAACCGGTTACGTTCAAAAAACATGGTCTTTTCGGTAGGCAAGCGGAGGAATCCATTGCGCCCATCATCGAAAACATTGGTTTGATGGAAGAAGTTTTGACCTGTCGCCACATTGTTTGTGTCGGAATGTTGACCTCATCTGCAAGATTTGGCGTGGAAGGCTTGATCTCGCTGACAACGACTGTACTTCCAACAGCGACTCTCGCCAAATGCTACATTGGCAACACATCAAAAGCCGTGGCTGAAATCTTTAAATCGGTCATCTTCCCAAAAATTGCATGGAGTGTACTTTTTACGCCTACCAACATTATTTCGGGCATGGATGCATCTGCAGTCGAGGCGAAAGGTCTGAACGCATGTCGCGTCAACATAAAAGCCGATAAACTGCTGACAGAGGCTGCGAAAATGGATGTTGGTGACTCATTCCTGATGCAAACCCAAACAAACGGCAAACTCGAAAAAGATTATATAGTTGCTGGGAAAACAGGGCGCAAACCATCAGTTGACCATAAGAAATGCAATCTCTGCCTCGATTGTTTTACCGTTTGCCCCAATGGATCGCTTAAAAGCGAAAAAGGCAAGATTTTTATAGGTAATCTCTGTGTCAGGTGCGGAGCCTGCATTGACGTCTGCCCTCAAAAGGCTCTGTTTTAGCCTGTTACATAAAAGAACGTTTCGTTCCCGACGATTTCTACATCTTCGACGTTGCAATGTCTGACTTCGCAAGACTGTGGCCCAGTTTCCATGAGATTCATGTATACCGCCAGAGCCTCGGTTTTACCCTGAACTTCTATGGTTACCGATCCGTCTGGATTGTTTCTGGTGAATCCTGTCAAACCAAGGTACTGCGCATGTTTCTTGGCGAAAGCCCTGAAACCGACACCCTGGACAATGCCAGCGACTTTAATCCTTATTCTTTTCATTATTGGACCTGAAAAAGGCCCCTAAAATTCCATTTATGAATTTGCTTGACTCGTCATTACCGAACTTCTTGGCAAGCCTGACAGCCTGGTCGATAACGACCGATGACGGGGTGTCCGGCAGGTTTTTAAGCTCGTAAAGAGAGAGTCTCAGAACTGACCGGTCAATGGTGAACAATCTGTCCAGTTTCCAATTTTCGAGGTACTTGGAAATAATCCTGTCCAGTTCATCTTTTTCATTGAGCACACCAATAAAAAGGACTTTTGCAAACTCTTTCGACTCCTCATCGGCATCAGTTGTCTGAAGCACCATGAGGCCTGAAGTTTTGGGGTCTGATGAGTCGAACTCTGAGGCGAAAAGCATTTGCAGGGCTATTTCCCTGCTCTGTCTCCTGCCCATTTATTTGTTGGCGCGCTCCAGATACTCACCGGTTCTGGTGTCGATTTTGATGAACTCACCCTGTTCAACAAAGAGAGGGACGTCAACAACGTATCCGGTTTCAACCTTTGCCGGTTTTGTTGTGTTTTGTGCTGTGTCGCCCTTGAATCCAGGTTCAGTCTCGATGATTTCAAGGATAACCATGTTCGGCAATTCAATACCGACCTGCTTGCCCTTGTAGAAGCTCACTTCGATCTCCATGCCTTCCTTGAGGAAGTGGGCTGCGTCTCCGAGTGATTCCCTGTCGAGGGTGATCTGGTCGTATGTGTCGTTGTCCATAAACGAGAATTCATCGCCCTGGCTGTAGAGATACTGCATCTTCCTGTGGTCAAGGTAGGCGGCGACAAATTTTTCTTCTGGTCTGAACGTGCGCTCGATTGTTGCAAGCGACTCGAGGTTTCTGATGCGAACCCTGACGTGGGCTGTACCTTTTCCCGGCTTGATGTGATGGAATTCAAGGCACATCCAGAGCCCGCCATCCATCTCGAACGTTTTACCTGAGCGCAGATCGTTTGCTGTGATCATAATTCCTCCATTAAACGCCGGTATTGTATCAAATAGCCAGTATGAGTCAACGAATTTTTGGGAGAATGTATCCATTCCTTTGGAATTGACTTTGGGCATAAATGGGCTAAAATGTTGGCGTGATCAACACCCCGATGGACAACTTTGTTTACAGGGCGCTAGCCACAAAGACCATCAACCTTGATTCTGCAATCAAGGAACTTGATGAATCCCTGCATATCATTCACATCGAATTCACCGGGACAGACAACTACCTTCTCATCATCAAAAATCATTCGATAGACTTTATTGCCAGGCTCAACGATGTTTGCCAGTTTCTGGGATCGAAATCGCTTGAGCTGGTGCGGTTCAGGCTCCAGCGTGAACAGTCCAGGTTCACAATCGGGAAGATCTCGAACCATCTGCAGTTTGTGTATGAAATACTCTCGAAATCCCAGCCTGTCATCAAGACTCTGAACACAAACTTTTTTTCATTCTGGCGCTTTGTTTCAACCATCAAAGAGGACAACTCCTACGGCTTATGCTCTCTTCACAACAGCAGTACGACCCTCTGGGCAATCTTTGAGGCCGGTGAGCTTTCCGGCGGATGGCTTTGCAAGAGTGTTACTGAAGAACCTGTTTCGCTTAGCGTTGACAGAGTGCTTGAGGAAGCCGTCAGGATAGCCGGCTTTGCAACATTCTACTGCTACAGAAACAGGATAATCTTCGATGTGACAACAGAAACGGTTTTTGAGAAGAAACCCCAGTTTCAAGCCTTGTTGGAACCGGACAGCATGGAGAGGCTTTCGATTAAAAATGATTTTGGTGAACACGGATTCACAATCGCATCCCAATTCGACGGGAAAAAAACAGTTGGTGAGATTTCCGAACTGATGAGGGTTTCTTTCGAGAAATCTCGGGATATCGCAAAGAGGCTGTATGAACTTGACATCCTTGGCAGGCTGTAATGGCTAAACCTAAACAGGAAAGCACTTTTCTTGCACAGATTCTCAACAGCATAAGCCTTAGAAACGAGCAATCCAGTCAAAGCAGGCTGCTGCCTGAGCTTGTAAAAGCCTGCTGGCTGACTTATGGCCCGGATCAGGCAAGGATCATGCTGTATACGTTCGGTCGAAACGCAGGATTTGACCTGTGCCAGTCAATATCAAAAGAATATTCAATCATCCAGGAGCTTAACTGGAATGAATTCCTCGAGAGCATTGAGACGCTTGGCAGGATTTTTATAAAGTCCCCAGTAAAAATCGTATCCAGCACCGATAACATCATCTGCCTGAGGGTCAGCGATTCGCCATGCTGCCACAAGCTTTCCGGTTTCGACGAGCCATGCTGTGACTATCTGGCCGGCATTTTTGCAGCCTTTGCATCCTATGTGTTCAGGGATGCAGAAACAACATGCATCGAAACCAGCTGCAAAGCCACAGGATACACGCCATACTGTAACTTCGAGCTCAGATTCAACTGGGACAAGAAGTGAGGGAAATCTTAAAACCAGCTTCACTTCAATGGTGCCGATATCAAAATCAAAACATTTAGAAAATGATGTTCAAAGTTGATGATTACAATCAGTCATTTGCGATCTAACGGAAATAGACAGAGCACGAACTAATCAAAATCCTTTCAACTTTTTCTGTCACTATCGTGGGGAAAAATGATGTCAATTCCATTAACCCTGATTTAGAAAATATCCTTCACCACTCCATCGGCAAAATCGCCACCCAGGCCAAAATCAATGTTTCGGTCAGGGCAGTCAAACGGTTGTGCATGCCAGGTTTTATCATTACCTATTCCATCCACGCGGTATGAATCTTGACCACCGATGTCGATGAAAACACCGATGTTGATCATTTTCTCACGCATAAATCCATTGCCACAGGGGGCAGGATCGCCGTAAGTGCCAAAGGTTCTGCCTCCTCCAACATCATATTTGTCGTCGCCACCGAGGTTGACGAAAAAGCCCATGCCATTTGCATTTCCTGCGCCAACGCACAATCCTGCATCGACTTTTTGACCGTTTTCAGTACGCCAGGCGTTATAAGTGTCGTTCCCTCCGAGATCGACATGATAGGCAAGCGAGACATCGTGGCCTGTGCCAATCGAAGTTGCCATCGTTGCCTGGTAGGTGTCGTTGCCAACCCTGTCTTGAAAGTAGGCGATTCCGAAATGGGCAGCAGCTCCTTGCACATACCATGTCCCAAAGTATGAGTCATCGCCTTCGTAATCGCTGAGGATACCCAAAGCGTGCCAGTAGGCCACTCCTTGTCCAAAAACACCGCACGAATACTTGTCGTTTCCTTTCATGTCCTGAAGAACGCCAACACCACCGCTCATAGAATGCCCGTTATCGAGTTCAGCCCTCGACCCAAAACCGGCTCCCTGACAAAAAGAAGCGTTGTGCTGAGCAGATTGCGCCGAAGGGTTGATGATGTCCTTGTCATCGGCATCGTAAACGTCATCGCCAGCCTTGTCCTGAAGCAGGCCGATGCCCTGCGTAAAACCGAAGCCTTGTGAGCCAAAAAAGCTGTGGTAAGTTTCATTCCCGGAAACATCCTGTAAGACACCGATGCCAAACTCACCAGCTCCCTGACACGAAAATTTACCGTCGTAGGTGTCGTTTCCAGACAAATCCCTGAGGATTCCCACTCCGAAACAACCCGAGCCCTGACTTAGCATTTCCGATTTGTACCTGTCATTTCCTTCCATATCCACAAGCACGCCGAAACCGAACCTGCCTGAACCGCACTGAGGCTGGCTACCAGAATCATCGGAATAGGTGTCGTCGCCAGAAACGTCGATGCACACCGAGAAAGGATTGTCAATGCTCGCATTTGAGCCGACAAATCCTGAGTAAGCATCGTTGCCGTCGGTATCGATCAAAAGAAGCTGGCTCAAGCAAACGTGGGTTGATGTCTCTGCCCCCGAAATTGAGATTTGGCCAAGGGGAGTTTGAACATCAAATGGAGCCGGCAACTCGTTTCCAAGAAGAGTTATCATCTTGTCAACGGCGAGTGCTCCCTGTGCTGCTGCGTAATACATCCACCTGAAATCCATTTCCAGTCCTGCATCATAAGTGTCGATCGGGAAATCAGGGCCTGAATCAAGCAACATTGAACAGCGCTTAAACACGTCATCCCATTTTTCGCAAGGAATTTTCCGCATGGCCAGATTTCTGTATTTCCGCACTTGTGAGGCATAGCCTACAAATTCTGCCAATTGTGTCTGCCAATTGGCGGTCAATTCAGAGCACTTTGCTTTTAGATTTGTCTGTTCCTTCTCGGTCAGTTTCCAGCCATCTTCTTTGTAAAGGCTCATCAAAGCTTCAAAAAGTGGGTTTTCTTTGGCAATTACAGGCTTTGGCCCAAAATCCCACCTTGACACTTCATTGCCCGAACGTCTCGCACACATGACGATTGCGTCTCGAACAGTGTTTATCATTTCAAATCTGCCGAGTGTCATCTTCGCTTCGTACGGAACCTGCAGAGGTCTCTGATGAAGCTCATCGAACCAGGGGAATCTGAATGGGTCGCGCTGAAAATCACCTATGTTCCACATGTTCCATGTTAGGTCAGATGGCTTGAGCCCCGCATTTGTCAGGAGTTCCAGAAATCGATCAGGTTTAGATTCAGATTTTGCCACAACCGGAAAAAACATTGACATGATGATGACAATCAACAACAATCTTTTCATTTTCCACCTCGCTACAACAAAATCTTACGCATAAATTTAGATTTGTCATCAATTAATCAAACCACGCAGGATTATCGCAAGTCTAGGTTATGATTTGTCGCTTTTAACAAAAAATTTACCTTAAATTGTAGAAAGGTTACGTTTTCATTGTAACATTATTAACATTCTCATCAGGCAGGTGGAGCATGAAAATAAACAGAATTGGTCTTATTTCTTTCATTCTTCTGGTTACTCTTTTGATGATGCCGTTTGGATCAACAATCACAGCTCCGGTTTCCCATAAACCGGTATGTGAAAAGATTACGGAAGAGTGTGGCAACTGCAGCTGGCCGGAGTACAGGCATGATAATTTCAACACAGGATTCATTGATGACCAGTGTGCCCCACCGTGTGACGATCTCGAAAAGCTCTGGCGATTCACTCTTTCCAGCAATGACCACATCCTGGCGCCACCATCTGTTGATTGCGGGAAAGTGGTCTTTGGCACTGAAACCGGTTCGTTGTACGCACTGAGAGCATACAACGGCATGGTTGCATGGGGAATTCCACTGTTTGGGCCAATTGTTTCTACGCCGACAATTTACAACAAAAAGGTTTTTGTAGGCACGAAATCTGGCGCAATGTACTGTGTCGATCTTGATAACGGGAACATTTTGTGGGTTTATCCTGTAATCGGTCAGATTGTTGCCTCCCCAAAGGTGCTTGAAGGCAAGGTTTTCTTTGGAACAACTGATGGTTCCCTTCACTGCGTCAACTCTGTGACCGGTGGAAACATCTGGACTTACAACACCCTTTCGTCGATCACAACCGCACCGACAGTTGGGTACGGACATGTCTGGTTCCAGGCTGGCAACGGCTACATTTATTCACTTAAGATGAATAAAGGGGAGATAGAGATGGGTTGGCCAAGGTCATATGCTCAACAAGGCAACAACACAGTCCTGGCCTATGACGATAACAAGCTTTATTATTCCAACAACACATTGCAGGCTATCGAGGCTTTTGGCGGAAACATGATTCCGTCAGCTTTTACTCCTCCCTCAGCCGTAACAGAACCGGCAGTTGATCCAAGAACATCAGTAGATACCGACAACGCAAGACAGTACGTCGGAACCGACAAAAACACCCTGTTCAAACTCAGAGATGCTGCCAGATCAAGAATATGGTCAAACAACCAGATCAGGATGAACGGCTTGAACTCATCCCCATCAGTCACACAAAGGCGTGTCTATCTGACAAGCAATGGCCAAATCTATGTCATCGACGCCTCGACAGGTTCAGTCCTAAACAGAATCTCAGTACCACTGGCATTTGCCAATGAGCAGCTGACTTCAGTAGCAATCGCCTATCAAAGGCTCTACTTCGCATCAACATCTTGCTCTATCTATTCATACGGTTGCTGCAAAGTGACTGACGACAATGCCGACGAATGCAACAATAGCTTTGATCTTATCATAACTGCCCAGACAGGCGCTCAATCACCATATCCGGTTGGCAGATGCTGCAAGATGAAATTCAACTCGATGGTGGTTGACAATTGCAGTAACATCAGACCTGAGTTCGCTGACAAGATCACATTCGAGCTCTCAGACTACTCGTACGCCTCAATCGGCCTTGACGGAACCCTGACTGTAGACTGCAAGGCTCCGATCGGTGAAACCTTCAATGTAAGGGCACATCTTGTAACCAGCTTCATTTACAAAGGCAGGCAGATAAACATTGATATTGTCTCACCATGGCTTTCGGTCATTGTGACAAAAAACTAGATTCTGCCGGCAGTTTTGAGGATATAAAGCGCATCAACGGTGATGTATGGGTTGAATCTGGTTTTTGAAATTGTTCCCCAGTCAACCAGAGATGTACCGCTGGTGCGCTTTTCTTTTACTCCATCCCAGAGGCTGAAGTATCTGTATTCAGCTGGAAAACCGCCATCTGGAAGTCGTTTGGATTCGAGAAGATCAAGTGCGTCATTACATCGAGGGTCGGTGATAAATCCAGATTCTGCCATGACTTTCAAACCAAAGAAGAAATCATAATGCCAGGTTTCGGGAATGCCAATTTTATCTATGCGATTAAACATGAGATTGTCTGTGCCCTGTTTTTTGAAGAGCTTCCGTTTCAGAAATGTTTCGCTGGCTCTCCTTGAAGATTCCAAAGCTTTGGCGTCACCGGTTTTCCTGGCGTAAAGCGCCATTGCCCTCAAGGGTATTGCTGATTCGTGAAACGACGAGTTGACCGCTGACGGGTTTTTGTCGCAGTTCCAGCCACCATCATCCCACTGCCATGAAATCAACCTTTCGATCAAGGTTTTTATCCTGGGATCATCGAAGCCAAGCTTCATGGCTGACCAGCAAATGTTTGCTTCCTGAGAAGCACAACGTCTGGGTCTGCTATCTATCATGGTCACATGACCCTTGAAATCCGTAGCTCTGAACCATCTTTCAAGCGTTTGGTCAACCATCGGCCAGATTTCTTTTTCACCTTCTGGATAGCCAAGATTGGCAAGATGCATCAGAACCCAGTGGGAGCCGTACCATTTTGAGTAAACCGGAAAAGGGATTACCCCCTTGTTGCTACGTTCTGAGAGCAGTTTTATCACTCTGGGGCTTGATTTGATTGATTCCCTCAGCGATTTGTCATCTTCCCCCAGCAATAACCTCTTTGCTTTCCAAACAATTGATGGGTCTTCGTTTGTCAGGAGTTTATCAATGATATCGCTCATCTGTCAATCCCATAAATGCCAAGGACACCGTCAGGAGCATCGATGCCGATTCCAACCTGAGCTTGTGGCCTGTCAGGATTGATTCTGAGCCACTTGTCGTTTTGTTTGCAGAAATCCTTTAAATACTGATCGTTTCCGCCTATATCGATGAAATACCCCATGCAAAGCATTTCGTTTCTAATGCCGTCTGGGAACATGCCTGATGCAATGTAGGAACCACCATACATGTTGTCTGACTGGGCGTTGTAAATGTCATCTCCGCCAATGTTTATGAACAAGCCAAAACCGGTTTCATTGCCACAGCCAATCATCAAACCACCCCAGTATTTTTGCCCGTTCTCTTCGCGCCAGCAGTCATAGATGTCGTTTCCACCCATGTCAATGTGCCATGAGCACGAGAAATCATGGCCTGTACCAAGGGAAGTTGCCTGATATGCGAAATAATGGTCGTCGCCTGCATCATCCTTGAACTCAGAAATGGCGTAATGGGCAGTCGCTCCTTGAACGTACCACAACCCTTTGTAGGTGTCGTTGCCCGATTTATCGTTTAATATTCCAACACCGTACCAATAGGCGGTTCCCTGGCCAAAAACACCGCATGAATAAGTGTCGTTGCCTTGGTCATCGATAAGCATCCCGCATCCGCCAGACATCGACTTTCCGTCAAGATAGTCGGCACGTCGCCCGTTTCCAACCCCTTGCGCCATCGATGTGTTGTGGTTCGGATTCTGGGCTGAAGGGCTGATAATGTCGGTGTCATTTGCAACGTAGGTGTCATCACCGGTTTTGTCGTAGAGGAGCCCGTAACCTCTGGTATAGCCGTAACCCTGACCATAACCATAACATTCATATACATCCTTGCCATCAACATCCCAGCAGACACCAACACCAAAGGTTGCCGAACCCTGACACATGTTCATTGCCCTGTAAGTGTCGTCACCTGAGTAATCCATGATCATTCCGACGCCAAGAATGCCGACACCTTCAGCATTATCAATGGCTTCGTAGGCATCAACACCTTCCAGATCGGCAACGATTCCGAGACCAAGGATTCCGGCGCCGCATCCGGGTTGTGATTTTTCCTTGTTCAGATAAACATCATTTCCTGAAGCGTCGATTACAACCGATGAGCAGTTGTCCGAAGAAGATGTTGAACCGAACGAGCCGTGGTATTTGTCATCGCCCTTTAGGTCGATGAGCAGGCACGATTTGAAATTGCTGTATACATCATTCTTGTTTGCACCATTGAGGACAACCTTTCCAAACGGCGTCTCAAAATCGAGAATCTTTTCTGGCAACCTGAACGAACCTGACCTGATGGCGTTTTTTATATCCTGGGTCGCAAAAACTGCCCGACAGACAGCCCACATCATCTGTTTCTGGTCATAATCTTCACAAAGTCTGTAAAAATCTGTTGTGTCCTGAAAGCTGGGATTAAGAAGTTTTGTAAACATCGAATCATCAATGCAATTCTTGTCAAACACAAGCTTTCTCTCGTTCCAAAGATGTTCGACTGACAAGAGGTATTTGGCAACAAGCAAGGCAGTTGGTGGGTCAAGCTCTTTTTCTATGGTCAGAAAATCATTTTCAAGGCTTGTATTCCAGGGCAGTTTGTGGGCTGTTCTGATGTCTTTCATTGCGTTTGTCAATGGATTCTTCTCCAAGACCGGCAAAGACGGAAGCATGTCGTTGAGGAAAGCTGCAACGTATCCGACAGTTCTCACGGTTCCATAAAAGAAGTGCATTGTTATTTCAGAGCCTTCTGTCTGACTCCAGAGCGAAACCCTTGTACTCATCTGGTTGGTAATCCTTGGAATCCTTATTGGATTTGACCATATTTCATTGAACCAGTAGAGCCTGAACGGGTCATTGGCATCGATTCTGGCAAGCTTCTCCGGTTCCCATCTGAAATCATCAAGTATTAATCCTGCAGCTTCCAAACCTTCGTTAAATCTGTTGACCGGTTCAACGGCACTGACAGGAACAACTGAGAGAAGCATGCAAAAAAGCATTGAAACTATAATAACCTTCTTCATCAAATCCTCCAAAAAAGCTTCAGCCAATGATTTCAATTTCAAAATATGCCGCAAGTGCTATGAACACCGGTGTAATCTGGAGGAAGATAGGCTGGACAGCCTTGAATATCCATTGCTGGTCAGCAAGCAGGTTGTTTGTGAGGAAGAAGAAGAATGCGACATAAAAGATGGCAAAACTGACAACAGCTATGATTATGTTTTTCCATGACCTCGACAGGAGGCCGGTATAGATTTCAGACAGGATCGCTGCAGAGTAAAGCAGGGAAGCGCTGATAAAGGCAATCATCCAGAGCGACACAAGACGAAGCTGGATTGTGAAGAAGATTTGTGCCACAAACGGGGAAAGCAGCACAACCATAACGCCAAAAACGGCCAGCGCGAGCGGTTGTCCAACTGCCATGAACATGTTTGGCTTGCCAACGGTTCTGACGAGCTTGTATTTTCTGTAAAGTGCAACGAGAAGGAAGACAGGCACCCAGATGTATCCAAGCCAGTCTGAAATGTTTGGCGGCTTGATGTTCAGGTTTCTGAAGAAAAACACCATGATCATGTTCAGCAAATGCCCAACCATGAGCATGAACATTGCAAACATGATGAAGCGCCAGACTCTTCTGGAATCGTCGTCAGGTTCGTAAGTCCACATTGCCTTCAAGGACATTCTCCAGGCAAAGATTGCATTGACAAGCGAGAAGATAACAACCGGAGCATCTGAAAGGACTCCCGGGAAATAGTCCTTGAAGAGGAACCAGACAAGGAAAATGATGAATTCCACAAACAAAACCAAAAATGCCACCAGATAGGCTTTTAACGCTGGGTTTGATTTCCTGTCACGGGTTCGCAACGTCTATCTCCTTTACCGACTGGTTTCCAGCCTTGTCAATGGCTTTGAGCGACACCATCTTTTCTGTGTAATCCTTGAGGATGTAGGAAACATTCCTGAGGTCGCCTGTTCCAATCAGTTCAACTTTTATGCCATTTACATACAGGTCACAATTCTGCTCGATGACTCCAACGACAAGAATCTTGTTCTCATCGTCTGGATTTTCACTTTTTACTTTTCTGGCTTTGATTCGTCCTAGATCAGGGGCAACCGTGTCTCGCCAGATGTTAATGGTAATTGTCGATTTGACATCATCCTTTGATATTGCAACCACATTGAATGTGTTTTTTCCATCTTTTGTGACTTTGAGGCTTGTCCTGAAAACTCCGTTTGCCTCAACAAGTATTTTGTTGCCATCAATTGTGAGCGACTCTGTGTTGAAGGCAATTCCACCAACGATAACCGTTATGTTGTTGGTGAATGCCGGGTATGGGTCAAGTTTGATGTCCGGTCTGGCAGCATCCTCGACTTCTCTGATCACAACTATTGTTTTTGAGTTTGTTTTGTGGTTTTCATCTTCAGCTGAAACAATGATGGCGTTTCTACCAAGCTCCAGTAGTGTCTCGATGCTGAAATCGCTTGACTTGAGTGTTGTCAGGGATTCGCCGATCCTGATCCTTTTGGCGCTGGTGACACCTTTGATGGTGATTGATTTTTCCTTGGTCGTGATGATGGTTGTCGGATAGTAGATGTCGAGGCTGGCCTCAATCTTGTCCACGTCCCTGGTCACCCAGATTGTTTGCTGTCTTGCTCTGTCCTTGTCGTCGGTTGAAAGCACAGTAAAAGTGTTCAGCCCCATTTTGAGCTTCACTTTGTAATCAAAGCTGCCTCTGAAAATCTCGACCGGATTCCCGTTTATGGTCAGCTTCTTTGAGCCCTGAATTGTTCCCTTTATGTCAATTTCCTCATCGGTCACGGTTATCCCTGATTTTGGCTCTGTTATTGCAAGCAGATGTTCCCCTTGGCTGATTCGCTCAAGAAGAATGGTTTGTTCGTTTCTTCTGCCAGCTGTGTCTGTGACCGTCACGACATGTTCGATTTTCCCAACCGGTATGCTCAGCTCAAATCTGAAGTTACCCATTTCGTCAGAGTCTGTGACCCTTTCGCCGTCAACAAAAACTGAGGTTTTCAATCCCGTTACACCTGTGATCGTAATTGACTTGTTAACGGTCGGGGACTGGTAGTTGAGAATGAGATTGGGTTTGTCCAGCTTCTCGTTTTCAGCATCAACCTCATCCATCTTTGCCTGGACGATTTGGGTTGAACTGTCCTTTATCAAAGCCTGGCTGCCCGGAGGAATGCTGTGTTTTTCATTGCCGATGAGCGCAACAGCCTTCGAGTCGGGGTCTATCACCTTGATTACATCGTTACCGTTCTCGTCGGAGAAAACCCTCATTGAGCCGGACGAGACAACGGCAATGAACTGTGATGACTGGATTTCGTATATGGAACCGGTTTTGCCTGTATTGACGTAGACGCCACCGCCTGTGCCGGCCGAAATGACTCTCCACTGCGCATTCCTGACGCCCATCATGGGATTGATGAAAACGGAAAGCACTTCAAGCTCCGTGTTTGGTCCGATCCTGAGCAGTGAGCCGTCGTTGAGTCTTACCTCTGCGGTTGAATTTGTTGTTGTTTTGAGGCGGTTCCCAGGGTTCATCGGGTCATTGATTTTTGCCTGTTCCCACATGGCATTGTCGCCTCTGCCAATCCTTATGGTGACCTCGCCTTTGAGAGCGTAGATGAAGCTTCTGTCTTCAACTGACGGCCACAGGTATGCGGCAAGCGCTACTGAAAGGATGACGAAAAACGCCAGCCAGACAGTTCTGAACATCTTCCTTTTTGGATCGGTTTCCATGCTTGTATCAAGTATATTGCAATCTCTTTTTAATGTCTACAGGATGAAATCCATACTTGATAATGATTTGTAAAGAGTTACCATTTAAGTCATGAATTGGAGTAATTTGGACGAAAAAACGCAGAGGGTTTTCTACCTTGCACAGGATGAAGCCTTCGAACTTGGCAACGATTATCTTGGTACAGAGCATCTTCTGCTTGGACTTGTCAGAGAAGGGACAAGCCAGGCAGTCATGGCACTCAGGGAAATGGGTGTCGATTTTGCCTCACTTCGTGATCGTATCGTGACACTCATCAGGGGTGTCAGAAACTCAGCAACCGGGCCCATCCAGAAAAGCCACATCGTGCTTTCCGCAAGAGCGAAGAGGGCTTTGGATCTGGCTGAGCGTGAGATGAAAAACCAGAATTCGCAGAAGCTCACTCCCGAGCATCTTGTGATAGGCATTCTTTCTGAAGCCGAGGGGCTTGCAGCAAGAATCCTTCGAGACATGGATGTGGATTCCGACCGTTTCAGGGCGTCACTTGACGACAGCGGCGAGGAAGGCAATCCTGAATCTGAGGGTGGAAAGAAGAAATCGCTTCTCGAACAGTATTCGAGAGACCTGACCCAGCTTGCAAGAAAAGGCAAGCTTGACCCGACAGTCGGGAGAGTTCGCGAGATTGGAAGGATTATCCAGATTCTTTCAAGAAGGACAAAAAACAACCCGATACTTGTCGGCGATCCTGGGGTTGGTAAAACCGCAATCGTGGAAGGTCTTGCACAAAAGATCATCGATGGTGAAGTGCCCGAAACGCTCAGGGATAAAAAGGTTTTATCTCTTGATCTGGCATCAATCGTTGCTGGAACCAAGTACAGGGGCGAGTTTGAGGAAAGAGTGAAAGCTATCCTTGACGAAATCAACAAGGCACAAGGCAAAATCATCATCTTCATTGATGAAATCCACACAATCGTAGGTGCTGGCGCAGCTGAAGGGGCAATCGATGCAAGCAATATCCTTAAACCACCGCTTGCAAGAGGAGAACTCCAGTGCATCGGAGCAACAACCCTGACAGAATACAGGAAGCACATCGAGAAAGACCCGGCTCTTGAGCGCAGGTTCCAGATGGTGATGGTGGACGAGCCAACCGTTGAAGACACGATTAAAATACTGGTTGGAATCGCTCCAAGGTATGAAAATCACCACAAGGTCACAGTTCAGCAAGCAGCCCTTGAAGCAGCAGCAAAGCTTTCTGCGCAGTACATTTCAGGAAGGTTCCTGCCAGACAAGGCGATAGACCTGGTGGATGAAGCATGCGCCAAAGTCAGAATCTCGGTTCTCAACCTCCCGCCAGACATAAAGGATCTTGAGTTCAGGAAAAAGGAACTCCGAAAAGAAAAATACGACGCCGCAGAATCGCAGGAATTTGAAAAGGCAGCAAAACTCAGGGATGAGGAACGCCAAATCGAAGACCAGCTGATTGTCAAGCGTGAGTCGTGGCAAAAAGACGTTGAAGCACTCAATCCTGTTGTTACAGCCGAGGACATTGCCGAAGTTGTTTCGGACTGGACAGGCATTCCAACCACAAGACTGATGCAGGAAGAACGTGAACGCCTGTTGACACTTGAAAATGTCCTTCACGAGAGGATTATTGGCCAGGATGAAGCGGTTTCGGTTGTTGCAAAATCACTCAGGCGCGCAAGGGTGGGACTGGCCGGAAGGAACAGGCCGATTGGCTCTTTCCTGTTCATCGGCCCGTCAGGTGTCGGCAAAACCGAGCTTGCGAGGGTTCTCGCCTCGCACATCTATGGTTCCGAACGAGCATTAATAAGGGTCGACATGTCCGAGTACATGGAAAAGCACTCCGTTTCAAGGCTTGTTGGGGCGCCTCCGGGATACGTCGGATTCGATGAAGGCGGACAGCTCACGGAAAAAGTCAGAAGAAAACCATTCTCGGTCATCCTTCTTGACGAAATCGAAAAAGCTCATCCCGAAGTCTACAACATTCTTCTCCAGATCATGGACGACGGCAGGCTGACAGACTCACAGGGCAGAATGGTCGATTTCAGGCAGACAATCCTGATCATGACTTCGAACGCAGGTACTCAATGGAAAGAGACAAAATCCCTTGGGTTTGCAGCAGATGCCATCGCCAAAACTGACGAGAAGGAAGAAAGCAGGCTGGATGACGCAGTTAAAAAAGCGTTCAGACCTGAATTCCTTGGCAGAATTGACTCGGTCATACAGTTCAAGCAACTGACAAAGGAAGAACTTGCCAAGATTGCAAAACTCCTGATCGGGAGGCTCAACGAAACGCTCAGGGACGAAGGACTGAGGATCAACCCGACGGACGACGCTTTAAAGGCGCTTGTCGAAAAGAGCTACGATCCAAAGCTTGGAGCAAGACCTCTTGCAAGAGCAATCCAGAATCTTGTGGAAGACCCTCTCGCCGAAAAGACGCTTTCAGGAGAGTTTGTGTCGGGTGACACGATTCTGCTCGACCTGAAGGAGAATAACCTGACGCTTAACAAGAGCTAATGCCCAGCGATTGCACAAAAAAACTACCGCCCTTTAGTTTCTAAAGGGCGGTTTTAATTTATAAATTCAACATGAGATTGCGAAAAATCTTGACATTCATATCGGCATCACTGCTGGCTGCAGCTCTGATCCTTAAATGGACAGGCGTTTCAATCTGGATTTACCAATGGTTTTTCTACGGAGCCATAGTTTCCGGTGGTTTTTTTGTGGCAAGGTCGGCAATCAGGGGTTTGCTTGAGCAAAGGTTCCTCAACATAAACTTTCTTATGGGCATTGCAGCTGTGGGCGCAATCTTCCTTGGAGAACTCTTTGAAGCGACCATGGTTGTGCTCCTCTTCTCGGTGGCTGAAATCTTTGAGGACGAAGGTTTTGACAGGTCGAGAAGGGCTTTGGAGCAGCTTATCGATAACTCACCCAAATTTGCCAACCTTGTAGATGGATCGAGCATAAAGGTTGATCTGGTCAAAGTCGGGCAGGTCGTAACGGTAAAACAGGGCGAGATGATTCCTCTTGACGGCGAAGTCTCAAAAGGTTCATCGTCGGTTGACGAAGCTGCAATAACGGGCGAGTCCATTCCCAAGGACAAAATGCCCGGGGACAAGGTTTTTGCAGGATCGATGAACCTTGGTGGGTACCTTGAGGTTACGGTAAAAAAGGAAAATAAGGACTCAACTTATCAAAAGATAGTCGAGCTCGTGCAGAAAGCCCAGAATTCCCACATCCCGGCGCAAAGATTCATTGACAAATTTGCTACATGGTACACCCCCGGAGTTGTTGTTGCGGCAGCGCTCGTAACGATTATTCCACTCTTCTTCGGACAGCCGTTTCTCGTCTGGTTCAAGAGGGCACTCTCGATGCTCCTTGTCGCCTGCCCTTGCGCACTTGTCATGACCTCTCCGATTGCAATAGCAGCTTCAATTGGTTCGTCGTCGAGAAAGGGAGTGCTCATAAAAGGTGGCGTGATCCTCGAAACTCTTTCAAAAATAAAAACGGTTGCATTCGACAAAACCAGAACCCTTACATACGGAAAGCCTGAAATAACCGATGTCATTCCATTCAATGGCTATAATTTTGAAGACATTCTGGCAGCTGCGTCAGGCATCGAGGCTTATTCATCGCACCCCATCTCACAAAGCATAGTGGCTTATGCAAGGTCAAAAGGAATCACTCCTCACCAGACCAACGATTATACCAACACACCTGGCAAAGGTGGACGCGCTGCCTGCATCACCTGTGATGGCAGGGAACATTTGATTGGGAACATGAAGTTTGTTGAAACCGTTTCCGACATCACTGTCGAAATGAAGACCAAAACCCAGTTGCTTGAGAACGAAGGGAAAACAGTCGTTTTCATCAGCGACGGCGAAAAGACAATGGGCGCGCTTGCAGTCTCGGACACACTTAGGACTGAGTCAAGGGAATGCATAGAAAAACTCAACAAAATGGGTGTCGAAACCACAATGCTCACTGGCGACAATGACCGTGCTGCAGCTTTCATCTCCAAACAGCTTGGGCTCAAGTCTTATCACGCCCATCTGCTCCCGGAACAAAAACTGGAATTGATCCAAAAATACAAATCCCAAAAGCTTTCGGTGGCAATGGTTGGCGATGGCGTCAACGACACCCCTTCGCTTGCACTCGCCGATGTCGGGATAGCAATGGGTTCTGGCACTGATCTTGCGATGGAGACGGCAGGTGTAACGCTCATGAACTCAAATCTGAAGCTGGTTCCTTATGTCATCAGGCTTGGCAGGAACGCCATGTACGTCATCAGACAGAACATGGTTTTGGCTCTGGCTGTAAAATTTGCCTTTCTGATCCTTGCTTCCCTGGGTATCGTCGGTCTTGATCTGGCTGTTCTGGCCGACTCTGGTTTGACTGTGGTTGTTATTTTATTAGGTCTAACCTTGTTTTATACCAAAGCCTGACAATTACACCCGCCTCCTCGTAATATTTTTCAAACAGGAGGCGAAGAAATGAAGAAGCTAACAGCATTGTTGGCAATAGTCCTCACTTTTGTCATGACACCAGTCGGCAGAACAGAAGCTGCAACAAGCAGACCACCACTGTATTTGTTCATGATCGGGCACATCGAGCCATGTCTGAGCGATCAAACTTACAGGGGAATGACAGAAGATCTTGTGTGGTTCAAAAAGACATGCGAGAAGTACGGAGTTAAAATCACTGCGTTGTTCAACGGAAGCTACGTCGAAAGAGCCGTTAAGGCAGGAAACACAAAGGTTTTCAAGGATTTGCAGTCTGCAGGACACGAGGTTGGCACTCATGCCCATCCTTATATCCAGACAGGCAACCTCAAGTGGAAGGATGTCGGAAGCGCAGTCAACCGCTCCTCACCGTCGTTTGACATGAAAATCGCCGAACAGGTATGGAAAGACAACCGTGCATGGGTGGACAAGGTCATTGACCCTTCAACCCACAAAACATCCTGCATTTCAGCTTACCAGTGGTCAAACGAGGGCGATTTCGCAAAGAAATACGGCTTTACAAACACAGCCGGCCAGAGGAACGAGTACGCAATCTCTTACACAGGCTACCTTGCACCGCATCCTTTCAGACCAGCAAAAACAGCCGATGAAAAAAGGGTTCTCGACGAAGACCCGTCACAAACCTTCGTAATGTTCGACCACTACCCGCAGCTTGGAGAACCCAATGCCCATGCCTATTTCGACTGTACCCTGCCAAAGATTACCTCTGATTTTGAAAAGCGTTACAGCCAATGGAAGAATGCAACCGGTGATGAGGCTGGGAAAATATGGACTTTTGGTGTACTTCACCATCCCGGAACCGTCACATTCAGGGATCAGGTTGAAGGTTTTCTCAAATTCATCAAGGAAAATTACCTCGGAAAGAAACAGCCGAATGGCAGTCCTGAAGTGATCTGGGAGACGGTTTCAGGAATCAGGAAGGTTTATGACTCCTGGGAGAAGGCAAATCCTGGAAAGTCAAGCTGGAAGTATGTTCCGACAAATCCACCGCCTTGGGGTGGGGCAGGTTCTGTCACAATCCGAAATGGCAGCTTTGAAGATGGTTTCAAAAACTTCAGGTCATACTGGGAGTCCAGGGCTGCAACAGATTCAAATGATGCAAAGTCCGGCAAACACTCACTCAAACTCATCGGCGGAAAGACTCCGCTCTCGGTTGCCCAGTTCCTGAACGCTGGCAACAAGCAATATAAGCTCTCGGTTTTTGTCAAAGGCGACCCGGCAGGGGAACTCAAAATTCAGGCCTATCTGACAAAAGATGGTCAACCCCAAAAGAAAACTCTGTCCGGCACAAAGTTTACAGGCTCCAAAGACTGGACAGAACTTACACTTTCAATCGACGCAAGGAGCTGGAAGCTCGCTTCAATCGAGATGGTATTCACTGGAAAAGGCACTGTTTACGTCGATGATTTCAAACTCACCGAACAGGCGGTCTCTTCACCCCAAACAAATCTTCCCTAATCAGGGTCATGATCGTCTCGCACAACGAGGAGCCGGCAGGTAAAGGCGTTAACGCACACGATTTCCTTGGCGACCAGAAGTTCTACCTTGCAAACAGGAAACAGGTGGTCTCGCTTTGCCTGATGCTCAAGGAAAAGGGTGCTTGCTACAACTTCCAGTCGGACTGGAATTTCCTTATGGCAGTTGAAAAGTATGACACTGGGGACGTTACCAGCAACACGAACGGGAAGAATCTTGTCAGGTGGATTAAAGAGGATATGGGCTTCAGCGTTGATGCGCACGCACACGAAACCGACTACAACTATGCAGATGTTGCCTGCTTAATCTCCAAGCTTGGAGTAGAACCATCGAAGGTTGTCGGAGGTTTCATCTATGATCCACCTGAATCTGAAGCATGGTCAAAACTCGTCCCGGGGCTGAAAGGTAGTCACTATCCAGAATATTTCTGGAAACCTGATGTGCTTTGGGGTGCCGCAACATTCCTTCACAAAGGCAACGACGAAAGCAGCTCAGGATGCTGGCGGCCAAAGGACAAGTTTAATTTCACCACCCATGACGACAGCCAAAGATTGGTCTATGTTGGTTCAAGCAAACTCGGACTACCCGGTCTGGTTGAGCTTGCCAAGGAAATCGAAGATGGAGCTGCACCAAACGATGGGTTTTACACGGCTCAGTACTTCATCGGCCAAGGTGCTATCAACGATGCCCAGATTATAAAAATATCAAAAGACATCGACGAAATAAGCAGTTATGTTAAATCAGGCCAGGCTGTTTGGTCGACGATTCAGGGCATTGCAGATGATTGGCTCTCAACCTACAAAGCGAAGCCATTCAGATACAGCCTAAAAATTTGACATCATTTGACCAGTTTGAATTCGTAAATCTTGCTCGAATGTTCCTTGCCAATTACACGGGAAACCTTGATGTAGCCTGGAATTGAAGCAACTTGTGGCGTAGACTTCAGCTTGAACGTGATCTTGATGGTTATAGATTTGCCTGGATTAATGTAAGTCCCTTTGCCTGTTGCCTCAAAGCTGATGATCAGGCAGGAGTTTGCGCCATAATAGACCTCTGGAACCAAAAGAGCTTTTGTCGATCCGGTATTCGTCGCTGTGTAGGTCACAACCTTTGATTTGCCTACAAAGTCCAGAGCAATGGTTTGGGGGCCTGAAATCGTGATTCCAGTGGTCAATCCCGGTTTTATCTCGATTGTGCAAACCTTCGTCACTCCCTGGTCGGAAAAGGTGATAACAGCATAAGCCACAGCCAGATTCGATTGCTTTGCTATAACCAACATTATCTTGGCAGTGAACTTGGCGTTTTTGGAAATCCTGCCAGTCAAAAAGCCTGAGTCAGGGCTTGTTTTAACGAAGCCGTCCGGTGTCGAGGAAAAGGTTGCCCTTGGATTGATATCGACATTTCCAGTGTTTTTAATCACAACGCTGATGTAGGTGTAGGCACCTGATTCAAACGGAACAGTCACCGATTTTGGGCACACAACTTCAAAGTTGGGTTTGGGAAGGTTCGGATTTTCAATGACGGTCAGCTGAAAGATGTAAGCGTTCTTTCCGCCACCCCAGTCAAAGACAATTTTACCTTCATATTTACCAAGCTCCATTGTTGCAGGTACAATTACTTTTGCTGAAAAATTGTAGGCTTTCCCGGGTTCTATAGTCACTGATGAAGGTTGGATCGAAAGCCAGGCAAAGCCGGACTCGACTGAAATTTTCATGTCAAGCGTTATTTGGCCGGTATTTTTGAAGGTTAGCGTATAGCTTATCGATGTGCCCTGCTTCATAGTCAGTTCGACCGACTGAGTCTTGTCAGGTTCTGTTTTTTTGTTTGTGTTGTTGGGCTTGATCGCCAGAAAAGTGAACCACCAGCCGCGTGCTTGCGAATAATATATGCCTATTCCGGCATCTGTTATGTCAGCGTTGAGCATGTTCGCATTATGGCCTGGCGATTTTACCCATCCGTCAAAACAGACCTGTACAGGGTCTGAATAACCCATGTTGTAAGCGACATTTTCCACCATCGCCTGATATCCAATGCCAGCATCATTGAGCCTGTCGGATGGGCTTTTACCGTCCAGAACGTGGTTCAACTCGTTTTTGTCATGCATGTTCTTCGAGTGTTTGTAAGCAACATCGGAGACGGCAACATTCATTGATAGTAAAGAAAGACCATTGGTTGTCCTGTAATTGTTGATTAGCTCAAGAAGCTTTTCAGTGTCTGAGGTTGCGGTAATGGGTGAAATTCCTGAAAGGAATGAGCTTGCGATGATCATGACTACAGCTGCAACCAGAACCTTCTTCATAAGCGCCTCCTTGATTTGACTGGAGTTTACCACCTATCCGTTAAATTCCGGTTGCAGCTGATCTTGTCAATTATCTTCCATTTCCAGTATGGGTAGATTCTATTCAGTTTTACGGGTAGTTATTGTTTGTCCCTGATGTACTCGAAAAACCAGAAGTATTTTACAATCGGAGTATCGTGATTCAGTTCCATTTCTTCGGTATTGAAGAAGATATCGTCAATCCAGCCTTCATTGTTCCAGTCAACCGTCATGCAGTCACCAGCAGTCCACGGGCAGTTGTCAAAAATATCGTTGTATGTCGGGCATTCAAGCTCCGACGTTGGCGGAAGCTCACCGCTATCTTTACCAAGGTGTATCGAGAGCGTCCCCTGTCTTCTTGGTGACGGAACCTTTGGCTCCAAAACGAAAATCATGGCTTTTTCACATTCAGCGTTGAGATAATGTATTGAACATCCAGTCCAACTGTCAGTCAATCAGGTGGGTCTGGCATGAACCATCTGATCCCGCGACAAATCAAGCACGAGGGCGTCCCTGTTGTATCTTGAACCAGGCGTCATACCGGCCTGAACGTGATCTTTGTCTGTCGCAGCCACAGGACCCCAGTAAAGGGCGGCATCTTCACAGTGAAGCTTGTAAAGCATCAGATAGTCACCCTTCTTGACTGTGGTTAAATCCCGTTTCTGGAAATCAGATGCTACATTGCCCCAGATAACGCATTCAAGATTATTGCAGATGTGTTGTTCTCTCCAGCTTTCGAAAATATATAGTGCTTGCACTTCCCCAAGGGTTTTACCGATAACCTCACCAAATGTCTTAATATAACCTTCGATAATTGTATCCATTTCTCTGATTATTTCAGGATGCAAAGACATCTCCTCCCTGACGATCTTGTTCTTTACCTTCTCTGGCACACCATCCCAGTTTATGTTTCTGGGATAACTTATATACTCATCATTCCCAGTGTTTGACGAAGTTTCTACAGCAATCTTTAAATTTCCAACCACCAATCCTCTTATTCCGCTTCCTTCTCCTGCGATCATTATTGCGATGATGATCGTTACAACCAACGCAAGCATTTTTTTCATACTCACCCCCTTGCTGGTTGAAGGGGATGTTAAACTTTTAATGTTAAATGCCAAACTTACGATTGGAAAGAATGGAATAAATAGGCTAAGCAAACGTTTATTTGATTAAACGAAAATGATTGTGTTAAAGGATACGCTTAATAGATAAAATACGGTTGAATACGTAAAGCCCCGTAGATTATGTTGTTTGTGAAAAAACCTTGTCTGTCCTAGTTTTGGCCTGTACGGTCACCCAGAAGCATCGAAACGATTTTACCTTGGAGGAGCCTGACGCCTATCCACACGAGCAGAGCCTGGCCCACGAAGAGCAGGATGAAAGGGATCCACTCTGAATCATAGACATACTGGAAGTTGTTCTGGACAACCCCCCAATAAAAGGTTGAACCCAAAATCCAGGCCACACCAGCGAATGTTGCGTATGAGAGTAAAGGGATCAGCCACAAGCTTGCAACAGAGAATAGAAGCACAAAGATTGCAGCAAACAGGTCGACCGTGTAATATGCGGGATATTCCATGAACATCAAAAGTGATGCAACAATTATAAGCACTGTCCAGGCAATCATGGCAAGAACGGGAGATTTCCTTTTTGTCTCGGTAATGGTCACATGGCTTTTAACAAATTCGCAAACCTCAGCAAAGTTGTCAGAACAGTAGATCGAGAGTACATTTCTCCATGAGTTTCTGAGAGTGACCGTTTTCATCGCCTTGTTGATCCTGTAGCCTTGAATCCAGTCCCAGTCAAAGGTTTGATTCTCATTGGACATTGCCATCAGACCTGAACCGGTCGTTGTCAGGCTTCCACCAAGGAGACCGGCGCCAACTGCCACTCTGTTGGCGATTTTTGCACGCTTGTCAGTGGTGTTGAAAGTGGCTGATTTATCGTCGAGTCGGTATTCGCCTTCAAACCTGTTGCCAAAGAAAATCAGCATCACAAGGAAAAATAGAACCATCAAGCCAAGGAGAATAAGCCCGAACATCCCCAGCATCGGCAAAATGGTGTCCATTTCGCCGGAGGAGAGGAAAATAATCGAAAAAAGAAGTGCAATTATCAGGTAAACAATGAAGAACATCTTGACCATGTCAAGAAGGATCAATGGGTTCGTTGCAAGCGGGATGCGGATTTTCCAGTTCATTTCATTTTTCATGGCAACCATTATAAAGGAAAACAGTAAAGAGCAAATAGTTCGGTGACTCGACTGCTTTCAAAATAACTATTGAAACTGATTAGATTCAAGCTATTTGTTAAGGATCAAATCAACAATATCTACCAGCTTGTTGTTCTTGTCTTTTATTTTTATGTATGGGTTGTCAGAATTGTCGAGACCCAACACCATCTTCTCGCTCCCATCCTTCCCAATAAAGGAAATTCCTGTACAACCATTCTCGGCTTTTATCAAAATCTTCGAATAACGCTTGACACCATCTATTTTTGCATCGACATCTTTCGAGTTTATGGAAATACCGGCGCCGTGTTCGTTGCCATTGTCATATGCATAGACGACGACGGCCTCGTGATTCTTGTAGTCCAGTCCAAAAACTACGGCTCTTTGTTGATCGACAACACCAATGCCGCCGATCTCATCTCCATTGCCGTCCAGAATTTGTATCCCTGATATTTTCACATCTCTTGGGTACACCTTCCCGTCAATCCTGGGGTCGGGAAGTTTTGACGAGATAACCAACCTATCGATGTTGTTTTCATCTTTGATTGTCAAATTCGACGCTTCGAGCTTCTCTTCCTTCATATGTTCGATTATATAGCTAATAAGGTCATTTTCAAATAACCGCCAATCTAGTCACGATCAAACAACATTTTCTCGGGTGCTTGCCAAAAAATGGCTTTTAGGGCAAACTTAAACTGGATGAAAGTCACCACAAGATTAAAGCAGGCAATCGCGGCTGTCACATGTGTGGCACTGGCTTTTGGCGGAATGAAGTTCACAAAAGCACAGACGATCATGGGATTGATGCCGATGTGGTCGGGATCAATTGGCAAAGTGGTTGTCGATTCGGTCATTTCATCCTGGGGGTTCATCGCAATCTCCTATGTCGATACTGACGGAACCTGCAAAATACGTTGCCTTGACCAATTCATCGGCAGGGACCTATGGACAAAGCCTCTGGCAATCGGCAAAGGAATGATCATCACGCAGATGGAAGCGATGAAAAACATGCTTGCCATCAACATTGCCAACCACCAGGGCAAAGAGATAAAGATGGCTGTCATCGACCTTCGAACCGGCAAAACTGTCTGGAAGGTCAACTATGGCGCCAAAGACTCAGGTTCCGGCAACATCATGTCCTTTTCGCCAACACCTTATTACGACTTCGTCTACATCGGCTTGGGTGGAGGAAGGCTTGCCTGTTACGAGATGCAAAGAGGGGATTTCGTATTTGACACCAAGGAGCTTTCGCCGGAAGTCATGACAAATTCGAGACTTCTCGCTGCCAATCGTGATGGAGTAGTGATGCTGTCGGATAAACTCCAGTGCTTCAATCCCGAATCAGGCAAACTTCTGTGGACAAAGACCGGCAGATACTACATGGCTGACGACCTTTACAAACCAAGGAGCGATCAGGCAATGTTCACGGTTTTGACTGACCTTGATGCAAAATATATCGACGTGATGAAGATTTCAACCGGCGACATCATCATAAGGCACAAGGTGATAAGGACTCCATTCCGTCAACCAATCATTTTGTTTGGGAAGCTCTACTATCCTTTCAAAGACGAATCCGGAAAGATCAATCTTATCTGCCTGGACATCAACGAAAGGAAGATACTCTGGGGGCACGCTTTCGAAGGACTTGATGCTTTTTCCTGGTGGAGCAATGACGGTCTAGTTGGGTCGGTCATCAGAAACAACGACCGCTCCTCAAAAGTTTCGCTTCTCATCACCTCAAATGGCAAAGAATCAGGTTTTTTTGATATGGGGACAACACATATCCTGGCTTTTTCAGAAGGACTGCCTTACATGACAGTATTTGAAAATGTTGGCGGCGAATACAAGGTCAGGTCATACGAGATAGCAACCCAAGTCTGGCCTGCCGAAGAACGTGAATTAAGATTCAGACTGAATCTCCCAAGCGCATTCGTTAATGGTAAATACAAACTTCTATCAGTTCCAGCACAAAGGGTTGAAGGCTTTGTCTGTCTCCCGCTTCAATTCGTTGTTGAAAACCTTGGCGGAACATGCATTTATGACCAGAAAACCGGTAAAGTCGGCTGTGTGCTCGACGGCAAGGGATTCGAGTTCTGGGCTGGAAAATATCAGTTCAGAATAAACGGAAAGTGGTACGGTGAGGACACACGAGCCATGCCGTTCATGGTTGATGGAATGATGATGATTCCACTCTATTTTGTGTCATTCCTCGATCTTGAGGTGGAATTGTCACCATTTTCTATCTGGCAGGTGAAACTTACAAAGGCCAAATCATGATCAGTGGCACTTAACCGGCATTTGTAACAAATTTGCAAAAACTCACGTATTATTTTCCAGGTGAAAATGATGAAAAAGATGTTAACGCTGGTTCTAACGGCATTTCTTGCCATTTCCCCTCTGATGGTCAAACCAACCTCGGCTGCCCCGTCAAATGTTCCAGAAAAATATGTCAAACTCTATGACACACTAAACAAAAAATTATCAGACAATGAGAAACTGCTAACCAGCTCTGATGTTGTCTGGGGCGATACAGGTGTTGAGCTTGTGGGAGCCAATGCAAACAAGGGCACAGACCTCCTGAAAACAGATACAATAAAGTTCCTTTATAAAAACATCGATATTCTCGCCAGAATGGGAACAACAGGCGTGACAATCAACATCGCCTTTCCACTTCTGAGACCAAGCACACCAAGACAGAAGGAATACATTGCATTCTACAAAAAACTCGCCACATACATCAAATCGAAAAAAATGACCCTAATGGTCAAGGTTCAAAATATTTTTCCTGATCCCGTCTATGGAAATCCCAGCATGAAGATCAAGGGGATAAAGTACGAAGATTTCCTGAAACAGAAAAAAGACCAGATTTTATTGGTTGCAACCGAGATTAAGCCAGATTTCCTAACGCTGGACAATGAACCAGGCACACAAAAATTCATCACAGGGTTCAATTTCACACCAGACCTTTGGAAAAATACGATTTCGTACTTCCTCAAGGATTTCAAGCACGAAGGGATCAAGGTCGGAGCAGGAGCCGGTTCTTGGGATGACATAAACTATTTCAAGGGCCTGTGCGAACTACCGCTGGACTTCATAGATGTTCACATCTACCCAATCACGAATGAGTTTTTCTACAAGGCGATGGACAAAATCGGCGAACTGGTCAGATCGGCCGGAAAATCTCTTGTAATCGGTGAAGCCTGGCTCTACAAGACCGATGTCTACAGCCAGTCAGATTTCCAGCAAAACTACATCCAGACTTTCCTCAAAGATTCCTACTCGTTCTGGGAACCGCTCGATGCGAGGTTTATCAAGGCCGTCTGGGCGGTTGCAAAGCTGGAGCATTCAATTTACACATCATTCTTCTGGTCAAACTATTTCTTCTCCTACATTGATTACAAGGATGAGTACGAGACTGCCGACCCCAAGGATATCCTCAAGCTCGAGGCAAAAGCAGCCACAACCAACATGTTCTCAAATCCACCAGTGACAACCAGCACTGGCAAGGCTTTCACCGATGTTACAAAATCAGCAGCAAACGCATCGGTGAGGATTATTTACGGCAATGATGGTGGAAGGGCAAGCTACTGCAAGGCAAACGGCCTGATCGCTTTCGACAGGGTTGGAAATGATGGTTATTTCGATGTCTGGACGATGAAGCCTGATGGAACGGTTTTAAAAAATCTAACAAATGGCTTCAAGGAAATTCCAAAACACAACGGCAATCCATGCTGGCATCCTTCAGGCAAATACATTGTTTTCCAGGCCCAGGAACCCAATTACAAAATGAAAAATGAAGCGCTTGCAACCCCTGGCGTAGGTATCAATAACAACGTCTACATCATCAGCGCCGATGGCAAAAAAATCTGGCGTGAGTCAAAAGTCAGGAACGGTGGCGGTTCGCTCCACCCACAGTTCTCACCTGACGGGAGCAAGCTCCTGTGGAGCAATGCCATTCCATCTACAAATCCAGTTGGTTCCTGGGAAATGCTTGAGTTCAAGATGACCTTTAACGGCGCTCCGAAACTTGTCAGCATGCAAACACTCAACCCCGGCAATTTCCAGCTTTATGAAACGCATGGCTACTCGCCTGATGGAAAGTCCATCATCTTCTCAGGCATTCCAGCCGGCAAGGGTTATTTTGACATGGACATCTACACTTGTGACGGTGACGGTAGAAACCTCAAGAAACTGACCTCGAACAGTGAATGGGATGAGCACGCCCACTTCTCTCCAGACGGCAAAAAAATTGTCTGGGCTTCATCTGATGGTACAAAGTGTCCAAAAGAAACGACAAAACTTCAACTTGACTATTGGGTCATGAACGCTGATGGCACAGGCAAAAAAAGAATCTCCTTCCTCAACGATTCGACAAATCCCCAGATTATGGGGAAGGTTACTGCTGCTGATTTCGACTGGATCGACAGCAACACAATTGTTTCCAAGATTGGAGCCGTGCAAAACGGCAAAAAGATCGAGTTGGTAGCAATAATAAAAGTAAAAATCTAATGTGACTAATTTATTAACTTCACTTTAAAGTCCGGTCGCTATCATCCTTATAAAAGGCATCCAGGGGTGGAGTGTTGAAATATTTTATGGTTACATTCGATTTCGCTTCTAATGATGGCAGGGAGATGTTCTTTGAGGTGATCAAGTCCCTCAATCATTCGGTTGAAATACTGCCAAACGTCTGGATAACAAGCGGAAGTGGAATTTGCAGGGATGCAAAATCCATTTTCAATCTTCTTGCCAGGTATGTCCTTTCTGAAGATGTGATCTTTGTTTCTCAGGTGGCATCAAATGTTTCGATGGAAACTTTTCACGGCAATATCAGCAGAAAGAGTCTGATCGACCTTATCACAAACTAAGGCTGGACTGGCTTGCCGTCTCTTTCGAGAAGCTGTGAAATCATTTTCCAGAGAGGGCCTGGGTGATTTGCATCGGACATCAGGTCATGAGGGATCAGAAATCTTTGATTGGCAACTGGAAGAATCGGCGGAACGGCTCCAACCGGTATCCTTTCAAGCAAGACAATCGGCTTGCTTCCAGGATTCGTGATGTCCAGTCTCAAATCGATGATGTTCGGATAGCCCCCTGTTGGCTGGATTCCAGCCCAATACCCAATCCGGCCGTTGATCTCTCGTTTCATGATCGGGCCATAAACCTCAACGCGTTCTGTTTTGCCAAGGGTCATTACAACGGTTGTCTTGAGAAAAACGCTTGCCACAAAGGCACATGCAAGGATTGCCGTCAGAATGAGGAACACCAGAAAAGTTGAAAACGAAAACGAAAAGAAAGCCGAAACAGCACAAAGGGCAAAGAAAAGCATGAGTGATCCTGCAAGAATTGATAGCCTGAGATCGACAAAAGAGCCTGTTATCCTTTTTTCATCCATATTTTTGATTCTAATCCTTTTGCCAAATATTTCAAAGTGTTGAAACACATGCGTTTGTTTGTTATAAATTCGGCATGATCAGGATAATGTTTCTTTCAAGGGAAGGCATAATCAGGGAAGCGGAAACCACGGAAATTTCAAAGCTGCTTCAGGATGAAAAGGGATTGCTTTGGGTCGATTTCGAAGGTGAACCGGACGGCACGCCGACAGAAATCCTTGCTGAACAATTCGGCTTCCACCCGTTATCAATTGAGGACGCACTGGCCCAGTGTCACCTTCCCAAGCTCGACGATTGGACGGCATACCTGTACATAGTCCTTCACACACTTGAATTTGGCGCTGATAGCAATGAGGTGATCAACAAGGAGCTTGACATATTCCTTGGAAGAAACTATCTGGTGACCATTCACGAACAGGAAATGAAAGGTCTGGACAAGATCAGAATCAACTCCTTCCGTGATCCCAAAATGCTCAAAAAGGGAGCGGATTACCTCCTTTACCTAATCTGTGACCAGGTAATCGGCGGATTTCTTGATGTGGTCGAGGCTTTGGATGAACAGGTCGAAGACCTCGAAAAAATCATTATCGATAGCCCTTCGAAGGAAGTCTTGCCAAAAATCTTCAATTACAAACGCACTCTGCTTGGACTCAGGCGATACATCACCCACCAGCGAGAAGTTTTTGACAAACTGTCAAGGGAGCCGCACAGCCAGATCGATGAACGCGACAGGATGTACTTCCGTGACCTCTACGACCACCTCGTGAGGCTTTACGACATCACCGAAAGTATGAGGGATATCGTTTCAGGCGCGCTCGACATCTACCTTTCTGTGGTCAACAACCGCATGAACGACATCATGAAAACCCTCACCACCATCGCCACAATCTTTATGCCAATATCTTTCCTCACAGGATTTTTCGGCATGAACTTTTTCGCCCCATCCGGCAGACTCGATTTCTGGACGGATATAATCGGATTTGGGATTGCGTTCCTGGTCATCGTGGCAACACCGATTGGCATGATCTATTGGATGAAAAAACGAGGATGGATGTAGGCCAGAGAGCAACCGATGGGCTGTAGGCAAAAAAGATGGCTCAGGCTAAAGTCTGAAGAACCTCGTTTATATCTGGCAATTCCGGAAGGGGATATATCTTGATCCATTTAACGAAACCTTTTTCGTCAACAATTATGTTGGCTCTTTCGGTAAAACCATCGCCATCCCTGAAGATTCCAAGTTCTTTTGCATATCCGCCGTGAGGCCAGAAATCTGAAACGAGACTGGTTTTTTCAATATCAAGGCTCTTTGCCCATGCCTTTTTGCTTGGAACCGTGTCGATGGAAAATCCAAGAGCCACTGCATTGAGGCCTGAAAACTTGTCAATATTTGCTTCAAGGGATTGCATCTGTTGGGCACAGACTCCTGTCCATGCGAGTGGGTGGAACGAAAGAAGAACGTTTTTGCCAAGAAAATCCGAGAGTTTGAGCTCTTTGCCGTTATGATCCTTGAGATTGAAATCTGGTGCTTTTGAACCAACTGAAATCATTGTTCCTCCTAAATTGATAATTATTATCAAACATTATAAGAATAGGCAAACAATGTTCAAGGAGCAAATTTTGAACTCTGGGCAAGCGAACCTATAAGATCAATCGGGCAAATCCTGCTGGCCTGGTTTCTAAAATTTGATGGAACTACTGACAAGAAATGATCAGAAATCCTTGTTGGATCGCAAACTTTATCATTATCAGTCAAGCCAAGATCGATTGGCAAGACCTTTCTTGCAACGAGCCTGCTCCTCAAGTCGCACAAAACCTCATCACAAAGGTTGATCGATTCCGACAGATCGGCAGAATTCAGGCACCATGAAAGTCTTTCGGCAATACCACCAAAATCGGTTATGTTTCTGAGAACTTTCAGCAAAAGATGGTTCGGAGGAGCGTATTTTCTGGCTGACAGAAAAGCCAGTCTGCAAGCCCACTCGATCCTTTTGTAAACAGAGAGCCTGGCCATTCCCGTGCCATCATCTTTAATCATCTGTGCCATTGATTCATTAGGAATTATGTTCTTCCAAACCCAATGCAAACGCCAGCACCATACTTCCTGTGGCATGTGATCCCACTGCCCCTGCGCTCTGGCCAGCTCCATTTCAGGATCCCAGAATATCTGTCCGGCAAGCAGACAGTGGAACTGAGCCTCAGAAACCTTTGCATAACCGATCGGTTCGGTCGGTCGTCTTCTAAGCCCTATGAATTGGTCGAGGAAATCCTGCCACTGAAACACTTTAACAGTCTTTGGCAAATCCTCGCCATCAATTTTTGTCACCCTCAAATTTTCAAAAATTTCTGGCAAGCCAACTTTCAATATCTCATCAATGCTTGCCGCAAGATCGTCATTCTGCTCAAAAAGCAGAATCTGGAAAGGTGGCATGGTGTCTTTTGCTTCAATCTCGTTGATCAGATTTATGTAACCAGATTCTGGAACGAAAAAACCGCATGCAATCCTGGACATTGTTCCCGGCATCGAACGCTCAATGAGAGGTTTTACCTCGAGATCAAAAAATCCCTTTACTATCCGTGTTGCGTACACTTCAGCCTCCTTTCACTATTTGACAACCTGCCTCCAGTTTATGTTACAGCTAATAACCTTTTAATGCAAAACAAACAAATGCAACTAGAATCATGAACATGGTAAAAATATACATCGTCAGGCATGGATTGAGCAAGGGCAACGCTGAAAAGGTCATCTGCGGTCACTACGACACACCGCTCACTGAAGCTGGCAGGAAACAGGCAGAACTTGTAGGCAGGTATTTTGCCAATAAGAAAATTGATGCCGTCTATGCTTCTGATCTTTCAAGAGCGTTTGAAACAGCAAAAATCATTTCAAGACACATCGGTCTTGAACCAAAAACCGATCCAATGCTTCGTGAAAGAGCCTGTGGCATTTTTGACGGTCAACCGGTCAAGGAGGTTCTTGAACACCCGCTTTGGAACGGCTTCATCTCCAAACCGAACGAAAATGTTGAAGGTGGAGAGACAATCGCCCAGGTTTACGCCAGGTCAAAGGCTTTCCTTGAGAAGCTTGCCAAAACCGAAGATGGAAAAACAATAATCCTCGTCACACACGGTGGCTGGCTCTGGGTAACGGTGCCAGTTGTTCTTGGTGTTGATATAAACAACTATTTTGGCTTCATAGGCATGGACAATTGCTCGATATCGACGATTGTTTTCGACCAGGGGTCTTTTGTTCTGGAAAATCTGAACCAGACAAGCCATCTGGGGTCGGACATGCCTGAGTCGCTCTCCTGGAGGTTCTAGCCCTTTACTGGCATTTGAACCGCTTTTGCCCTAAAATGGTTTTTTGTTATCAGGAGGCGCTATGAAAAAAGTCGTCAGCCTTGTGCTGTGTTTGCTCATGTTTGTCCCTCAGCTTCGATCATTGAAGGCTGAGCAGGAATATGCCGCATATTCATCCATCGGTTATGGCCCGCTCGAAGGCGAAATGATAAGCCCTTGTGCAATTGGTTCCGATGAGATCGGAAGAATCTGCGTCATTGACAAGGCTTCGAGAAAAGGTCTCATATATTCAGAAAACGGATCATATTTCAAAACAATAGTTGTCCCGCAGTCTGTAGAGATGGACAAGCTCTGTCCGAACATTTCGATCAACACGGGCATGGTCGCCTATCCGGCCGGAAGAAATGTTACTGTTGCCTCAAGCGATGGCGAAGTGGCCTTCACCTGCGGGCTTGGATCGCTTGGAATGATCTCTGTTCCGCTCAAGTGCAAGCTGATGGATAACCTCACGGTGTTTGTGCTGGATGCAAAAACTGGCCTGCTCGAATATGATCGGGAAGGTAACTTCAAGGGTCAGAAGGTTTTTCCAGGTTCAATACCATCAGTGCCAAACATGCTGTCTTTTGACATTAACAAGAACGGCGACATCATTATCCTTTCAATAACAATGGAGCAACCCAAAGAGGGTGGTGAAGGCGAAGTGCCACCAGAACCGAACAAGAATTCAATCGTCCAGTTCACGCTTCTTGATAGCGGGTTCAAGGTCAAATCATCGTTCAAGCTCACCACTTCTGACACCTTTAGCCCGCAGTACGGGGAAGTCGCTTTTGTCGACAATAACAAAATTGCATTCATGTCCACAGACATAGGTGGATTTGTTGAGCTTGATCTGACTGGCAATGTCACTTTAGAGGCATTCAAAGGTTCAATCGGAGGATACAAGGCGTTCGTTGCCTCAAAGTCAGCGTATTTCACATTCACAAACGATGAGTTTGTTAAACTTGACAAGAACGGCACCGACATTACAACACTTGGTAAATTCTCGAACGACCCGATGAAGTTCGGAGGGATTGCCCAGATTTCCAGGAATGACGACGGATTCGCAGTCCTCGACAACAAGAGAAACGATATTCAGTTGTTCACCGGCAAGGGTTTTTCAGGCCTCAAAACACTCGGATCAACATCGGGAATCGTTCTGTTCTCGAACCACGCAGGAAATGCCTGCATTTACGCAAACAGTACAAAATCAGTAAGGACCCTCGGTACAAATGGATCACAAACATCAACTTTCATGTTTGAGTCACAGATGGAAGCGCTAAGCCGGATCGTTCCTGGCATTGGCGAAGAATTCCTGGGACTTTCAAGGGAATTTGGCTACATCTACAGAATCAGCAAAGATGGCTTCTTCATCCTCAAGTTTGGATCGTTTGGTTCCGATGCAGGTCAGTTCACTGAACCTGTCGACCTTCTCGTGACAATGGACAGATCAATTCATGTACTCGATTCTGATGGAACAATAAAAGTTTTCGACCAGAACGGAAAATACAAACACTCATACGGCATGCCTGACGGCCAGAAAAAAATATCAAACCCGGAATCATTCGCCCTTCTACCATCCGGTGACATTATGGTTTCAGACACAGGCAACGACAGACTGGTTGTCTTCGGTGGTGATGGTTTGTTCAAATATTCGATGGGTCAGACAACTCCTTCGAGCCTGAAGAAAAACATTGGTGACTACGCAAAGGACATTGGAACATTCTCGCATCCGGGTCAGATTGTTGTGAATGCTCAAAACATCTACGTTGCAGACGCAGGCAACATGAGGGTTCAGGTTCTAAGAAAAGAGAAGGTCATTCCGAAGATTGTTGTTGACAAACAGACAATTGATTTTGGCAAAGTCACAACAGGAATGGTTTCCGAAAAGATCGTTATCAAAAATACCGGAAACGGAATTCTTGAAGGTTCTGCGGTTTGTGACAGCCAGTGGATCGAGCTGTCGAAGAGAACAATTGCCGGAAATGAAGTGGTTATAGAAATCAGATGCCTTGCCGACAAAGTTCCGTACTGGAACGACAAGCCAGCAGAAATCATAATCAACACAAACGGCGGTTTCATAAAGATCACAATAAGCGCCACAAAGGTTGGCAAAAAGGTCAAACTTCAGGTCAACTCAACCAAGGCCTACATCAATGACACCGAAACAACCATGACAGTACCACCATCGCTGGTTGGCGGCAACACAATGGTTCCTCTCAGATTCATTGGTGAAGCTCTCGAAGCAGGAGTTGACTGGAACGCTGAAGAGAAGAAGGTTACATACACACTCGGAACCAAACAGGTAGTCGTCTGGATCGGAAAAAAGGAAGCCATTGTTGACGGAAAGCCAATGATCATGACAGCAGCACCGGTCATAGTTTCAGGCAAAACCCTTGTTCCTCTCAGATTCATTGGAGAGGCTCTCGGAGCATCCGTCGAGTGGGTCGCTGAATCGAAAACGATTATCATCTACTATCCTCCTAAGTAGGCAGTCAGTCGAAATAAAATCAGCCCCGGTCAGGTTTCCGGGGCTTTTGTTTTTATTTTACAATCATTAACACAAGTTACATTTTTGTTTCATCATTACTGCAATTCTTAACTGCTTGCCACTTGTGATTGAATATTAGTTGCTCAATATTTAAGTACTGAAAGGAGTTTATTCGTGAAAAAACTACTTCTTGCCACGCTGGCACTTATCTTCGTTGCAGCCCAGGTTGCACTTCCGTCAGCGCCATCAGCAAATGCAAAGTTAACATCGGTCAGAGTGACCTATTTCAAGCCACCGCAGGTGGGCGTAGCGTCAACCTACAAAATTGAGATTGATATCAATCAAACCGTTGAGATTCACGGCTGGATAACCATCATCTTCCCGGATGACTGGACAATGCCGGATACCGCAAAACCAGGCTCAGGCCTGTCAGATGCAGAATCCAACGAGCTTGAAAGAATTCTCAATTCAATCTATCTTGCCACCTCTCCCTGTACAAAATGTCAGGGTCTACCGGTCATAAAAACAAACAAGCGCACAAACCCGGATTACAAAAGGAAGTATGGTCTTGACTCGGAAAATTCCATCACTTTCTGGTCTCACATAAAACTTGAGCCAAATGGCCCATACGACCCAATCCCAATCACAGTTGCAGCACGCGCAGGTTTTAAAAATTCCAATACTCCGGGCAAGTACAGGATCGGAATCAGAACGCATTCAGAGCAGGACACAGTCTACAGCAATGAAATAACGGTTGTGAAATCAACCATCGAACCGGCAACTGTAACCCTCACAAACCCGGCAATAGGTGAAAAATCCGGTTACAACATCCGTTTCCACGTTGGCGAGGGCGGATCGCTTGACAGATCGACATCAAGGATCTCAATGGTTTTCCCGAAGGGAACTATGTTGCCGGAAAAGATCGACACCAATCTGGTCAAGATCAACGGCAGACCGCTTGCAGTCGAACCATCGGTCCACATTCCATCGTCATCATTCTCTTTCATCACTCCCCTCGACATTGAAAACCTTGGCGAAGTAAACGTCGACATCTCGGAAAAAGCAGGCATCAGAAACACCACAACAAAAGGCGATTACGTCATCCAGATCAGAACAGATTTTGAACCCGATCCAATTGACTCAAAACCATTCACAATCGTTCGTGCGGGACAGAAACCGCAGGTTGACCCGCCATACGCTGGCCAGGTCGCCTCGTACAAGTTCAGTGTTGATTTCCCAAAGTCACTCAACGAAAACGACATGATCGAAATTATATTCCCAAAGGAAACGACCATTCCAGCTTACATCAAACAGGATTCAGTAATCATCAACGGCATTCCGTGCAAACAGAAACCGGGCGTTGTTGCCGAGGAAAAGAAGGTAAGAATCTACTCACCAACAATCATAAAGCCTGGTTCGATAATGATTGAGTTCACCAAGGACGCAAAGATCAAAAATCCCGAAAATCCTGGCGACTATATAATCAAGTTCTCAGGACAGGTCGTCGATGGCACTTTCCCAACCGATCCATATTCGATCTATGTCAAAAAGATGTCAATCGACTCAGTGAAAGTCACTCCGATGAACGCTTCCGAAGTTGCCGTATGGGAACTTGTAGGAACCCTTGCCTACATAGGCCCACTTGAAGTCGGTGACAAGATGGTTCTCACATTCCCTGAAGGAACGGTCATTCCGGCATCATTTGATGGTTGCATTACAATTGGCGGCGTTCCTGCAACTGCAAATGGTTCAGGCAGCACTCTGACACTGACCATGCCGCAAAGAATCGAAAACGGTGGAGAATTCAAGATTCTCATCAGCAGAGAATGTGGAGTCAAAAACCCGCCAGATTCAAGCGACAAACACATCATCAAGATTTCATCGTCCAAAGACCCGACAGGTGGTGAATCTGAAACATTCTTCATTGCGCCGCCCCTTCCGGTTTCAACCCTCAAAATCCTCAAGGCAAACGGTACCGACGGCAATGGCAACACCATCTGGATCGAAGCCAAACCTGACGGAAAAGACGGCTGGTTCAAAGTTCCGCCAGCAATTGACTTCACCGTTAATTCACCAACCGCAACAGTCAAAATGTGGTGGAACAACGACACTGACAAAGCCATCGACTGGCAGATCGGAAAACCGCTTGCAATCGCCGACCAGCAGAGGCTAGACATGCTCCACTGGCAGGCCCTTGACGCATACGGCAACGAAGAGGTCAGATCATTCGAATTCAAGGTCGACACAAACTCTCCAACGCTGTCACTGAAGGAACCGGGATCAAAGAAAATCATCATCAAGCAGAACAAGCTTACCATCATCGGTCTGGCTGATCCGTCTGAACTGCTCAAATACGGTGACAAGGACACTTCTCCTTATGTCGTTCCTGATGTTTACATCAACGACGAAAAGGTCGATGTCGTTCAGCCGGTCGTCAAGGAAATGAAGCCTGAAGGCGCAATACTCAATGAGGATGCCGGCATATTCATAAAAGAAATCACTTTCGACAAAGAAGGTGTCTACACCTACAAAATCGTTGCCGAAGACCAGGCCGGATGGAAATCAACGACTCTTGAACTCGAAGTGACCTACGACAAGACACCGCCTGATGTCAAGATGATCTACCCGGTTTATGGCGACTACTTCGATGTCGGCAAAGAGATTGAAGTCAAATTCGAATCCGAAATCTCGGCCACTCTGTTTGCAAACAACTCGATTGCAAACCTTGTTGAGCAGCTGGACGAAAGAAGAGCTATCTTCTCGTCGTTTGTCAAGATTGCAAAAAAGGGTGAAAACACAATCGAAATCAAGGCTTCCGATGAAGCTGGCAACGAACAGACCTACACATTCACGATCTATGGCTCACCAACGGTCATCAACCTCTGGCTTGGCCAGAAAACAATGATGGTCAATGGCGTAAGATCGGTGCTTGCAACTGCGCCGATGTCAGGTGATCCTCTGCCAAAAGATCTTCAGGGGAACACCTTCATGCCCATCAAAGATGTTGCAACAGTTTTATTCTGCGAAGTTGGTTGGATTGCAGAGACAAAAACTATACCCATAAAACAATCACTGCCTGGTGGAAAAACTAAAACTGTTGAACTGCAGATTAAGAATAAAAAAGCGAAGATCGACGGGAAAGAGGTACCTTTGGATCCAAAAGGGAAGCTTTATCCTGTAATTGTTGGAAACAAAACTCTGCTTCCACTAAAATTTGTTGCTGACAGTCTTGGGGCAAAGGTGGCTTACGATCCAGTTCAAAGAATGATCACGATCACCTACCCTGATCCAACCAAGAAATAACTCGGTTTCACCAATAAAAAACGGGGCTTAACAAAGCCCCGTTTTTGTTTTGTGTGCAGTATCAGAAAAGGATCACGACAGCACCGGCGATATCGTCGGTATGAGAGATTGAAACCTGACCAGATATCGGTTTTCCAAGAAACTCCAAATATGGCTCTCCGTTTGTCTTGTGGAGCAATTCGACATCTTTCCATCTGTGAGTGTCCAGCCCTGTGCCAAGTGCCTTGAAATAGGCTTCCTTTGCACAAAAACAGGCAGCCAGGTGAGGGGCCTCATCCGAAAATTGTTTCGAATAGACCAGTTCATTTTCAGTAAACAATCTATTAAGTATGCGTGGGGTTTTTGCTGTGATTTGCCTGATTCTGCCTATGTTTACAAGGTCAAAACCCAATCTTGTGGACAATTTACCGACACTCCTTATAATTGATATCAAAGGAATTATAGATGCTGTGCCAGATTTGTAAACAGAAAGAAGCAAACGGCCACTACATCCAGGTGCTCGGAGCCTACAAGGTTCTTGAACTGCACGTCTGCGATGACTGTGCCAAAAAAATGCTGGACTCAAGGAGAAACTCGGCCGCATTCGGCGGAAAGCAGATGCCGGACTGGCTTGAGATGATCACCAGCAGCATTGAGAACAAGTCCACAACCGAAACCATCTGCCCAAAGTGCGGGAAAAGATTCAGCCATTTCGTCCAGTCAGGATACAAGGGATGCGATTCCTGCTACTCTTCCTTCAAAACATCGTTGGGCAAGCTGATGGATGATTTCGAACAGGGACACATAACGATGGAGTCGCTCATCGACGATCTCAACAGGGCAATTCTTGAAGAGCGATATGAAGACGCGGCAAAAATAAGAGATCAGATAATGTCACTGAAAGCCTGGTCGTTACGCGCCCGAGGGGATTCGAACCCCTAACCTGCGGCTCCGGAGGCCGCCACTCTGTCCAGTTGAGCTACGGGCGCACAAAGTTTAGTCAATATAAAACCCAAACAAGCGCAAGTCAACATAAAAACAAAAGCCGGACAAACAATGTCCGGCTTTTTTGCATAATTGATGCCTTACCAAGTTGGTGCGCAGGAGAGTTTCAGGTCAAACCTCGAATCATCGGGCACCGAATAACCGTGGATTATGAGGATGTAAGGGCCTTTCCTCGGTTCCTGAAGCAGTATCCTTTCAAATGCCGAACCACCGGCTGAATTCGCAATGTCTTCCCCTTTGTCAACCTTGCCGTTCCCGTTTGAGTCCAGGTACAGGAACATGTCCAGATCAAGGTTTGGAGTTTTTGAATCGGTCTGGATCAGCAGATATTTTTCACCCTCGGGGATTGTGAAATCCACAAGTCTCCACCTGGCATCTGCAACCGGATCAGGCCCATCCTGATAGATTGGCTGGTTTGGAAACTTGTTGGTTGAAACAATCTTCACCGGTATCTCGAATGTTGCTTCAAGGTTTTTGTCTGGCTTGAGGGCTGAACACCTTATGAAAACCTTCTTGTCGCCAGGACTCATCGGGCCATTCTCGCCGGTCTCAACTGTGATTTTGAACTCGCCAAACCATTGTCCATCAGGGACTGGAATATTTTTCCAGACTTTGCCGTCCCAGGAGGTCTCGAACTTCACAAGTGGTGACGAGTGATCGATTTTTCCTGTTATTTCAAAGCTCTCACCGCTTTTGACTGCAGTTTTTGAGGCCGAGGCGTTGAGCGAAAGCTTGTATTCCTTGACCGGAACATTGATTTTGACTGTAACAGTTTTCCATGTATAAAGGGAATCGTTTGAAATTGTCAGGGTTTGATCGGCTCCAAGTCCAAAGTTTTTGCCGGCTCCAATCTGGTACTTGCCTGAACCGATTGAAACCGTGACCGGTGTTGCCGGAATCGGTTGCCTGAAGAACAGTGGCCCGTGATGTCCGTAAGTCTCAAAGAGATAGCCACCAAGTCTATAACCACGGCTGGTTCTGAAATTCATCGGTCTCTGCTCATCCTTTATCGATTCAAAAAGAACGTTTGCGCCTGTGTTTGGCGGTTCACCGTAGACCGGGTTCACATGGTCGGATTTGCCAGGAACCTTCAATGTTACTTCGTATTTTTCTAACTCTTTTACTACAAACCTCGAAAGGCCTGTAATTCCATAAGGAGTGACCACATCGATGACATAATACGGCTCATAGCCAAGGTCAAATCTGGTTTTCCCATTAATGTCCGTGTAGCCCCAGATTGCAACATTGTTGGAATTGTTCCAGCCAGACCTAATTATTACAAGTCCACCTTCAACCGGTTTATCCTGTGAGTCAAGAATCCTGAAGGTGACATCGGCGGTGTCGGTGTAGCCCTTTCCAGATTTTGTATAGTTTTTGTCAGATTCTGGAACGTGAACCGAAGTGGTGGTGGCAAACATGTAGTCGTCGCCTCTCCAGCCCACAATGGCTGAGATTGTTTTCGAGTCATGATTTCTGCCTTCATTGGGAGGAATCCATGGAACATCCCATGTCAGCCTCTCGGAGCTCGGTTCCAGATGACGCCAGCCGTCTGGCATCCAAACCTCGTTCCACTGGTGGTCTTCGCCCTGGTCGATTGCAACATAACATGGCAAAAGCGCTGCCCTGGCCATCGACGCAAACACAATCGAATTCTCTCCGCAGGAGCCGTAGTGTTTTTTGTAAATCTGCCACGGGTAGAGGTCATTTGTCAGGTAGCCGAATGTAAAGAGTCTGTCTTTGCCGAGACCTTTTAGCCAAAAGACGTTCTTCATTGCCTCTTCATAGGTTTTTGACTTCTTTGCAGCATCGAGCACAGATTCACCGTAGGTTTTGTCGTCTTTGTAAGCTTCTCTCCAGAAAACAGGCTTGCCAAGGTAGAGGTTCTCCTCGTGCTTCCACCAGTCCTCGATTGACATACCATAATCTTCTTGAGACTTGTCCCACCACGAGCAATTGATGCCGACCGGCAATTCAAACAGGATCCTTGGGTGGACAACGTACCAGTAGTAATCATCCCTTGGCAATTCTGCATCTTTCCCGCCAATGTTATAGACAATCGTTGTGTAATCCGGTTTTTCAACCAGTTTCAGATATGGAAGGGATGGGGCATATTCGTAAATTGTTCTGGCATTGCGGGTCATAATGTCAGCCTGACCCATTCTCGCCATGGTTCTCAGGATTTCGGGTGATGTGTTTGCCACAACGAAAGCAATCTCGTCAAACCACTTCGGGTCACAGTTTTCGAGCTGGGAAACGTAGGCTTTTACAACTTCCGGATCGTCCTTCCACTGAACCAGCGGTGCATCATGCATGTAGGAGTTGTAGTAGTCCGACTCAACGTTTTGCGATGGTGTTGGAATGAACGACCAAGACTTCCACTCCTGCCAGATTGAACCGTTGTGCTTGTAGCAGAACAGCCTGCCATCGACATTTGATATGAGCAATTCAGGGTTTCCATCACCGTCTGCATCACCAAACTGGGGCGCTGCATAATCACCAACGTCCAGCCAGTCAAAGTTGTCTGACTTCTTGAATGTCGGGCCAAGGTAGGTTGCAATCCTGCCATCCTTGTCGCCAACCAGGAGATCGAGTCTTCCGTCTCCGTCAACATCGCCGAATGCCGGACTGGATGACTTTGAAATGACCGGAATCTTTTCGGTTTCCTTGTCGTCTTTCTTTCGCTCGATCCACTCTTCAATTGTTTTCATCGGTTTTGTGAAATCTGACCCTGAGAGAATGTTGATTTTGCTGCCAGAAACAACGGCTATGTCAACCACTTTGTCACCATCGACATCACCGACAGCAAATGGGGCGTCAGATGTGGCTTTCGTATCCGAAGATTTGCTCCAGCTTGAATCTCCAGTCACTTTGATTTTATTGGAGGAGGCATCGAGGTAATAGAGCTTTCCGTCTGAAATCTGGACTGAAAGCTTGCCGGCAAATTTGATGCCGGTTTTGACTTCGGATTTCTTCCATTCACCTTTTGAAATCGTGTAGCTAAGCAGATCACCATCGAGCGTTCCGAGAACAATCCTGCCCTTGTCAAAAGCCATGTGCACTTCTCCATCAAACGATGGCAATCCCGATTCAGTCTTTGCTGAATAACCGGTCGGAACAGGCTTGGCAACTCCGGTCAGTTTCTTGTCAAACAACCTCAGATCGCCGTTGCCATCGATATAAAACAACCCCAACGAAGTCATTGCGCCGTATGAGTTTGGAAGCGGCATGACGAAATTGTTCTGATCAAATTTTATGAAATCGCCATTATCACCAAAATAGCCGAAACCTTCCGGTGCTCCTTTGAAACCGATATTGCCGGAAGCAGATGTCATCGGATACATCGGTGTTTTGGCCATTGAAGGGTCAATCGAGACGCTGCCCTGTTTTGTAGAAACAGCAAAATCTGGCCCAAGGAGGTAGTAATAGCCGCCATTTTTCGGACAAACAACCAGGTCCGGGTTGCCATCCGAATCAATGTCTGCGATGTCGATTCTTGCGTTCACATCTATAGACGCAGGCACAATCCCCGAAAGGTTGCCATAATCGGGCAACGTCAGAATTATCGGCTTCTTGCCTGTCGATGAGATGACAAGTACTTCCTTGCCTTCAAAGTTGGCACAGGTTATGTAGGCATCTTTCCCAATCCTGTCAGGAGCCTTGGAGAGCTTTTCAAATGACAATTCGAGATCACTTTTCAGCCAATCAGGGGCAGAACCGACAACAGCCGGTACTTCTGGTTTGTAGAGGCCGTCAATCTTCAGAAGTCCGTCTTTTACTTCCAGATTCACCGATTGCCCTGGCTCAAGCATAACGGTTGCAGAAAGGGTGTAGTATTTGTCATCGGCAGCCCTCATCGGACTGAGACCGGCAAATGCAAGCATAATTGCAATAATGACCAGCATTTTTCTCATATCATGCTCCTTTATGACTGGAAATTTAAAAAACCTGAAAGATCAGGCAAAAATTTACGCAGGTTATTCTGAATCTCATCAAAGCCAAGTTACGCCATGACAATACATGTGTCAAGTCATTAATTTGTTCTCGGCAAATCTTCTGTCGAATATTACAAGTTCCAGCAAGAAAAGAGTTGCATTTTTACTTGCCTATGACTTTTATGGGAACAGAGATTGTGGCATCAGTGGTGCATTCGCAGGTCAAAGCTTTGCATCTTATAAAAAGCTGTTTTTCACCCGGACTTGCAACCAAATCATCCCTTACCGGGATTTCTAAATTGAAATCCCCTAGCCATCCATCAACGGGAGTCGGGCTAGATTGCCAGTAGATCTTGTCCCAGGAAAATTCGATTCTGTTAATCGGAGTTGAGTGGGTTACTGTACCGTGAAGTTCGATGATGTCACCTGTTTTTATCAAATCAGTAGATGTTCTTGCTGTGAGTTTGAGGAGGTAGTACTCAACAGGAACTTCGATTTCAACCCTGACTGTTTCCCATGTATAGAGGTTTTCATTTGTTATGGTAAGTGTTTGTTCCGTTCCAAGACCGAATTTTCCGCCTTCACTGACCTGGAAGTTGTTTTTTTTAACTGAAACGGAAACAGGTTTCGATGTTGTTGGCTGCTTTATAAACAATGGTCCATGATAGTCGTAATTCTCGACAAGGTAACTCCCTTCCCTCATGCTCCTGCTTGTTATGAAATTCAACGGTCTAAGGTCATTTTTTATCGATCTCACCTTTACATTCGTACCGGTAGTTTCCTGACCGTCATGTTCTGAATGCTGATAATCCACTACGCCTGACACATTGAGGGTTATGTCATATTTCTGGAGCTCTTTGACCACCAGTCTTGAAAGGCCCGTTGATCCGTATGGTGTAACAACATCAATTACATAATACGGTTCGTATCCAAGGTCAAAATGAACATGGCCATCAACATCCGTATAGCCCCAAATTGAGATAGTGTTTGTTTTGTTCCATCCGGTTCTCACCACAACCATTCCGCCTTCGACAGGTTTCATGTTTGCGTCAAGGATTGTGAAATTAACATCCGCTGTATCTGTGTAGCCCCTTTGAAGTTTGGTGTAGCCAGGTTTGCTGTTGTGAACCGTAGTCGTGGTTGGAAATATTGAATCGTCACCTTTCCATGCGAAGACAGCTGAGAGTGTTTTTGCCTTGTGGTCTTCGTCTTCGGTTGATTTCCAGGGCTGATCCCAGGTCAGCTCCTGCGAACTTGGCTCGAGATGTCTCCAGCCATCAGGCATCCACACTTCGTTCCACTGATGGTCTTCACCTTGGTTAACTACAACATAACAGGGCAACAGGGCAGCTCTGGCCATTGCAGTGAAAACAATCGAATTTTCCCCGCAGGAGCCATAGTGCTTTTTGTAAATCTGCCACGGATACAGATCATTGGTAAGGTAACCGAACTTGAAAAGTTTATCGGTGCCAAGTGCTTTCAGTTTGAAGACGTTTCCCAATGCCTCTTCATAAGTTCTTGCTCTCTTGGCGGCATCGATTACCGATTCACCGTATGTTTTGTCGTTTTTAAACGCTTCCCTCCAGAAAACAGGCTTGATCTTGCCATGAAAAAAATTCTCCTCATGCATCAACCATGCATCCTCTGTAACACCATAATCTTCTGGTGTTCTGTCCCACCATGAACAATCAATGGCCAAAGGCAACTCGAAGGAAATCTTGGGATGGACTACGTACCAGTAATAATCATCTCTTGGAAGCTCAACCTCTTTGCCTGCTATCTTGTAAGAAATTGTCGTGTAACGATCTTTTTCTACGAGTTTCAAATATGGCAGGGTTGAGGCATACTCATAAATAGTTTTTGCATTCCTTTCAAGAATGTCTGCCTGCCCCATTCTCGCTACAGTTCTGAGCACTTCAGTAGCGGTGTGTGCAATGACAAAGGCAATCTCGTCAAAATATCTGGCTTCACAGTGTTCAAGAATTGACGAGAACTCTTTTACGCTCTCAGGATCAGCCTTCCACTGGACATAAGGTGCATCCGACATGTAAGAATCATAATAATCCGATATTTTCTTATAATTCTGGCTCGGGGTGAAAACCCAGGAATTCCATTCGTTCCACTTGGAGTCGGTTCTCCTGTAACAGAACAAGACGCTGTCACTATTGGAGACCAGCAGTTCCTTTTTGCCGTCCCCGTCAACATCGCCAAACTGCGGGATTGCATAGCTTCCTACATCGAGCCAGTCGAGATCGTCAGACCTCCTGAAGTCAGGCCCCAGAAATGTGCAGATTCTTCCATCCACACCACCAACGATCAGGTCAACACTGCCATCGTCGTTGATATCACCAAAAGCAGGATTGGAATTTTCGGTAATCAGAGCAACTTCCTCTGTTTCACCATTTTCGTTCTGGGCGACACCCCATTCCTCAATTGTTTTGACATAGTTGGCATAATTTGGACCGGCAAGAATCGAAAGTTTGTTTTTGTTGATAACTGCTAGATCTGCTGACCCATCACCATTGGCTTCACCGATGGCGAAGTTTGAAACTGAATGCACCTGGGTGCTTGTTGATGTTTTCCAGTCAGGATCACCTGAGAAGTAAATTATGTTTGAGTTTGTATCACGGTAATAGAGACACCCGTTAAAGGCCTGAATGCAAATATTGGATCCTAATTTCAATCCTGTTTTTATTGCTACTGGAGTCCAGCCCTCCTTGGTTATTTTATACCCGACAATTTTACCTTCAGCAGTTCCAAACATTATCGTGTCACCATTGAATGTCATGCTGACTTTTCCGGGCAATGTCGGAAAGCGGTTCTCAGACTTTGAGATGTAGCCATAAGGTTCAGGTTTGCATATGCCTGTCAGTCTTCTGTCAAACATTCTCAGATCCCCGTTGACATCGATAAAATAGAGTCCGATTGTTGAAAGTGCACCATAAGCGTTTGGCAACATGGTGACAAAATTAGCCTGATCGCACTTTGCAAAAAGTCCTTTGTCGTTGAAGAAACCGAAGCCATTCGGTTTACCTGCAAAAGTCAGGTTCCCCTCGGATGAGGTGATAGGATAGAGAGGTGAGGTTGCAAGGGTCGAGTCAGGCGAAACATTGCCATCATTCGTCCTTGTTGTGAATTTTGGACCAAGGAGATAATAGTATCCACCGTTTGTTGTACAAACAACAATATCCTGAATTTTATCGCTGTTAATGTCTGCAATAGAGAGCCTTGCGTTTTTATCCAAAGAAGCTGGTAACAGATCGGAAATATCATCATATCCTGGAATTTTAAGCATGACTGGTTTTTTGCCGGTCGACGAGATCAACAGAACCTGCTGGCCATCAAATCTTGAAACCGAAACAAATGCGCTTTTCCCAATCCTGTCGGCTGCTTTTGAAAGATTGGAAAAAGCAACCTTGAGATCATGTCTGAGCCAAAGCGGGGCAGTTTCGGCAATCGATGGCACATCATCAAGCCCTTCGCCCTCAACCGAAAGCAGACCATTTTTGACAGATATGTTTACAGACTGGCCCGGCTTCACCGTCACCATCGCAGATAGCTTGTAATATTTGTCATTTGCCGTTTTTGTGCCAAACGACACCAGAATGATGGACATGAAAACAACCAGATATGGACTTTTCTTCAAGCCAGCCCCCTTTTGATAGAAAGCACCACGAGCGAAATGGAAACCCCAACAAACCCTGCAAAACCGAATGGAACCAACCATGAGCCTGTTGCAGATTTAAGAAGTCCGGCCAAAGGCGGTGCAACAAGCATTGAAAACATACCAACAAGATTTATGAAGCCAATTGCCTGGGCAATTTTGCCTGGCGCTTCAAACTTGACTGGGGTTGTGAAAATGACTGGTGGAATAGTAGCCGCAGCAAAACCCATTAAGAAAACTCCAACTATCCAACCGACTTTGCCAAGTGAGGTGATAAATATGAAAATTCCCATCAGAATCGGCGGGATGATCATGAGCGTCAGTCTTCTGATTTTTTTGTCGATCAGGTCGCCAATGATGAAACCAACGATCATCGCCGGTATTGCAAACGCAAGATTGCCAAGACCAGCTACAATATCCGAGAAACCGTGATCCTGAGCCATGTTTGCGCCTAAATAAATGAAAACGCTTGTTGATATGGAGAACAACCCCCAGCAAACGGCAAGAACAGCAGATTCCTTTGTTATCCAGCCATTTGTTTTTGCCAGTTTTGGTCTCTCAGGGATTTGCAGGTTCCAGAACCTCAAGGCAAAAATGATGCCAACGACAGAAAACGCCAATGGGATCAAATAAGTAAACTGGTATCCCAAAGCTCTTGTAATCAGCGGAGAAAGAGAGGCCGTAAGCAGGTAAGCCATCGGTGCCCCAAGTGTCTGAATTGTTGAGAGTCTGTTTCTGTCGACCGGTTTAGCCACCATAGAGATCAACTGGATCCCATAGATGAGAAGAGGCGCAAAAGTAATTCCGGCGACGAGCCTGAATACAATAAGAGTTGTATAGTCTCGGGCAAACAGGCTGCAAAACGAACAGGCAAGCATGACGACCAAGAATGGCAGGGAAAATCTCACCGGATTGCTTCTGTCAAGGAACCGTCCGGCCGGAATCATCAGGAGCACTGCTCCAAGCGATGGTGCCGACATCAGCACGGTCTTCATGACATAGCTCAGGTTCAGCGAATCACCCACGGTCTTGATCACGGGTGAAATTGCAGTTTGAAATGACATGGCACTAATTACGCCAGAAAGCGTAAATACAAGACCCAAAAAAGATGTGAATTGAATTTTTTCTTTTTCCATCTTATTTGAAGCTCATCAAAGATTTACTTCCACAATACCGTAACCAGATCAGCTTACAAGCAGTTGTTAATTGAAATTGTGGTTTTGTTTCGATTAAGGCAATTAGCCCCGCCCTCATGTTGACAAATGTTGGTGCGGAAATAGAATTGTAATGATAAATTCTATATTGGAGGGTCTATGGCTCTCGTTGGTGACATAAAGAGTTTCAAGCTACACTCTCTTCTCCAGCTCATAACAATGGAGGGGAAATCAGGCGCCCTTAAGATAGATGACGGGACGAGGCAGGCTAAATGTTATTTTAACCATGGCAAGCTCTACCACTGTTCGTTGGCCAAGCTGACCGGTTCTTCTGCATTCTACGAACTTCTCACATGGGAAGAGGGGCAGTTCACCTTTGACGAGCGAGGGAAGATCGATCTGAGAACTGTTTACGAACCACTCGATTCTCTCCTCATTGAAGGCTCCAAACTCCTCGAGGAATGGGGTGTCATCGTTTCACAGGACAACATGACACTTGAAGTGTTTGAGGTTGCGCCTCAAGATCCTGATTCAGTCAACGATTACGCCATGACTCCACAGGATTGGAAAGTACTCCGTCTTGTTGACGGCAGGCTTACAGCAAAACAGGTGGCAGAAAAGTCAGGATTGGGCTATCTTTCTGTCTATAAAATCCTCTTCAGCCTCAAATCCGCAGGAATCATCAGGTCGCTTCAGTACAGAATGCTGAACCTACAGGTTATTCCAATCCCGGCCAGAGGAAGATCGCTTTTCGTCCCAAAAGGTGAGATCGAAGGCAGAAGGATAGGCGTCGAAACAGCCATACAGGACATGATCTTCCAGATGGTTGACGGACGCACGACCCTTGAAAAAATAATGAAAAAACTTCAGCTTGACCAAAAACACATCTCCCAGTCAATCACAAGACTTTACCGTCAGGGGTTGATCAGCCTCATCGATGCAGCCGGCAAGGAACTGACTTTGGACAAGGCTGCAGTTGGGGAGCATTGAGTGAACGGAATCCTAAAACTGGCTTCAGCCTTCTTCACCCTCTCGGCTTTGGGCGGAGCGGTATCGTCAATCCTCATATGGCTGTCATTCAAAAAATACAAAACATTCAGGAAGTACGGTCAATTCATAATCTCACTGCTGTTCGTCCTTGGTATGCTCATGCTTGCCTCAGGCTACGTCTTCGGTCTCGGCTTCTTTGTCGCCTCAGGATTCATGGCGCTTGCCTTCTGGGCTGCCGGCGGAATCTGGCTTGAGATGCACGAAGTATCAGTGCCTGACGTCTCGGACAAGATAATCCTGTTCTCTATTCTGGGCATACCGGTTCTGCCGATCATCGGCTTCATCATCACCTGGAAAACAGCTTTACCGCTTAACATTAACCTTTTCAACCAGCTTGTCTGGTTGAATTTCCTAGGAACAGCAGGACTTTTTCTTGTCTGGTGCATCTCGTTCTTCGCATCAAGGCTGAGGTCTGCCTATATGTTCTTTGCCGTTGCCTACATCTTTCCGATGGCTGCATCAGCAACGCTTCGCTTTGGAACCGGATACATCTGGATTCTGGCATCATCAATCCTATACTTATCAGGAATACTGGCATACATTTACTCGTGGGTGAATCATGGACAAAGCAGTTGAACTGTTGAAATTTGGTTGCGCAGAGATCATTCCGGAAGATGGCATCGAGCAGAAGCTGAAGCTCGGTAGACCGCTGATTATCAAACTTGGAGCTGACCCGACAGCACCCCATCTCCACCTTGGACACGCTGTTGTTCTGAAGAAACTCAGGCAGTTCCAGGAGCTTGGTCACAAGGTCATTTTCGTGGTAGGCGACTACACGGCGATGATCGGTGATCCGTCAGGACGCAAGGAAACCAGAAAACCTCTCTCTGAAGAAGCCATAAAGGACAACGCCAGAACCTACATCGACCAGGTTGCAAGGATTCTCAATCCTGCCGAAGGGATGCTGAGGTTCAACTCAGAGTGGCTGGGAAGACTTGATGCCAAGGACGTAATCAAGCTCATGGCCAAGTTCACCGTCGCCCGTATCCTTGAGCGTGACGACTTCACAAACCGTATGAAAGCGGAAGTTCCGATCTACCTCCATGAACTCCTCTACGTCATCTGCCAGGCATTCGATTCTGTCGCAATCAAAGCCGATATCGAACTTGGAGGAACCGACCAGAAGTTCAACTTCCTTGCAGCTCGCGAACTACAGCGTGAAATGGGCATGGAACCGCAAACCGTTATCACCATGCCAATCCTCCCGGGCACAGACGGCGTAATCAAAATGAGCAAATCCATTGGCAACACTGTCGACCTGATGGAAGAGCCAAACCAGATGTTTGGAAAATTGATGAGTATTCCAGATCATCTGATTCTAACATACCTTCAGTACGCTGCATTTGTTGCCCCCGATGAGCTTGAGAGATTCAAAAATGACCTTGAAAACGGCGTAAATCCAAGAGACATCAAACTTACAATGGCACAGAAGATTGTTGACATCTGGCACTCCGACAATGCGGGTACGAAGGCGAAGGACGAGTTCCTATCAGTCTTCTCCAAACATGCCGTCCCGACAGACATTGACGAGGTTACTCTTTCCAAGGCTGACTACCCTATCCTCATCACAAAGCTCGTCCAGAAACTTGGAATGGCACCATCGGGCTCTGAAGCCAGAAGGCTAGTCCAGTCAAACGCCGTCTCGATCGATGAAGTGATCATCACCGACCCAATGATGCAGGTGAACGAGCCGGAAGCCCCGACAGTACTTCGAGTTGGAAAAAGAAGGTTTGTGAGGTTGCTTAAACCCCAGAAATGAAGAAGGCTTTTATAGTTATACCAATCCTGCTCCTGCTCGCCGGAACAGTTATTGGCGCACAGGTGATCAGTTTTGACGGATCATCATGGCCAAACGCCCGTGCAACGGTCAAGATTGACAAGGACATCAAAAATCCGAAGTTCTCCCTTGATATCTACGACAAGATGTACGATGGAAATGTTTCCAAGATTGAAGACCTCGGCAATCCGGTCAACGTCGTGTTCCTCGTCGATGTCTCGCAATCGGTCGGATACAATCTCAAGGAATTGAAGCCAGTTCTGGCTGACATTGCCGGCTGTTTTTCAACGAACGACACCTTCAGCATGATGACATTCTCAAAAGCCTCAAACACGATCATCAGCTTCACCTCCAACCCAGCCGAACCTGCACTTAAAATGGGCACGCTTTATGCCGAGGAAAAAGACAGCAATATTTACGACGCCCTGATGGACGCCGACCATCTGCTGGCCACCCAGCCGGACAGAAAGGGCTTGATTTTCCTGTTTTCAGACGGGGATGACACCGGAAGCCAGAACACGTCCAAGCTCCCGAATTACCCCATCATAACAGTTGCACCTCCAGCAAACGTGAAAACCTACGTGCTTGGGGAGATGTCGAAACAAACCGGTGGAATCTCGCTCTATTCAGCAACTTTCGACAAAACAAAGGTCAAGGAGTTCATAGACAACTTTAAGGACTGGAAGAACGCCACCTACAGCATCGATTTTTCAAATCTGCCAGAGATTGGCTCAGGAACAAAAGAGCTGAAACTGATCGTCGACGACGGAAAAACCCAGGAATCATTGCCGGTGTCTGTCACAATCGAAGGCAAACCCAGCTTCCTGTGGGTGTGGATTCTGCTTGGCTTTGTTGTTGCCGGAGCAATAATCATCTGGTTGTGGTCACTCAAAAAAACGTCTGTTCCAAAAGGCAAAACAGTCGTTGAAAAACCTGCGGAGGACATGCACTATCTGGCCTGGATTTCTCTTGCCGGAGACGACGAACACCAGTTCAGAATCAGGAAAAACCATGTTCTCATCGGCACTGATCCTCTGGCAGACTTTTATGTTGACGATCCAACCGTTTCAGTCAAACACGCCTACATCATCGAAAAAGCCGACGGCTTCTACATTTCAGACTGTGACTCTGTTTCTGGCACGTTCCTCAACAAAAAAAGGGTTCTCGAACAACTCAAACTTTCAGACGGAGACGTAATAAAAGTCGGCGAAACCGATCTGAAATTCACACAAAGCGATTTTGCTTACGTTTCAAAGAAGAAGGTCATATAAATGATTGAAAATTACAACATTTCATACGCCAAGGACGCACCGAAGGAACCAATCAAAGCAAGACGCGGAACTGAGCTTGTCTGCAAGGGCTGGATTCAGGAAGCTGCGTTGAGGATGCTCCAGAATAATCTCGAACAAACCCGCAAATGGGAAGAGTTGATCGTTTACGGCGGAACCGGAAGGGCTGCAAGAGGTTGGCTGGCCTATGATGCAATCGTAAAATCACTTATTAATCTTGAAAACGACGAAACCTTGCTCATCCAAAGCGGGAAACCGGTGGGTATTTTCAAAACACATGAAAACGCTCCGAGAGTCCTCCTTGCGAACTCACTCATCGTTCCATTCTGGAGCACGAAGGAATATTTTGACGATCTTGAAAAGAAGGGTCTGATGATGTACGGCCAGATGACGGCTGGCTCATGGATCTACATCGGCACTCAAGGAATTTTGCAGGGAACCTACAACACCTTTGCCGAATGTGCGGGCAAACACTTTGGTGGATCCCTGAAAAACAGGATCGTTGTCACCGGTGGCTGCGGCCAGATGGGTGGAGCGCAACCGCTTGCCGTCACAATGAACGAAGGCGTCTGCCTCATCGTTGACATCGACGAAGAGATGATCGATCAGAGAATCGCCGAAGGCTATCTCGACAAGAAGACCCACTCAATCGATGAAGCCATAAAAATGTCACTTTCTGCAAAGGAAAAAGGCGAAGCCGTCTCAATCGGACTGGTTGCCAACTGCGCCGACGCCTTGCCATATTTCGTAAGCCATAACTTCATCCCAGACGTTCTTACAGACCAGACCTCATCTCATGACATGCTAGGAGGCTACGTCCCAAACGGCATGACCTACAGGGAAGCCCTTGAACTGCGTGGCAGGGACTCGAAAAAATATCTTGATGAGTCATTCAGAACCGTTCAGATTCATGTTCAGGCCATGCTCGATCTTCAGAAAAAAGGCGCCATAACCTTTGACTACGGCAACAACATACGCCAGCAGGCAGTCAAAAACGGCATGGATCACAAGCAGGCGTTCTCGTTCCCTGGGTTCGTTCCAGCCTACATCCGACCGTTGTTTTGCGAAGGCAAGGGACCGTTCAGATGGGCAGCCCTCTCAGGCGACCCTGAAGACATCTACAGGACTGACGAACTCGTTCTTGAGATGTTCCCGCAAGACAAGTCGCTTGCCAGATGGATCAGGATGGCAAGGGAGAAACTCCACTTCAACCAGATTCCAGGGCTTCCAGCCCGCATCTGCTGGCTTGGTTACGGCGACAGAAACCGTTTTGCAGTGGCAGTAAACGAACTTGTGGCAAACAAGAAAATATCAGCGCCGATTGTTTTTGGTCGTGACCACCTCGACTGTGGTTCGGTTGCCTCGCCAAACCGTGAAACCGAATCGATGAAAGACGGCTCGGACGCTGTTTCAGACTGGCCAATCCTCAATGCACTCCTTGCAACTTCCTGCGGAGCCTCGTGGGTGTCCGTGCATGGCGGGGGCGGTGTTGGAATCGGTTATTCAATCCACGCTGGACAGGTTACGGTTGCTGATGGAACCCCGGAAGCAGCAAAACGACTTAACAATGTTCTGACCGGTGATCCAGGCATGGGTGTGATTCGTCACGTTGACGCTGGCTACGACGAGGCCGTGAAGGTCGCCAAGGAAAAGAATGTGAAAATACCGATGTGGGGGATATAAGAAAAATCAATCGAACAGCGTTGGATTATCCCTTTTCAGTCTCCAGCCGTCATCTCCAACACGTTCAGCAATATCTTCTAGAACGGTAAGAATTGTTTGATGCTCAGGTGTTGTGCCATTTTTCAACAATGGGAGAATGTTCAAAACAATTTCATCAAAATGTGGAATCTGATTTGTGCGTTCCATTCGTCGCAGATAACTGATCAAATAGTATTTTATCCTCAGCTTGACATCAATATGTGATCTAAACTTTGTATCTTTGTGAAGCTTGAACTTTTCAGTTGACTCGTCGTAATCAAAATTCTCAAGCAGAATTGGCGTTAGGTCGCTGTATTCTTTCTTGAGCAAGTCAAGGAAGCCAAGTTCTAAGCCCTTGATAATCAACTCATCGTTGATTTGCTCCAGCGTAGCGCCATCGTTTTTAGCAATTATGCCCTCGATGGTTTGGATGACAATTTCAGCAATATCCAATCCAAGGTTGGCTTTTAGTACCGCTTTTGGGTTTTTAACTTTCCTGAAGTTAATGATCAACTGCCCAGATAAGACCGTGAATGGATTTTGTCGCTTCTTGAAACTCGTCTGTCCATTTTTTTGAGGAACTGCGCCAACATACTCAAAACCACATCTCTCGGCAGTGTCGATTATCAAATGCCAGAACTCTGGATCTTTGTGAGCAAAAACAAAGGATAGCCATCTGTCAAATTTCAAAACTCTATACATCTCCTGAATACTTTTTGCAATCAGTTCGTTATATTCCTCTTTAGTCTTGTTACATTCGCCGTCTTCTATTGCCTCAAGTTTATAGTCTTCTTCTGTGACTTCCAAGTCCAGCCAGGCATTCCACATGACAGATAAATCCAAGTAGGGTATTTTCTTTCCATAGGGAGGATCAGTGTAAATATAATCAACACTTTCTTTATGAATAAAAGATAGATCAGTTGCAGAACCTTTTCTGATATCAATATTCGAAATAGTTTCAGAGTTAATGAAATAATAAATATCCTTTTTTGCAGAAACTAAATTCTTATACTTGTTTTCGAATATTTCCATAAGAGGCATCTCGCCAGGATCAGGTGCAATTCTGTATCTATAGTATCTAAAAACAGCACTGTCACCACCACCTAAACTGTTTGTATAATGAAAGGTAAGGTTGTATTTATTAATTGTACTTGAGAAAGCCAGTAACAACGCAGATCTAATTTCATCCTTTTTCTCTTTGTTTATTAAGAATTTGAGTAGAGCTAACTGTGATAATTGTCTTTCACTGAATAGTCTTTCTACAGTTGGAACATCAGACCCTTTTGGTAATTTGAAACCTGTAGGATATTTATATTTCGATAGCGCTTTCTTTATTTCAAGATTTGTTTTTGGCTCCATCTTCAGATATTCAGTTTTAACCCTAGTAAAGGAATCAGATAATAAATTTAAGTCCACAGGCTTGATCAATGATTGAACAATAAAAACAGCCAATGGGTTCAAATCGATTCCTACGGCTCTTCGTCCATTCATCAATGCTTCAACGGGTGTAATACCACTTCCGCTAAATGGATCAAGTACCATATCCCCTGGCTTTGAGTAGTTCTTGATATAGTCAGCCACGACGTTCCATGCTTGTTTTGTAAAATATCCATGCACACCAAAATGTCTTTTTGCAGCTTGCTTCCTAACTGTAATCTCTTCCAGCAACGGTCTTTTATTATAATCGAATTCCAGAAACTGTGATTTTGCATAAGTGGTTTTTTCATACTCAATTGATTTTCCGACTTGGAAGCTCGATGGTGAAAGCAATTTTTTCAGTTCATCCCAGTGATACTCAATTTCGTCTAGTGAAAAAAATAGCGCTGGTTTATTTGTGTCTGTGGTTCTGTAAACAGAAAACTCCAAACCATTGCAAAGAGCAAAATATGTGCTCCTTATTTCTGGGTGAGTAGCATAACTATATACCTGGTCAACATTGTCGTCATCTTTAATCTTTTGATTTGGCGCTTTTGCATCCAAAACCCATGCATAGCTTGAGCCTATTTTAAAAGTGTAGTCTGGAATTAATTTTATTGGCCGGCTTTTGCTGCCAATCTTCAAGAAAGGATGTTCAAGCGTTTTACTTCTAATAATGTTTTCTTCTGTATATCCCAATGCTTTGATGATAGGCAAAATGATAATCTCTCTAACACTATCTTCTTTGAAATCAATATCGCTACGAATTTTTTGGAAATCTAACTTATTAAAGAGAGCATCTTTTGTGATTTTTTCTTCCATGTCATTTCATTATGACCCTGAAACAGGTTTTTTCAATATCTGAACTTGGCGTTCGATCCACTCGAACCACTCGTGCAATCCATCGCCGGTTTTGATGGAAATCTCAAAAATCTGAAGCTTGGGGTTGACCAGAAGCGCGTCCTTTTTGAAGGCGTCCATGTCAAAATCGCAGTACGGAAGCAGGTCGGTTTTGTTGATCAGCACGATGTCGGCGTTTCTGAACGCAACGGTATATTTTGCCGGTTTGTCGTGGCCTTCCGGAACCGAGAAAAGCAGGATTTTTGCGTGTTCACCAAGGTCGTATGCTGCAGGGCACACGAGATTGCCAACGTTTTCAATAAAGATGATGTCGGTTTTCTCTGTCGCAAGCTCATTTATTGACTCCTCGACCTGGTCAGGCGAGAGGTGACATGAAGCACCAGTTCCTGCAGTGTTGATGAGGATTACCGGCACTCTCAACTTTTCAAGCCTGAGGGCATCGCGGTTTGTCTCGGGGTCTCCTTCGATAACTGCGATATTGAATTCTTCCCTGAATCTCATTAACGTGCGCTCAAGAAGCGAGGTTTTACCTGATCCAGGTGAGCTTATGATATTGAGCGACAGGGTTCCGTTTTCATTGAGTTTCGACCGTATTCTTGCAGCGATCTCATCGTGTGCAAAGTCGACCTTTTTGTTTATTTCTATGTCCATCAATCCTCCAGGCTGATAGTGACAATTTCAAGCTCGTCGCCGGAAAGCGTCTTGCAATCGACACTTCCGCAGTTTGGGCAGATGAAAATGATGTCATCGACGGTGAATTCTTTCTTACAGGAATTGCAAAGCAACAGTGGATCAACAACTTCAGACTCAACCTTCAACCCTTCCATGTCGGTTCCTTTGGTCAGAACCTCGAGGAAAAAGGCTATTGAATTGGGTTCGTTGCCAGATATTCGGCCAATCCTGAGCTTCACGCCCTTAACTCTGGCATTTCTCTTTTTCGATTCTTCAAGCAGGATTTTGTAAATCTCCTGTGACACCGGCAGTTCGTGCATGTGTTTATGATAGCACTTTTTGCGTCAACTTGGTAGGAATGCCAAATAAAAAACCGGTCGAGACCGACCGGTTTTGATTGATCGATTGTTTGATTACATCAGGAGGGCAAGGATTGCCTTCTGGACATGGAGCCTGTTTTCTGCTTCGTCGAAAACTACCGAGTACTTTGCATCTACAACGTCGTCGGTGACTTCTTCGCCGCGGTGTGCAGGCAGGCAGTGCATGAAGATTGCGCCTTCACAAATGTTCATGAGTTCCTTGTTGACCTGGAACGGCATCATGCGCTCAACTCTTGCCTTGTGCTCGGTTTCCTGACCCATCGATGCCCAAACGTCTGTGTAGATGACGTCTGCGTCAACAACGGCGGTTTTCGGATCATGGCTGACAACCAGTTCTGAGCCTGACTTGTCTGCGTCTTCCTGGGCTTCTTTCATGACCTCTGCGTCTGGAAGGAATCCTTCCGGTGTGCAGATTGTGATGTCCATTCCGACTTTTGCGCAACCGTGAAGGAGCGAGTGGGCCATGTTGTTTGAGCCGTCGCCCATGTAGACCATCTTGAGACCGGTGACCATGCCGAACTTTTCTGAAACCGTGAACAGGTCGGCAAGAACCTGGCACGGGTGCTCGCGGTCGGAGAGACCGTTGATTACTGGAACTGAACCGTATTTTGCAAGATCGACAAGCTTCTGGTGCTGGAAGACTCTTGCTTCTATACCATGGACGTACCTTGAGAGAACCCTTGCTGTGTCAGCGATTGACTCGCCTCTTGCAAGCTGCATGTCATTTGACGAGAGATAGATCGGGTTTCCGCCAAGTTCGTGCATTGCGATGTCGAAGCTGAGCCTTGTTCTTGTTGATGGCTTCTCGAAGATCATTGCAAACGATTTTCCGGCGAGGATTGGGTTGACATGCTTGCCCATGAGCCTTTCGAGCTTGAGCGTTCTGGCCACATCAAAAATCTGATCCACTTCTTCAGGGGTCAGATCGTGGATTGAAATCAGCGACTTTCCTTTGAGATTTACCGCCACGGATTTGCCTCCTTTTTACCAGTTGAACTTCGATTTGATCAAATCTTCAAGAGTTGGGATACCAATGACCTGGAGTTCGTAACCGACCCTGACGATCGGCTTGTTGCACTTGAGGACTCTGGTGATGTCAATTGGTGTTGCTGAGACAACGATGTCGCATGGAACTGCGTCGATGGTATCCTTGAGATCCTTGATCTGTGCATCGCCGTAACCCATTGCAGGGAGAACTTCCTCAACCTGGGTGTACTTTGCAAATGTTGCTGCGATTGATCTGACTGCGTATGGCTTTGGGCAAACGATTTCTGCCGCTCCGGCTTTCTGTGCTGCAACGTAGCCTGCACCAAAGGTCATTTCGCCGTGAGTAAGTGTTGGGCCGTCTTCAAGGACGAGAACCTTTTTGCCCTTTACCAGCTCTGGATTCTTGAGGAATACCGGTGAAGCGGCATCGATGATGACTGCATTTGGATTTCTTGAGATGATGTTTTCCCTGACTGACTGAACGTCTTCCGGATAGGCTGAGTCGATCTTGTTGATGACGACTGCGTCTGCCATGACGATGTTTGTTTCGCCAGGGTAGTAGGAGATTTCGTGGCCTGGTCTGAGCGGGTCGGCAACTACGATTGCGAGGTCGGCAAGGTAGAACGGTGTGTCGTTGTTTCCGCCGTCCCAGATGATTACGTCGGCTTCCTTTTCGGCTTCCCTGAGAATCTTTTCGTAATCAACGCCTGAATAGATGATTGCTCCACGATCGATGTGCGGTTCGTACTCTTCCCTTTCCTCGATTGTGCACTGGTGCTTGTCGAGGTCTGAGTAGTCAGCAAATCTCTGTACTGCCTGCTTGACGAGGTCGCCATAAGGCATCGGGTGACGGACTGAAACGACTTTCTTGCCCATCTTCCTGAGAATGTCGAGAACGGCTCTTGTTGTCTGGCTCTTGCCGCAACCTGTGCGAACGGCTGTGACTGAGATGATTGGCTTTGTGGATTTGATGGCTGTATTCTGGTAGCCGGTCATCATGAAGTTTGCGCCCTGTGCGTTAACAAGCGCTGCCTTGTTCATGACGACGTTGTGCGGCTGGTCTGAGTATGAGAAAACCACATCGTCTGCCCTGAATTCCTTGATAAGTCTTGGGAGTTCTGATTCGTCGAAGATTGGAATTCCGTTTGGATAAAGCTTGCCTGCAAGCTCTACCGGGTACTTCCTTCCTGCAATGTCAGGAATCTGGGTTGCAGTGAAGGCAACCACGTTGAAGTCCGGGTTGTCGCGATAAAGTACGTTGAAATTGTGGAAATCGCGTCCGGCTGCGCCCATGATGATGACATTTCTTGGCATCTTTTATCAACCTCCGATAATCTGTTTGATTTTTACTTCTGAATACGGTTGTCTGTGACCCATCATTCTCTTGTGGTTGGTCTTGTGGCGGTAGAAGAAGACCGTGAGTTTCGGGCCCTTTACCTGATCGACCACATCGGCCACAACTTTTGCACCGGTGACAAACGGCTTGCCGATCTTGACCGATCCGCCGTTTTCAACCATTGAGACTTCTGCGAATGTGTATTCCTTGCCTGCCTCGACTTCGAGCTTCTCAACCTTGAGAATGTCGCCTTCGGCTACTTTGTAGTGCTTTCCACCTGTCCTGATTACTGCGTACATAACTGTCCTCCAAGTAGTGTTTACATCCTTTCTATATTAGAAGGGAAAAAACATCAGTCAATAAAATGGATGTTTGGGAAATTGAAAAGGTTTCGGTCAGTCGTCCAGCTGTGGTCGCTGGCTGATGCAGTAGAGCTTGTGATCTATTGTTCCAATCAGTATTGCGGGGTATCCGGTGTCAAAGATGGCCGGTGAAGTGGTGATGGCAGCACTGAGATTGATTTTAGTAAGTTCTTTACCGGTC
>CAZXEH010000009.1:17149-62755 GCA_964639885.1 uncultured Caldisericales bacterium | reverse complement strand
TTTCGGAAATGTTTCCCAAAATATCTGGAATATCGATAATTCCATTTGAATCTGCAATATTGCTTTCAAGTTATCGGAGTATGATAATTGTTTGGATGAAGGGGGTGTTGTTTTGAAGAAGTTAGTCCAGGCAATTATCGCAGTTGTCCTCCTGACAAGCATTTCGGGAGCAAGGATTGAAGGTCGTTCAGAAGTTGCGCCATGCTGCAACCTTGGTGTTACAAGGAAGACAGCAAATACGGAATCATTGCAGTATTCCAAAGGCGATGAGGTCGAGGTCGAGTACAGGCTTCAGAACAAGTGCCAGCAAAGCCTGTATGTGAGAGTAGCATCCGATACAAATTCGACTTTGATAAAATCGACAACTCCGCCAATGCTCTCGCCATCATACATCCAGATTAAGCCAGGAGCGGGGAATGACACTGCATCGGTGAAGATAAAATACATTATGCCCTCTTGCGTTGACGGCAAAAAAGTTACATTCAGAATGAAGTTCCTTGTCTGGACATCGACACCGCCAACCGGAAGAAGCACTGTCGAACCTTGCGGCACCTACATCTCGGCATTTGATGTCACCTGCAAAAGCTGCATCAGTCCCAAATGGCAGGATCTCAAAGACACATGGCCTGCATGTGCAAGCCCTGGACAGACGCTGTCTGACACGTGGAGGTTTGAAAACGTCTCAGCCAATGCCTGCGCAGGAATAGTTTACACCTTTACAAACCTGGATGAACCCGACACGCTCAAGGCTGAATTCCCAAAGATTCTGACAATTGCCAACCCGAATGACCCCAGGGACATCACCATAAAGCTGCCAACTGGAAACACAGAACCTCCGAACAACGTTTTCAGGTGGGCATGGAGATGTGATGGCTTCAACAATTCAACCGGTGACCTCTGCTCAACTTTTACTGCCAGAAAGTCAATTACTGCCTGTGCTCCTTTTGAGCTGACAAAAAAGCCCAAAATACCTGATGAGTACAACTATTCGATTGAAACACTCCAATGGGAGTTCAAAAATATCTCTGCAGAAGAAATCACGGTAACGGCAACCCCTAAAACTGAGGGGCTCGAGGTTGTTCCATTGACAACCAAGGTCGGAGCAGGGCAAGGCTTCGTCATCACAACAAAATATGCGACTTATGGCAAACCAAATCTGCAGTCAAAACATTCCTTCTCGGTAAAGGCAGTCAATCAGAAAGGTTTTTTTGAGAAAACCTACGATTTCGATGTATCGCTTGGTTGTGCACAAATCTATGCAAACCAGCTGCTGACCTTGCCAGATATCGTCGAAGCAGGTGGATTGAAATACGTTATTTATGAGATCAAGAATAATTGCCCTCAAGGCAGCAAGGCTGTATATCTTGGCGAGGAACACTTCTTTGGGACAACACCTCCTGGCGGAAAGATCGGAAACATCAAGTTTATCGGAAACAGTCCACTGGCTCCGGGAGAGACGGCAACGCTTGTCATGACCGCAAGCATTCCCTTCGGTGCAGTCAAAGGAGTTGATTATCATTTCAAGGTCAACCTGCTGTTGATTGGCTTCGACCCCATTACGTTGTTGTTCACGGTAAAAAGCAAGCTTTGACGGCTACGCCCACGAGGCAAGATACTTCTTCTGGTGTTCAGTCAGCTCGTCGATTTTCACACCCACCGAAGAAAGCTTGAGGCTGGCAACTTTCCTGTCAACCTCTTCAGGAACCTTGTGCAGTCTCTTTTCCATGCCCTTGCCTGACTTCAAACCCCAGTGGAGGCTGAGAAGCTGGAGAGAGAATGACAAATCCATTATTTCAGCCGGGTGGCCGTCTGCACAGGCAAGGTTCACAAGCCTTCCCTCGCCCAGCACGTTGAGTTTCTTGCCCGATGAAAGCGTGTATTCGGTTATGTTTTTTCTGGCTTCCCTTGTGGAAACCGCCACTTTCCTCAACTCGTCCATCTGCACTTCGATGTCGAAATGACCGGCGTTTGAAAGGATGCATCCGTCCTTGAGAAGCTCGAAATGCCTTGAGTCTATGATGTTTGTGTTGCCGGTTGCCGTGACGAAGATGTCTCCAAGCGGAGCTGCATAAGCCATCGGCATAACCTGGAAACCGTCGAAATGGGCTTCCATGGCCTTGATCGGGTCAATTTCAGTCACGATGACGTTTGCTCCCAAGCCTCTCGCCCGAAGCGCCAGACCCCTGCCACACCAGCCAAAGCCAGCGACAACAACGGTCTTTCCGCAAACGGTGAGGTTGGTGGTTCTCAGAATGCCGTCCCAACTTGATTGGCCTGTTCCGTAGCGATTGTCAAAGAGGCTCTTTGACTGGGCATCGTTGACGGCTATGACCGGAGCGGGTAGCTTCCCTTCGGCAGAAAGCGCCCTCATCCTCTTCAAGCCTGAGGTTGTCTCTTCAGTTATTGCAACAACCTTGTTCTTCCTGCCGGACTGGGCAAGTTCGACTGTGAGATCGGCTCCATCGTCGAGGATCAGGTCGGGATCGATTGAAAGCACGTCCTGAATACATTTTTGCTGATCTTCAGGCGTGATTCCGTGCCAGGCAAAAACGCCGGCTCCTCTGGATGCAAGCGAGGCTGCGACATCATCCTGGGTCGAAAGCGGGTTCGAACCCGTGATCGCCACTTTTGCACCCAAGCCCACAAGGACTTCGGCCAGATAAGCAGTTTTGGCCTCAAGGTGGATAGACATGGCAACCGAGACGCCTTTGAACTCGCCAGCAAGCTCTCTGGCAAGACCAGACAAAACCGGCATTCTGGGTTTCACCCACTCGATTTTCTGATGTCCTGATGGTGCTAGCTTCTCGTCCTTAATCCTGCTCATGTTTGCCTCCTTGGATAAATCCATTAAAATCGATTTGAAGGCAGGTGTAAAGTGTTTTCAGGTGAGAACAGGCGCAAGATCATCGTTATCACAATTCTGGCAGTTCTTTTCATTGGTTATGTCCTGATCGACAAATCGGGCATCCTCAGAAGCATCCAGTTTCCAACCGGTCAGGAGTGGTATTTCAACCTGATCGAGCTGATATTGCCACTGGCGATTCTGGGGCTGGCCATCTGGAAGCGGCAGTCTATGATGGCGCTGGCGTCTGGCCTGATTGTGGGCTCTGCACTGACAGATTTTGCAGTCAGGATGCAGTTTTTCCCGAACAGCCTCTACTACCTTTCGCTTGCGCTGATGTTCCTTGGCTGTGCGGTCATGATTGTTATCTCATACAGCCAGAAACTCTCTGCAGCGTGGGCGCGATGGCTTGGACTCATTCCAGCCCTGTCAGGACTCGCTTTCCTGGTTCTTTTCCCCCTTGATGCCGGTTTTTACAGTGTCCTGATCGCCATCCTGTCAGCCATCATTTCCTTCAGCGCGGCTTACCTGTGTTTTGCCGGTTTCGGAGAGATTCTGGCTTTTGCAGCTTTTCTTCTCATGGCGTCTAAATTCGCCGTTTATGGAAATGCCTGGATAGCCTGGCTTACACCGTTGTTTACGGCTTCCGGCTTTTTCCTGGCAGGACTTTCAATCACCTCTGTCCAGGGTGAGGGTGTTGACAAGGATTAACCGTCATTTTATCATCTTTCCAAAGGAGCCGGAAAGACATGAACGTATGCCCGAAATGTAAAACATTGCTTGATCCAAGCGTCACCGTATGTCCTGAGTGTGGCGAGGATCTGTCAGACTACGAACTTGAAGAAGTTGAAGTCGGCGAGCCAGAAGTGCTTTATCAGGCCAGGAACATGGCCGAAGCGCAGTCAATCGTCGAATTCCTGCGCGACAACAACATTCCGGCAACCATCCTTGAAGGCCAGTCGGAACTCTCTTCGCTGACAACCTTCAGACCCATGAGCGCAACCGACATAATCGTCGGCTCCAATTCAATGGAGGACGCAAAGGAGCTGCTTGAGGAATACCTCAACGCCGAACCGATCATGGAAGACGACTGGGACGACGAGGACGAAGCCGAGGATGAGGATGAAATCCCGGCAGTAAACGAAGTCTCGGAGGAAGAAGACAACTACTACTGACGCTTTCCAAAATCAATCGTTCCTGATTGTGTTTGATTATGCCTTCACAATCATCTTTGAAGCGATCATTCCGATATACATCACGGCTAACCCAAGCACGACCTGAAGCGCAATATTGGCCAGAGCCATAAGATAATTAGTTTCTTTTATGAATTTACCGGTTTCAAACAAAAATGTTGAAAATGTTGTGAAAGCACCCATGAAACCAACAAGAATGAACAGTGAGTATTCTTTTTCAAGCACTCCTGTAATATTGGCCAGACCCCATACGAACCCAAACAGGAAACAACCGGTGATGTTTGCAAGAAGCGTCCCTGTCACAAAGCTCTCTGGAAAAATCTTTCCTGCAAGGACGTTTAACCCATACCTTGAAATCGTTCCCATCGCTCCGCTCACCGCCAGAAAAACAAGATTCTTCATTCCATTCTCCTGAAATGTTTTTAGAAGTCATCATCCATTGGCTGGCATTTGAAGGGAGACCTCATTCCCAATGAGTTTCTTATCGTTTTTTTGGGTGATTCAATTAAACAATAGACTATATACATTATCGGTGATAAAATAAAGATTCAATTGTCTAAATTACTATTTTCTGTTATTTACTGATTTTGCCTCATTTCTGCAATAAACCCACAAAATGTTCTCGTGTAAACTCGGTAGATGCTACATTCTTTGCCTATGATTGACCTTTAAGGTTCCAAAGGGTACACTCTAGTTACCAAAAAGGTGTTATCAAAGAGGTTGCTTTGGCAAAAATACTTGTGATTAATCCTGGATCGACCTCGACGAAGGTCGCCCTGTTTGAAGATGAAAAAAAGGTAGCAGAAGAAAATGTTATTCATGACAGTGCAAAACTGTCTTCTTTTGCCAAAACAGCCGACCAGGCTCCATACAGGCTTGGCGCAATTCTCGACTTCATGACTGCACATGGGTGGAAAGAATCAGACCTCACATGTGTTGTTGGTCGAGGTGGCCCGCTAAGACCGATTTCTGCCGGCACCTACAAAGTCAACAGCAAAATGCTGACAGATCTCGTCGAAGCAAAGCGCGCCGACCACCCCAGCAACCTGGGTGGAGTCATTGCCGACATCATTGCCAAAAAAAACAATATCCCTGCTTTCATCGTTGACCCTGTTTCCGTTGATGAACTGCCAGATATCGCAAGGATCGCTGGAATGGCTGAATGTGAGAGGATTTCACTGGGACACGCCCTCAACATCCGTGCTGTCTCCAGAAAAGCAGCCGAGCAGATGAACAAAAATCTTGAGGACTGCAATTTTGTCGTTGCCCATATGGGTGGTGGCATTTCGGTTTCACCAGTTGCAGGAGGCAAGATTGTCGATACATACGACTCCCTTGAGGGAGGACCAATAACCCCTGAACGTTCAGGTGGTTTACCGCTTGCCAGACTTATCGAACTGTGCTTCTCAGGCAAGTATTCCGAAGAAGACATCAGAGTCATGACCACAAAAAAAGGTGGACTCACAGCGTATCTGTCAACCAATGATGTCAGGGATGTGCTTGCCCGGATTGAACAGGGCGACAGGAAGGCAGAACTGGTGTTTGAGGCCATGATTTCTCAAATCGCCCAGGAATTAGGCGAAGCTGCCACGGTACTCAAGGGAAAAGTCGACCGGATAATTCTTACCGGTTCGATAGCCCATTCACCAATAGTCACAGGCAAACTTGAAGCCATAACCAGCTGGATAGCTCCATCCGTAGTTTTTGGTGGACAGATGGAAATGGAAGCCCTTGCCCTCGGAGGTCTTCGCGTTCTCAGGGGTCAGGAGCAGGCAAAGGAGTATTAGAAGATGGCACACCTCCAGGATTTCATAGAGCTGCCCACAAAAGACAACCTGGCAAAATTTCTGGAGGAGGGAGTCAAGGTTGAAGGCAGAGACAGAGTAAAGCTTCAAAGAAAACTCCTTTCGGATCCGCTCCAGGGTCTCTGGGACATCCTCAGCCAGGGCAACGTCGGTTTCTCAGGCTACCAGCTGCTCAGACTCGGAATGCTTTTTGCACCGGACGACGACCTCAGGGACATCAAACAGGCCTATGAAGCCCTTGTCACATTCGATGCCTGGACAAAAGTTGATGAGACCCTCAAGAAATGCCGCAAATATTTCGGTGGTTCCGCCGCCTACTGGGCGCTTCTGATTGCAGACAGAACCAAACCCGACGTGATCGAGCGCTTCAAGGGCTACACCGGCTTCGGCTCAATCCCTCCATACCTCATCCTCAGCTTCTGGCCAACCACATATTCACTCGTCAGACTCAAATCCTCGGCAGCCCGCGAATATCACCACATGATGAGGTCGTCGCTGTTCCCGGTTGGTTCGTCAAAGTTCAACCTGGCCGACGCAATCATCAATGAAGGTCTGGCTGAATATTTCATCGAAGAGCAGTTTGGCACATCATTTGTTTCCGAGATCTCCACAAGCCTTGATCGTGAACAGGTTCAGGCTGTCTGGCACAAGTACAAGCCAAACCTCAAGATAACGGCAATGGATCAGCAGAGGCCATTCCTGTACGGAAGCTACACAGTCGATCTTCCATACTGTGCAGGTTTTGCTGTCGGATACCAGATAGTGAAATCGTACATAGACAAGCATAAAGACACTAATTCAGGCAGCCTTATCGCTTTCCCGGCCACAAAAATCATCCAGGGCTCGGAATTTGCATGACTAAGAATTGAGGAGACTTCATGATCAGAAACTTTGATGAATTGATTGCCGCAGCTCAGGGAAAGGGCAAAAAGAATCTCGTTGCAGCAGCAGCCGAAGACATCGTAGTGCTTGACGCCATCAAGATGGCAGTCGAAAAGAACCTCATCAATCCAATCCTCGTCGGCGATGAAACCGAGATCAGAAAAATATGTGCAGAAAACAACATAACCGAAATCCGCAACTGGCCGGTCATCAACGAGCCAAACAAGCAGAAAGCGGCTGAAAAAGCAATTGAAGTCATCAGGGAGGGCAAAGCCGAAATCCTGATGAAAGGTCTTGTCGGAACACCGATCCTTCTGAAGGCGGTGCTGGACAAGGAAAAAGGCCTGAAGAAGGCTGCCAAAACCCTCTCCCACGTCGGACTCATCGGAACAACTACCTACCCAAAGCTGATCCTCCTGACCGACGGCGGAATGGTTCCAGCCCCAACGCTCCTTGAAAAGATTGACATCATCAACAACGCCCTCGTTGTCGCCCGCGCAATGGGCATCAACCCGATCAAGATAGCATGCGTCTCATCCCTGGAAACGGTTTCGGACAAGGTTGTTTCAACCATGGACGGGGCGATTCTGGCAAAAATGGGTGACAGGAAGCAGTTTGGGAAGGACGTTATCATTGATGGCCCATTGGCCCTTGACAACGCCATCAGCGCCGAGGCTGCCCACCACAAAGGCATCGAGTCTCAGGTCGCCGGCGACCCGGACATTCTTCTTATGCCAAACGTCGAGGCCGGGAACATTTTCTACAAAACCCTCGTTTATCTGGGTGATTGCAAGGCTGAAACAGCAGGCCTCGTAATTGGTGCTGGCGTACCGGTCATCGTTCCATCAAGGACTGACACGGCCGAAAGCAAGCTGAACGCAATTGCAACTTCGGTTCTTATCGCCAGCCTGAGCAAGTAAACTTTTTTTGTCTGCACCTGAACCTTGACAACCTACTTGTGCCATCCCTGGAACCTTAACCGGCCAGGGAATTTCGGAATCTCCAAAGTTTATTAGTACCCTCACCAAGGCGCTTGTCGCAGGAGGCGCACAACAACCTGCGAAAAACAATAAAAGGAGATGAATTATGTCAGGCTTTGTAAATGAAATCATGTCTTTGGTAAAGCAGCGTGACCCTTACGCCCCAGAATTCCACCAGGCAGTCGAGGAAGTCGTTGAATCGCTGGAACCCTGCATTGAAAAGGAACCGATTTATCGCAAGCACAAAGTAGTGGAAAGAATCGTCGAGCCGGAAAGGGTTATCATGTTCCGTGTCCCATGGCTCCGCGATGACGGCACAATCGAAGTCAACCGCGGCTACCGTGTCGAGTTCAACTCGGCAATCGGACCATACAAGGGCGGACTTCGCTTCCACCCGTCAGTAAACCTTTCAATCCTTAAATTCTTGGGCTTTGAACAGATCTTCAAAAATTCACTCACAACACTTCCGATGGGCGGCGGAAAGGGTGGATGCGACTTTGACCCGAAAGGCAAGACCGATTGGGAAGTCATGAGATTCTGCCAGTCATTCATGGCCGAACTTTTCAGACACATCGGCCCAATAACAGACGTACCGGCCGGCGACATCGGTGTCGGTGGACGCGAGATCGGCTTCATGTTCGGTATGTACAAGAAGCTTAAAAATGAATTCTCAGGCGTTCTCACCGGAAAAGGCCTCAACTGGGGCGGATCACTGATCAGACCGGAAGCCACCGGATACGGCGCAACCTACTTCCTTATGAACATGCTTGCAACAAAGGGCATGGATCTCAAGGGCAAGATCGTCGCCATCTCAGGCTCAGGAAACGTCGCACAGTACGCAACCGAGAAGGTCATGGAATTCGGCGGAAAAGTCGTCACCCTGTCAGACTCCGACGGCTTCATCGTTGACAACGAAGGCTTCAACAAGGAAAAACTTGAGTACGCAATGTGGCTCAAGAACGTAAAACGCGGCAGGATCAAAGAATATGCCGACAAGTACAAATGCGAATATCACGAAGGCACAGGTCTCTGGAGAGCAAGGAACTACGATGTAGCCATGCCGTGCGCCACACAGAACGAACTTGATGGCGAAGACGCAAAGGCACTCGTGAAGGGCGGATGCATCGCCGTTTCAGAGGGCGCCAACATGCCATCCACACCCGACGCAGTCAAGATCTTCCTCGACAACAAGGTTCTCTATGGTCTTGGAAAAGCAGCAAACGCCGGTGGTGTGGCAACCTCAGGACTTGAAATGGCCCAGAACTCGCTCCACATGAACTGGACAAGGGAAGAAGTCGACAAGCACCTTCAGCGCATCATGAAGTCGATCCACGACAACGCATACCAGACCGCCCAGGAATTCGGCCAGCCACATAACTACGTTATGGGCGCAAACATCGCCGGTTTCAGGAAAGTCGCAAACTCAATGATCGACCAGGGACTCGTCTGATCCCAAAATTATTTTGATAGTCACGCACATACCCCCGGAATAATCCGGGGGTATTTTATTTACCTCGAGTTTGTCGAGGCAAAGAAACACTCCCTCACCCTTAATCCCTCTCCCGCTAACGCAGGCGAGGGAGATTTGCCAAAATCCTTCGCCCGAAACGAAGTTTTGGGAGAAGGTGTCACAAAGTGACGGATGAGGGAGTTTTAAACCTCGAGTTTGTCGAGGGGTACAAATTTCCTTTGATAAATCTATTCTGGAAATCGGTGGCTAAGCCACACGATTTCTTGGATTCTAAGTGATCACAAAAAGCATATTTTGTTTCTATAATAAAGGATCCGGATGATCCTTCGGAGATATAAAAAAGGCTTATTTTTACATCAACTCCTGAACGGTTTCATCGTTCCAGCCGCCCCAGCCCGGCATCTCCTGTACTTTTCCATCAGGAAGCGTGACCTTGTCAATCTTTCTTCTGTGGACGATTGTTAGTGGGTCGCTCTCAAGGATGGCCGGCGTAATCGTGCGCGATTCGTGTTTGCTGATCGGGTCAGGCTCGAATGGTGTCGTGTAATTGACGATCTCATTGTAGATGTTAATGAGAATGCCAACTTCACGTTCAAGAGACGGCGAAAGGGTGGTGACCGGAAGACCCAGTTCGTAGGCGCATTCCCTGCGTGTGAAAGGCATTGCGCTCGAGTTGATGTTGCGGGTGAACAGGTCGGCGACTCTCTCGGCTTCCTCTTTTGTGGTCTGCCTTTTTGCCAGTCCTATGCATTTGATCGCCACTGCCCTTGCCAGATGCCAACCCCTCATGGCGTTGCCAACTGCAAGCGGGTGAAGCTGGAACTGGTTTATAACCTCGTCGGGCGTTGCGCCGATTGATTTGGCAAAATCAACGTAGGTCGTAAGGTCGTATGGATTGATCCAGACTGGATTCTCATCCGGTCCAACCGGCCCCATCGGGCTTGCGCTCTGGATGTGGATTGGTGAGAGTTCGGAAATTGGCGTCATGATGATTTCATCGGCACCAAGGGCGATAAACGATGATGCACTGTGCATCCTGTAGCCGACAATCACTGCAAGGTGTTCGGCGTATTCCCTGATAAGGCTCAAAACTCTCCAGGCTGCTTCAGGCGAACCACCTCTTGCCGAGATGAGAACGTCTATCCTTGGTTGCTTGCCAAGCACGGAAAGTGTGTGGTAGAGCGGAGGAATTACATCATCAGCAATCGAAGCCTGGTCTGGTGAAAGGAAGTAACAAACCAGCTTCGATTTTCTCTCGGTTTCAATCGCCTTGATAAGATTTTTGCGCTGGGTTCTGGTTTCATCCATTGTAAGCCTCCAGGAACTCTATGATTTGTTCTGCCGTAGCGTTTTCAAACAACGTGAAATCCTGTCTCGACCTGATGAAAGTCATCTGGCGCTTGGCGTAGTGTCTGGTGTCGGTTTTCATGATTTCAAGTGCTTCTTCAAGCGTTATGTGGCCGTTTGCCCAGTCGAGCAGGGCTGGGTAGCCGTGGGCCTTTATGCGTCTGACATCGGCTTCAAGTCCTTTTTCAACCAGACCCTTCACCTCGTCTAGCAACCCCTGTTCAACCATCTTGTCGACCCTTTCGTTGATCCGGTCGTAGATTTCTTCGATCGGCCGTAGGATTCCAACGGGTATGAACTTGTATGGCAGAACAACCTTTTCCTTGAACAGATCAGAACGGGTTCTGCCTGAAACGATGAAGATTTCCATCGCCCTAACAATGCGCTTTGTGTCAGTCGGTTTTATTTTAAGCGCCGACTCCTGGTCGATTGCTATCAGCTGGCTGTGGAGCTTTTGCGGGCCGTTTTTGGCTGCAAACTCCTCGAGTCCACGCCTGACAGTGTCGTCTTTCGGAGGAGCCGGAGAGAGGCCGTCAAGAAGTGAAGAGAGCCACATATTGGTTCCGCCTGCAACCACCGGAAGTTTTCCGAGGGCAAAGATTGTGTCGGCACAGGCTGCAAAATCCTCGATGTACCTTGCGACGTTGTATTCATCGCGAACCGAAACATGACCGATAAGATAGTGTTTTACGCCACCCATTTCAGCCTTTGTCGGTCTTGCCGTTCCAATGAACAGCTCTTCGTAAACCTGCTGGCTGTCGCAACTGATTATCTGTGCGCCAAGCTTTTTAGCGACCTTAATTGCAAGGTCGGTCTTGCCGGATGCCGTCGGTCCATATATGGCCAGTATGTGCTTTTCGGATATGAGTCTATCAATGTCAGCCATCGGGAATATGCTACCAACCTTTGCCCTCAACTTCAATTATCATCAGTTTGAGTTGACAAACTTCCTGAAACAAGCAAAATTTCAGTATGAAAAAACTGGTTTTTGCAATATCAGCCGTCTTGCTCGCGCTCGGTTGCGGCTCAACGCAAACCGAAAACATCCATGAAAAACTCCTCTCCTATTACCCACAAATGACGGTCAAGAAAGCGTTTGAGACCCATAACAACCTGGTTCTCTACAGCTTCAACGTCAAGGCAATCAGGGACAGGATCTCAAAAATACCCGAAAAACCAAGCGATGCTGGCAACAAGCTCGCTCTGGTGAGCGCGTGGGAGTTTCCGACAAAATCAGATTTCAAGTGTGAAAACCCGTGGAACTATGATGGTTTCGCAACATGTCTCTACGATGGCACACAGGTTGTCATGCCTCCGCTTGATTTCGACGCATACATGACAAAAAACAGTGCCGTTCCAGGGACAACCGGCGAATCGACCGTCTACACCAACAAGCTCAAAACCCAGGAATCCCCGACTTTCCCGACATCTGCCGGTATGGACAAAAACGGTTTCATGGCAACGAGATCGCTTCGCGGCGACATCCAGAGGGAAGTGACAACGATGGTCACAAACTCTGACAAACCAATTACAAATTTCGACTCGGTGAAAATCTGCCTGGACGAACTGGCAGGCTTTGACGCCATGGAGCTGGTTTTTCTGGCAGAATCGTTTTACACCAGAGCAAACTCGAATGCCATCCAAAGCCCTGCTATGTCAGCAGCACAGATTGGCCAGCTGATGCAAAACTTTCAGACATGGGGCAGGAACACCAGCATCCAAAACGCTGCCTTCGGTTCCAGATGGGCAAACGGTTCGGAGACGGTCAAAGCCGTTTTTGTCTACACCGATGAGGAAAAGGCCAATGAAGACTACAAGAGCCTCTCACAGGGCTTGATCGCGATCCCGGCGTTCTTCAACGGCATGCCGTGGTACAAAAGAATGAACATGACCCTTCCGCAGATGAAGGTTGATGGAAGAAAAATCATCATCGAGTTTGACATGGAGCAGAAGGCTGAAAACCTCCAGTTCCCGCTTCTCATGAGATTTGCAGACAAGTTTGAAGATTGGGGATGGCTATGGCTAAAGTGAGATTTTTTGCGCTTGCTGCGATAATTTTCCTGGCTTCATGCGGATCGAAGGAACCGCTTCCAAGGACACCATTCCAGAAAGCATTGGCAAGAATGCCTGCCATGATCATGAACACCGAGATGAGACCCTTGAAGATGAAAGGATTCGTCTTCAACAACATCGCCTACACAAAGGATGAGCGAAGGCTTGTCGTTGAAACCATCGAAAACGAAGAGAACAGGGTGAACTGGCTCCTGTCAATGGGTCACAACATCGGCTCCTCGGTCGACCGTGTTTTGCCGCTTGGCAAATGGAACCACACCGAGCTGATGAATCCGACGACATGGAAATGGAACATCTACGACATCAGCAATGACCACGAAGTCATCTGCTCGACCACCGACATGGAAAAGTTCATTGCCTGGATGGCACGCCACAGTTTTGAAGTGATCAACCGTCAGTACGCAACCGTGATGCAAAGGGTGGGCAGGCATGTCGATTCTGACGTTTTTGGTTCGGGAGTGGTCATTGGAAGCGATGGGGCAGTTTACATCGAAAGGCAGATCCCTTCAGACAACACGATTGACCCGGCATTCAGGCTCTACACCGGTGAAGGCCAGTCACTGATGTCTGTTCCCGAAATCTACGAAGTTTCATCGAGACTGCCGGAAAACGCCTTCACATCAATGGTTTTAAAACTCGACACATCGGTTTCAAAGCACAACCAGATGTCGCAGGACTATTACGGTGGAATCCCCATCGGTGTCCCGCTCGAACCAGACCAGACCACAAAAGCCCTTGAGCTTGGCAGACCAGAATCGCTCAAGTGGCTCGGAATTGCTCATACCCTCAAAAACGGCAGACACGGACTGCAGTTCCAGTTGCTCTACAATTCCGAAGAAGAGGCAAAGAAGGATTTGCCTGACCTGGAAAAATCAATCGACCAATCGCTTGGGCGTTTCACCAAGAAAAACTGGTGGAAGGATGACCTGTACCTTATGAAGCCGGAATTCACCCAGGATGGGAAATTCATCTCGATCTGGGCTGATTTTGACATCGATCCAAAGTGGCGGGACAAGATTGAAAAGCTTGACCTTACCCAGAAGGAATCGACAGAAGTTTGGCTTCAGGAAGTTCGTGCGCTTTACGATTTCCTAGACAAGCTCGAGCGCCACGACTACGGACCGTTCTGGACGAGGGATTAATCGATAACCCATCCTTTGATTGAACTTTGTTTTGTTCTTCTCGAATTCACTCCGAGAAACCACTAAAAACCTTCATCAGCAAAGTCAAGGCAAAACACACCTCACCCTTAATCCCTCTCCCAGACTGCGTCCGGGCGAGGGACATATGCCAAAATCCTTCGCCCGAAACGTAGTTTTGGGAGAAGGTGTCACGAAGTGACGGATGAGGGAGTTTATCACGGCTCTGATTGCAAAGAACAAAACACCTTAAACTTTTATGGGATCGTCATGGCCACTCTCAGCAATGCAAGGATCAACCCTATGTCCCAACTCCCCGAAGTCAAGGTATTCCCGTTTCCGGTTAAATGGATTACAATCGTTGCATGGGAAGAATTTTGATCGGAGTCGATTTCGGTTCAGGCGAGGCCAGGGTTTCGGCCGTCGACATCAAGACCGGACAGATGATCGGCATTGCCACCTGCCCGTATCAAAGCGGAGTGATGGATAAAATCCTGCCAAATGCAAAACTCCTTCCACCCAACTTCGCGCTCAACGACCCGTCCGACTGGATGAACGCCATGTCGTGCGCCACAAAAAAGCTGGTCATGGACACGGGAATCCCCCAGTCAGAGATCATCAGCCTTGGAATCAGCTTCACAAGCTGCTGCTGTCTGCCGGTTGACGATGGAGGAATGCCGCTTTGCCTCAAACCTGCGTTTGCTGAAAATCCACACGCCTGGCCGAAGCACTGGAAACATGTGGCATCGCTTCCCCAGGCAAAAAGGCTGACAGAGATTGCAACCGACAGGGGTGAACCCTTCCTTGAGTACTGCGGTGGCCGGATCGGCCCCGAATGGCTCTGGCCGAAACTCCTTGAAACAATCGAGCAATCGCCGGAACTTATCCCACACATCGCCTACTACCTTGAGCTTGGCGACTGGATCGCATGGCAGCTGACCGGAACACAGACCAGAAACCAGTGCAGCGCCGGCTACAAAGCCTGCTGGGTTGAAGGCGACGGCTACCCGTCAAACGATTTCTTCGCCCATGCCTCGGTCGACCTTGCAAGGATAGTTGAAAACCAGCGTGATATTCCAATTGTCCAGTCTGGCAAACTTGCCGGCAGGCTGTTGCCTGAATTTGCAGAACAGCTGTCGTTACCTGCTGGGCTTCCGGTTGCCGTTCCAGTCATCGACGCACAGGTTGGCGTTTTGGGTTCTGGCGTTTACAGCCCTGAAACCATGGTCATGGTCATGGGGTCGAGCACGATCCATCTGGTCATGTCAAAACTTGAGCGGATGTTTGTGGGCTTTGCCGGAATGGTAAAGGACGGAATCCTCGACGGTTACTGGGGTTACGAAGCCGGACAGCCTGCTACAGGCGACCTGCTCGACTGGTTCAGGAACACGCTTGCCCCAATCCAGCTTTTCGAGCGCGCAAGAGAAGACGATGTCGATGAAATGGTTGTCATGGACAGGTGGCTGCACGAGGAGCCAACCGGTTCGGGCGGAATAGTTGCCCTCGACTGGTGGAACGGAAACCGCTCCGTGCTTTTGAATCCAACACTCAAGGGAATGATAAGTGGTTTCACACTTGGCACCACGGCCCCACAGATACTCAAGGGGCTGGTTGAGGCAACCGGTTTTGGAACCAGAAAAATCATCGACACCTTCAAGGCAAACGAGATTGCAATCGACAGAATCGTTGCAACAGGCAGCATCCCTTACCATTACCCAGGGTTGCTCCAGATTTACTCTGACATCTGCAACATTCCAATAACGGTGCCCGATGTCCAGTTCGCCGTTGCAAGAGGAGCAGCCATTCTGGGCGGTTTCGCTGTCGGTGTCGAAAATCTTGGTTTTGCCACAAGAAAAAAGTACTTTGAAGCGATGAAGCCTCAAAACTACGACAGCTTCACTCCGAACCCCGAAAATGTTGCAAAGTATGATATGATATTTAAAACCTGGTCAAAGTTTCACGACTGGTTTGCGGAAGGTGAGAAATGAAGAAGATTGCACTGCTTTTTTGCGCCATTTTCATGCTGCTTGCACCGTCTGTTTCTTTGGAAGCCAAAAACATCAGCAACTCCAAAATCTCAGGCATGGTGACCCCGCTTGAAGACACCGTCTACATCACAAACACAGGCACCAAGTACCACAAATCAACCTGCAGGCACCTTGCAAAGTCCAAGATCGCCATCAAAAAAACCGAGGCGATCAAGAAGGGCTACACTGCCTGCTCGGTTTGCAAACCGTAAAGTAAACCTGTCAGCCACCATCTGAACCGCTGACGGAAGTAATCCGTTATCTGGTTAGTGATTATTCTTTTGGACTGGTGGGAGACATGAGAAAGATAATTTTTGCAACAATCGCAGCATTAGTGGCATTTACAAATCTTTGCTATGCCAAAGAAGTGACGCAGGAAAGCATTACAGGCATAAAACCGTTTGCAGCATACATTAATACTTACCATTACTACGGCAAAGTAAAACACGACAGCTGGGATGTCGATATCGGCAAAGACATCAAAGTTATCGAGTTTGACGGGCAAACAATCAAAATCACAAAAATGGGGATATTGGAAACCAAGGGAAATGTAATAAAATGCGGGCCATTCCTAGATAAAAACATGGAACCGATATTGATGAGCTATGATGACAGGAACCTTGATGGTGTTATTGGGGATATATTCACAACATTTTACCAGTTGAAGTTCAAAGGTGACAAAAACATCATTTTCACATATAACTCAAAAACAATTGAACCGAAGGGTATATATGGACTTCTGTTCTGGAGTGATAGACCTAAAAGGAGTGGCATACAACTGACAAAAGAACAGATTTCAGAGAAGAGGGTCAGCGGGCAAATTTCTATTTTAGACGATGACAAACAATATCAACCATACAACATTATTGGCAATCAATTGGTATTGAAACACAAGCTTGCCATAAATCCAGATAATTATGACAAGAACCTGCCCATGCTCTCCCAGATGTTTATTTATTATTCCGGCTCATTTCTTCGGTTACACTCTGGTTACCTGTTGTTGATGAAGGATTCCAAGCTGTATTATGACAAAGGGGAGAAAGAGTATTCTAGCCCACCAATCATGATCTCTCGCAATGGTATCTACTACATTTCAACCTATTTTCTGTCTAAAAGATTTCACTACGGAATCATGTGCAATGATGAACAGGGCTACTGGAAGATAGTAAAAATTGACAATCCAAGTTTGCATGAACTTTCAATTGTCGAGCTAATACTTGATAAAAAAGATAAGTCAAAAGTAATGTTCAACGGCCAAGAAAAGAAACTGCAACATGAATGGGTCGATCTCTCAACAGAGAATCTCAATTACGATCCATATTTGAGCTTGAAGGAATTCTCCGAAATGTTTGGGTTCAAGTACTCGTACCGTGACATCGACAAATCGGTGTTGATACCGTAGGAGTTGTTACCCCTCGAACCAAACATCTCTGAACGATAACGCAAAGATTCATTCCATCATCGAAAATCAGGCTGCTATGTTCTATCACTCCTCGATTGTAATGTTTATGTTTCCAGTCTTGCTGTCATAGGTGAGTTTGCCAAACAGTGCTTCAATTATGTACCTGAGCGGGCAATAGGATTTACCGCTGATTATAACAGGATACAGCTTCTTGGCTTCATCGAAATTCTCGCTGATCCCGTTCCTGCTGGCCAGCTTGCTGCCTGGTGACAGTTTTATTTGAACTGATACATCATTTCTCAAACGCCTCGTTATGACTATCTTTCTCTCATTCTGATCCCACGAAACACTGGCATTTACGGCATTTACAAGTGACTGACATTGAACGAAGGTGTTGCCATTGAGATCAGCAGGTAGTGGCGGGCTGGATTTGATAGGAGGATTCCCCAGCTTGACAACCTCTCCGTTCACAATCATTTCAAAAGAGTCAACTTTCATTACCACTTTCCGGTATTTCTTGCCAGTTGGCGTATAGTTGATGACCGCCTGTTTTGTGGTTGTCTTGCCTTCGCGCTTTGCAGTGATGTTTATGATGTATTTGCCCGCCTTGTCTGGAAACCTCACTTCCAGTTTGAATGGGCCAGTACCGACTGTAGCAACTCTGCCAAAACTGCCATAGTTGTATTTATCCAAAAACTCTGTATTTGCCAAAGACGAGCGAACTTCACAACCAGGTTCGGCAGTACCCGAGATCATGAATCTCTCGGATGTCACAGCTGACGGACAAGGATCAAGCACCAGTGTAGGGGGATAAGTGATCCTTGTCACAGTCAGAGTCGTTTTCTCAATGTTATCATAACCAAGATGCCTTGCATCAGCTTCAACTTTTATCGATCCGGTTTCTGTCGGAATAACATTGAATTTGACAAAACCTTCCACTCCTGTACTGATGCTGATGTCTACTCCGCAGCCTTGGACTGTGATTTTCGCACCGACAACAAAGGCGCCCGATTTCTTATCGTAACAGGTGACGATAATGCCGGTTTGAACACGAGGCGACAGATCGTTGCTTCTGACAACAATCATGGACATCGATTTTTTTTCGTCAGCCTTCATCGGTGATAAAATTGCTGAAAAAACCATCAAAACAGCAACTACTGCACTAATCAGCTTCATGCGCTTCATGCGTCAGTTGCAGCTTGGATTTACACCAGGCAAGCCTGGTCTGCCTCCACTCCCGGCAGATTTTGGACAGGTTACTTCCCTGTAATCCAAAGCGAAAAAGTATTCACCTGCTCTTGTTGATCTGGTTTCGTAGCAGATTTCATAGCATTTACCGATCTCAAGCAATGACCATTTCCTATCGTTGCCATCGAAGGAGAATTTCATGTTAAGCGAGATCGAGCCAGATTTCATGGTTCCTTCCATTGTGCCTGCCTTGATGTCTATTTTGGTTAGTTTAATCGTTGAGCTTGTTTTGCCACACCAACAGTCCTTGCATTTGATATACCAGTTCTGACCGGTATCCTTGCCGCAGGCTTTGTATCGGTAGGAGAGTTTCACTGAACCGCCCGGTGTGCATTTTGGCATGGTGAAATCGATTTTGTATTCAGCTGTTTGTCCGGGTTGGATCTCAAGCGATGCCGGCGTTATCGTGGTTGTTGTTGAATCATCCGGAGAGAAGTCGATGGTCACCTTGTCGTTTTTGCAAAGGTTCTTGACCTTAATCTTGATCCACAGCTTTTCGCCGGCGCACAGTTCAGCGTTTGTCATGTTGATGCTTGATTCGGTGCTGGCAAACTCCCACTGGCAACACTGATCACAACTTTTGCATTCAACAGTGTTTGTGATCTTCTTAGCCTCACAGTTTTCTGGCTTGATTGTCCAGGTGAAGGAAGTCTTTTGCGGTGGGGTGCACTGTGGCATCTTGTAGACAACCGTGAAAGACAGTGTACCGTTGGCAGGAATGGCAACCGGGGATGTGAAGGGGCTGGTGCTGCCGTTGATTGTTGTGTTTTGGACTGGTGTTATTGTGAACTTCATTGCCTTGCTGCACTTGTTCGTAATTGTTGGCATGAACCTGTACTCTTCGTTGTAGCACATCTGTTTTGGTATGGGGTAATCAGAGAGCTGAAAATCACAGCAGTTTTCACAATTCTTGCAATAAATGGTGAACTTGACCGATTTACTGCACTCTTTGGGCTTTGTTGTTACATTGAACGGAAAATCTACACCAGCGGTTGACTCTTGCCTGCAATCCGGCATTTTCAGTTTGATGGACAGCGCTTTCTTCTCGCCTGGATTGAGAGTGAATGTAGTCGGGGAGATGGCCAGTATGTTTGTAGAACTTGGAAGTGTGATGGTGAATTCAATCGGTGCCGATCCCTGTGGGCAGTTGTTTACAATCTCGAAGGCATCGATTGTGGCCGTCTCACCAGGGCACAGGTACAACATTCTTTGAGATGTTTTGCTTGGCTGGATGTCCCAATCACAGCAAGGAGAACAATCCACCTCAGTGCATCTGATCTGGAAGGATTTCACAAGGTCCGTGCAGCCATCAACCTTGATTGTATAGGATGCTGAAGCTGATCGTACATTGCAGGCTCCACCAACTGTTCCAGGCATAGTGAAAACTATAGTGAAAACCTGTGATTGCCCGGGCAGTAACGTAACTGAAGGTTGAGGCGTTATCGTTGTGTTGCCGTTGCCGGAAACATTGAGGGTCAATGAGCGTGTTTCACATTTATTCATGATGTTTATTTTGGTTGTAGCCCGTTTGCCTGGACACAGGCTCGCAGGGAATTCCCCGTAAAAGCTGTTCTCAAAAACGTAATTACAGCAAGTCTCGCATGTTTTGCATTTCACTTTTGATGAGAATATTTTCTCGCCACACCCTTGTGTTTGAACAACGACAGCAATCGTATATTCCTGTCCTGCAGTGCAGTTTTGAGGCATGGTGAAAGTCAGGTTGAACGGCATCAGCTGCCCGGCATTAAGTGTAAATGGCGCAGAAGGCAGAGTGACAGTGCAGTTTGGATATGGCGACACAACAGTGACAACAATGCCCTGGGAACCGGCTGGGCAGTCATTTTTGAGTGCAAGAGATCTTGTAACGGTTTCTCCAGGACACATTTCTGTCGGGAAAGGCTGCGGAGCACCGGGGTCTGCCCACAAACCAAGGCTCCACCTGCAACATGAGCTGTCCTCCGTGCAGGGACAGAGCATCAGTCTGATAGAGCAGGACAGTGCCCCTGCCGGATTATTCTGGCAAATATAGCTACCTCCCAGGAATTCAACAATTGATTTTACAGGTACGTAACCCAGACCACCGACAATCTGCGGAGGGGAGGAAAGGGAGAACGAAACACTTTGCCCATTACCAGTCGAGGGAATCGTCAGGATTGCCTGTGTGGATCCGATTTGGCATTTTATCGTGAAGGCGTCGCAGAAAGTGAAGATGATTGTTTGCGTGCTGCTGATCCATTGTGAGCTTGTGGAACCGGTTGTCAGGTGATCCACAAAATCCGTGAGAGAAACCAGGAGTTCCGAATTGGACTGAAGAACTGGGTTGTTCATCTGTATCTGGTTTCCATTCAGGAAAGCTGTCTGGGAGTTGGCCGTGATTGTCAAAGACACATTTTTATGGCTACATTCGAACCCCTGGGCTATCCTTATGGTGAGTCCCCGGACGCCTGGAGTTACGCCGTATGAGATATCAGTCAAACCAGCTACAGAAATGAAGCTGTTGGCTGCAATCTGGTTAAAGACTGGATTGTTGGAATCAATATAAACAAACATCTGGGTATTCGCTCCATCCACTGCGAAGACGCCGGTCGGTGTTGTCGTAACCTTGCTGACGACTTTCAGACAATCACAGAAGAACTTGCTTGTTGTCGGAGTTGGACAGCATTTAACATATACCTTTTTTTCACACTCTGGAATTTCGTCACCCGTTGTGCAGTCCACCTGTTTGATTGTGAATGCCAGGGATTTATCATCGGCATCGCAATCTGGAGGGACAATGAAGCTCCCGTACAGATAGCTCAACGTACCGCCTGCCGGAATTGTCACTGGCTGAGGCATCGCAATCCCGTTTGAAAAATTGGTGGCGTCTGAGGCAATGAAAAAGTTGTTGTTATTGCCAACAAATTTTACACATATTTGCGTATCGCAGTTGTTTTTTAAAACCAGTCGGCCGAAGGTCACTCTTGTCCCGTGATTTGCGCAATTTGTAGCCTCAACATTGTCCCAGGAAAGAATATTGTTCGGCTCGATTGCAGGAATCGACAGCTGCCAGTCTGTACAACAATTTCTCTTGCAACAACATGGATCAGTCGGAGATATACCGATCCATTCCGTTATTGTATATTCAGGCGGTATGGTGTTGCTGGCTTTTATACAATATTTGGCGCAATTGCCGACTCCGTACTTCACCAACGTCGGCGTCGCCCAGGTTATTTGACTTGCATTGTTGGCATACAGGTTGGCATCTCCGGAGTAATGGTTTATAGCTCCGGTAGAACAATCCTTGACTGTTATGAATGCAGTGTTGTGATCCTGGCTGAATGTGATGTCTTGTACCAATCCACAGCTTGTCCATTGGCAACTGGATACGCAACATGGTTCTTGCCCAACTCTTGGTGTGATGCTGACTATCTTCCCGGCACTGTCAAGGCATAGATCGGCACAACAGTTGACGCTAGTCTGGCATTTCCAATTGACAGTAAGATCATACAAATATGGCGATGTTGGTTCAGGACAATTAGTACCACTTTGCAACTCTCCTGAACGGAAAAGAACCATAATTCTTAGATAGCGTTGCCCTGGGGGTGGTATGAAAGGGGACATCATAGGCGCAAAAGTGCTCCAAGAACCAGTAATCCCGGTTTGTGAGGTTGAACAATAGTATTCCATTGATGAGCCATGTGGTGTAAAATTTGTAATCTGCATTGGTGCCCATGTTGGGTTGTCACAACCGGCATCAATTACTGGAGTTATCCAATAGCCTGTTGGCGCAGTGATGCTGTTGACAATTGAACCTGTCATGTCGCTATAAGTGTAATGACCACCCATAACATCGACTCTTGTGAGATTGCATGCTGAACTACCACCGTTTGGAGTAAAGAAAACAGTGCCAGAGGTGTTTGATATAAAACCAACCCACATCTTTCCATCGGTATCCATGGCAATCCCAGAAGGTTGAGACCAGCCAATGGGAATACTATAATTGACTCCAGTGCTTTGCAGAGTTGCAAAACCATTTGAACAGGAAAATCTTCTTATATTGCCGTTTGAGTTTACAGACCATAAATGACCGAATCTGTCAAATGCAACTCCTCTAACAATGCCACCAGAGATGTTTGAAACAAGACTGTATTTGATTGTAGTTTGACTGTTCCAAGAACTTCCGTTAGCATTAACTGCAGTTGGTATGGTGTAGATGTATTCATTTGAACTAAATGATGATAGATAAAGGTAGTCAGAATTCGGGTCAAGGGTTAGGCTGTAAGGTTTGAAATTCTCATTACCTGTTATGAACACTGGATTAGCCGTTGCTGATGTTGAAGCATTGGCTAGCTTTAATACTATACCATTATTACTTGTTATCCATAAACTACCACATTTGTCTACCACTGCACCATATGGTTGGCAGTTTTGTCCAGCCGCATAAGTAGCGTTGGCTATATTGAAGTAAGTGTTTAAAGTTGCACTTGGTGGATTGTTTGTCAAATTCTGCGAGACTTTGTAAACCTTTCTAGTATCTCTTGTTCCTATCCAAAGCGTGTTGTTTTCATCAATTGCTAGAGCCCTGGGTCCAGAAACGGTTGTATAGACACCAGTAAAGTTTTGACCGGATATTGTAGGTTTGTATACTCCCTGGTTTGCATGATCAAGGATCACTTCATATTGTATTGCATCGTCTTGACCCCAGGCTTTTAGATCGGTTTCGTTTTGTGAAGTTACCAAACCGTTGTTATTATTGTCTACTGGAATATTTAGAATTTTTACAACAGAACCAGTGTCTCTGATTGCAACCCAGCAATTTCCTTCCTTGTCGACTGTTGTTCTAGATGGTCCCAGACTCGAATTAGTGTTAACCGTCTTGCTTGACACTCTATATCTAGCTAAGACTGGATATGGAGATACAGTGCTGACCTTGCTTACAGTGTAGTCATTCCAGTTTGGAATCCAAATGTGCGGGAAAGGAGTTGTTGTAACTGGATATTGAATTTCCAGCTGATCAGCTGTTGGGTTGTGGTCGACCGATTGCATAATTCCAGAGTTAAAATCTGAATCTGTGGTAAAAGTCTTTGAGTTTGTTGACTGGCCACAGTTACACCTTCGCCAGAGGTTGGCAAGACTTACATAAACTGCACCTGCAGTTGTTGATGATGCAACCGATGACTGACTATACGTCGTTCGATCGTTTGTTGTTGAAGGATTACAATCAAGGTCAAACACCGCAGTCCATTGATTTTGTGGTATTATATTACCATTGCATGATGGAGTGGGTGTCAGGCTCACAAGGCATCCCTTGCAGGTATCAATGCAACTGCACTCACAGTTGTCAGGCGTCATTTCCCATGATAGAAAATCGCCTGTAGAATTAGTTTTGTACTTGATGCACCATTTTTTCTTGGTGACACCATTGACTGTGCCTGTTATAGTGCCGTTTGGATAATCTCCAATATAATTGTAAATAAGATATGAACTGCTTCCAGCTGGCGGATTGATGCAGCTCATATTAAAAGGCACAGAGAATACATGAACCTTGGAAGGTTGATCCAAGCAATCATCTTGGATGAATAGCCTTATGTGCCCCGGTGCTGTATCCTCATCATATCCATATATGCAGGCACAGACAATTTCAGTACAGCATTCTTCCTTTTCTGGATGCATTTCCCATGAGACAATGTAGTTTTGTCCACCAAATGTATAGTATTTTATTATTGCACACCAGGTTCGATCGTTTGTTGTTCCTGATTTGATCTGTCCTTTCCAGCTTCCTACATAACTTGGCATGTCCCAACCGTCGGTTGGTCTTGGGAAACCTGTTGCAGGATTCGATGATGGGTCTAAAACATCTGAATAGTTGTACAATGGATCAGAACTGTTTGAAGCAGAAAGATAGCTGTTTACCTTTAAAGTCATTGGATTGGCACTCATGCCACAATCTGGTAGAAATGTTACAGTCGCCGGAACACCTGGACCCTTTGCCGCCGCGACAATGATTGAATCAATACAACCGCAAAGAGTTTTTATTACAGGATTAGGCGGCTTATCAATGATGTCCTCGTTTGGAGTTTTCTTTAATTTGCAGTCAAAATCCAAAATAATCCTTTTTTCGTTTGGGATGTAATCGACAACTGCACCAAGATTTTCGCCAAGATTCCTGAATGGGATCATGGTTCTTCCACTTATGATCATAGGTGCGATCTTTGAGTTTGTTTTGTCAATGGGTTGTTCCTTGCCATCAACGTTTACAGTGTTTTTACCAATCTTGTAAATAATAACAACATCTATTAGAGTTGATGGTTTTATTTTATCCAGTGAGCAGCATCTTTTTGCAATAATTTTAACTTCCTTAGTTTTCTGATCCCACTGAATTGTAGCATCCTTGAGATTGTCAACAACGTACTTTGCGGGTATCATTGTCCTGTTGTTTACTATCACAGGTGGTGAATCCATTGTTAACATTGAACCATTTTGATCATAGCTAGATCCATCCAGATAGTAACTTTTTGAACCAACAACAAACTCCATACGGTAAGTACAGTTTTCAACTACCTTACTGCAATCTGTTTTTGCACACACTATGGAACTTATTGTGATTTCCTTGCCTTTGTCGTCAGTTGCCTTGACGATGTAGCAATACTCCTTTCCGTCTTCAAGGTCTTTGTGTGTGAAAGTCAAATCTTTTGAGGCAAAGTCAATGAGCGGGTATTCTGAGCCGTCTTCAAAAATCTGGTACGGCCAGTAGTACTGCACATCCGGAATGCTGTTCCAGGAAAGCGTTATCTCGTTGCAGCCAGAGGTGGTTACAAGATTAAATCTGTCACTTTCATTTATTGATCCAAATGCTGGTGCGACAAAAGACAATAGCATGGCTACCACACAAAGCAAAGTTATTTTTTTCATCAAACCGTCGATTATTTTCATTTTGCCTCCAAAGGGCATGATAGCAAATCAATATTTAAATTTCTATTAAATTTATTAATTATATATATAAATATGCTTCATTCAAAGAAATATCATTATTTATACAGGCTTTGCCAAAACTAACAGATCAAAACGTGGTAGAGCTAAAGTTTGTCAATCATGATAAGAACTAAACGTTATTAGTCAATGTTTTTTGCTGGATGTATTTGATTTATGAAACATCATTTACTAAAAAATCTATGCTACATTAGCGACATTATATGCTGGTATTATTTGCATACTGAACTTTTTTTTATATCAATTTAATATAAATATAAGAATAACACACAAAATATTCTATATAATATTTATAAAATATCAATAATAATAATAAAAATTTAAATTTTTAATCGTTAAATCAAATATTTATTATAAAAATCATGGAGATTACAATCATTTTGGTTATCTCCCGTATTTACCGGTTCGCTCATTTTTCAGCATCCTGGTCATCCAGTCAAACCCAATGCCAAAGGTTACTCACAAAAAACAGCCGGATTTTCATCCGGCTGTTTGGTTATTGTTGACTGATTCTTACTTGGCTGGGATTGCAACAATGAAAGTCACGGTTCGGTCGACGTAAGTCTGAACCTTGTTCTTTTCAAGCAGGAAGGTGATGGTCATAACAACCTTGATGTTTGAGGAGCCATTCGCCTGCGCCTTGCTTATTACGCCTGCCGGAATTCTCAGGTTATAGCTCCATGGAGCTATGCCGTTTTCTACTGTCACATCGACTGGAAGCATGTCGGTTTTTCCAAGGGTGGCATCAAAGTTGTCTGCATCATAGAACTCAAATCCAAACTTGTTTGTCTTTATCAGGCCGACACCCTGACGCTTGAACGAGAAGAGGCCGGGAACCATCAGTCTTCCGTCATTAAGCCAGCTTGGATCACTCATTTTGGCTACAAAGCTTGCGTCAAGCTCCTGGTGAGGCACACATGTCACTTCCCACTTGAGCGTCTGAACTCCGCCGCACGCCTTGATTGTTACAGTAACAGTGCACTTTTCGCCGATCTGTGTTTCTTTGCCGGCAGTTGCCTGGATGAGAAGGGTATTGACTTCCTGTCCCGGATTGAGAGTGAACGTCTGCCTGAGGATTGTTTTTTCGGAAATGCCGGTAATCCAGGCTTCAATTGACCTTTCAACCTTGACAGCAAAATACTGTTCCGTAAGGCTCTTGTTGGCCACCCTGACATTGGTTTCAACCGGTTCATCAATTGGCATATCCGAACTGATTGTGTCCTTGCCATTGCCATCCCAGCAGATTGCGTAGGCGCACTCTTCCTGTTTCCTGATGTTGAGGGTGAGTGAAAGGGTTTTGTGGGTCTTGCCACAGTTGACATAAACATAAATTTTCGATTGCCCAATCCTTGCCTTCTGGTCAGTGACGCAGGTCAATCTGACACTCCTGCTCTCGCCTGAACCCATCTGAAGCTCATAGAATTGTGTTGAAGTCTCAATCTTTTCACCCTTTGCCTCTGAGGTGATGAGGAAGAGCGAGTCAACGTCCATATTGTTTTTAACAGTGAAATTCAGATAGAACTTCTCTGATGGATAGGTTGACATCGACTTTGTGAGCATTCCCTTTTCCCAGTCGAGGTCAAAGACACACTCGTCGAGTTTGTTTTTGAGCAACCAGACCAGCAGAGCTTTTTCTCCGCAAGCCTGAACAGTGACGGTGATCTTGATTTTCTCGCCATCCGGCATGTCATTTGCAGCTCGACAGAAAACCTGTATTTCTCTTGATTCATCCGGTCTCAAGTTGATTGTCATGCCAGGAACATAATCATTGCCAAACCTCAAAAGCCATTGCTGCTGGGCTGTTGAGCCCATTCTGTCGTAGCCAAGGTCGATGATGAATTTGTTTATTTCGTTGCCTGTGTTTTTGATGGTGAATGACTGGACGTTCTGAATACCCGATGAGGTGTCACCACCGATTCCGGTACCGCCTTCATTCCACTGGGCTACATAGGCGCACTGTGCAGCCTCGGTTGTAGCTTTGAGTTTGATAGCCTTTTTCTGTTTGCCTGAAACTGCTTCAATGGTGAACTCGCACACTTCACCGCCACTCAATCCAACATCGGGAGTTACAGCAATCTGTGTGGAAAGATTTGTGCCGTTTGCCGGAACTGCTACAACGGTAGAAAGCGCCTGGTTTGTGAAGCTGACCTTCCATGCCCTGCACGGAGGCTTGAGGTAGAGGCTGACTTTTATCTCCGATTCGGAGGTGTTTGCAACCTTTATCTTGAGGTAGAATTTGTCGCCGGCCATGATCTTTGCACTGAAATTGGTTGTGTTGTTCGGCCAGGTGATATTGAAAGATGATGGCATTGGCGTTATCTCTTCGTCATTGCACCATTCATCGATCACTTTTGAATTGACCATGCACTTGATGCAGTATTTATAGGTTTCTCCAGCGTAAGGGTCACCATCAGTGAGAGTCACGTTCGGGTTGGCCTTTACAACCGTCACCACATCGAGGGGTTCATCGTTTCGAAACATTTGGACTTCGACCTTGTCCGAGTCATTCCTGAAGGCTGCGTCTGTGTTAATCCTGCATGTGATTTTGACAACACTCAGGTCGCCCTTTGTTTCAACTGCAAGCTTTGCATCCTCAATTGCCTTGAGTGACCCACTGCACGGGCAATCAAACTCAGACTTTGCCAAAACCTCTTCTCCACCGAACTGGGCAACCTTTTTGCCTGACTGAGAGAACCAGCTGCCTATCAGATCGACTGGCGAAAGGATTGACAGCGAAGCCTTGGCTATCATCTTGAAGATGCCAACCTGGTTGCCTGCAGGGCTTGAGAGGAGCGGAACCTTGATCGACAACCTTGGCGGGTTGCCTGGGTACTGGGAGGTTGTCATGGCTGAAAGCGTGAATGAACCAAAATTCCTTGAACCTCCGAAAGCCAGCGACATCGTTCTTGGTTTCGGGTCTGACGGTAGTTTGAACGAGATGTAGTTTTTGGTTTTGTCGTTGACTGTTTCCGGAAACCAGCCGGTTTTTCCAAGAAGCCTCACCACTCCCTTCACAGGAATCGAGGCTGTCCTTGGATTGTCAGTTGCTGCAATTGGTCTGAAGTCTGCGACCTCAAAAGCCATTTCCGACTGTTTTTCGGTGACATCAGGGCACGAGGATGACGGGAAGAAACCACATCCCTGGTCAATTGCAAACCCAACCTGCTCACCCACGGAACCGAGTCCAAGCGAGAAATCGTAAAGGTTTGAGATGATTGGCAGGTTGATTTTTGCCGATTGGGAAATGTCGTCAGCGCAGGTGTTTTTGAACTCGGCATAAACGTCGGTTCTGCCAAGCTGACACGGGCTGCAGCCTGGCGAAATGGTTGTCAGTTTGCCGGATGCCGTTGTGTTGAACAGGATGGAGTTGATGGCAAAAGACAGCTTTCCGCCAGAGAGTTTTGCGCTTGAGTAGCCGATCTTGTATGAAGCAACCACCTGGCTGAACTCGCCCTTGCCCATGAGTTTAGCGTTGAGCATTGACTGTTCATAAGCAAAGCCAAGGGTTGACGGGAGAAAGGTGGCGTCAATCATGTCGCCGGTTTCGTTGTTGAAAAGAACCGTTGTTGTAAACGATGGAAGCTGGCTGTTACGCGACTTTATGCTTACCTTGTAGAGCGAGAGGTTTGCATCGATGCCGTTGAACTGGGTTTTAAGATTGGAGAATTCGAGCTTTCTTCCGTTTGTGTCAACCACGTCGAGAAGCGGTGTGGCTGTCGGTTTGTCAGAAGCATAGTGGAGAATTTTGGCACCAGTCAGGAAATCGCCTGCCGGATTTGTTGTGGTCACGGATTCGACCGATCCACATTCGACCATCTGGCCGAGTTTCCCTTGTGAAAGTGTTGAGAAAGCGCTCATTGCCCTGACAATCGCCTTGTTCGGCTGGAGCGGAAGAAGGATGTCCATTCTCTTCTCATTGCCATCCCAGCCAACCGTTCCGCCAAGGTTTTCGATGATGAAGCGGAAAGGAAGCATGGTTGCGCCTTTAACAATGACCGGTACAACCTTTGGATTTGTTGAAATCTGCTTGTCTGCACCGTTAACCTTGGCAGTCCTGCTACCAATTGTGAGTGAGACGGTATTTGGAGGAAGGCTGACTGTTGCAGTTCTTGTGTCGCCATTCCAGAGCAGGGTTCCACCGGCAGCTTCAATGATCGGTCTGATTGAAACATAGGTTGAACCGCTAATTGATGTCGGCGGAGTATTGACCGTCGATTCAACGCAGTCGGTAACCATCTTCGGCTTGTCGACCCAGAGCTTGATCACTGTTCCGTCCGAGCTTTCACATGCTGAAGGAACCCAGACAGGAAGAAGGTTCGACTTGAGGGCAAGGGAGCCGTCGCGGCCGATAACCTTAAGGCTGTAGTTGTGTGGGCCCGAGGTCTTGTCAGTGTAGGATGTGTCTGAAGGGTTGAGCGAGGCAATCGGCTTGTCGTCGTTGTTATAGTCGCGGTAAAGGAAGATTGATGACTGGTTGGTTTTTGGCCAGGAAAGGGTCACTGATCCAGGCTCTGTTTTTGCTGCAAGCTCGATGAGTGAGAACGGCTTGTCCGAACCGGCAGCGTTGGCCGATGAGACTCCGAGATATGGCAGAACCATCATCAGTGTGACGAGAACAACAAAAAATTTCTTCATGCAATCCTCCAAAAAACCGTTTGATGTGTTTCAAATTTCAATAATACTACATCATAAAATATAGGGGCAAAGGATAAAAGCCGGTTAAACACTGATTATTTCAATTAAAAAAGTGTTTGTTGGAGATGCTTGATCAGACTCTTCAAAAACTTGAAGGCGATGTCATAAATTTCGCGGTCTTTTGAGGCTCGAGGCCCTGCGACATTCAAAGTTTTGATATTGTTCGTGGCAATCCAGTTATAGACGATTTTTGGCGGTTTCGATGTTTTCGGGGTTACGAGCAACACCGGTTTGCCATGTTTGGCGCAGTAGATTATGGTCAGCAAGGTGCCACCGTTTGGTTTCTGCCTTGTGATGATCAGCGTTCCGTCCGAGTCAACCACGTTCTTTTCAGTTCTCGTCTCGTAGTCGGAGGTTTTTGACTCTTTTAAGTGATAACAGTCCCCGATGCAACCGTCTTCTGCCAGCCTGCCTTTCGGGCACCATCCACCATGCTCGATCTTCATTTCAATTGCTGCATCAAGTGCCGCCCTGTCAACACCGGTCTGTCCACCTGAAACAATCTTCATTTTCCGACACCAAAGCAGGCAAAATCAAGAATTGTAACGGCTCCATCGCCGTCCACATCGCACCGTCTTGAAATCTCCCACGGTTTCCCGGTTGCAGCCTTCCCGATATTCATCAGCACGATGAAAGCATCGGCGAAATCAATTCTTCCGTCAAGGTTGACATCCAGCCTGTCCGGCTCGGTATCGGTCACAGTCACATAACAGATTGAGCTTTCTCTGCCACCGTCGCCATCAACTTCAACAGTTACTTTCAAATCAGGCTTGAACTGGGAGAGCGTGAACCTGAATGAGACCGTTTCGTTAGGGTTGCATCGTTTCATCGAAGCAAGCACAAGATCGTTTGCCTTTGTCTCAAATGTCATTCTGGAACCGCCAACATTTTTCACGCCAAAACCGAATTCGTAGTCTGTCCAGCCTTTGTAAATTTTGATGGATTTGGCCATTTCAATTTCAGGCTTTGGCGGTTGTGACGATTTGAACGCCCACAGGCCGCCACCAGTTGTCATGACCATGAATCCGTCATCTGTTGGCACAGGAGGCGCCTGGATGTAGACCGGAAGCTCGATTGGGTCGTAGGGCAGACCGTCTCTGACGTCGTAAGCCTGAAGAACCTTTGATTTTGTGTAGCAGGTGACGAGGGCGACATTGCCGGACACCGGAACATACTGGTTCCATCTGGCAAGCTCTGAATCGTGCGACCAAATCTCCTTGCCGGCATAATCAACGCAAACAATTTTGTTTGGCGTGGCGAAGATGATTCTGTCCTCAAGCATGGTTGCGTGACGAAACGACCAGAATGGCGACTCAACCTTTGCGCTGTCGTCAATCTCCCAGACCTTCTCCCATCTGTTGTAGCGTCTGTCGAGTTTCCAGGCAAACCATCTAGAGTTTGGCCTGTAGCCAACGATCATATCCTTGTTTGATGCAAAACCGCCTTCGTGTTTCAGAGCCTCTTTTGGCAGCGGAACAAGGGGTTCTCCGGCAACATCCAGATGAACCGGACAGATGATGGATTCACCAGTGAGTTTGAGTGGCGGCACCTGAACGCCCGTGTTTTTGGCGATCTTGAGCACCTTCCCGACAAGGGCTTCGTGGATGTAAACCTTGTCTTCCACATTCACGGCAATCTTTGCTATGCCGGTTTCGCCGTATGCAAGCGGGCAAACCATTGCAAGATCGGTGGTTTCCTTGACTGGATAGGTGAAATCCCAGAGGAGCCTTCCAGAATCGAGTGCCAGGCAATAGAGTTTCTTTGTGCCTGTGAAAAAGACCATTTGTCCGGCAATCGTCGGTGAGCCTTCGTAATCCAGAGCGTTGATCATGAAAAGCAGTCGCCGGTCAAGCGCCTCGGAAAAACTCCAGACCAGAGTTCCTGATCGGTCAAAAGCCTTTACGTTGATGGAATATTCCTTGTCTCTGAGGATATATTTGCAAATCCTGTAGGTTTCAAAAGTTACAGGCGTGAAAACCCTTGTTCCGGGTGGGCCGAAGTTTTCCATCCAGCTGTATGAAAAAGGCGGCCAAACCTTTACCTCTGTTGAATTTGACCTTGAGCTTGAACCGGCAAACGTTGTCCAGCCCAGAATCACAGACAGGACGAGGCTCAAAAGCCTCATGGCTTCTCAATCGGTATCACAAGTGCATTTGTCGGGTGGGGGGTGATTCGCTCCCCGTCGGTGTCGTAAAGTTCGATGTTTGCTGGATCAAGGATCAGTTCGCCGTCCTTGATCGCCTTGAAGGTGATTGTGAACAGCAACCCGTCGCCTTCTGCGCCAGTTTTGCCGATTCTCACCGGGCCGTTGATGCTAAGTTCACCTGCGGTAAACTCTTTCCATGTAAAAAACGTCGTTGCGTCGCTTTTCATGAAATCGCCTTCGGTCACGTCGAAAACCGACACACGTGAACTCTGGTAGGAAAATCTGAACTTGCAAGCCATCAGATCGAATGCTCCCTTGACCAGCACCTTCACTTCAAAGCTCTCGCCAGATCTAACGCTTTGTGGTGCTTCATACTGGATCTGTGGTGGCTCAACCGTTGTCCCTGTCAGCTCGAACTTGAAAGGAACCTCTGTTTTCCAGGTGGCAAGCGTTGTCGAGTTGATGGTTATCTTGTCCTCGAAAATATCGCCCGGAGCAGCAAAGTCATCGGCTTTCACGCGCAGGCGGTAGGTGAGTTTTTCACCCGGTGAGATTGACGGCGTAACAAGTTCGGAAACCTCGCCGTCGAGAGTTTCAATAAACACGCCTTCAAAACCCTTGTCAGGAATTCTCGGGCAGACGATCTTGTAAGCCTGCGGCAATCCCGACTCGTTTGATACCGTCAAGTCAAAAGTGGCCATTTTTTGTTTTGGCAGGACAAGCTGGATTCCAGCGTTTTTCGGGGTGACAAAACGTCCGAACCTGTCCTTGAGGGTTTCAAGGTCAGCGCTCACCGTCACCTCTTCACCCTTGAGCGCCACAACATCGGTTATGTACTCAGGGTAACCGCTCATGACGATCTTGAGCCTGTGGACACCTGGCTCAAGCTCAAGATTTTGCGGTGAAACACCGATCAAACTGTCATCTATGTAAACATACGCACCGGTAGGTTCGCTCTGGATGTGGAATGTTGCGGTTTTCGGTATGATCCTCTGAAGGAAGTAAAACACTTTCAGCGGTGATGGAGGAACCTCCACAATGCTCTCATAATCCTCATACCCTTCAAGCTGGACTTTCACCCAGTATTTGCCAGGCTGCAGGTGTCGAAGTGTCATCGGAGCGTTGCCGATCTTCTGATTGTTCAGGTAAACCTCGCCCATTGCAGGCATACCGTCTATCTCAATGGATTCCCTGCCCCAGATTGGTTTTGGAAAATCCAGAATCAATGATTGTGATTTAGAAAAGTATTCCATCTTGCAGTCGAATGTCTGCTTTAAAAGGCTTGACGGCAGGAAAACCATGCCATCTCTGAGAAGTGGCGGTTTGGAAAGGGTTGCCTCGATGTCATCGACCAAGCATGTCGTTGAATCAATTGTCAGTTCGATCTTCGTTTCCTGGTATTCAACAATTGCAGTCTTCTCATCAGCATTCCAGGTAAAATCGCACGGAATGATCTCTTTGAGGAAATCCATCGGTATATAGGAGGAGCCATTTTCCATGAAAGCCGGCACTTTGAGCGTGAACTCGGTGGTTCCAATCCATGTTTCGTTTCTGCCAAAACCGATCTTGCCCATTGCCCGTTCAGGGTTGTCCAGAGTTGCAACAATTGAGACTGCAGCATTCCCACCGGTTGAAGTTACTTTTATCTGCGCCTCTTTTGTTTGTCCCGGTTCAAGGCATTTGGGGTCAAAATTCACCTTCACATCGCCAACCTCAGTGAACGTCATCGAGCTTTTGCCTTCAAAGGAGAACGGCTGGCAATCGGTGCCGTTTTCAACTGTCAATTTTCCTGAAATGGCTGTCTGGCCCGGGTTTCGGATGCCAACAGATGCCGTTGCTTCAGCTGAAACGATCCCCAGATCGATCACCGGGGGTTCGAGCACAAGCCTTGGGGACGGAGGAGATGGTGGCGAAAGGATAACAGTGTAGTAAAGCTGTCCTTTGCCTCTTACGTCGGTTTCAGACCTTCCCACAAGAGCGAGCGGTGACTGGGTTATGCAGGAGACCGGCGGTTCATCCGAGCTCCTGTTGTTAAGTTTTCCAATGGCGGGGTAACCGGCGTCTGAAGTCTTCACGATCATCTGCGGTTCGCCACCGATTATGAAACCTATGCCAAGTCCGGCATTGCTCTTGAAAAATGCGTAGTTGCCATCGTTACTGGTTGCCATGACTTTGGATGAAAGCCTCGCAAGGATCGCGCCTGAGCTTGCATCTACTGACACAGCTCCTTTGTGGCTAAGACCGTTGTCGTTGAGTATCAGATATTTCCCGTTGTCGGTGACAAGATCGAGCGACCAGACTTTCGTTGTACTGGCCGTCTGCGTGAACTTGCCCGGGACAGTCGTTACCAGCCTGAAATTGTCGCCGTTGTAATCGCATGAGTAGATGCCGTTTGTGTTTGTGGCGCCGACTTTTGCCTTGTAAAAAACCTTCATCGTGTCGCGGGACATTCCGATCGGCGAGATTATTGCTCCGGGGCCGTCTTTGGAGTATTCAAACTTCGTGCCTGTCCATTTTGGTCTGCCGATGAAGAACGGGTTCTGGCCGTCTGTGTCCATTACAACAAGTGCCAGGCAGGTTCCCTTTTTACCCTTGTCCTTGACCGTGCCTCTTGCAACACCAAAAAAAACCTGACCGTTGCCATTGAGGCGGAACCACAGAAGATCCCAGTAGATGTTTATCCCATCAAACAAAGTGTCGGGTAGCATTGCTGTTTTCATGGTCTTGCCCTCGGCATCTATCGAAACCAGATAGCGCCTGTTGCCGGAAGTACCAATGAAACTTACATAGTTCCCATACTTTGGAAGTTGCGGCTCGGAAACGTTTCTGATGTTTCCGGGAGCTTGAGCCGGCCCCTTGATCGAATTCGGACGGAAGATGGTCTTGAGCGACTTTGCGTACATGGTCGCAAGATCCATGGTCATCATCGTCAGGTTCGAATACTCGTCCTGCATGCAGATGTACTGCATGTTGGCTGTGGAACATGAAGCCACCTTTTCAATGTTGAACTTGGTGAGGATGTGGGCTTCGGTGGTGGTGGCTGCTCTGATTGGCGGAAATGTCAGAAATGAAACAGCAATGCATATAGAAATCAGTTTTTTCATCTCTGAAATTCTAGCAAAAATTTGCAGGTTTTCAACAATTCCTGTAACCGAGAAGAACTTTCATCACTTCTTGTTTTGTAAGCTCGGGATAACCGATCAGCTGACCATTGACCGCCTTCTGGTCGAAGAGATCGTCGGCAAACTTTGGGGCAAATTCCTCTGGTATTCCCAGTGCTCCAAGGGTTGTCAAACATCCGACAGACTTGAGAAAGCATTCGGTGTCTGGCAAAATGTTTGTTCTGTAAAGCTCGAATCTTTTCGGAAAATGTCTGGAAAAATATGAAAGCATTGGCACGAGAAGGTACGCAAGGCCTAGTCCGTGAGGAATGTCAAAGTGAGCGCTCATGACATGCTCCATCCAGTGGATAATGAATCCGCCCGGTCTTCCGCCGTTTGGCAGCCCGCAAAGGGCGACAGCCGATGCCCACGAAAGCTGCGATCTGGCATTTATGTCAAAACCATCAGCCATAGCCTTTGGCAAGTATTCGATAACGGTTTTGCAGATGCCCTCGGTGATTCTATCCTGAATCGGGCTGTTTTCATCCGGGCAGCTCAGGTATGTCTCGAGCACGTGGATCATTATGTCAATTCCACCATAAGCAGTGGTGTGCGGTGGTGTGGTAACGGTCAGTTCAGGATCGATGATGGAAACTTTTGGGAAAAACGCAGGTGAGTAGGCAGACAGTTTCTGGTGGGTGTCCCAGTTTGAAATGACTGCGCCCCAGTTGAACTCTGAACCGGTTGCAGCAATGGTTGGAACCATGATTATCGGCAGAGCCTTATCGCTTGGAACCAACTTCAAAACATGATCCCACGTGGGTCGGCCTGAAAGGATGGCTGTGGATGTGATCTTTGCAGCATCCATTACCGAGCCACCACCAACGGCAATCACATGGTCACAAGATTTTTCCCTGGCAAGGTGTGCGGCCGCATCACAGGAGGTCGCTCTTGGGTTTGGCTCAATCCCGAAGAACGGAACCGGTTCAGAACCGGCATCGGTCAACAGCTTCAGGATTTTGTCGGCAAGACCAGTTTTTTGGGCTGAGGATTTGCCAAACATCACAAGTGGTCTTGTGCCAAACCTTGAAGAGTTCTGCGGGAGCTTTGACGCTTCACCAGGACCGAAAACTATCTGAACGGGGTTATGTAGCTGGAAGTTGATCATGAGTCAATTCTACAAGCCTTTTGACAAACAGTGTTAAAGGTTGCCAGAATTGTTTGACTGTCTGATGAATGCGTAAGCCTCGTCAAGCGTTTTGTATATTCTTGGCTTACTTCCGATAAAACGTGCCAGCATGTTTTCATAAGCCAGAAGCGTGCTTTCACCGTCTGTAACAATGAGCCGGCCTATTGTTCTGCCTTTCAGAATTTTGCGAAGCCTTGAGAAAATTTTGCCGGCTATGAATGAAAATGAAATCTTCTGATGTTTTCCAAACTCTGAGTAGTCTGACACAAGCCATACCTTCTCGCTTCCCAGACTAGCAAACAGCTCTTCAATCCTGTCAAGGATTTGCGTGACTTCTTTAAACATTTCTATCTGCCCGGAAATCTTGACGGTCAGAATCCTGTCTTTTTCGTCAAAGGATGACTCCATTGAAAGCATGTTTGTTTCTCCGGTCCTGGCTGTCTGAATGCCCTCAATTCATTCTACAGGTATGGTTTTGAACGAGGCATCCGAACGACTTCTCAAGCGACCCGAAACCTTAAACATCAAAACCATGAATACCTTCAGCGTTGGACGATCTGTTCTCAACGGCTCAAATGCCTGTTTTGATTAATGGTATTATTTTTGTTTTCAATGTTAACAGGTTGATGTTTACAAATTGTAAAGGCCGGCAAAAAGCCGGCCCTTTTGGTTTGACGGGAGTTATTTTATTTTCACTGCATTGGTAACCTTGTTGCCCCACACAGCCTTTCCGCCGTCATACTGATGCCGAAACCAAGGCTGGACAACAATCGGACTGCTCTTCATGTCAAAAGGTGCATCAACCTTGAGGTTGAAGCCATATTTCCCGCCTATGACCTCCCATTTGGCATAGATCGTCCTGAAGCCGTCCTTTACGATGTCGCCCCAGACAAGGTGCGGGTCGCCGTCATTGTCTATGCAGACAACCGGAAGATAGGCGTCGCCTGGCGTCATGCTGACGATTGCGTTGGTTGTCGGGTAGACCTGGCCTGAGGCTGAAGTCCAGTTCATGCCGTTCCATTTGACCATGTAAACATCGGTGTAGTCGAAGGTATTGTCATCCCAGACAATGACTGCGTTGTCGTTTTTATCCAGTGCAAGCATGGGGTATTCAGACAAACCCTTGTTCCTGCTTACGTTTGCATCCTCACCATCAAACTCCTGACCCTGGGCGTTTGCCCACTTCTTGCCATCCCATTTGACGTAGAAAACCTCCATGTTGCCTGATGTGTCATCATCCCAGGCAATGTGCGGGTTGCCTTTTGAATCAAGAGCAAGTGACGGATACTCGGAGAAGCCAAGGTTGTTACTAACGTTTGCAAGTGCAGGCGTGTAGTTTTTTCCTTCAGCCGTCACCCACTGGGTTCCATCATATTTTATAAACAGAATTTCTGTTCCCTGCGTGCTTGTGTCATCCCAGGCAACAGATGGGTTTCCTTTTGAGTCCAGAGCCAGCGAGGCAAATTCTGAAGTACCTGCGTTTTTGCTGATGTTTGCCGTTGTCTCATTGTAAGGCTGACCTTCTGCCGTCACCCACTCCTTGCCATTCCACCTGACAAGCAGAACCTCAAGGTTGCCGTTTGTATCATCATCCCAGGTGATCACAGGATTGTTACTCTTGTCCAGCGCAAGTGAGGGGTATTCAGAGAAACCCTTGCTCCTGCTTACGTTTGCCATGTTCTCAGGATATGGCTGACCAGCGACATTCACCCACTTTGAACCATCCCATCTGATGTAGTAAATATCGAAATTTCCACTGTAATCGTCAGCCCATGCTATTGCCGGGTTGCCGGATGAATCGAGAGCAATGCATGAATATTTGGATTCTCCAACATTTCTGCTGATGTTTCCAGTTTGTTGAGTGAACGGCTTACCATCGATTGAAACCCATTCCTTGCCGTTCCATGTTGCATAGAAAACCTCACGGTTCTGAATTTCCTTGTCAGTTACAGCCAGCATGTCGTCCCAAACAACATGGATTTTGCCCTTTGAATCCATTGCCGTTGAATATCTGGTGGTCATCTTCTGACTCTTTGACTGCCAGATCAGTGAGTCCTTCTGCATTGGAAGTGACGGCACAAACTCGGTTTCATTGGCACCGTGCCAGCCAGTTACTGCCCACTTGAATATGGCCCCAGATGTTCCGCCAATCTTCGGTTCTCCGGTAACCCAGGTTTTACCGACATCTATGCTGTGCCAGAGGCCAGTTTTTGGGTAAACGCCTCCATTGTACTTGGTTCCTTTTGGCACCTGTGCATATAGATATGTTGCAACGAGCGGGTCTGAGCCTTTGTCAAAGGAGAGCGTAAAATTGTAGGACAGCTCGTCGCCAGGTTTTACGTCCTTTCCGTCACCGGCATCGTTTGTAGCATTCACCTGGGGATTGAGATCGTAAACCGGGTTGAATCTTGAATAAAGCAGGTCGACGTTTGGAGTCGGGGCATCGTCGCTTGCGTTCGGATCGTCCTGCTCCCTCATGTTCCATGTTATCTGCGGGCGACCATTCGGGTCAAGATCCATTGAGGCAAGATAATTGTTCATGATTGTTCCATCGTTTATGTTGGCTGGGTCTTGTGGGTAGATCATGCCAAAAACGTTTACAAACCTCTTGCCGTTCCACCTGATGTAGCAAACCTGATGGGTTCCAAAGGTTTTGTCGTCCCAGATGACGTGTGGATTGCCGGATGAGTCGACCAGAACTGTGGCAAACTCGGAGAATCCAACATTCTGGCTGATGTTTGCAGTGTTGGCAGGATATGGCTGACCATAAACGTTCACCCATTCCTTCCCACTCCATTTTATCAGGAAAATCTCGCTGTTACCGGTTGTGTCGTCGTCCCAGGCAAGGTAGGGGTTGCCGCTTGGATCAAGGGAGATGCTGGGGTAGCTCGAAACACCCTCATCAAGGCTGACGTTTGCCTCCCTGCCAAGGAACAGCCTGCCATCAAGCGTAGACCACGCCTTGCCGTTCCATTTCACACAAAAAATCTCGCGCTCGCCAAGCGTCCTGTCCTGCCATGCGATATAAGGGGTATTGTTCTTGTCCACAGCGACGACAGGCATCGATGAATCGCCTTGATTGAGGGTGACATTGGCTTTCTTTGTCGGATATGGTTCACCGCTTGCGTTTAGCCACTGCTTGCCTGACCAGTGGATGTAGAAGATATCTGCCGAACCATTGTTTCCATCCTGCCAGGCGATGTGCGGGAAATCCTTTGAGTCAAGATACAGGCAGCACATCATTGAGAGCGTTGAGCCAGTGGTGACCTTTGCCGGGGCTGTCGGGTAAGTCAAACCGAAAATGTTGACCCAGTTTGTTCCATCCCAGCGAAGATAGTAAACCTCGTTGATGCCGGACGTGTCGTCATCCCAGGCGATATGGGGGTTGCCGTTTGAATCAAGCTCAAGGCTTGGGCTGGCTGAATATCCCTCGTTGTTGGAGATGTTTGCTGAAAATTTTGGCCATGACTCGCCTTTTGCATTCACCCATTCGGTTCCACTCCAGCGAACATAGTAGATGTCGTGGTTTCCGCCGGTTGCATCCTCCCACGCGATGTGGGCGTTGCCGTTCTTGTCGACCTTGATCGACCTTGGGCTTCCGTAGGATACGCCTTTGTTGTTTGAGATGTTTATCGACTGCGGCTGATCCGGGTACATCGAGTAGTAGGGTTTACCGTCTGCTCCGACCCAGCCGACGTAGGCTTTGGCGGGCAAAGCAGCAAGCGGAAGGCACACGAGCGCAAGGATTACCAGCGAAATCTTCAATTTCATGCATCACCTCGAGGTTGTCTGGTCTCTTATACGCAAGGTTGCCAAATTTTGTCTAAGCAACGGCAACGGTGAAGCAATTATAGGCAGATGGCAACTTCGAGGCAAACGGAGCCTAGCCCTTCAATTGGTTATCTTGGATTGCACCTCTTGCACGGTACAAAACCCCTTGCAAGCGCCTCTTCAATCGATTTTAGTATTACAACATTGCCCGGAGCAATCTTTTCTACGGAGTCGCAGTTTTTGACATGGAACTTCATCGTTTTCGCATTCCCGATGTATTCAACTGCTTCTTTAAAGCTCTTCTCGTAAGTTTTGAATCCGTCTGTGTTTTTGTTTGTGGTCTGGACGGGTTTTTCCTGCGTTGTCTTCGGAACAGCGCTCATCGGTTTGGTTGCAGTTTCGGTGAGTTTCTGGCTGTCACCCTTTGGGGTTGCCGTCTTGGCCTTTGCCTTTGCATCGCTTTTGGCCACCTGAACCGGCAAGGCGCTTTCCGTCTGGAGCTTCACCATCTTGTCGATGTCGGCTTTTGAAGGCTTTTTGGTCAGATAGTCCTGGGATGCCACGGACTGGGATTTTGAAACTGGAGCTGAACCGCCTGACCCCGAGCCACACGAAGCCAAGACAACAATTGCAAAGAGACAGACCAGAATTTTTTTCATGCTGTGATTTTACTGTATTTCGATCGATTCCACAAATGACTCAGCTTCGACCATGTTGTCGGAAACAGCAACAATGTAATAGACGTCATCTCCGTGAGTGTTGAAGTATACAGAAAGATATGGTGTGTCCGATGGGCAAACCATAAAGTTTTTGCCACCGATATTCTTTGTGTGTATCTTCTCCGCAACAAAATTTATATCTGTTTCGTTAAAATACGTGCTTTTTACAAGTGTCAGCATTATCGATGCAGCAGATGGATACGATCCATATGTCGTAACTGCATTATAAACAATTTCGAACTGATATACTCTGGTCATATCATTTGTTGATATTTGTATAAACGGTTGACCATATTCATCTGTTGTTTTCTTATTTTCTTTAAGCCCAGGTGGGATTCTGTAAGAAATTCCTTCGTATTCAGCACTCCTCCAACCATTGTACTTTGTGTCTGATGCAGAATCGGTCTTGGCACTCGTAGTGTCCTTAACTTCATTTGTAGAGTTCTTTACCTCACTTGAAGAATCCTCGATCTCACTGGTTGAATGGGAGTTTATGACAATATTTGAAGGTTGCGGGTTTGTAGTGGTTTTACTTTTAAACGACTGCGGATTAGAAAGATAGCCGATACAAGCAAGGATAAGGCATATCGTTACACCAATAATCCAGCCCTTCGATTTTTTGCTCAGGCTGCTCCACCAATTTACAACAGATGATTTATTATTGCTTGTTTCCATGTGACCTCTTTCTTCTGCAGATGCCCTATTTTACAAACGAAGCATATGGGCCATTCTGTGCCTTGTTTTTGTAATCGCGATACGTTTCCATGATAATCTCTAGAACGTCTCCATAGTATTCACCATTACCATTCATTTTTTTATCATCTACCATAACGTCTATTTTTGCTTTGATCACCTTTTCACCTGAAAGCTCAAACAAGTACACGGGGAGATATCTGTATGCCCTTGGCACGAGAGCTTTTCTGCTCTCTGCAGACTCGTATTCCTTCCCTTGGTATGTTCTTGCAACCCTATCAAAATTCTTTCCGTCTATTATTGTTTTGATTGTCTCCAAAACGCAATACCTCGCAAAATCCCTTTGATCATCATTGTATTTCGGCATGACAGCCTCAGTTTGTTTTGATAGCTCGTCTGCTTTGTTTTTTTGTACTTCAATCCATTCCTGATCATTTTTTGTCTTCATCAAATCGTTGTTGATGATGTCAGACAAAATTTCGTTTTCAGGGAAAGTCAGCGTAATTGGATTTACATCTAAAACCGTAGTTGTCTCCCCAACTACATCGATATCAAAACTGTTATCTAGTTTTAAAATCTGGCGTCCCTCCATCAAATCAATGGACAAGTTACTTACAATAAGAGTCCATGTTGCCTGAAGCAAGGAACCTTCAATTTTAATATTTTTCGGGACTTCTGTTTTTTGCCCACAAGAAGCACCAAACAGTGCAACTGTCATAATAACTGCTAAAATCTTCCTCATTTCAACTTGCCTCCAAATCATTTTGGAAACATGATAACAAGAGAGAGAGAGAGAGAGAGAGTAAATACAGAAATGCGCAGTTATTTAATAATTATTTACAATATATTAAAATTATGTCAGCAAACCTTGGCTTGTTGTTTGGTTTGCCAATCATAAAACAAAAAACCGACATTTATCTCTTGAAATCGTAGAATCATGACTTTAAAGTAGTGCTGTCATTGACTGCATCTTTTCCGAAAATTGTGAAAAAGACTGTTCCAGCGATTCCAAAGCAGAAAGCGGTGATGAGGTTGAGCTGGGGGCTAACAAGCCAGAGGAACCCACCTCCAAAGGCCGCAAGCGAAACAATAATGTCACGGATGAGGTAGTACAGGCCAAACATCGCAGCTTTCCTGCCTTCAGGAGCCAGATCCATGATCATGGCTTTTCTCGATGGTTCGCCAAACTCCTTGAAACCCCTCAGCAGGAATGCCAGACAGAGCATGAAAAACGACTTTGAAAACATCAGAAGAAGCGGAAAGAACGAGAAAAATATGAAGGTCGCAATGACAAACGGCTTCTTGCCAAGCCTGTCGGCAAAGTAGGCGACAGGAATGTAGATTACAATTGCAGTTGCCATCTCGATTACACGAAGCGCCGAGAACTGGAGCTCGTTGACAAAGCCTGGCGTTGTCTTTGTTCCAATCGCCCAGATGACCACAAAGGCGTAAGGGATTTGCTCGCAGAAACGGATGAGGATGTCGGAAAGGAGAAGATTCTTCAGGTTTGGTGACATTTCACGGAACAAGCTGAAAGCCTGTTTGACCATGTCCACGAAACCAAGCTTGCCGTTTCTGGATTTGTCTGTCTCCTTGTCCTCAACGATCAAAACCTGCTGGAGGATAGTTGCGATGATGGCAAAACCTGTAGAAATCAGGAAAGCTATCCTAATGCCTGTCACAACCCCGAACCTGCTTATGAAAATTGCGCCAACAACAGGCCCGAGAGCCATCGGGATGCGCCTGATGAGCGAGTGCATTGAAACACCCATCGTGCGCTTGTTTTTTGGCAAAACCTTTGAGACGAGTTCCATGGTCGCAGGCAACGAAATGGCAGTCCAGGACAGGAAAAGTGCAGCAGCAAACAGAACAACGATCCAGCTTGGAAAGGCAACCACAAGAAGAAAACCGGCCATCGCGATCAGGTTGAAGATCAGCAGTGAACGCTTGGCCCCGATCCCGTTTGTGACATACCCTCCGAAATAGGAATAGATTGCGCCAAGGAAATTGTCCATTGCATTGAGGGCGCCAACTGAAATGAATCCTGCTCCAAGCACCACAAGATATTCAGGCAGGAACTGTTCTGCCATGTGCTCACCCATTCCAAGGAGGATGACCATCGACAGCAGGCCTGCAATGCTCCTGTTCAGTCCGAGAAAATCAACCGCTTTTTTGAGTTTGTCTTTCATGGCCTAGATGTTTCCCCCCGAATGAAGTCAACCATCCAGTTGATTCCGAACTTATCGGTGACTGTTCCATAATACGAGCCCCAGAACATGTCAGCCATTGGCAGTGTTACTTTACCGCCTACCGAAAGTCGCGCAAAGATTCTGTCAGCCTCCTCGACTGAATCCACAAAAATTGCGTAATGGGCGTTGCTTCCAGGCATTGCCTTCTCCCTGAATGACGGGACATCGGAACCCATCAGTTCAACCCCATTTCCGATATCAAGCGTCACATGTAAAATCAATTTTCTGTCCTCTGAAGACATTTTCTCTGAACCGGGCGTAATTTCATAACGATCGAGGAGTGTGAATTCACCGCCAAAAACATCCTTGTAGAAGTTGAATGCCTCTTCGGTGTTTCCGTTGAAATTTAGGTAGATTATGATTGCTTTCATATTTCAATCTTCCATGCCAACTGGACTACTTCGTAAAATATTCAAGCATCCAGGTGATTCCAAAGCGATCCTTGACGATTCCATAGTAGGCGCCCCAGAACATGTTGTCGAGCTTCATGAGCACAGTCCCGCCTTCGCTGAATCTGGCAAATATCCTGTCCGTCTCTTCTTTTGTTTCGGTCATGGCACAAAGCGAAAAGTTGTCACCAAAAACAGCCTTGGGGTGTGAAGATGGAACGTCTGAACCAAGTAGGAGCTGGCCATTAGGGAGCTTCAGCCCAACATGCAGAATTTTGTTCTTGTCTGCATCGGCAACCTGTCCACCCGGAAGATCGCCAAACCTTTGGAAATTGATGTACTCACCGCTGAAAACGTCCTTGTAGAAATTGAACGCCTCTTCGGTTGCGCCGTTGAAGTTCAGGTATGTCGCCAGTGTCCTCATGTTCCACCATCCTTTTAAATGAGATTATAAAACTATCTTCTGGAAATAAAAATGACCGGAACGCAAGTTCCGGTCATAGACTGGGGAGGAGTCAAAAATTTTCAATCTCTGAAGTACATTGTCCAGTCAATTGGTTTCATGTTGTTGCAGCTGTCGGTGACGTTGAGCCTGTAAAGGTGGGACTTTTCGCTGGTATTGGTCGGGGTATAGGTTGTGATTTCTATGGTCTTGCTCTTTCCGGCGCCAAGGGTGAAGTGGCTGTCTGAGATTTTCAGGCATGTCGACTCCACGCCCAGCCTGAACTCGATGTCGCCCTTGGAATTTGTGTTTGTGATGGTCATCTTGAAAGTATTGACGGTGTTCCTCTTGACCGTCTGGCCGTTGGGATACTTTGACCACTCATACTTCCAGTTGCAGCTTTCGCGGTAGATGATGTAGAACTTGAGGGTCTTTGAGTCGCCCCTGCTTGAGGTGACGGTCAGCGAGAAATAGGCTTTGTCTGCGCTTCCACGCTTTGGCATCGTGACTTTGATCTTGGCTACAAAACCGCCGCCAATCTTTACTTCCTGCGACTTTGGGTAGATTTCCAGACCACTTGAGGAAGACGAGATTTTTATGGTGATTTTTTCTGACGCCTTGTTTTCAATTGACAGACCATAGGTCTTTGACTTGCCCTCATCAATCTTGTCTCCGTCAGGGTTTGCTTGCCACTTGACTGAGAAAGATTCAGCCGCACTGAGCTTTCCGGGTTGGAAGCCGAAGAAGCTCAGGGCTATTGCGAGACTAACCAGCACTAAGAACGTCTTGCCTTTCATTTTGGCCTCCTTGAGTTATTTGCATATTTTTACGAGT
>CAZXEH010000009.1:0-17049 GCA_964639885.1 uncultured Caldisericales bacterium | reverse complement strand
GAACGTCTTGCCTTTCATTTTGGCCTCCTTGAGTTATTTGCATATTTTTACGAGTACCGAAAATGAAAAGTCATGTTCGTTTATTATCTCACATACCGATTTGAGTCTCAGGAATCTCGGACGGCGGATTGGCCGACAACACAACCTCAAAACCAAGGTCAAGAAAATTGCGCACTACGTAAGTCTCTGAAACGGTGAAGATGTAGAGTGTCCCATCGTTGTTGTCGTACGTTGCATCCAAAATGCGAGTGCTGGTTCTGCATATTCCGGCTTTTGAAAGACTGCCTTCCGTCATGTCAAAGGCGAAAGCCTGGTTTTCCTGTTCAGTTTTGAAAATGCCGGTAAACGACGATTTGTCCTGAAAATGGTTGAGGAAGAGCACAGGAATCATTGGTCTGTCCATGATCTTCAAAGGTTGTGAGTCTTGTTTCACAAGCCAGAGTGCATCGCTGGTTGTAAAGAAGACGTTGCCGGTGTTTGTTTGCACACCATCAAGGGCAACCTTTGAGCTTGTGTCGAGAAACACAATGTTGGAACCATCGTACAAGAGAGGTTTTGCAGGCATTCCTGCCGTTTCTCTTGTGTGTTTGAAAAAGGCTTTATCGATATTGCCCTGTGACTCAAGCTCATACTGCACATCAAGCATTCCGTCATTGCCATAGAGCAACCTTGTTACAACAGACCCGTCGAAAGTGTAGAAAGTATCATCGTCTGATACGCAACCATCTGCGATGACCCTCGTGTCAAATCCGAATGATTGGGAGCTTGCGCCATTGAAGCTGACAAACTCCATGTCCAGCCCCTCTTTCCCAATGAGGGCCACAGTGTCTAACAGGCCCTTGTCATCACAGAAAACGTGGGCGATCCTTGCCATTTCGGTTGGCAGGGAAAACTGCCTTTCCAGCTTCAATCCCTTGAAGCCAGGGGTTTTCATGACATTGAATTTTTCGTACAGGTACTCATGGAGACTTGGCTGGCAGATCAAAATGACTGTGCAGGCAAGCTCCGAGTAGGTGTCATGGCTTAAAATGACGGCGTAGTCTACAACCCTTCCCTTCAACTCTTTACTGCAATAGGTCTCATTCCGGTCAAACGACATTGCAACAAGACTTCTTTCATGAATGGCAATCTGTGATTCCCCATCCTGATAGATTTCGCCCAGTGTCTTTGCATGAACCGTGTTCATTCTCAATTCAACAAGTGCCTCATTGGGATCGATTGCCTCAAATACTGGTTCATTATTGCTTTCTCTTTGCACTTCTGCAATCGTCCGGGCAATATTCTGTTTTATCCCCAACGCCCTGTAAACAAGAGCAATGACCAGCACGACAACAAGAAGAACAGGCATGAATATTCCTAATCCCATAATCCATCTCCTTTTTTCCGGGACTTCATTATACAGCAACCAGGCTTTAATTCAAAGATTTCACACGGACAGGCCGGTCATCAAAACGGCTTTGTTGACAACAGGCGCACTCCGATTATGCTTTGAAAACCAGGTGCCGAGGTAGCTCAGTTGGTAGAGCAGTGGATTGAAAATCCGCGTGTCGGGGGTTCAAGTCCCTTCTTCGGCACCATGTCCATATGCGCTTCTGCTTCGCCGAGGGGCACAAAATCCCTTTCATCAATGTTAATCTTGAATTTTCGAAGTGAATTCAAAACATTCCTTCAACCCAAGTGGTTGCTCTAAATGATATTTATTAGCCTCCATTGTTGAAGGGGGGTGGCAACGAAGTTGCCGGAGAGTTCTTTTCCTTCTGAAAGACTTAAAGAAAACATCTGACATTGCCGGTGGTTTCAATAGTGCCGCGATCATAGGGTTTAGTTCTTTACCGGCGGAGCCGTCAAAATCTCCCTCGCCTGCGTCAGCGGGAGAGAAGGATTAAGAGTGAGGGAGTGTTTTTCGATAACTCGATAAACCGGCCAAGTCATGGTTGTCTATTTCGGGTAAGTGATCGTCGCCTTCTTCTCGGTAGCGTTCCAGGCAACGTCTCCACCGAGTGCTGCGGTCACAAACCTCAGAGGAACATAGGTTCTGCCATCTTTTATCTCTGGCGGGACATCGAGTTCAACCGTGTTTTCACCAACAGATGCAATCTTGCTTCCCATCACAAGCGTCACTTTGATGCCAGCAAGAAGATAAGTCACAGTTACAACCTTGGTGGTCTTGGGGTCTGTCGTGAAATCCACCTTGGCTCCGAGCGATTCTCCCAGAAATCTGAAAGGAACCATCAACCTTCCGCCACTTATGTATGGTGATGCCCCTGAGAACTTGGCCACACCGTTGACAGTCGCTATTTCCATTCCTGCAGTGAATTCGATGATTGTTTTTTTCACTTCTGGCGGTGGGTTTGGGGTTGGATCAGGATTAGGATTCGGCTCTGGATTTGGTTCAGGCTCCGGTTGTTCGGGTGTCAGGTCAATGATTGTGAAGGCTTCGGGGCCGATGAGCGAATCCTTGGTCGGGTAGACTTTGTAAATGATCTTGGTTTTTGGTGGATTTGAGTCGGCGAAAACGTGGTCGGTTGTCATTCCGATCTGAGAGCCGTCACGCTCGACCAGGAAACTCACCGGCTGTTCGGATTCCCACGAAAGGAGAACACCCTCGCCCTGTGGTTTTACGGTCAGATTTTTGACAGCGACCAGTTTTATCGGGACTTCAGCCGATACCACATTTGATGGATCCGAGACCAGCCCACCTTTTCCCAGAGCAACTGCCCTGTATGAGTATTTGAGACCAGGGATCACTTCCTTGTCAGCGTAGGTCAGGTCTGTGATCTTCTCCTTGTTTACAGGCGTTTTGCTGAACGGATCGTTTCCGACAGTCCTGAAGATGTTGTATCCAATCGGTTCCGCACCTTTGTCAGGCGCTTTCCACTCAAGCTGGATGTAGTCGTAAACCACTCTTGCCTGCAGGTTTTGCGGTGGGTTTGGCGGTTGTTCGGGAGGTGGAGGCGGCGGTGAGTCCTTGATGGTGATGTTTGCTGTTATGTAGCCAAGCGAACGGTCGCCATAGTCTGGGTCGAGGACGTGGCAGTTTATCTTTGCCTGATACTTGCCAGGCCTGTTCTTGCCAAGCACCTTGACCCTAAGGGTTTCGGTTGTGCCTGGAGCAATTGTTATCGTATCAACGGTTGGCTGCAGCAGGTTTTCGCCGGTTAGGAGGAGGTCAATTGAAACCTTGCCGGTGTTTACGAGCGTGATCTGCCTGAGAATCTCACTCATCCAGCCCACTTCAACGTCGAATTTTCCGTTTTTGATTTCGAGTTTGGGTTCTTGGTCAGCTGTCCTTGGCTTCTTGCCAAAGCATGAAACGTAGCGGGTTGCATACCTGTCGTTTTTACCGTACTCAACAAACATCCTTCTCCATGCCACAACCGGCTGGAACACAACTTCTGCCTGAATGTTTATGAAGTCAAGCTGGTTTCCGTTTGAGGCATCAAGAATGTAAACGCCTGATTTTGTCTTGTCGGAACCGCCAACCGGAACGAGAACCTTTTCGCCCATGATCGTGCATCCGCCCGTTACGGAATTTGACATCTTCACATCCCAGGCAATTTTGCCGGTGACATCGAAACAAACCACTCTTCCGTCCTGATTGCCTTCGATGAGTTTTTCGCCGAACCTTGCCGGTGGCCAGAATGTGAATCCACCAACATCGATGATCTGTGGATTCCATCGTTCGTAAGGTTTTGGAAGAAGATATATCTCTCCGCCCGACATGGTGAAAACACAGTAATCACCGATTGCCGAGGTAGCCGAAAATGACTGGGTGTTGACTTCAAGGGTTGAGCCAAAGGAACCCGTGGATTCATCAGCACATTCAATCGTGTAATGAGACGGTATGCCTACGAGGCCTTGTTCGACATTCACACCAAGTCCACCTGGTGCGCCCCATTCAGTTTTGACCTGCCAGCTTGTCCTGCCGAGACCAAGGTTGAATTTTACGGCTGTTCCGGGTTTTCCGCCCGTTGAGAAGTAGAAAAATGAGTTGATGTCATCTTTGTAGAAACTCGGAGATGAAGGGTTGGAGCCGGTTTCAAGCGAGGATTTAGGTTCGCCAGTTGTCAGATCCATTAAAACGATCTTGTCACGGAGCGGAACAAGCACCTTATCGTCAATGATTGCGCATGATCCTCCGCATTCACCAAACAAATCAGTTGCCCACCTCTGTTTGCCTGAGATCACATCCTGGCAGTAAACTCTCTCGGTGTCGGCAATGATCATGACGCCTTTGTCCACTACGGGATTTCTTGAGTATGACTCAGTGCCCTTGATGGTCAGCGTCCAGGCCGGTGTTCTGTAAAGATTGAAATCCCATGTGTCCAGGGCGATCGACGAGTGCTCGACATCACAGGCAAACTGAGGCCAACCCATCAGCGGCTCCTCAGAGGAAACAGGAGCAAAAAACGGCATGGAGATGGCTATTGCAAGGCAAACCAATAAATGCTTCAAGGCAGCCTCCTTTGATATGATAATACCAGATGAATCAATAGCGGTTCAAATAAAACGAAAAACCCCCGCAAACAGCGGGGGTTTCTTTGGAGGAGCTTTTTTTGATCATTTGAATGCCTGGTTCAGCTCACGATAGAAAACGGTCTTGTTGTCAATGTCGTGACTTTCGCAGAAGGCAAGAACCCTCGAATCAGAACTGAGAACCATCATCGATGGTGTGGTGGTCAAATTGAGATTGAGGACATGCATCTGCTTATCATCAATGACCAGTCTTGCCGAACCAATCTTTTTTTCAAAGTCTCCAAGTTTTTCTCTTGCTGATGTTGAAACAAAGACAACCTTTGACTGTGGAAGGCCAAAGGTTTCAAGAGCTTTCATCACTTCAAGACCGGTGTTCTGGCAGGAGCCGCAGGAGCTGGTGACAATAACAGCAATTTCCCCGCCTTTTGCGAGGTCTTTGACAGAGAATATTTTCTTGTTGATGTCCATGAACGGCATCACTTTCAGTTGTGATCCTGGCCTTATCGAAAGGAGTCCCTTTGGGTACTTGTTGTGGAATACTCCGTATCCGCCAAGTTTGTTGATCGTGTAGAGCTTAAGAACCTGAGCAACAGCCTCTCTGACAGCTTTTGCATACGGGTTGTAGACCGGTTCAGGAATCGGGAGAAGCTCCATTGTCGCGATATTGTCGGCAGTAATGTTGCGTTCATACGGTTTGAATATTCTGTCAATGAAGGCGATCTCGGCATTTTGGGGCATGGGCCATGCTTGTCTTACAAAACGTATTGTGCCATCAGGATTAATGCCCATGACAAGGGTTTTTGTATAAGCCTCGAATGGAACTGCATAATATTTGCCTTTGTAGTACTTGTCGAATACCCAATAAAAGCTGGCGATGGGTGGTTGACCTGGTTTTTCAGGATCAGGATCGGAAACAATGTAAGCTGGACCCGGGGCCGCATATTCATCTTTCTCTCTCATGATCGAAACCCAATATGCCAGTGGCGGTTTGCCCATGTTGACAACGACACCCGGGTTTTCCTTCAGGTCTGAATAGAGAAACTCACAACGCATGGTCTGGCCAAGAGTTGCTGCAAACGGGAAATCTACAGGCCATTCCTTGGTCTGGCCTGGAAGCATCCTCACGGTAACCCTTGTCACGTCTGTGAATTTGGCGCCTTCAAACGACCATTCCTTCTCAAACTGCTCAGATTCAACCTCAAACTGGGCGTCTTTCAGGAATTCAACCAGCGGTTTGCCAGCTTCCGTCATCTGTGCAGCCCAGACTTCCTTTTCCGGTGTGTACTTGGAGAAGGAGTTGAGTTTGTCGTAAACAGTCACCCAGTCGCCCTTGCCCATGAGTTTGAGCACTTCAAGGACTTTAGCTCCCGGCGAGTTTGAGCCACAGCCTGAAAGCATTGTGCAGGCGATTGCAAGAATAATCGCCATTGAAACCAGTTTTTTCATCATTTTACCTCTTTTGCCTCGATAATCAGATATTCTTCGGACTGCGCCCTCATGACAAAATCAGTCTGGGCGTAGCTCAGGTAGTTTTCTTCAATTGTTGTTTTTGCCGGAGCAAGCGTGTGGTCTTTCCAGCCAACCTGCACAAAATATTCACCTTTTGGGATACCGGTGAGCAGCATGCCGATTGTGCTTCTGCCGTACGTTACACCGTTGAAAGTGGCTTTCTTGAGCAGGTTCCAGTCCCTGTCGCGCAGCGAAAGCCAGACGCCATCGAGCCTGTCGACGGAATCAACGGTTACACCAAGGTATTCCTGCGTTCGGGCTGGAATGAAAGCCTTCAACTTCTCGCCGTTGCACTGGGTTGTGGCCCACTGCGAAACTGCCTTTTTTGAGACGAGGATGAATTCACCCGGCTCAGGCGTGTGGCTTGGGCCAAGGTCTTCACCAGACCTGCTCTGTCTTATACCGATTGTCTTCCTGTCCCAGTCGTAAAAGAACACGCCGACATACTGTTTTGTTGCGTAGGTTGCCCAGAATCTGAGGCCATGCCTTGCATAGAGGTTCGGGAGATATTTGTTGCCAACTCCGTCTTTTCCAAGGAATCTTCCAAGATCGTCAAGTTGTGAGGTTGTAATGATTGGTTTGGCATCTTTTACGTATTTTACAACCGTCGCTGGCCAGCCAGCCATGAAGAGGATTGTTGCAGCAAGAAGAATTGACACGACAATCCTAGGCCTTTTGTACTTCGCAAGCCAGGCTGCCCCGTACCAGCAGGCAAGACCGGTGAGCATGGCGATTGGCACCAGGAAAGTCATGACATTTCTGCCCTGCCACTCATATTTTACGGCAAACAGGGAGATGAGCATGACTGCTGCACTGAAGGCAAAAAACCAGAGCGCCAGCTTGCGATTCTTGAACCACACGAGCACAAGCCCGGCAACAGGAGCAAGAAGCACAGGCACTGTCCACCATGTAAAGTCGGTGGTCATCTGGTAGCGGTACGAGAAGAGGCCTTTGATGTAGATGAATATTGTTCTCCAGCCACCAAGCGAGAGCTGTGGAACATATTTTGAAAGGAACGGAACCGACCACGGAATGCTCAGCAATCCGATGCCTATTCCAACCCAGAGGATGATTGCGATGGTTTTTTCACGCTTTCCGCCGTCCATCCAGAACATCACCGAGGCAACGAACACTGACGCTACCATGAAAACCATGACGCTCGGTGTGTGACAAAGGTACGAACCAACAAGGCCGACACCCCACAAGACCCACCAGAACCACTTCTTTTCAGAAATGGCAAACCAGAGCGCCATCAGTCCGCCGACAACAAAAGGTAGAGCAACCGTCTGTTTGAGGTAGCCGGCGATGAAGGTGAACACGCCGAGGGTGACGCACCAGCCAAGCAAGGCGGCGATGGAGGCTGTTGTGTCATTTGTGATTTTTCTTATGAATGCGTAGATCATGACGCCGACAGCCACAAGAGACAGAGTGGATGCCAGCTTCACACCTGCGGAAGCCGAACCGGCAATCAGACCAAAGAAGGCTGAAAGGGCAAACGGCAGAATGGGTGAGCCGGAGAGCGGGAACTTGTGGAAGTGCATCAGAGCATCAGTGTTTGCTGCGTTGTAACCGCCGTCAAAGTTGAGGGCGAGTGGTTGCCTGAACTGGATTGCGATCAGGCCGGCTGCAAGGATTGCCAGGATGATGATTGCCCAAAGGTGTTTCTTCATGGTCAAAGCCCTCCGAAGTATTCCCTCATCTCACGTTCTTTTCCACAGGTCATCCTGCCCTCGCGGCAGCGTGAGTCGCGGAAGCAGCTTGCCCCGGAACGTTTGAAGCAGTTGGGGGCGATTTTTTTGACCTTCTGGAGCATCTCGATGGCGTAATCCCTAATTTCCCACTGTGCGCGGTTGCAGGTTCGCAGCTGGAAGAAATGTTGCAGTTCCCTGATGCTCATGGTGGTTATTATGTCGATTGTCTGGCCTGAAAGGTAAGCATAGACCCTGTTTTCCGGTGGTACGTCGAATCTGTCCATTGCCTCCCAGAAACTCTTCTGCTGGGCGAGTGCCGAGTTGAAGATGGCCAGAGCCTCAGGCTTCTTTTGAACCAGAGGCGGAATGACTATTTCAGGTGACAGTCCGGCCTCGATGAAGCTTGGAACAATCAAGCCTTGCATCCTGTGGCGGGTGAAATGGGTGAGGGTCGGTAGGCTCATGCCTGAAAGCCTGAATGTGAAAAAAGCCTGCTCAAATTCACGCTGGTGCAGGTTTGTGTCCACTATTTTCACGGCATCGGCGATGAGTTCTTTTGTCAAAATGTTGTCTATTGCTTCGGTTGATGTCCTTGAGGCGGTGGCAAGCGCTGATTTTGCAACGATTCTGTCGGGGTCTGGTGTGTGCTCAAGGATTTCAACTTTCGGATTGTTGAACTTTTTTTCGAGTTTGAGTTTGGAAACGATGGATGCCAGCTGCTCTTCTTTCTGATAGTATCCCTGCTCAATTGCGTCGACTTTTAAAAACAGTGCGGGGGCTTCCTTTGTCAGCATCTCAAGCAGTTTGACGCCGACCCAGTTGATTTCGGGATAGCGCTTGCCCTTGCCGTTGAGAGCGCAATAAATCAGGTGCATCCACGATCTTGCGTTTCCGGTCATGATGAAGTTTGATTTGAAGGAGTAGGGGAGCACAAACCTTGCGTCCTCGACAGGGATGCCTATCTCGCAGAGTTTTTTATAGGCCAGAAATAGTCCTTCGCAGTAGTGGAGGTATCTTTGCGACAGTGGGCCGTAAAACTCAGGGCCTACGTACGGTTTGTCCTCACCGCCAAAGAGAGTGGTTGATTGCTCTTCCTGTGAGAGTTGCGGAACGATGTAGCCTGCATCGGCGTGAGATACGTAGCGGCGGGATTTTACGGTGTATGAGGCGAGTCTGAAGCCGATGACGAATTGCTCTACAAAAACCGAGACATTTTCAAAAGCGATTGTGAAATTGGCGTGCTCCATGATGGAGTGGTGACCCATCGAAAGTATTCGCCTGATGAAGTCGGGGTAGCCACCCTCGGGAGTTTCGTCAAGTATTTGGGTTGGCGAACCAGGGAGAGAAGAAAGCCTTGCTGCTGCCGTGCAGATTCGCTGTGGCTCGTTTGTGTGAGTGAGCATCACAAGCCTTGTGGTTCCCGGCATTTAAAGCCCCAGCTCCTTTGTAATTTTCTTCATCGCCCTAAGGCTTATCTCGACAAGCTGAGGCAGCGAGAGGCCAAGCTCCTCACACCTCTGTATCTGTTCACGATTTGCTCCTGCTGCAAACCTTCTCTCGCCAAAGCGGTTAATGACGAAATCAACATCGATTGGCTCAAGTTTTTTTGCTGGGTGGATGAGTGCGCAGGCAACAATCAGACCGGTCAGGGGATCGCCGACATGAAGGGCTAAATCCATCCTGGTTTCTATCTTTGTTCCATTTTCGGGGTTGTGGGCGGCGACAGCCTTTACGAGGTCGTCGGGATAGCCCAGCTCCTTCAGGAGTTTTGCACCGACGAGGGCGTGGTTTTTGGGATCCTTTTCAGTTTCCATGTAGTCCACATCGTGAACAAGGCCGGCAAGACCCCAGATTTCGGGATCACCGTCAAACATCGGCGCCAGCTCTCTCATTATGGCTTCAAGAGCGAGCATGTGCTTGACGAGATTCTTGTTGGAAATCTTCGAGGTAACGAGGTTGTAGGCCTCTTCTCTTGTGGGCATGACACACTCCTTGAACGCCCATTTTATCCCTTGCGTGAGTCCGGGTCAACCCAGAGTCGGGATTGGCTGTTTGTGCCATTTTGTTACCGAAAATGACCCGAAAATGTCGATTATTCAAATATGCCAATTTTTCACAAAATTTGTCAAATTTCATATGAAATATTGAATTTTTCGTGTTTAATATGTACCCAAATGTTTCCGATTTATAAAGTTAATCTGTTGACTCCATGACTGATTCGTCCTATTTTTATAGATAGGAGTATTACAGCTTAGGAAAGGAGACGCACGTGGCCGTCAAAAAGGTTCTTCGTGGACAAAATGTTATGCTCAGACCGCTGGTAGAGCAGGATTTAGTCCAGCGCGCCCATTGGATGACCGATCCGGAAATCCTTCAAACCATGGGCATGCCGTCAGACCTTTCCGCCCGTCCCCTGACCTATCAGCAGGCAATGAACGAGAGCCACCGCTGGCTGAAAAACCGCATTGACAGCCAGGATTACCTGTGGGCAATCGACGTTGACGGCATCATCATCGGCGACATCGTCTGCCACATCTACGAGGCTGAACACAAAGGCGAACTCTTCATCGTCATCGGTGAAAAAGCCATGTGGGGCAAGGGCTTCGGCAAGGATGCCTGTGCAATGGTTCTTGATGAAATCTTCCGGGAGTTCGACATCTATTTTGTCGACACCTTCGTAATACCGGGCAACACCCGCAGTTTCTCGCTCGCACTCTCGCTGGGATTCACACCGTTTGGAACCCAGACAGGCGGCACAAAAGTTTTGAGGCTCATAAAAAAATCCTGGCTTGCCAGAGCCAAACAAAGAACCCTGGCCAGCTGAACTAAACAATCACCTCCCAAAACATCCGAAACCATTTCGGGTTTTCAAACCTCTTTGAATCTGTTAACATATTTGTTTTGTAAAGAGGTGAACATGAAACATCTGACCATTGTCCTTTCTGCCGTACTCATGCTGTCGGTCGCCGGCACAAAACCTGCACAGGCTGTCCAGTTTTGCAATCCTTCCGTAGCGATGATCTCGGAAAACGGGACTGCAGCCAGAGCCGAATTCACATTGTCCAAAGAACCAGTCGGTGAGGCGAAGTTTTTTGCAGACGCTCCATCCCGGGAGACACTGGTCTGGGAGTCCGAAACAGATGACACCAAGGCGATGGATATCGATAAAGTCTATATTTCACATGATCCGCAGTTCATCAATGTCAGGATGCTGACGGTAAAAAACCTCAATGAAATCGAAGGCGATCCATTCATTTCAATAGCAATGGACACGGATTTGGATCCGTCAACCGGCATGCCGAAAGCCAGACAGAACTCGTACAACATGGGCGGAGAGGACTTTTTTGCGAGATTTTCAACCGCCTATGGCGAACAGAAATTCGTAATCGACAGGTGGGATCAGCAGTCCAGCGACACGGTTGAGACAGGAGGACTGGCAAACGCAAGCGCAATCGGCAAGGAGATAAAATTCTCGATCCCGAGGCTTGCCATCGGAGACCCTTGCAGGCTTGATTTCAAGGTGGTCGCCAGAACATACCAGTCGGTTGATCCAGACCTTTCAGCCGACCATCTCTCGTACGATCTTGAAGGAACCGACACCCTCAAGGGCTGGTCAGTCGAAAAGACCGGCAACAAGACCTATGCCGTGACCGCACCTTCCATGCCAACTACCGGTGTGACACACGCTTTCCTCGCTTGGGACAACATCGTTCTGCCAATCTCAAGATACTCAAACGATGCCCCGAAAAACCCTGATGCAGTCATCTGGTCTAAGCTTCCGCAAGTAGGAAGGCATCTGTTTATAACTAGAATTGAATCGCTTGAGGATGACGAGAACCTCAAATTCACAATCAGGTTTGAAAACAGCCTCAAGGGCATGGGGAACTGCGATCTGAAAATCTGGGCCATGCTTGATACTGACGGCAAGCCCAACGTTGGTTTTGAAGGCGTGAAGTTTGAAGACAACTACAGTGACTATATCCTTGAAGTCATCACCGAATCAGGTTCCGTCAAATCCAAATTCTACCAGGCCTCGAAAGGCATGGGTTACAACCAGCCATCCCTGAACATCGGCACGCTTGATTTTGACAAGGGTGTCTGTGAGATGGCGATAAAGAAATCGAGGATCGGTGACTTCACAAAGATAAAGGCGAAGTTTGCCTGCGGTGGCTTCAAAGCCATCGAAGCCGACTGGGATTCAACACCAAGGATAGAACTTCCGGGCAAGCTCATGTACCTCCAGTACGAGGTTCCGTACATTGAGAACCCGAGAGGATTTCCTGTTGAAGTCACAAAGGTTGAATGCGTCATGGACACAGCTTATCTCTACATGAGACTGTCGGTTAAAAACCTTGAAAAGGGCAGTCTGATTGTCTGGGTCGACCAGGACATGAACCTTGCAACTGGTTGGCTGAAATCGCCTGTCAATCCTCCGGGAATTGACAACACAATCGAGCTTTCATCGACTATGGGCGCCGTCTGGCAGTGCATGCCCGACCTTTCCAAAAAGAAGATTGGCGATTTCCTCGGCATAAGGTACAACGACGGAAGACTTGCCTTCCCTGTTCCTCTAAAGCTGCTTTCAAATCCAAAGGCCATCAGGTTCCACGTTATTTCACAGGCTGAAAAGGGAACAGAGTCATATACACTCTGGTTTTTGACCTGCAACACAACAACGGACATCGACTGTTCCGACAAGCTCAAGCTTGAGGCTTCAAGCTACAACGGTTCGGCCAAACTCAAATGGACATCGTCACTTAAAAATCCTCTTGGATTCTATGTCTACAGGCGTGGTGACGGCGATACGTTTGAACGCATCACAAACATTCCGGTTTTTGAAAACGAGTACATCGACGAAAAGACAGAGCTTGGGAAATACTACCAGTACAGGATCAGGTCAATCTGTGAGGAAGGTGCCGTCTCGGACATGTCAGAGATTTCAGGGGTTCTGGTAAAGACAGACAGACCGGTAGCCAAGATTCAGATTGACAAAACACTCATTGACCTGGGGCAGAAGTTGACAACAAAAAACCTTTGCGATGGTTTCACGGTCAAAAACCTTGGCCCTGGCTCGGTTGATTTTAGAATTGCAACATCACACCCCAGCCTCTCTGCAACAACTGATTCCCTTCACATCGAAGAAGGCCAATCGAAACGTGTAAATGTCTGCATTACTTCCAATCTGCCAATTGGAAAGTGGGAGCAGTCGGTTTCAATCGACACTGGCGAGATAAGGGTTATTGTGCCTATCAGGGTTGAAATCGTTCCTTCCTCTGCAGGTGACAAGTCCATTGATGACCTCTCAATCAAGCCGGTGGTTGAAGGGTTGGAACTCTCGTGGAGTCCACCTAAATACAATGTTTCAAGCCTTAAAAACTATGAAGTGACTATCACCGAAACCTATTTTGAACAGGTGAAGGCCACAAAAAAGCTGACCGTTGAGGCATCGGCAACCGACCTCAAACTTGGAAGCCTGGTTTTTACAACTGTTTACAGGATTTCAGTCAGACCCATTTTTGGCAATGGCCCTGGACTCGAATCGGTTGTTTCGGGTTCTCCTCTTCCGGCAAGCACTTACATCATTATGGAAGTTGGATCGACTGAAGCCATCGTCAATGGCAAGGCCGCAAAAATGCCTGCCAGGGCAATCATCGACTCAAAAACAAACAAGGTGCTTGTGCCGTTCAGGTTCATTGCCGAATCGCTCAAGTGCAGGGTGGAATACAATGCTCAAAAAAAGACCATCACCATGACCCAGGGATACAAAACGGTCGTTCTGACCGTGGGAAGTTCAAAGGCTTCAATTGATGGGATGAAGATGGACTGCACGCCGGCTCCGTCAATAATCGGTGGTTCGACCTACGTTCCGGTAAGGTTTGTTGCTGAAGCCTTCCTCGCCGAGACAACCTGGGATAACGCCAAAAAACAGGTTGCAATCTATTTCCCGCAGGGGTTCAGACCCAGTTTTTGACAACCACTGGACAGATGGCGTTAAAAGCATTAATCTGACAGGTGTGAAGCAAGTCTTTGGAGGATCGAATGGCTCAGAAGAAAACTGTTCCTGTTGCAGTGCTGATCTCAGCGGTGATGCTCATCTCGGCTATTGTGGTGGCAGTCCTGATTTTCGGGCCAAAGACGGTCGGTCCCGTGCTTGAAGAGGAAAAACCAAAGATAGAAGCCTGGCTTGTATGGTCAGGGCTCGATGCATACGGTTCAAAGACTGGCACAACCTATCCCGAAGGCGCACCAGCCGACAGATATGACTACATCAGATCAAACCACAGGGACAGGCCTTGGAACGACATTGATCCAGCATGGCTCAAATCGTTTGCACCGGGCGAACAGGAAGCATTCGACGCCTGGGTTTCCACAAACAAACTCAACTCATTCGGCGATCCAGCTGATATGATGTATCCGGGCGGGACACCGCTTTTCAACGAGATGACAGGCGAAATGGTTCCGCTTGAATCGTACGCCCTGTCAAGACATGCTGACCGACCCTGGAACTATGTGGAGGCCAGACATTGAGCGACATCCTTGTTGTCGACGATGAGGTGGCGATTGCAAAGCTGATAAAATTTGTACTGGAGTCGAATGGTTTTCAGGTGAGACTGGCCGGGGACGGCAACTCTGCCCTTGAAGCCATAAGGGAGAATATGCCCGATCTTGTGGTGCTCGATCTCATGCTTCCAACAATCTCCGGCTTTGACGTGCTCCTGAGCATCAGACAGGAGATGGGGATAGACAACCTGCCCATTGTAGTCCTGACATGCAGGGGCCAGCGCGAGGACAAGGAACGGGCGATAAGATGCGGAGCGACCGAATACATCACAAAACCGTTCTCACCGACAAGCCTGGTTGCAACAGTAAGGGAACACACAAATCGAGGATGATCCAGTGAGTGAAGTCGACCAGATTCTTGAAGAGCTTGCTGTTACCTATGAACAGTTGTCAATTTTTTACGACTGGAACGAGCAATTTTCAACATCCCACTTCAACTCGACAAGAATTTCCCAGGCTCTTTCAAGGCTGCTTGCAGCTTCAAAATCTGAGACAGCTCTTCTGGTCTCCCTTGTTCGTGGCTCTTCACAAAAGCTGGTTGCCTCAAGCTGCAAAAGCTATGAGGAAGAGCAGCAGGCCTTTGATCTCTTCCGAAGCCTCGAAAAGACTGTTGAGCCAAGATTCGAATACGATTTCACAATCAATGAGGAGGTAAGGACAGAAACAGGCTTCCGCTATCTCATATTCATCCCGTGGAAACATGAGGATGAAGTTCTTGGCGCCTTTGTTTTTTCCAGAACCTCAGCTCCATACAGCCATCAGGAAAACATTTTGTTGGGCAACATCTGCACTGAATTTGGAATAATGATGAAAAACAAAAGCCTGAGCAGCACGCTCAGGCAAAGGAATATTGAAATAGGCGACCTTCTGGCAAAGACTGTCGAAAACTTCGCCTATCTTATCAAAAACTGCGAAGAGATGCAGACCCCTTCTGAAAAAGTTATGCAAGTCAAGTCCTGTCTCGAGGAAACCTATCTCAAACACCTGCTTGCCCTGGCCGCTGTTCTTGAGGCCATCCACCCGTTGCAGGCTCAAAGGACGGAAAACATAAGAACCATCTGCAGAATAACCGGCACACAGCTCGGATACAACGAAGAAATTTTGTTGCAGCTTGATCTGGCCGCAAGGCTGTGTGACATCTCGTTCAAAAATCTGCCGGTGGATACATATGAAAGCTATATGTCAAACGGAACCATGAACCTCAATGCCGACATTTTCGAGGAGATCAGGCTCCATCCTGAAAGGTCTGCCGAAATTGTCAGGCCAGTGAAATCCCTTGGTGAAGTGTCAAGAATAATCTCGTGCCACCATGAATATTTTGATGGAACCGGCTATCCTGAAGGGCTTGAAGGCGACCAGATTCCTGAGGCTGCGTTGATAATGTCGCTTGCCCACCACCTCGCCCACCGGTCAGAGCATCATTTCAAGTCTGTACTGGATTTGCTGGAGTTGTCAGAGGAAAGACGCTGGCTGGCAAAGAAATCCGGGAAGATGTTCTCGCCAAGGATAGTCAAAGCCCTGTTCGATGGCATCGGTCTGGAGCCACCCACCGACTAAAAGTTCGTCGATTTCTACATCTTTACGCCTTCTTGACAATCTCCCTGATTTCGGCGTATCAGAATACAAAAAGAAAATGGAGATGGAGACATGAACAGAAGCCTCTTGGCAACCATCGCTGCCGTCATAGCTTTTTCCGGATTCATAATCATCGATCAACCGGTGAAGGATCCACCGCTTGGAAAAACCGAGAAGGACCCGGTTTTCACGCAGTGGGTGAAGGTGTCAGACGCTGACACTGATCTTTCAAAGCTACCAACGTCGGACTGGATTGATTTTGTTCATCCTGGAGCATGGATTTCAAACGCACAATCCAGATCAGCCTACTACAAAGGTTCTTTTGACTGGGATGGAAAAGGTGTTGTAAAAATCAGATTCGGAGCCGTAAACTTCAGGGCAAGGCTGTGGATAAACGGAAAATCTGCCGGAATGCATATCGGTGGCTATCTCCCGTTTGAATTTGACCTCACTGGACTTGCAAAATCGGGTAAAAACGATGTTGTGCTTGGGGCAACCGACCTTTCGGCAGCCTTCAAGCCCGGTGCGTACACGGAGTTCAACGGACGCGACCAGTACAAGGAAAATTCAATCCTGTACCCGATTGGATCAACCGGACAGCTTTCAGGGCTTATCCTTCCCGCAGAAATCATCAAGCTGCCGGATTCATTCATCGACAGGATGTGGACAAAGACATCTGTGGAAGCCAAAAAGATGGCTCTCAGGATCGATCTTCTGGCTCCGCACACCGAAAGGCAGAACGGCTGTGAAGTGAATGCGTGGGTAGAGGAGCTTGACGGCACAGCCGTGCAGGCGTTTCCGTCAGTCACAACCGACATCACCAAAGACGGTGGAAAGGCTGAGTTTGAGATCAGCTGGCAGACCCCGAAGCTGTGGTCTCCGGAAAACCCGAACCTTTACAGGTGTGTGGCCACGCTTTCGAAAAACGGCAAAGAGATTCACAGAAAATCGGTTATTTTCGGTTTCAGGGAATTTGTCACGCAAATGGGTCACCTGTACCTTAACGGCAAGAAGATAGTGCTCAGGTCAGTTTCAAAGCATTACCAGGCTCAGGCAAGGCAACCGCTTCCGGCTGACTATGCCAGATCGGTTGTCGAAAACGCGAAGGCTTTGAACGCAAATTGCCTCAGGCTTCATGCCAACCCCTACCCTGAGGTTTTCCTTGAAGAGGCTGACAGGCGAGGTCTTCTGATCATCAACGAGTCGGCTGCCTGGACATTTGGATCGATTTATGACC
>CAZXEH010000008.1:16427-76111 GCA_964639885.1 uncultured Caldisericales bacterium | reverse complement strand
CTCCCGTTCACGGCAGCAAACGGCAATGTGGCTGGACTTATAGGTGGTGATCCATCGCTTGCACTCGATCCTATCACAGGCAATCCCTGGATTGCATTCCAAAGCAATGGCATAGTATTTACAAATCTTGAAATACACGTTGTAAAGTGGAACGGCAGCCAGTGGACAAATTCAGCCGGAATGCCTGCAACTCTTGTCAATTCCAACGTCAGCAACAATGCAGGCTTGTCGTGGTTCCCGTCCCAGCTTGTCCTGGACAGCAAAGGGTATCCCTGCATCGTTTGGAAGGATAACACAACCGGTTCATTCCAGAACTACTTTGCCAGATGGAACGGCACGAACTGGACGAACGCTGCAGGAACCATTCTCAACACCACAAACGGAAGCATGAACAACAACGTCGTGAACTCGTTCTGGCCGACAATTTCCCTTGATGCAAACGACAGGCCATACGTTGCCTGGGACAACAACTTCGGCACAAACTTTGAAATCTACTTTGCAAAGTGGGACGGAACCCAGTGGGTGACAGCATCGGGCACACCTCTCACACCGACAAACGGAAACATCAGCAACAACACCGGGTCATCACAAATTCCGTTCCTGTTCACTGACAGAGTTACCGGAAATCCCTGCATCGCCTGGTCAGATGACACACCCGGAAACTACGAAATCTACTTTGCAAAGTGGAACGGTTCAGCCTGGGTCAACGCTTCCAACATTGCAATCGATTCAACTAATCCGAACATGAGCCACACGTCTGGCGGGTCATATCTGCTCTCCCTTGCCCTTGATTTCAACAATCTTCCTGCAATTTCCTGGGAAGACGACACCACCGGAAACAGCGAGATTTACTACTCAAAATGGAGCGGGTCTGCATGGGTGAATGCAAAAGGCGACGCCTTCACTGCAGCCAACGGCATCATCAACACAAGCCCGGCAAGATCATGGTTCCCGTCCCTCGCCTTCGATCCGGTCACAGGCAACCCAAACATCGCCTGGCTGGACAAAACCCCCGGCAACAACGAAGTTTATTTTGCCAAGTGGACAGAGTACCACCAGAACTTCACCTTCACTGTCATTGTAGACAAGCCGTTCTCGGTTCCCGCTCTCTCGCCAATTTGCAACTCTGCCACTTTCTCCCACGCTTTTGACGGCGGAAATCCACTCTCTTCAAACTCTGTGTGCGTGAAGGTCAAAGGCGCTTCAGAGGTCAAGGGTGCAAACCTCGTAATCCGAAAAACGGCAAAGTCGCTTCAGTACAATCCAAAAGACACCTTCGTTTTCCAGATCACGGTTGCAAACAACGGCAGCACGGCAGCTGAAAATGTCGTTCTTACCGACAACTTCCCCAACGAACTTGTGTTTGATTCATCGATGCCTTCGGGTCAGGCTGGCCTGAGCAGCGTCAAATTCTCACTTGGCACGCTTGCACCAAACACATCGACCTCCTTTACCCTGAAGTTCAAGCTCTCGCCCAAGACGACAATCGATGATTGCATCACAGTCATAAATGAGGCCATTGCATCATCGGGTACACTCATCGCCAAAGACACTGCAGCCATAAACATCTGTACACCCAAAGCGCCGTGCGAGCTTTACATCGACACCAAGTGGACGAATGTGATCAAAGGCGTGAGGACTAGAGGCGTGCCGGTAAAACTGGAAGTCATTCCAAGATGCGGGTCATCACCGTATTCTGTGAAGGTTGAGTGGGGTGACGGATCAACCAATTCTGGAACCGTTGAAGGTGAAGGCAAATCCTACATCACAGGACACACCTTCGCTGATACTGGAGATTTCACTGTGAAAATCACTTGCGTTGATGCATATGGTAGCACAAGGATAGTGACGAAGACCTTAAAGCAGCCGTAAACAAAAGGCTCCTCGCCGTAAACGTTATCTGAATTTGCGTTTACGGCGAGGTTGTTCTTTAGAAAACAAATGGCGATAATGAGGGTATAAGGGATTATGGAAAAGATTTCGGGGATTGTTTATGAAAGAGGGAAAAGCTTCAACTTTGGCATGATTGCTTTTGTCTGTGGTTTTTTTGCCCTCATTCCATTTCTGTTCATCCAGCAGTTTTCAGCATCGGTTAATGACTGGTGGATTATCGTTGTATTTGCGGTCATCTGCTTGATCTTTGCAATTCTTTCCATCGTAAATCTAAGCAGAAATATTGACTTGGACTTTATCATAGACGGTAAACTGCTTACAATCCAGCTATATAAAGGCTGGGATTTTGAACGCATCGAAGCACAAGGGTATAAATTTTCGATTATTTCTGGCAGATCCAACTATTCAAATATGGGTTACAGAATTCTTGTTGAGCTTGAGATAAAAACAAATCAAGGCAGCTTTTCAATTGTTGAAAATTTGGTGGATGGTTCGAATCCTGGATTTCCAATTAGACCCGAAACTGGTTTTTTTGTTGAACGTTTCTTTGTCAGATCACAGGGAACACTGCTGGAGCTAGCCAAAAAGATGGGTCAACTCAGCCAATAAAAAAACGCAAAGAGGCTTACTGGATTGTTTTTGTGTTTCTGCCCAACAACGACACCAGAAACACCATCGGAACCAGAATAAGGCTGTGCAAACCTGCAATTGTAAGAGGAATGGCCAGTAGCGTCGAAACCGTGCCTGAAATGAAATCACCGAACGGAAGTATTCCCATGAGTGCGACGTTGTAAAAACCAAGACTCCTGCCAACATACTCCTTGTCAACAAGCGACGGCATGAGGTTTGAACCCATGACGTTGGTCATGACCATCATGGAACCAAAGGCAAGGTAGAAGATTCCAATCAAAACTGGGTTTTTAAGCCAGACGGAAACGCCGATCATGATTCCAAAAATTGGGAATGACATCGCTGAAAATCTGAAAATCTTGATTCCGTTTGATTTGTTGGCTGCAAAGGAGATGAAGGTTGACCCGGCAAGTGCACCAATCCCAAGGATGGCACTCAGAACCCCTTTTAACCACGGCATACCCAGCACCTTCTCACAAATTGGCGCAACAAGCAGATTTCCACTGTACCCAAAAAGGGCTGCAAGGGCGATTATTGAGAGCATGTAAAGCGGGGTCTGCTTTTCTCTGAGATGCCTGAACCCTGATGTGAAGTTTTTTATGAATGGTTCCCGTTTTTCCTTTACAGGGCATTCAACCTTTATAGTCCTGAGCATGAAAACTTCTGGAATCATCAGCACTCCCGCGACCAGAAAGCACCAACCCCATCCGCCTGCAAGCTCAAACAGAAAACCGCCAACGAGTGGGCCGACAATCCTTGCAAAACTGAACACCATTCTGATTATCGAATTAGCGTTTATATAGCAGTCAGAGCCTACCATGTCAAACGTGAACCCATAGAGCGAAGGACTCATCACGGCCCAAAGGGTTCCGTAAAGTCCGGCAAAAAGGGCAACAAGCAGGTAATTCATGCCAATTGTGAAATATAAAACCGAGTAGACCAGCAGAAGCACAACGATCAGGAGCTGACCCCAGAAAATCACGACCCTGCGGTTGAAAGTATCGGCAATAGGCCCGACAATTGGCGAAAAAATCAGGTGCGGAAGCGAAGAGAGCGAGGACACGATGCCCATCAGGAGAGGATTGTTCGTAATCCTGAACGCCATCCAGATCATCGCGAGGCTGATGAGCCAGTCGCCAACCATCATCATTGCGTGAGTTGAGAGGAAAATCCTGAAGTTTCGTTCTTTCAGAGCCGGAAGGTTCATGGCAACAATCTACATTATTCCTACAACCAATCAAGGACTTCCATAAAGATTGTCAAGAGTTACGTCAAATCGAGATTATTCCGTTATTAATTTTTGCTTTACCAATTGGCCTTCAAATCCTATTGACAAATATTTACTGTCAAGTATATTTGACACTGTAAATAAAAATTTGTCAACCTCAAAAGAGATTGACAAAACAAGGAGGATAAGAGTATGGCATTAGTAAGATGGAGACCAATGAACGACAACGTCAGAGAGGTCATGGGCAGAATGTTTGAGGATGCAGTTTCCTGGCCAAGGTCAGTTTTCAGGAACGTGGAAGGGTTTGAGCCAATTCCGCTTGATATCTGGGAAGACGGCAACAACCTCATGATCAAGGCGGCAATCCCTGGCATGAAGCCTGAAGACATCAATGTCACCGTCCAGGACAACGTGCTCACAATTTCTGGTGAATCCAGGATCGAAGAGGAGCGCAAGGAAAAAGCCCACCATGTTCGCGAGGTTTATTACGGAAAATTCGAAAGATCGGCCATGCTTCCGTTCCCAATTCAGATCGAAAAGGCCGACAGCGACTACAGGGACGGCATCCTGACCCTCACCCTTCCAAAATCGGAAGAGGCAAGGTCGAAGAGGATCGAGATAAAACAGAAGTAAGCGCGTTTCCCTGACAAAACACTAATCACATTAAATATGGATGACTTGAGACCGTGGAATAAATCCACGGTTTCTTTTTTTCATTGTGACCACTCAGAATGCGTGAAATCATATGGCTTTGCCAGTTGTTTCAGTGTAAGAATGATCAAGAGGCCCAGTTTTATATTGGCGGAGCCGTTAAAACTCCCTCATCCGGCTTTCAGCCACCTTCTCCCAAAACTTCGTTTCGGGAGAAGGATTCTGTAATTTTTATCTTTGTTTTATCCCCCTTATCAAGGGGGATACAGGGGGATTATATGGCGCTCCCAAATAATGTTTGAGGCATTAATAAACCCTCCGGCACTTCGAGCCACCTTCCTTCATAATGGAGGCAAAGATACTGATTTTTCTTATCATCACCACTTTGACTGAAAGAAATCGGCGGACTTGCTCCGCGATTTCAAAACAACACAAGTCAAGTGGCTCAGTTCTTTATCGGCGGAGCCGTTAAAACTCCCTCATCCGGCTTTCAGCCACCTTCTCCCGCTGACGCGGGCGAAGGATTTTGGCAGATTTCCCTCGCCCGGACGCAGTCTGGGAGAGGGATTAAGGGTGAGGGAGTTCAACAATTTTTATATAAAGCCTACTTTGCCACCACACCAAGCAATTCGAAGTACCCTGAAGCCTTCTCAAACAGGAAAAGACCGTCGAGTTTCGGATAAAGCCTGATTGCGACCATAAAGTTTCCTTCGGTAAAGTCGACGGCGTGCATAGCCTCATACATCACGAACTCCGACTCTAGAACCTTGTAGTTTCCAACCTTCATTTTGTCCGGTGTCGTCAGCTTGATGTTTATCGGCTGTTTTGCTGCAAGGTCGAACAAGCCTTCAGCGTACTTGCTGCCCGGGAACACTCCGCCAATCTTGAGCACATCAGGCCTGTCCATCCAAAGATAGTAAAGGTCGGCAAGCGGAAGAAGGTCACGGGAGATGACGCGCCTTTCACCACCAGAGGCTTTAATGGATGCAAGTGACATCTGTTTCTGGTTGCCTCCGGGAACAAGGTAGTAAAGAATGCCTGAATCGTAGCAGAGCGCCGTCATACACTGGAACAGGATGTCGGGCGGGAAAGTTTTTGTCCAGAAGAAGTCCTTCGGGTTTATGGTGTCTAGAACGGTTTCCTTGAAATCGGTGAAGTTCACTCTTACAAGCTCTCTTGCGCCTTTGTTGTTGCGGAAGTAGTAAACCCCTGTGCTGTCAGGGTTCCAGGCAAAGCTGTTGTTTGATGGTTCGGTTTCATTTGGCAGGTACAGCTCCTTGTTTATGGAACCATCGGAGAGCATTGCGTTTTTGTCGTTGACTGTGATTGTGAATTTACCATCAGGGCTTGACATCGGCCTTGGATTTGGGCTGTCAAGTGACGAATATTCCTTGTACTTTGCCTGAAGCTGGGTGGAAAGACCAGAAATGCCCTGCATTACAAGGTTGTACTCACCAGGTTCGTTCGCCTGGACAATCGCCGGCGCAAAACCTTCCTTTGTTGCCATGATGATGTATGCAAACGGTTGCTGGTCGATGCCGGCCATTTTGAACATCTCTTCCTTTGCAACCGAAATGTTGTCCTTGTCAAACAAAACCGGTTTTCCAACAACCTGTGGTGGATTGCCGGCTGCCATGGCGATCATGGTTATTTTTGCATCTTTCTGATTGACTGTGACCGTGTACGAGTCCTTGAGTTTGTAGGAGCCTGGATCGTACATTCTGACTGTGAAGGAGAAATCTTCCTTTATTTCGATGTCCCGCTCCTCGGCGACCAAACCCTTCTTTTCAAACTTCACTTTGTATTTTCCAAGTGGAACACACTTTGAAAGCGGTGTAACACCCCATTCCTTGCCATTTGCCGAAACGGTTGCGCCTTTGGGATTGCTGGTGATTGTCACGAGGCTGAGTTTTGGGAGTACCTCCTTGATGTCCAGCCTCTGCTTTTCAACGAGCACGATCTTTTTTGAAACTTCGCCAAAACAGTATTCAGTGTCGTCGATTCTTACTTCGTGGTTGCCTGGTGAGACAAGTCCGTCGAAAGTCATCGGCGTTGAACCCCAGAATTTGCCGTCGACGTAGATTTTTGCACCGATTGGGTCGGATTCAACTTTCATCATGGTCTCAAATTCAAGATCGTACCTGATGCGTTGTGATTTTCCGGATTCGAGGGCAAGCTGCCTGTCAATCGACTTGTAGCCCGGCATCCTTATGACCAGTGAACCGGAAAGCCTTCCCTTTGACTGTATGGTAATGGGCGAGGCGCCTTTCTCGGCACCGTTCCAATAGACTGTGGCGTTGGGCGGTTTTGTGATGATCTCAATTGTTGTGACCGGCTCGGTGGTTCTTGTTCCGGTTGTAACGAGCAGAAAAAGCAGAATGACAAAGACAAGTCCAGAGAAGATCACCCAGGTGCCTGGTTTCATGTAGAGCTTTCTATCAGAGTTCATCAAAACCTCCACAGGGCATGTTAGCAGAAATGGCGCGCTTCTTCAAGCAAAGGACGGGGCTTGCCAAAAGTTGTTGCCAGACTACCATCTGTTACCAAGGAGGCTAAAAATGAGCTGTTATCTGAGGCATCTGAAAGACAGGTTTCCCGAATTTGGCATCGACGAAACGGACAAAAAGCAGAAGAAGGCGTTTGACCTTGCCATAAGGGCTGCCCTTGGAATGCCTGAAGCGCACTGCCCCGAGGTTTGGAAAGCGCTCAAACCGGTTATTAACGATGAAAACCTTTGGGCAAAAGTGAGATCACAGCTGGGGAAATAACCAATCACCTTGCCAGCGAAGCGGTTTTGACAGCACCGTAAGACCAGAGGATTAACGAGTTGTTGCCGAACACGTAACGATGCAAGCCGGTTCCGACCGTGTTCAAAAGCTGCCTGAGGGTCATCATGTCATAAGCAACCAGGCCATCGGGAGATTTTATGATTATCAGACCATTTTTGACGTAAGGGCCGAATTCTGCAAACAAATTCGTTACACCTGCCGATGTGGTGCCTTCAAGATATTTCACCTGGGCAACCTTAAATCCGGATTTCAGGTTGTACAAAACCGCTCCGTTGTAATAAACCACACAGACCTTGCCGTCAGAGACGCATATATCTTTGATATTCCCGTCCTTCTTGGGGAGGAAAAAGCTGAACTCTTCTTTGCCGGAACGCGGGTCAACCAGCAGGATTTTTTCCTGCTTACTGCCGAAATCCGACAAAACCAGATAATCTTTTTCGGCCTTTTGCAGCTTCGAGGTCATCAGGTTTGAACCTGTGTTTCTGTATGAAGATGTAATTGACAGGGGTTTTTCCCAAAGAATCCTGCCGTCAGCATTGTTGAAAGCCACCACTTTGACCGGGAGCGGATTGACGTGTGATTCAACGATGGAATAATCACCGAAGACTCCAACTCTTCCTGATGATCCTTTTATGATTTTGTTTTTCCACAATTTTTCACCGGTTTTCAGGTTGTACATCATCAACACTTCGTCGCCATCATCATCATATTCTCTGCTAAGCATGTAGGTTGCAGAGTTATTTGTGTTGTAATAATCCATATTGCCTGACTCCTTTTCCCACAACGGTTCAAGGCTGGACATGTCAAGCAAGATTGTTTTGTCATTGTTGTCGAGCAACTCGTACTTTTTGTTTTCGGTATAATCAATTTTTATTTCTTCCCTGCACTGGACAGGAAATTTCTTTGTCAACTTACCAGTTTCGTAATCAAGCATATTTACGGCAACAACGGTTGGCAAATCATGTTTGCTGTTATCCAATTTCATAAAAGTGTAGCTGGTGTTTTTTGGTTCCTTGTTGTCACTATCTTCCGATAAATAATCGCTGCTATGCATCGAAATTGAATAACCGGAATTGATGCTGTTGAACACCAGCTTGTCATCAGAAAGAACAATGTTAGAAATTTCGACATCCCCAAGCCCAACCTCCCATAAAACCTTGCCCTGCAAATCGGTTTTTATGAGTTTTACATTTTTGTCTTTCGTTTGGAAAAATAGGCTCTTGCCGTCGAACTCTTTTTCAATCAAGATTCCATCGATTTTTGAGAGGAGTTTGCCTGTCACAGGGTCGAAAAGCTCGGCAACATCCTTGTATTGGCTGCAAAACACACCATTTTGAAGCTCTGGTATTGTGCTGGACTTGAAACGCCAGATCGGTTCACCACTCTCACCGATTCTGAGCGTGGAATAACCTTCAACTTCAGGATCCTTGCTCCTGACAGTCACGTATACATCCCCACCTTTGCCTGCAAATGCCTGCATTATGTCGTGGTCTGAGCTGACGGTGTAATTGTCAATAACCACGGGTGAGCTGCACGAAATCCCCGATAAAACCAGACAGATTACCGCCATTGCCCCGATTGTTCTTTTTCCCATGCTACTCCTCTTCATGTGTTCAATTTTTCCGACTTGGCTTATTTTTCAACGATGTCGTACCTGTAAAGGTTTTTTGCGTTCCAGAAAAGAATTGTGTCTTCCGATGTTTTTTTGAATGAAAATTCGTTATCTGTTTTCATCACCGATTCGAAGGAGTTTAGATCGAATAGTTCGGAATGATCTTTGTATCTCACAATCATTAGCCCGTCCTTGATGTATCGAGACGAACCCGGATAGTCAGGCGTGTCAAATCCGACAAAACCTTCGTCCGACCAGAATCGTCTTTTGATTATTCCGGTTGCTATATCCACCTTTTCCATTCTTGATTTGTAAACCAGCACAATGTCGTTGCCGACAATTTGGCATTCATAGAGCAAAGTGTTGTGGTCTTTGTTCATCTGCCACAGGGTTTGTCCATTTTCCACATCAACCAGCTCAATCCTGTCATATGTGTCCATCTTTTCAGACAGGAAGATGCACTCATGGGTATGGATGATGCCTGTTTGAGGATTTTTCAATGTTACAAAATGAGTTTCGTGATCCCTGAGATCATCCACTTGAAGCGAATTCATTTTCTTATCCCACAAAACCTTGCCGGTTTCGGGATCAAGGGCTGAGAACAGATAATGTGAATCCTTTTTGTCGTCTTTTGCTGCGTGGCCTACGAGAACAACATTTTTTGATGATGGATGGAACATGAATGGGTAGTAATCCGGGTTAACCTCTGGCAGGAGCGATCCGGTTTTCATATCCATCAGCCTTGTAAACCCCTGGTTTTGCTTTGGCGAAGCTATGGCATATGTGAATGAATTGTTTGGTTCGATTCTTGTCAATTGATCCTTAATCGACCAAATTGTCCTGCAGTCTACAAGATTGTACATAGAAAATTCGCTCTTATACTCCTTTATCATTAACTCTTTTCTGAACGAAAATTCAAGTTGAACGCCTGTTGCAAGTTTGATGCTCTTTTTTGACAACCTCTCACCGGTCTGGTAATCTACTGTAAAAACGTAATATTCGAATTCTTCTTCAATCTCATCGCTTGGCTTATGCGCATAATCCCTGTATATATGCCCAGAGTAACTTGAATAATCGCCAACACCAATCAGTAGATATGGCTTATTAATACTTTCGGGGCATCCAACCAGAATCTTGTTATCCTGAACCAGAACACGGTCAACTGACACGCTATCCAGTGAATCAGCCCACTTGACAACTCCTGTGGGATCAGTCTTGATCAGAAAAGTGTTTTCTTCAGTTACGTAAACCGAGATAAAATTCCTGTCTTCGGTTTTCACATTCGCTACAAAGCCGTTTACCGTGCAAACCAATTTGTAGCTTTGAAGGTCGTAGAATCTGGTTTTGTCTTCATTGTTGAACCATACGCACAGCATATCGTTCATAATTTTTGGTTCAGAGCATTTTTCAAACTGGATGGCGACCTTGCCCTGCCTGTTCAGAACGTAGGCTTTGTCACTGAGTGAATATTCCTCATCCTTTGTTGTTACAAGCACATCTCCGTTTGGCAGCTTAAAAGCATCATCAACAATTCCTGAAACAGGCTTCCATGTGTATACAAGGCTGGTCTTTATCCCGCAGGAGGCGAGCAAAAGGGCAACTCCCATCACCAAAAAAAGCGTTTTCTTTCCCATGTAAACCATTTTACAAAAATCTCATAAAATGACCAGTTGCATTAAACGACTTTTCACTAGTCCTGTTTAGTTTTGGTAATATTATAGTACCGACTTTTGGTTATTTTTCTAGTACCGGTTTGCCTTTCTTTTCTGGTTTGGAAAGGTTTTCTTCCAGTCGGAACTTCACAATCCTCTCGATCAGCTCTTTTGGAAGCGGCTGGTCAAGCGGAAACTGGATTGTGCCCTTGGAGATTTTGTACTGTTCTAGCTCTTTGGCAAAATGACTGATTCCCGAGGATGTCGGGAACAGGCTCACATGATCCTTGAACGCTGCATAATAAACGATTATCCCGTTCTGGTCAAAGGCTGGCATTGAGTAGCTTATTTTCTCGGTTGCTTTTGGGGCTGCCGATTTAATTATCGCCCTCAGCTCCTCAACCTTCTCCCTTGCCACACCGGAAAGCCTTTCGATGTATTCGTCTGTTGTTTTATAGCTTGTATCCATCTCTCCTCACGGTGAATAAGTAATCGTCACAGTTTTTGAACCGGCGTCCCAGACAACATTTGCCTTGAAGGCTTCAGCAATGAACCTGATTGGAACGAATGTGCGTCCACCCTTGATTTCGGAGGGGGTGTCAAATGTCGGCGTGGGTTCGATCTTTCCGGCATTCCTCTTGGTCATGACAGCCGTTCCGATGCAATGATTGATGACAATCGTTCCAAGCGTGATGTCCACTCTGTCTGAACCGTTGCACCCGTCCTTGATATAGGTCACTTTTGGGCCGAATGATTCGGAAATTGCACGCAGGGGAACCATCGTCCTGTTGTTTTTCAGGTATGGGGCGACGTCGAGTTTGACATCCCATTTTTCAACGCCCCTGCTCATTTTCATGGTCGAGTTACCAAGGGTGAGTTTGGCGATGAAGGGTTGCGGAACGATGGTGAAGGCGACAACAACCTTGTAGATGGCCGATGCCGTTCTAACTGTGATTGTTCCTTGATATTTCCCTTCTTTGAAACCCTGGCTGTCGAGCCTGACGGTGAAGGTTTTTGTCTGACCGGGTGAAATGGTCGCCGTTGCTGGAATAACCGACAAAAATTCGTTTTCGGAGACACACGAAACCACTGCCTCACCGGGTGAATTTGCTGGATTGGTCATCGTAAACTCGCCGTCAGAGACCTCACCGGTTGGAATGTAGCCAAGGTCAATGAATGAAGGTTTGGGGTTCAAATCCCAGAATTGGTAGAAATTGACAGAATTTCCAGACGAAGCCAGTACACCGCCCTCGACGATCAGGAGAGGGTTTGCAACCTTGCCAGAAACCAGAACGTTCCAGAGTTTAACGCCTTTGTAGTCAAACCCCAGAACCTCGCCGGCAATTGTTCCGACCACAATTTCCTCATTGTTGGCGCAGATCGAAGTAATCTCGCTAGAAACGGATGTCTTCCAGCTGATTGCGTTACCGTCAACCATTATCAGGTTTTGTTTGCAGCCGATTGCGATTTTACCGACAGGCAGAGCCACCTGGCATGTCGGATCATCGGGCAAGTCAACGTTTATTGGGGAGCCATCCTTGATCCTTGTTAGCGTCCTTTTGGAGATGTAGTTGATGAGATTCTCTTTGGCGCAGGGTTGGATCGGTCTGTCCTGTGTCATGACTTTGATTTGGCCGATGATTGAACCGGTCTGGGTGTTGAGAGTGTAGACATCACCTAGAGTTGTCAGCTGTATCAAACCGGTAGGGTGCACGAGTGGCGAAACTTCGATCACCTGATTGAGTTCGGTTTTAAAAACCTCTTTCAGGTCAGGCGTAAGTTTTGCAACGGTTCCGGTCGAAGATGAGATGTAGATGTAATCACCATAAACAACAGGTGGTGCAACGATCCTCGAACCCATCGAGTACCTGTCCTCAACTGAACCCTTGTCCACATCGATTGAAACCACCGAACCGGTTACGTCACAGAAAATCGCTCTGCCGGCGAGTTGGGCGGGTGTGGCAATGATTTGCCCGGGAAGTTCGGACATCCAGATTTTTGTACCATCGGAAAGGTTGTAGCAAACGGCGATATTTGAAGAACCAACCAAAACGCTGTTTCCAAAAACGCAAGGAGAAGTCGCTGTCTTTCCGAGTGCGACACTCCAGGCGATCTGGGGCGATCCAGGCGAGAGCTTGTTTGGCGTGAAGGCGTTGCCCTGACCATCAGGCCACGCACACGGCCAGCCAAGCCCGAGGGCAATCACAATTGCAAGCAGTTTCATGGATTGATTCTAATCCGATGAAGGCTTTAAAGCAATGTTTGCACGATTCTCGATCAGTCCTCGTTTTTTTGCAAGCCTGACAATTGAAAAAGCCAGAAACGCTGATGGAATTATCAAAACTCCGTGCATGCCAAGAATTACTGTTGGTATAGCCAGCAACGAAGCGGCAAAACCGGTGAGGATGTTGCCGAAAGGGAGCATCCCTGCAAAGCTGGTAGTGAAGAGTCCAATCGAACGTCCGATGTACTCCTTGTCGGTGACCATCGGCATGATGTTCATGGCCATCGTGTTCACGTAGACAATGGCGGCGCCGAAGCAGATGTAGAGAAAACCAAGCAGCCAGATGTTTTTGATCATCACCGTCAGGCCGATCAGAAGCCCCAGCAATGGAAGAACAATGATTGCTGCTGTGAAAATCTGAATGCCGTTTTTGAAATGTTTTCGGATTGAAAGCGAATAAGCACCGATGAGCGAGCCGACTCCAACCGTTGCGCTCATTATGCCGTAGCCTATGCCTTTCAAGTCCATCTGGAAAACCTTGTCGCAGATCGGAGCAATCAGGATGTTTCCGCTGTAGCCGAAAATTGCCGAAAACGAGACGGCCATCATGATGAGAAACGGAATCCGTTTGTGCCAGACATGGACAGCACCAGCCCTGAACTGGGCGACAAGCGAACCATCGTGCTTTTTCGCCGAGGACTCGACCTTGAGCATTGGTAGAACAATGAGCTCTGGAACAGTCAAAACTGACGCTGCCACAAAACACCAGCCCCAGGAAACCTGGTAAAGGAATCCGCCAATCAGTGGCCCTAGAATTCTTGCAAAATTGAAGGCCGTTTGCGTGAGGGAGTTGGCATTCATAATGTGTTCAGTCCCGACCATGTCGAGCGTGAAGCTGAAAATTGAAGGGTTGAGCAACGACCACAGCGTCCCGTTCACGATTGCATAAATGATGAGAAGCGGGTAGGTCAGGTGGCCGGTAAGTGTTATGACAGCAAAGGAAGCTGCTGTTAGGGTTAGAAAGAGTTGGCCAAAGAAGATGATTTTCTGTTTGTGGACTGAATCGGCAAGCGGCCCGGCAAACGGAGCCAGAACGAGGTTTGGGAGTGCGTGTATGCCCATAAGCACAGTCAAAAGCAGGGGCGAACCGGTCAGGTCGTAACCCAGCCAGCCTTCGGCGCACGAGATGAGCCAGTCACCGATCATCAGGACTGTGTGCGCTGTGATGAATCTTTTGTACTGGCCGATGCCCAGAGCCGGTAGTCTCATTTTAAAAACCAATCTACCAGAAAAAGTGATTTTTTGGGGAAAGAATAGGGTTCCGTTTACCGGTAAATCATTTTATCAGGAAATGTGTATAATCTATGTGGGAATTGCAGGTGAAGAACTTCACAAACCCGATTTCACAAGCCTTGAAAAGAGAGATAATGCCAGAATGTCTGGGTTGATCGTGAAAAAATTGGTTGCCACTGAGAATGGACTGGATTTGCTTGCATCTGATTTCATAAATGGAGGATATGAAAATGAAAGATAACGAAACAAAGACGCTTAAATTCAAGGCTAGAGTCAATTTCTTCCCAAATATTCACTCAATACCATTATTTATGTTCGAGTGCTTAATTCTGGTGTTATTAGTCACGAGACTAAATGATGCAATATTAGATCATAATTTGATATTAATTTCGATTACAGTATTATATTCTTTATATCTGTTGTATTATATATTAATCATATTCATTCCTTTTACGGCACGGTTTAAAATCGAAAATGGCATCATGTTCTTCAGCATTTATGATCGCTGGTTCAAGGGCAAGACCATCGAAGTTGACAAATATAAAATTTATAACAATAGGCAGAACAATGACAGCATCGATCTTGTTCTTGAAATATGGTTCGGCAAATTGCTGCTGACAGTCAGGGAGAAAATAGACAACAACTCCTACAGCGACTTGAGGACTTTCAGGTGCACAAACCTTGGCTACACAATCAGGACAGTCGCCCCGGGAACGATTGATAAAATTGAAGCGTTCATCAATGAAAGCGGTTCATGTGAAAAATCTTGAAGGAACATTCGACCTGAAGGCAAAGGACAGAAAAGCATTCACTATTTCACTTCTTGTTGTCCTTGCCATAAGTACCCCTTATGCTTTTTTAGTCCAGCCATTGCTTGAGCGTGAAGGAATCATCTCTATATGGTATACCCTTGCAATGGTGGCTGTAATTATCTGGTATTTACTTTCGTATCTTTTCATCATCCAGAAAAGGTTTCTCAGACAAAGACTGGAGTTCGTGGTCGACGGAGGCTGCCTTTCTGTCATGTGGCGATCAGGAATTTACAAGAGGATGAGTCTGCCATTAAACATCAGAACTGAACAAGTAATGGAGATAATAAACAGATACACAAACAAACCGGCATTAATGATTGAACTGTCGGATGGCAAAACAAAACTGTCTATTTCAGAAATCCTTTCCACAAAACCGGCGGATGTGAAGTCGCTCAAAATCTGGCAGTCGGAGATGATCTCGGTCAATCCGGGAACAATCGAAAATTTAGTTCAGGAATTAGAAATAATACAATAAATAGGGAGAGTAAGATGATAATCTACAAAGGGAAATTCTCTAGGAGAGCTTATAGAAACAATGCAGTAACAGTTCTGCAATGGACTAATACAATATTGATGTTTATTAATTTGATTTTTATTGTGAATAAATCAATTGATGTTACACCAAGAATTATTCTTTTAATATTATTATTGATCAATCTAGTACTCATGATTATTTTCATAAATACTCATGTAAAAGAATGTGTTTTCTACTTACAAAATAATAGATTGATCATCACAATAAACAATAACGAAATAAACAATATTCAACTACCATCAAAATATAAACTTGTAATGACTAATGAACCTGAAGCTTGGTTTAGTATAAAGATTGTAAAACGCTTGTTCTTATTTGATATGTTTATTAACCGCTACATTTCCATTTCCCAGGACGCCTCTAAATCGGATGGACTCGAAGTCAACAATGACAGGAGGCCTTCCGACTATCTTGCTTTGGATTCAGGCGCAGTTGATATTATTTATCAAAAACTGATTGAACAGGGAATGCTGTTGGAGGATAAGAAATGATAATCTTTGAAGGAAAATTTGACGACGACAGGAGTTCAAGAAGCAACATATTGTTGATTATTCCTATTTCTTTGATTGCCGGAGTCATGCTGGCGTCGCTGAAATACTCTGAAGAAATTCGAAGTTTTCCTGTGTCCTTGGCTATTCTTATGATCTGCATTGCTCTAGGTCTGATCATCATTGGTCCTATCGTTATTTTCCTTATCAACAAATTCCGCAACACCAACGCAACTGTTACTTTCAGTCTAGATGGGAACAATCTTTCGATTATGAAAGGGAGAGAACTTTTGAGAAAATTCTCAACTCCAATTACAATCGATATAACCAAAGCCAGGATCAACATGAGATTTGGTGCAAAATTTTACAACATCCTTGTCTTTTCGGATTTACGTTATTCATTTGCCATCGGAGAAGAGACAACAAAAGGTGATATCAATGAATTCGGAGACTCCTTGCAAACAGTGGAATTAATAGCGAAAGATGAAGGAGCTTTGAAAGAGCTTGAATCAATTTTGAGGGTTCATCTCCCCATATCTCGCTCATCCACCGATGAAGAAATACTTGCAGCAGCGTCTTCAGGTGATGTGGATACCGGCAACTCCACAGGCAACTCCACCGAAATTCCAAAAGACATCAACTTTTGACCCCCATTTTATTGAGCTTAACATGACAGGGGCTTAAACTTTCCTGCTTAGGTGGTGACATAAAATGAACTACGACGATTTGGAATATTATAGCAAGCTTGGGTTCCGCTCTGGGCTTGAGATCCATCAGCAACTGAATACGAAGAAAAAACTCTTCTGCAACTGTCCGACCGGCATCCTGCACATTGATCCCGATGCAAGGATCGTCAGGCACATGAGACCGACTCTTTCGGAGATGGGCACATACGACGGAACAGCGCTCATGGAGTTCAAAACCCACAAGGAAGTGCAGTATCTCCTCTACCGCGACTACGTTTGCACGTACGAGATGGATGACACACCACCATTCCCAGTCAACCAGGAAGCATTGGATTTTGCAATTGAAATTGCACTCATGCTCAACTGCCAGCTGGTAGACGAAGTTCACATCACCAGAAAACAGTACCTCGACGGCTCAATCCCGACAGGTTTCCAGCGCACTGCAATCATCGGCGTAAACGGCTGGGTTCCGTACAGGGGAAGAAAGATAAGGATTCAGCAGCTTGCCCTTGAGGAAGACTCATGCAGGGAAGTAAGCGATGTTGGCCATACAATTACTTTCAAGACCGACCGCCTCTCAACCCCGCTCATCGAGATCGTCACCCTCCCTGACATGCTCACACCTTTTGAATGCGCAGAAGTCGACGAACTCCTTGGCAGACTGCTCAGAGCCTCTGGACTTGTCAGGCGTGGCATCGGTTCAGTCAGGCAGGATGTCAACTCTTCAGTGACAGGTTCGACAAGAATTGAAGTCAAAGGCGTTCCAAAAACCTGGTACATCCCAAAGATGCTCCACGTTGAAGCGCTCCGCCAGAAGGCTCTCATCGAGATAAAAGACAAGCTCACATCATGGGGGCTGACACCAAACCCAAAACTCGACGCATCGCTGCGCGAACAGGAAAGACAGAAAGAGCTTGAAAAACTCAGAACCGAGCAGGTTGCCGACGTAACAAAGGAGCTCTACGGTTCATCTTCACCTCTCATAAAGGGCGCATTCCTCAGGGGCGAAAAGATTTGGGCTGTCAAACTTCCAAAGTTCCAGGACGTTTTGAGCACAGAGATTGAACCAAGCTGGGGTTTTGGCGACGAGTTCGGTGGCAGGATCAGGGTTATCGCCTGCATCGACAAAGTGCCAAGCATCGCCTGGAGATCATCAAGAACACTTTATCCTGGCGACTGGGAACCGGTTGCAAAAAAGCTCGACGCTTACCCGACAGACGAACTCGTTCTCATCTGGGGGCCTGAATCCGACCTGATGACCGCTGCAAACGAAGTCCTTCTCAGGGCCGACGAAGCCGTGAGAGGCGTGCCGGCTGAGACCAGACAGCACATGCAAGACGGCTACAGAACTGACTTTGAGCGCGTCCTCCCTGGTCCGGACCGTATGTATCCAGACACCGACTCCCCACCGGTCAGGCTCATGCCTGAAAGGATTGAAAAAATCCATACAAACATGGCCCAGCGTCCCTGGGAGCGCGAGGAAAAGTACAGCAAACTCGGCGTTCACAAAACGGTCGCGTGGAAGCTGGCAATCAACCAGAGGGCAAGGCTTTTCGACCAGCTCATCGAAGCCGGAATCTCACCAAAGCTCGCCTCGGAGCTTCTTGTCAACTGGATGAAGCACTTCAGGCGTGACAAGCTCCCAACATACAAGCTCACAAACGACACCCTTCTTGAAATGATGGTTGAGGCAAAGAGGAAAAATTCACCGAAGGAAGCAGTGAAGGCCGAGATCAGGTCGGTGCTCATGAACTCCGGCTACAAGTGGAAATTTGCCGATCTCGAAAAGAAAGAAAACATCGAGTTCGTGGCAAACGATGTCATAAAGCACTCCGAATCGCTGAAGTTCTCAAGCAGGGACGCCCAGTTCAGGTGGTGCTGCGGACAGACCATGAGAGCGCTGTTTGGCCGTGTAGATGGCAAGTTCGTTTCAGAACTCATAAAATCTAAAATGTGATTTTTTTTCAATCCAGCCAATTTCTAGTGGGTGTTATATTGCAATGGGTACTGATACGACCGTTCACCCAATTTTCGGTCAGACCAGCTGGGTTCCGGAAAAAGTAATCTTTATTGTTGATTGAAAACGTAATGTCGGATGAGAGAGATTTTTATTCATCGACCTCGTCGAGAATCCATTTGTGTTTCCACGCCTGTTCTCAAATCTGCGGCAAAACCAGATGATTTCATTCAGTGTGTCAATCACAATAAAGAAAAGATGATTTATTTTGACTGATCAAAACTTAGGTAGTTCCATGAATAGAAAGTTAAACGAATTTCCCCCGATGAAATCGAGGTTGGGTGTGCCCCGAAGCTGCTACAAACTCCGGGGCCTGGCTTCCGGCTAAGCAGGCCGGTCCCAAAAATTCAACTCGCGCCTTCATGTTCAACTGCCCGGATGAAAAATCGGGGCGAGGTTTTTCTCTGCCTATATTTTACTACGTTTCAAGAGCTGGGTTGTTTACAACCTGTTTACATTTGAAGCAAATAAGTTGCGATAAAATCGACATTTGTCGATATGAATCCCAAATTAAGCCATGTTTGCAAAAAATCTGTTCATTCAGCTCTTGTCAAATCCACACCCAAGCCATATATTGAATCCGTGAAGAAACTGATTGGAATTGTGCTGGTCGCAGTTTTTTGCACCGGTTTCGGTTTGCCTGACCGTGAACGACCGGTCATGACCTCGGAAGCCACAAGGTTGCACCTGAAGGTTGACGCTTTCTGCGGTGTTGGAGGTATAAGCATTCCGGCATGGGTAAACCCGGATTATCCTCTGTTTGATTCTGTTCCGAGGGTCAAAGTCGGCATGGTCTCGCTCGTTCCGGGAACAAACATGTACGGTTCAGGCTTTCAGAAACTTGTCAGGCACGACGATTTCATAAATTTTATCAGATATTACAGCTCCAACCTGCACCTTATCACAGTTGCAGAAGAGTACGGCTTTTTTGGCTCAGGACAGGAAAGAACGGCTGGATTCACCTATAATGCTCTGGCAAACGCTGGCATAACGCCAGACCAGGCAAAACAGGCAATAGAAAACAACTTGATTTCTTCAAAAGCAGACTGGACAATTCCAGGCTCGATCAGGAACTTTGACTCAGTAAAAGTCACAACCTTTGAAAACCAGCTTGACCTCAAACGCATGATGTACGACCTGCAGAAATGCGGAAACGGAGAGGTACTTGGCAGACTTTCACAAACCACTGTCCCGCTCGACGGCTGGGCAGAGTCGCCGATTAACATTGAAATGACGCAGCCATACACCACAATTCCGGTTGTGCTTGCCCAGAACCAGTATCTGGATTTTTTGATGAGGCCTGTTGGAACGCAGTTTGACAGTGACGGAAAACCATCAACAACAAGCGACGCTGTAACCTATGCAAGATCGCAGGCAAAATTCACAGACGTTGGCAATATTTCGATTTTCACCGGCAAGGATGGAGTCAAAGACATCACGGTCGACGCCAAGGTTATGTACCAAAACGAGTTCAGGTTCCAATTTGAAGTCGATCCGCCAATCCTTTCCGGTGCAGCAATGCTCCCGGTCAGCCCAACAGAACTTGGTGTTACAACGCTTTACGCCAAAGACGGATCGGTTCACAAAGTCCAGAGCACCAAGGTGATCGACAACCTCTACAAGTGGCTTCCAGAGACCGAAACCGCTTACAAACAGGAACTTTTCATGGTTCCGGCAGTCAAGGAGAGGGTTCTTGACGAGAGAACCTACTGGGAGATTTCAAAGTTCAGGCTGGTCTATCCTGAAGCAAGGTTTGAAAATGGAACCAGGATTGTCGAGGAAAAAACGGTAGACATCGATCCATGCAAGGTTGAAGAGCTGAACGGCGACATTTTTTCCTATGTAAATGTGACCAACATCCCGAGTTTTGAAGATGCAAAAAACACGGCGTTCATCGAAAAAATTGACAGACCATTCAGACTCATCGCCGTTTATGAGCCAGCCGAACTTGCCCCGCGTGGTAACGGCGTCATCTCGGGCTCGACCACGATGAAGCTCACATGGAACGTCACCTCACACATGAAGGAGCTGGCAAGAAGAAAGTCTCAGGAAGACGGTGAAAACTGGTGGAAAGGCTCTTTCCCGACATACTACACAATCAACATCAAAGGCGACGTCCAGAAAAAATACGAAAAAATCGATCCTCTTGCTGAATCGTTATTTGTTGACGGCCTTAAACCTGGCGGGAAATACTACTGGGAAATAGAAACCTGGGTCAGTGACGACTGGGGTTCATCAGGTCTGAAAAACACATGGAAATCAGATGTTGTATCCACTCTGCCAATGCCAGCCCTTGTCGGAAAATGTGTGCAGACTTCGGCCATAAAGATGGGCAGCGAAATCGACAGTAACGGATTTGAAAACTGGGTCATAACAGTTCCGACTGTATATGAGCTTGGAAATGTCAAGCTCAAACCGCTAAAATTCCAGGCTGTCGACCGCACAAAGGGCAAATTTGTACTGCTTGAAGGAACAAAAGGCGTACAGATTTCGAAAGAGCTTGAGAACAACAAAAATGTAATCAGGTGCAGGATCAGGATCAGCGACTACCCGGATGTTTTTGAAAAGAACAGTTTTGGGCAGAATGTAGTTCATGTCGAGTTTGTTCCGCTTCAGGTCAAGATCGTCGGCGATTGCGTAGACCAGAGCGGAAAAGTGATCGGACAGGTGCAGGGAACGGCTGGAACGTGGTGGCCTGCTGCTGACGGTGAGGACATTGTTTCGCCACTTCGCTCGGTTGAGGTTCCCCTGCTCATCAAGGGCGCAAAACTGTGGCGATTTTCAAAATGGAACTGGGTCGGTGCAATCGTGGCGACCAGAATGCCATACACAGACGGGGACAGGGGTGTGAGCATCCTTGTGTGCAAAGCAAACGGCTGCCAGCCAGACCCCGAAAAACCGCTTGAGCCTAAGTTTTATGCCCAGTATGAAGAGGTTCCTGTCGACTGCTTCACGCTTGGACTCGGATTTGCGACCAACTGGAAACAGGTTGCAAACAAGGGAACGATTCCAGCTTCACCTGAACCAGACTGCCCGGGAAATCCAAAAGCATACATGGCCGGGACAAAGGTCACGGTAGGCCCTGCTCCTGAAATTATAACAATTAACGGTGACAACTACACCTTTGTTGGCTGGATTGTCGGCGATCAGGCGATTCCGGGACGCAAGACAGTGACAATAACGATGGAGAAATCATATTCAATCTACGCAAACTACCAGATTTCGTCAGGTAAATTCCAGCTTTCGTGGTACTTGGACGTCGATGGTCGCAGGGTGAGGATGGATGTAAAGGTGAATCCTCCTCCTGATGTCGACGGTTTCTATCCTGCCGGAACCATGGTTTCAATCGGCCCTGTACCGCAGGTGCTCGACAATGGCAAGTATAAATTCACTGGATGGGCTATCGATGGAAAGGTGTATACAACTGACAAGCTGACCTTCACCATTGATATTGCAATGGATGACAACCACAGGGTCGCCCTGCTCTACGAGCTTGCAAAATAGGAGAGAGATGGAAAAACAGAGAAACAGACTTCCTGAGATGATCATAATCCTGCTGTTGTTGGTTGTGACGGCATATTTGACAACCGCTTATTTTGTGAAGTTCTGGCCATTCAAACCGGTTGACTCAGCAAGCCAGAAGATTGACCTGACAGCAATTTCCGACAATGCAAAAGACAAGGACAAATCTGTAACAGATGCAGACCTGACCAAAGGCGTTGTCGATGAAGGCAAGGGAACGTACGACCTCTCTGACGGCAAGCCATACGACTGCGGACAATACCTGATGGCATTTCCAAAGGGGTGGATCAGGATCAACAAGGAAAACGGGCTTCAGGTCACCGGAACAAACCCGGATGACCCAACCGACACCGTTCTTGTGACCCAGACAGAGGGTCTGGTTGTCGATGACAAGAATTTACAGCAGACAGTAGATGGAATAATCAGCGGGCTTGGCGAAGGGTACAAGGCCATAGAGTCAAACACGATGGATTTTCTTGGCAGAAAATGCCTTCTGGTTTCAGGTTCTGCCGTTTGGAACGGTACAACAGCCGGACTCTACATTCTGGGTGTCCCGGATGAAAAAGGCCCGGATTTCATTGTTGTGGGCCTGTATGACACAAAAAAGCAGGAGAGCCGGGAACTGGTAATGAACGCCATGGTTTCAATCACCCCGAAAACCCTGAAATAGATGCTCCAGCTTCTCAGGGTTTTGCAGGTTCTTGCAAACCTGTCGCCATCAAAATTCATGAAGGCCTCCGATCTTGCCAGCGAGCTTGAGGTTTCTGCAAGAACGATCATAAGAGACGTACAATCCCTCAAGGACGCAGGAGCACCCATCATCTCAACCTCGGAAGGCTATAAACTTGAAGAGACTGGCTGGGTTTCCAACCTGTCGATGTCTGGCGAGGAAAAGTTTGTAATGCTGGCAGGACTTCAAATGGTCATTCAGTCAAAAGACCCAAGCCTGCAAAGGATTGCCAACCGGCTCATCGAAAAACTTGTCGGCGGAACCAACATCATTGGCACAACACCGGTTCTGGCGGGGCCAACACACCAGGAAGACGAAAACCTGAAGAAAGTTCGGCGACTCCGTGTGGCTGTGGACATGAAAAAATGGGTCACGTTCAACTACAACAAACCGCACAGCCTTGAGGCTGATTTCAAAGAAATAAGGCCACTGGCTGTCTTCTTCAGAAGGCACGCCTTCTATCTGGTTGGATTTCCGAAAGACCTGGATGAACCGAGGATGTACAGGATCAACAGGATTCAAAACCTTGCAATGATGAAAGAGTCCTTCAAGTCGGTCGGTTTTGACATTCAAACCTATCTTGACGATGCTTTTGAATTTTTTGCCTCAGGGCCAGTTGAAGAGGTGGTTATTAGGTTTGATAAATCAGTTGCACCCTTCATTTCCGAGCTTGTCTGGCATCCAAGACAGAAGTTGATACCACTGCCTGACGGAGGACTGAAATTCGAACTCAGGGTGTCCATAAATCAGGAAATTGTCAGGTGGATACTGCAGTATGGCGGTGAATGCGAAGTTCTTTCACCAAAGATTTTAAGAGATATGGTCAAAGAACAAGCGGTTCGCATGAGCCATATCTATAATCACTAAAACTCACATCTGCTTGACTTTTTGTCACCTTTATGCTAGTTTCAGCATGGATTATTATAGTTGGTGATTTTTCAGATCATTTTGTGACTGATTAAACCAAATCGCTGTTACAACAGTACCTTTTTTAGTGAAAGGGGTTGATTATGAAGAAATTTTTGCTGTCACTCATCGTGATTTCGATGGTTCTGCCGTTTGTCTCATCAATTGCGCAGGACATTCCGATACCAACCTTCAAAAAATGGAAGGACAATCCGATCATGACGACGAGGAAGAACCAGCCGGGTCAGCCGGTTTACTTTGATTCCTCGGCAGTCACAGACCCGTCTGTTGTTTTCGCCGATGGCAGATACCACATGTTCTATACCGGCTGGGTCAACTGGATCGGTGGTAAGGGTTCACAGGGGTACATAGGCTACGCCATTTCAGCCGACGGCAAGTCATGGACTAAGGTCGATGGCTCGGCGCAGGCGCAGGAAATCAAAGGAGCCGTGCTTGCTCCAGGCAATACCCAGGAATTTGACGGCCAGTCTGTCGAATCACCGTCAGTCCTTTACGATTCCGGTAAGTTCAGGATGTACTACGTTGGAATCGACAAATCCGGCAAATCAGCCCTTGGCTATGCAGAATCAACCTCAGGCATCTACTGGACAAAAAAGGGCAAGATTCTGGAGCCGACAAACGAACAGGGATTTGACTCGTACAAGGTTGGCGCCTGCTCAGTGGTCAAGAAGGACAACCAGTACCTCATGTGGTACGAAGGTCAGAGCAAGCTTGATTCAAGGTGGAGGATCGGTTATGCGGTCTCATCGGATGGTTCAACCTTCACAAAGAACTACGGCAACGAAAAGACAGGCGGAAGCGTTCTCGACGTTGGCGACAAACTCACCGATTTCGACAACCTCTGCGTCAGGCATCCTTCGGTAATCTGGGATGCTGCATACTTCTACATGTGGTACGACACCTCAATGAGAGACGAAAAGAAGTCGCAGATAGGCATTGCGATTTCATACAACGGAACCACATGGGAAAAGAAGGGCATGAACCTTGATGTCGGCCAGGTCGGAGAATTTGACTCGCAAAGGGTCGCTTCACCCTGCGTCATCAGGAAGGGCATCGCCTTTGAGATGTTCTACTGCAACTTCACCGACACAAACTCAGGGATCGGCTATGCCTCATCCGGTGACACGAGGGCAAATGTAGGTTCTGGCATCGGCAAGATCGACTGCAAGGCAGGCCAGGGTTTTGACCTGTCACTTGGTGCAAACACAACCGACTTCACCCTCATGGACATCTTCTTCGACTGCGGCTTCGGCCAGCCGAGAATGTGCGGCAGATGGAAAGTCCAGACAGCCGATTTTGACAACCTCGAATGTGTTGACTCGGACGGCTATCCGGCCATCTCAAACGTCAGGGAATACTGCCAGCCGATAACTGTCGGAACCACCTACGCCTTCAAGACAATCAACGAACAGTGCTTTGCCAAAGTCAAAATCACTGGCATCTGGCAGGATCCGGTTGACCCGACCCACTACGAAATAACGTTCAAATGGATGTACCAGCCGAACGGCAGCAACTGCTTCATCGCCGGCAAGGGCGACCCACCCGGTCAGCCGTACAACCTCAACTGTGTTGCTGGAGACAGGCAGATAAAGCTCTCATGGACAAAATCATTTGCTCCTGCTGGCAAGATCATCAGCTACTATGTCTACAGGGGAGACCGTTCGGGCGATGCAGCAAAGGACACAAGGCCAATCGCTGATTTCCCGACCTCTGACACCAACTATCTCGATGTCAGCCTCATCAACGGAAAAACCTACTACTATGTGGTAAGGGCTGTTGACCAGTACGGCAACATCTCGCCCCCTTCCAACGAATGCTTCTCAACCCCGCAGGCATACCACCTTCCACCGTTCCCGACACCAACACCGCCGGCTGGCGGAGGAGTCACCCAGGGCGACGGTACAAGGGAGAAACCGTTCATCATCGAGAGCAATCCGTGGCAGTTTGACTGGTGTGGATTCCAGCCACAGACAATGGTCATCATCCAGGGCAAGCAGTACATTGCCGACGGTTCGGGCTGCATCCATGTTTCAATCGACATCGTGCCCGGCAGAACCAACGAAATTGAATACACAATCATCACCCCGACCGGCGAAGTCATCAACGGCAAGATTTACGCCGAGTTGCAGGATACGACACTTGCAATTAGGATGTGTGATGGTTCAACGACAATGGATGTGAATGGACAGGGATTTACAATTGACGCTCCACCTGAAAATTTTAAATTTGTCGACCCAAAAACAAAGAGGGAGACATGGAGATATGTCGTATCCTACAGAGCGCTGGGTGAAGCCCTCAAATGCACTGTTGACTGGGATCAGAACAATAAAAAGGCTACTTTGTACAATTGCCTGAATAAAATTGAAGTGTGGATGAACAAGCCGACAGCACTTGTCAATGGACAGCCAATGGCAATCGATGACAATCCAGCCGTGACTCCAATGCTTGCATCCAGAAATGGTAAGTGGCGAACTTTAATCCCATACAGGTTCGTTGCTGAAATTCTTGGTGCCGAGGTTACGTTCAACAGCAACACGAAATGCGTAGAAGTTAAGTACAACCCGCCGAAGTGCCCGTGACCTCGATTTAATCGAGATTTTAGTCTCCTCATTCAAACTTGCATGAAAACTCCTCGGAATAAATCCGAGGAGTTTTTTATTGGTTATATAGATGTTTTATAATCCCCCCCACTCATAAGGGGGCTAAAAAATACCTTTGTGAGCACTTAGGTTGTATGGAATCATCTGGCTTGGATAGTGATTTCCAGATAAGCTGGTTCAAGGGACTCGGTTTTTTGCCGGCAGAGCCGTCAAAAAAACTCCCTCATCCGGCTTTCAGCCACCTTCTCCCGCTAACGCAGGCGAAGGATCAGTAATTCCTTATCTTATTTTTTTAAACCAACTCGGGCTGAATGAAATCGGCGGAGCCGTCAAAATTTCCCTCGCCCGGACGCAGTCTGGGAGATGGATTAAGGGTGAGGGAGTGTTTCTTGCCTCGACTTTGTCGAGGATTAAACTCACCGGCAACTTCGTTGCCACCTCACTTAACAAGGGAGGCAAGAATATTGGTTATTCTTATCTTTTATGTTTATTACCACTCAGAATTAACGAAATCATCTGGCTTTGCCAGTGATTTCAACAGATGAATGATCAAGTGGCTTCGTTCTTTATCGGCGGAGCCGCTTTAATCCACTTCAAGCACCGACTCGGGTCTTGGCGAGGAGCCGATAGCTCTTGAAATGTTGTAGCAATGGTCACCAACTCGCTCAAGATTCGTTATGATGTCAAGATAGAATATTCCAGCCTCGGCCTTGCACTGTTCGGTTTTGAGGCGTGAGAAATGGTCATCTCTGGCTGAAGACGCCATGAAGTCAATCTCGTCCTCAATCTTTTTCATACTCTTGGCTTTCTCTACGTCGTAATCCTGCAACGCATCCATGACGAGTCCACAAGAATGAGTGACTGTGTCGAACATTTTTCCAAGTTCTTCAAAACCGCCTGCAGAAAATACAACATTTTCATCAATTGCTCCTTCTGCAAGTTCTGAAATGTTGGTGGCGTGGTCTCCGATGCGTTCTACATCGTGCACAATGTTGAGCAGTTCAACAGCCCTCTGTGCCTGATCTTCAGAGAGCGACTTCTGTGTGAGGGTTGTAAGGTATTTTGTGATCGACATCTGGAGCGAGTCGACGTTTGCTTCGTCGTCCATGACGCTTCTTATGAGCTTCTTGTCCCGTTTGAAAAGGATTGTTTTTGTGCATTCAACCATTCCCTTTGCAATGCCAAACATTCTGACGATTTCCTGTGTTGCCTGTTCAAGCGCAATTGATGGAGTACCCATGATCTTTGCGGAAATATACCTTGTTCCGTGTTCAACCTTCTTTTCTTCTCCAGGCACGAGCCATTTGATGAACTTCACATAATAGGCTGTAAGCGGAAGCATGATGATTGTCATGGTGACATTGAAGAACGTATGGAAGTTTGCAACCTGTCTTGGTACGTTGGTTGAGAGCGTTTCCATGAATGGGACAATAAGCCATGTGACAAACGGAAGGAATATTATGACACCCAGAACATTGAACAGGATGTGCGCAACCGCCACTCTTCTGGCGCTGACATTTCCACCGATTGAAGCAATGAGCGCTGTCACACAGGTTCCAATGTTTGCACCCATCATGATGGCAACAGCACCTGGGAGCTGGACAAGTCCCTGGCTGACCAAGGCTATAACCAAACCTGACGTTGCTGAAGAAGACTGGATGATGCCGGTGAAGATGGCACCGGCAAGAATGCCCAGGAAGATGTTTGATGAGAATGATGTCAGTATGTTTCTGACCGATTCAAGCTGCTTTAGATCGACAACCGATTTTGAAAGTATCATCATGCCCAGGAACAGGATTCCGAATCCAAGCAGAACTTCACCGATAACTCTCCAAACCTTTTTTGTTGCAAACAGCTTGAGGAGAACACCGAAGAAAATGCACGGATAGATGATCCAGTCAATTTTGAAGGCAACGAGCTGTGCAGTGACCGTTGTTCCTATGTTTGCGCCAAAAATGACACCCATTGCCTGGGCAAGCGTCATAAGATGAGCGTTTACAAAACCTACAAGCATAACAGTCACTGCCGAAGAGGATTGGATTATTCCTGTCACTGTTGCGCCAACGGCTACTCCGTAGATTGGCTTCGATGTCAGCTTTTCAAGTACAAATCGTAATCTGTCGCCGGCACCCTTCTGAAGTCCATCGCCCATCATCTGCATACCCCAGATGAACAGGGCAAGCCCGCCGAACAACTCGGTAAACATCTTGTAGAAATCAATCGTTACAGTTTCAGTCATGTTTCACCTGCCTCAAAAATGATAGCAGAGGCTAACATGCCAGTCAAACATTGTTAATAAAGTTTGTTAGGGATGACTGTCAGGCGGTTTTTGGCTTTAAAACCTTGGCCAGAACTATATCAACAGCCATCAGCCCTGAAAGGACATAGGCCGGAATGTAGAGTAGCTGGATGTCGCTGAACCTGACGCCGATTGCCACAATCGCCCAGATGAAAACCAGCCCCCAGGCAACATCTTTGAACTTCCAGACGACAAAGGCCACAAGCAGGAACGCGACGACCATCATTATCACAGCCCAGATCTGGGGATCGATGCCGAAGCCGTCCCAGCCGACGCTGTAAAGGGCGGCGCTGATGCAGGCAATGGTTGCAACCGTTATCCAGCCGATGTAAAGAGAGAAGGGAATCCTGACAAGCCAGAGTTCACCGACAGAAATGTTTGATTTGTTTGCGTTCAGGGTTTGGTAGACATGAATCAGCTGATCGAGGATGACAAGCATCGGGATGATCGACCAAACCGGATATTGGTACTGCCAGACAAATATCCAGACGATGTTGCCCAGACATGAAATGATGTAGTAAAGGCCAATTTTATCAAGCAATGCATTGTCCCTCTGGGCCGGAAGGAGCTGCCAGGCAGTGTAAGCGCCAAGACCCAGATAGATCACGCCCCAGATTGCAAAAGCGTATCCGGCCGGAAAGAAGAAGATTTTGTAGAGATCAGCCGCTGCACCTGTAGTAATTCCACCGATTGGCAGAGCATTTGCCAGATAATTGACCACAAGCGTTGCCACCGTTGCCACCAAAACAGAAATCTGTCTGAACAAACCTTTCATCGTCCTACCTCCGATTGCAGATTATGCCATCTTTAACAATCGTTTGCAACGGGTCAGGCAAATTCAATATCGATGTACGGTTCACCACGCTTGACCTGTTCGACCAGCATGAGTCCGAGCTGGACGTTGCGGTCTTCCGGGTTTCGCGGTTTTGGCGCAAGAGTTACAAAAATGTCGATCAGCTTTCGAAGTTCAATGAACAGCGGAATGGTTTTCAAATCTTCTTTTGAAAGTGTGTTTTCTTTGCAATAACCTTCCATTGTTGCGCTATAAAGGTTTTTGGCGTACTGAGTCCGGTTTTCCGACGGCACAAGCAGGCCGTAGAACATCACCATTGCAATGTCTTGTGCGTACTGCATGTACATCGAATCGTCAAAATCAAACACGATGATATCCAGATCGTCAGTCACAAAAAAGTTGCCCTGATGGACATCGGAATGAACCAGACCCCAGTTGTCCCTTGTTTTTGGCAGCTGTTTGATCTCTTCCATTGTTTTGAGCGCAAGGGGGAGAACAAACCCGCTCTCTGGAAAATCGCTTGTTGGATTGGCATAGTAGGCGTTTTCAAACCACTGGTAGCGTTTGTGCTTCGGCTGGAAATCCTTTGCCAACCTGTGCATCCGCCCTATCTGCCTGCCCCAGTTGTTCCACATGGCCGGAACCCAGTTGTCCCTGCTGGGCCTTGACCCTTCGGCTTTGGCAAACGCAGTGACATAAAACTCACCAAGGTCTATTGCAAACTTACCGTTTTTGTCCTTTACCGGCTGGACACATCTGGTGCCGTTTTGGAAAAGATAATCCATAAACTCTAGCTCAGCCTCGATCCATTCCATTGTCCGGTGCGAGTGGTGGGTGAATCGATAGATGACATTGTCTGATTCCCAAACGATGTTTTCGTAGGCTCCAAGCTCCTTTGCCTGGGCTGCATCTGCACCGTAACGTTTCAGACCAACTGAAAGAACTTTTGGATTGAACTTGTCCTTGAACTCGAATTTCATAATGATTTCTGGAAAATTCTGTATTTTCTGAAAACCTTGCCGCCAGCCCTAACCATTTCAGCTCTGACGCGGACATTGCTTTCAAGCTCGACATGGCTGTCGATGACTGTCATTCCTACTCTCCTTGCAGTATCGTGCATGGCTTTCCCCATTATCGCGTCAACGCCCTTGCCACGCTCGGAGTCTTTTATGCCACCGAGGAGAAGGTCCAGCTGTTTTGATTTTTTTGCGGAGTTCATCAGGTACATCAATCCAAACGGAAGCAGTCTGCCGTTTGCTTTTCTGAACCCCGGATCCATGTTTGGAATGGCGATAATGAAACCAACATACTCGTCGCCTTTCATGACGACCTTGATGAACCTTGGATCAAGCACCGGAAGGTAGCGGTTGGCAAGCTCCTTCATCTCCTTTTCGTCGAGTCTGACGTAGCCGTAGATGTGCGGTGCGAAGGTGTCATTCATCAGCGAGAGGATCGGGACTATCATGGGTTTGAGCTCTTTGGTGGATTTGGGTTCGATAAGCCTGTAGCCGTATCTCTTTGACCTTTCGATCACCTTGTCGTAAAGCGTCGGGTACGGCTTTGTGCAGTCGATCTGGTATGAGAAATAGTCAACTTCCTTTTTATAGCCAAGCTTTTCCAGCAACCTTGGGATGTATTCCTGGTTGTAATAGGTTGCAAGGGTGGGCTCGCCTTCAAACCCTTCGACGATGAATCCTTCAGGATCCTGATCGGTGAACCCCATTGGGCCAACAATTTTTTTCATCCCGAGCTTTTTTGCCCAGTCCTCGATTCTGCCAAGCAAAACCTTCGCCACCTCTACGTCATCAATGGATTCAAAGTAACCGAATCTGGCAGTTTTCTCGCCTGCCTCCCTGTTGTAGTTGTTGTTAATGATGCCCATGATTCGGCCGACAATCCGCCCCTCCACATAAGCAAGCAGCAGCAGCGTGTCGCTGTGGGAGAAATTCTTGTTCTTGGTTGGCGAGAAGAACGTCCACTCGTCCATCAGCAATGGTGGCGCCCAGAGCGGATGATTCTCGTGGAGCTTCCACGGTGCCCTGATGAATTTCTCAAGATCAGACCTTGTCTTTACTTCCTTTATCTCGATGTTCATAAATCACTCCTGATGTTTTCATAGTTTCTAAGTCATTATGGATTATTTAACCATTTTTGCAAGCTCGTCGGCACAAATTCTTGTGATTGTTTTTTTGATTTGATACAATTTTTTTCAAAAGGAGTGTGCCATGTCCCAGGACAACAATATGCACTATGTGACCACCCACCAGCAGGCAAAGGAGCTTGCACTCAAGTTTTCGCAGTGGAGCGTGACCAACTGTGGATGCAGGGAAGGAAACGAAAACGGCTGCAAAAGATCGCCGATTGACGTTTGCCTGACTTTTTCAAATGACGGTTTCGGATCAACCGGTGAAGGCAGAAGAATCCTCGACAGAAAAGGTTTGGACGAACTTTTTGAGCTGGCGAAAAAATGCAAGCTCGTTGCCAGGCCATTCAGGGACTACGAAACCAAAACAAAAGATGAAGGCATCTGCTTCTGCTGTGATGATTGCTGCGGATACTTCCTGTCAGAAAACGAACCATGCGACAAGGGAACACTGATCGAACAGACTTCTGAAGAGTGCACAAGCTGTGGCGGTTGCATTGAGATATGCTACTTCAAAGCCAGAAAGATGGTCGACGGTCAGCTCGTCGTTGAAAAGGAACTCTGCTACGGCTGCGGTCTTTGTGTTGAAGAGTGCCAGTTCATAACAATGGTTCCAAGGCAGGCCTAGAGCTACTCGAGCACGCTCTTGCCAAGATTGACCTCATCATTGAGGAGCTTGAGCCTGGACAATCCAGCCATTGATCCGAAAGCGCCAAAGAGAAAGTAGAACACAAGCGTTATCGGGCTGTTGACTGCTGTGCCCAAACCGTCAAGCGTGTCCCTGATGTAGAAAATCTGGCTCAATGTCATGAAGATAAGACCGGTCAGAAGTAGTATGATTGTGGTCTGGAGCTTTCCTCCGCTCATCTTAATGACAAGGATTCCGCCAAGGATGACAATCGATGTGCCAAACAACGCCATGATCGCACAAGTTATTATGGTCACAAGCGATGCCCCGTTTGCCATCATCGACGGGCTGATCACAAACCATGTACCGACAACGAAAGCCAGGGCGGCGGCAATCAGAAGGAAATACTGCATACTTGTGAGTTTAAGGTTGTAAGACCTGATATCCCTGTACATCGCCCAGGCAATTGCAACCAGAGGCAAGATGTAGAGAGCGTTCATATACTGAGCTATTCCCTTGTCGAAACCTATGAGATAGCCAAGGACATAGATTTTCACGATTCTTATGACCAAAAACAGGAGGCTTGACCAGAAGATTAGCTGCCAGAAATATTTGTTTTTTTCGTCTTCATCGATTCTGACCACAACAAGAGCTGCAATGGCAACCATTATGGCCATGCCGACGTCATAAATGATGTCGTTCAGGATTCCCTGGCTGGCAAAAACTGGAACAAGAATGTTAACAGCAGCGAGAGCGGCGTAGAGCACAAGAGTTAGGAAATATCTCATAAAACCTCCAAATGTAATTGATCATATCAACGAATTAGTATATTTGCCCGTGAAAAGGTTTTTTCAAGTAAAGCGAAGGAAATTTTTGGATTGTAATACCATGGTTGTCCATTTTTGGGAATAGTGACTAATTGCAATTGGTTTTTTGATTTTGTCGGTTTCTGGGATTCCAATACTTATAGGCTTGTTTCGATTATCTTACTCAAAATCAGCGGTTTTTAATTGTTAAATCCTACAGTTCAAGAGGGTTGACAAAGTGTGTATGGGCAATATCATATAAGCGCCCAATTGGGGCAGAAGGAGACGCTTTACTTATGGACGGTTACGACAGTAAAGAAAGCAAACCATTGCCAAGTACCGACCATAGGTCTCGTTCGATGTGACATTTTCACATCCTGCGGGGTCTATGGCCGAAAGCAGGAGGTGAAACATGTTCAAAATCAAAACAACCCTCAACCAGCCGAATCTGCTTGCCCAGAGAATGTCAGTTCTGGGTGAGGGAAATCCAATTGTCAGACCAGGTGTATTTTCTTTCGGCAGAAAGCAACAGGCTGTATCATCAGCCAAGAGGTCTGTCATTCTAGTCCACTGGGACGCCAGGATCGGATCAAAGCTTGCAAAGGATCTACAAAACATGGGCTTTGCAGTGCAGCTTGAATCCAGAAATCCATCAGAGGCCTACAGGGCAATCAGGACTTCAAACCCGGACATGGTGGTCATTGACATGACCGTAAACCCATCACAGGGGCTTGCAGTCTACCAGGCTCTCCGCTACATCAGCACGACAAAGAACATTCCGGTGATCTTCGTTGGCGATGAGGAAGTGAACATGGAAAACGCAAATGTTCATTTCATCGACTCGTCAAACGTGACCGGTTGTTTCCCAACCGTTGCCGAATCGGTATTCTCAACCCAAGTTGAGCACTGATTTCCTAAATTTTTAGACCGGAGGACGCCTTTAATCCTCCGGTACTTGCGGAGGCATTTATGGGCAGGCTTCGTCCAAATATCACAAACGTTAACCAAAGGTCGGACTTAAACAGAGGTACACAGTCCCACCTTTCGAAATATCTCACAGAGGCTGCAACAGCAGACATCGACACCATTTTTGAGTCCTACGAAACCTCGATTGCCGGACTTCATGACTTTGAGGCAGACTTCAGACGCAAAAGGTTCGGCAAAAACGAGTCTGTTGCAGTAAAAAAAGAGAACCCACTTGTCAAGCTTTTCAAGACTTTTGGAAATCCGCTGGTTATCCTGCTCATCGGTCTTGCTGCGGTTACCTGGGCAATGTCAGGCAAGGAAAGCCTGACTTCAATCATTATCATGATGACTATGGTCGCCCTCGGCGTTTCGATCAAATACGTCCAGGAACTCAAGGCCGACAGTGCAGCCGAAAAACTCAGGGCAATGGTCACCACAACATCAACGGTTTACCGTGAGGGTGAACAGATTGAAATCCCGCTTGAAGACCTCGTCCCAGGCGACCTCATAAAGCTTTCTGCAGGCGACGTTGTCCCTGGCGACGTGAGACTGGTTCAGGCAAAAGACCTCTTCCTGAACCAATCCGCCCTCACGGGTGAAGCACTACCTGTCGAGAAGTTTGCCGGCAAGCTGGAGAATGCAGGAACAAACCCTCTGGAATTCAACAACATCTGCTTCCTGGGCACAAACGTTGTTTCAGGAACAGGCATTGCCGTAATAATTCTCACAGGAAAAGACACCTACTTCGGCTCCATTTCCCAGTCGCTGACAAGACAGAATGTCACGACCGGCTTTGACAAGGGCATCAATCAGGTCACCTATCTGATGATGGGTTTCATGGTCATCCTCGTGCCATGCGTGTTCCTGATCAACCTTTTGACCAAGGGGCTGAATCTTTGGTTTGAGGCCATGCTCTTTGCCATGTCGGTTGCCGTCGGCCTGACACCGGAAATGCTTCCAATGATCGTCACAGTCAACCTTTCCCGTGGCGCACTGATCATGTCCAAACACAAGGTCATCGTAAAAAACCTCAGCTCAATCCAGAATTTTGGAGCAATGGACATCCTGTGTACCGACAAAACCGGAACAATCACGCAGGGGAAAGTTGTTCTTGAACAGCATCTCGATGTTTACGGCGAGGATTCCGAGGAAGTTTTGAATTATGCCTACCTCAACTCGTTCTACCAGACAGGGCTTCGCAACATGCTCGATTTTGCCATCCTCGACCACAAGGAGGTTGAGGAGGATCTGAGGGTCAGGGAGGATTTCAAGAAGGTTGACGAAATCCCGTTTGATTTTGTCAGGCGCAGGATGAGCGTCATCGTTTCCGAGAAGGACGGCAGGCACATCCTCGTTTGCAAGGGTGCCATCGAGGAAACGCTTGCAATCTGCACACATTTTGAGGTCGACGGCAACGAATCCAAACTTGAGGATGAACACCTCACATCAGCCAGGGAACTCGTCCAGTCAATGAACGAAGACGGTTTCAGGGTGCTTGGCATCGCCATAAAGGAGATGGATCTGAACCAGAAAACATACTCAGTGGCAGACGAAAGCGACCTTACACTCGTCGGATTCCTGGCCTTCCTCGATCCACCAAAAGAGACGGCGTCACAGGCCATTGAAGAGCTTCAAAAACTGCATGTGAGCGTGAAAATTCTGACAGGCGACAACGAGATTGTCAGCAGAAAAGTGTGCAAGGATGTTGATTTGAGCATTGAAGACATCCTGCTTGGCGGAGAGCTTGAGGGCATGGACGACAATGAGCTTGCAAAGCGCGCCCAGAACGTCACGGTTTTCGCCAAACTCGCCCCGGCCCACAAGGAACGAATCATAAAGGCGCTTCAGGCTCACGGCCACGTTGTCGGTTTCGTCGGCGACGGAATCAACGATGCACCGGCGCTCAAGCGTGCTGATGTTGGCATTTCCGTTGACACAGCCGTCGACATAGCCAAAGAGTCCAGTGACATCATCCTGCTTGAAAACTCCCTGCTCGTGCTTGAGAAAGGCGTCATCGAAGGCAGACGGGTTTTTGGAAACATAACCAAATACATCAAGATGGTCGCCTCAAGCAACTTCGGAAACATGTTCTCGGTGGTCGGAGCAAGCGCTTTCCTTCCATTCCTTCCAATGTTGCCTGCTCAGATTCTTGTCAACAACCTGCTTTACGACTTCTCACAAACCGGCATTCCATCAGACGAAGTTGACGCTGAGTGGCTTGAAAAACCGAGGAGATGGTCGGTCGTCAATATCAGGCGGTTCATCGTTTTCATCGGCCCAATCAGCTCCATTTTTGACTTTGTCACGTTCTTTGTCATGATCTATGTCTTTGGGTGCTGGAACAATCCGGTACTTTTCCACACTGGATGGTTCATCGAGTCGCTGTTCACCCAGACGCTCATCATCCACGTCATCAGGACAAACCGCGTTCCTTTCATCCAGTCTATGGCAAGCCTTCAGCTTTCACTTACAACGCTGATTGTGGTCATGTTTGGCATTGCCCTGCCATTCACACCTATTGCCCCAGGACTTGGGTTCACACAGCTCCCATGGCTTTATTGGCCGATTCTGCTTGGAATAATGGCACTTTACATGATCCTGACCCAGCTCGTTAAGGGTTGGTTTATCCGGAAATTCGGACAGGATTGACGATAAGCCACGCTACTAATAATTCATTTTTCTATTGTTAGCAACGTGGCTTTTAATTTGGTGCTGTAATCATTTTTTTTGTACTCAAATCAAACCATAAGAAATTTTAAACATCTTGTAAACAATGTTACTTTTTTTTCACCTAATGCGAAATATTTACAACTTGGTTAAATACTGAATATTGGTTCCATATTTGAATTTTTATAAAAAAGGAGAAACGGTTTATGCCACTTGCATCAGGTTTTGATACTGGGACTATAGCGTTCATGCTCGTCTGCACGAGTCTTGTAATGCTTATGACCCCGGGCCTGGCCTTCTTTTATGGAGGTCTGGTCAGCAGGAAAAACGTCCTCACCATCATGACGCAGAGCTTTGTGTCAATGGGATGGACAACCCTTATCTGGTTCCTTGTCGGTTATTCGCTTTGCTTTTCGGGCGATATCGGAGGAATCATCGGTGATCTGAAGATGTCGTTCTTCAACGGGATCACCCTTACGGCATCGACACCGGCCAATCCAGCACTGCCTTTGATCATCTTTGTCGCCTACCAGATAATGTTTGCCATTATTACGCCGGCGCTGATCACTGGTGCATTCGCCAACAGGATCAAGTTCGGGCCGTATCTGGTTTTCCTCACCTTCTGGCTCCTGTTCGTCTATTTCCCGGTATGTCACATGGTTTGGGGCAACGGGCTCTTCTTCAAATGGGGTGTCCTCGATTTCGCCGGCGGTACGGTCGTTCACGCAACGGCAGGATTTGGAGCGTTGGCCTCGGTCTTCTTTGTGGGTAAACGGAAAAAGGTTGACCACAAACCGCACAGTATCCCTCTTGTCGCACTTGGCACCGGTCTCCTCTGGTTCGGATGGTACGGCTTCAACGCTGGTTCAGCCCTCGGAGTGAATTCAATCACGGGACTTGCTTTCCTTAACACCGACATTGCTGCATCAGTGGCTGCGGTTGTGTGGTTGATCATAGCGTGGATATTTGAAAAGAAGCCCAAATTCATCGGGTTGCTCACCGGTGCGGTTGCTGGCCTTGTCGCCATCACACCTGCCGCCGGTTATGTCCCGTTGTGGGCGGCTGTCTGCATAGGAGCCATAGCCTCGATTGTCTGCTACCTGGCTGTTGGTCTTAAAAACAGGCTTGGATGGGACGACGCACTCGATGTCTGGGGCGTCCACGGCATGGGCGGCTTCACAGGCGTAATCTGCACGGCCCTGTTTGCCACCTCGCTTGCCAACCCGACAATCCAGCCGTTCCAGCAGGGTCTCCTGTTTGGCGGATCGCTTGAGTTCTTTGGCAAGATGATTGGATCAGTCATGATCGCCCTCATCTGGTCATTCCTCTTCTCGTACGCAGCACTGTGGGTGATCAACAAGTTCACTCGCGTCAGGGCAACGGCCGAAGAGCAGGATGTCGGCCTGGACGACAGCGAACACGGAGAAGTAGCCTACATCTGATTTTATCATCAAACAAAAACCGCAGCCATCACGGCTGCGGTTTTTTTTATTGGCGGTCAGCTATTGCGCAAAAATCCAGACTAAAATTGGATCAATGCAGTTCAAAAAGTTTTCTCCGGTCAGCGTGATCATTTTGTCCGGAACCAGCTTTTCATTTTCCTGAATGCCCTCTGCGCTCAACCTGGTTATCGGTATGCCGAACACAATCTTCTTGTTAGCAGTGGTGTCATAGTAGCATGAATAAAGGTTTGTCGGACTCAATACCGGCGTTTCGCCAACCACAAGTGCACCACTCAATCTTTTCATGCACGCAGCTTCATAGACGGAGTTTGAAGGGCTACCCTTGTCGACAAGCGCGTACGCCATGTACTTGCCGGACTCCTTGATGAACCTTGACAGCTCCTCGTAGAAAGGCATGTTGGATGGGACGAAGTCAACATACATCGCATTTGTTTTCCTGTAGTCAAGAACAATCTTTTTCACATCGTTGCTCTTGATGATTTCAATTATCTTTTTTGCATATTCACGCCTGTCATACCGTTCATCGTTTGGCAGGGAGGTAAATTCAACACTCATGTAGAATGTTTTCTGATCAGCCAGATATTCGTACCACATACCATGGCTGTACTTTTGCTTGAAAATCTTTGGCCCAGTGCATTTGGATGGCAGAGAAATGAAGCCGTTTCTTGCCTCCGAGGGATTCATCTTCTTTATTTCGATTTCCTCGATCTTGCCGTCCTTGCCTTCCAGTTTTACCGGAATAGTGTTTTTGTCGGCAATTATCCCGAGCTTGAACAAAATATCCTTATTCAGGTTGAACAGATTCGTTCCGGTCACAAAGTTGTCGAAGTTTTCAAAATAAAAAACCTTCGCAAACTTCTCCCTGGCTTGATCCATCGAGCAAGTGCCTATGCCAACGATCTTCTTGCCCAGAATGGCTTCGTTGGCCTTGTTTGTGAACGTGAAATAAAGACCATCACCCAAATCCTTGATGAGCGCGACGTAGTCGTAATACTTGAGATATTCAGGCGATGAAATGTAAAAAAACGGGTTCTCAAACACCTTCAAAATACGGTTTGTCTCAAGCGCAATATCCAGGTCGTCCAGCGAATTGATTCTGGATACCAAAGATTCAAACTGGTCGTGCAATTCCTTCTTGTCTATCTTCTTCGCAATTTCAGGATACTTGAGCAAAAGATTGACTTCGATCTGCCTGATGTCAGTTCCCCAGGCATCAATTCTTGGCATCCTGATAAAAACATCACGGGTTGTTGGCAAAACCTTTCCGAGTGAAACAGTCTCGAGAACAATGTCCACGCCTTTGAAATAATCCTTGTGATTCCAGAGTATTTCTGTATCTGGATAAATTGCGTCCTGGTCGTCGTTCGCCAAAACAATCATGAATTTGGACGAGGAATCGAAAACAAGATTGTTATTTTCGAGCTTTGTTTCAACCACCTGCCCCCAGTGGTTTGGCCTTTGGCCAGTCGGCTCACCAACAAATGTTGCAATTGTTTCCTTGTACATCAGAGCCACATTCTGGACGGCAGCCGAAAATGTCCTTTTCCCAATCAGAACATAGAATGATCCTGGAAGTCTCAAATCCTCGTTCGTCTTCACCCAGTCGGTCAATGGAAAAAGCAATGCCGTTCCACCACCGGAATTGAATCTCATATCCAGTACAAGTTTTTTGTAACTCCCCTTTAGCCAGGCGGTTTTCAGCTCTTCCATGAAACGGGCAAAGGGATATTTTGGGTCTTCAATGCACTTGCCATAATAGACGTACATCGTCTCCCTGTCGTCCATGGGACTGAAAAAGTAGGTGCCCTTTTTTGAATAGCACAAGGGTGGGTTTTCCTTCATCATGCGTTCATATTCCGGATCGCTCACCCAGCCAATTTTACTGTTGTACCGGCTCAAGGATTTCACCGTTATCTCAACGGTTTTCCCGTCATCGTTGATGAAAGTGAATTTGCACTCCTGGGCACTTTCCGCCACTCCGATGTACTTGAGTAATTCAGCATCGGTTGCATAGTACCAGAAAGTGTGCTTCTTCCACGAGGGGCTGTCGTATGAAACATAAGGGTCGAGCAGCTTTTGCATCTCATCAAAAGTTTTGTCGCCAATCTTGAAAAGCCTCATGTTCAAAGCCGTCTTGTACTCTTCAGTTGTGCCGGTCAGGTACAAGCCGTCATCAAGCCAGTACATGTTCAGCGGATAGAAGAGGTAGTCATCCCTGTAGACACCTGCATGACCATCTCTTAGCGAGGCAACAATCTTTGTTAACTCGAAAAACCTTCCAGCGTTGTCAAATTCTGGCAGTTTGAGAATCAAATCATCGCATGATTTGTTGAATGCATCCTTGGAAATGCCAATTTTTACCTGTGGATTTTTTGTATAGGCATCCGAAAAATAGATACTGTTGACCTTATTCCTTAGTGTGTTGATGTCTGCAGTCCACTGCGAAACGCTGTCCTGCGCATAAGTCAAACACGGTGCCAGCAGTATCGAACTGCAAAGGACAATCGACAGTAATACCGATATGGCTGTTTTCAAACCCTTTCCCCTCATCTCACCTCCTGAATTAAAGGAAATATTAAATGTTAAAGGTTAAAAGGAAAGGCATTCTGATGTCAGTGTCCGTAAACAATGTTAATGTGTTTAAATAAAGCACCAATGCTTCGAAGACCTATGCTTCTATTATTGATACCCCTTAATGTTATTGTGCAAGAATCCAATCCATGACAGGGTCTGACCCCATCAAGTAATCATGAGGATTCAAAACAATCTCCCTGTCGACGGCAAGCTGGTCACTTTCAGGAGTTGTTTCACTTTCAATTTTTTTTGTCGGTATGTCAATGGTCAGGTCTGTTGTTAATGAAGTGTAAGTGAGCTCAGTTCTCTCGAAGACATAAATCTGGCTATGCTTGATGGCAGGTGTCTGACCCACAATGCTGGCTATCAAGTATGTTCTCATATAATCAGAAAGCCAGACTGCCCTTGGGGAAGCCATCCTGTCAACAATCGCAAACACTCTCATCCCGCTGAATTTCTTGAGGTGCAATTCCAGTTTTTTGATGAAATCAATATCAGAAGTGAAATCACCTTCTGCAAACCGGCAATCAGATCTGAAATCAACAACAACCTTGCCAATATCGCCTGATTGCAGTTTGTCAAGTTCTGAGAACATGGCATCTTCAGTCGAATAGTTGACAAAGAATGGGTTTATATAGAACGCCTTCGAACTTTCGATAAAGGAGGACGAGATTTTTCTTAAATAAAGCGGAATATCATTTTTTGAGTGATCTGGCACCTCGGTAACACCAAATGAATCAATGTCAATGTTGAACAAAACCACATCCTGGATGTCACCGTTTTTTGTTTTAACCTTCAGTGGAATTCTTACAGGATCAACCTTTATGCCCAGGCGTTCCAACATCTCCAGATTCAAAACCATCTCGGGGTTTGAAACCAGAAAATGATTCCAGTTCCCGAAATAGAAGTAATTGGCAAATTTACTCGATAAATCAGGCATATCGACTCCACCAATTCCCAGAAGTGTACAGCCTGCGATATCCTTGTTTATTGATGATGTTTTCGTTATCAACAGCTCATCGCCCTTGCATTCAACAATCATCGGGATTGCATCTGCATGGAAGAGGCTGGCATCAGACACAGCCAGGGACGGATTATTAAAATCCTTGAACATGCTGCTGGTTGCAAGAGTAAGATCGTAAATATCAAAATCCTTTATCTGTGAAATCAAATCATCAAAACGTTTTTCCAGCCCTCTGGCTGCCACAATTTTTGACAAATCGGGGTATTTGAGCATAAGGCTTGCCTGAACCAACCTGAGGTCCTTGCTCCATCTGGTCTGTTTTGCCTCAAGAACGCATGTTTTCCTTGTCTTTTCTGGAATCTTGCCATCAAGAATCCCGTCCAATACGGAGTCTTTCAGATTGAAAAAATCATCCCTGCTCCAGGCAATCTCGGTATCAGGCATAATGGCCTCTGGATCAGAATCCCTGATGATTTCCATGAACCTGGATGAATAAACCATGGGTAGTTTTGAATATCCAAGTCTGACTTTTTTCACTTCGCCCCAATGGTTGGGCTTCTGGCCAATTGGTTCACCGACAAATGTGCAATCTGTCATAAGATACAGGATTGCCGCTGTCTGTGATGCTGCCGAAAACACCCTGTTGCCGATGATGACAAAGAATTTGCCTGGCTCCCTGAAGTAATCGTTATTCGTCACCCATTCAAGGAACGGATAGAATACGGCAGTTCCGCCGCCGTTGTTGAATCTGATGTCAAAAATGAGCTTTTCAGGATGCTTTTCCTTCCACAGGGCATCAAGCTCCTTGACCATCTTTTTGACAGGGTATTGGTCATCTTCAGCACATTTCTGGTAGAAGACGTAAACTGCTTTCTTTTCGGCAATATAGTGGAAACCGTAATAAGACCCCTTGCGTTGATAGCACAAAGGAGGGTCATTCCTGTATTTGTCCCAATAATCAGGATCGATAACCATCTTGTTGGCATCTGTTGGTTCCAAGGCCGTCATTTCCTCTGAAAAAACTTTCCCTGACGTGTCCTCAAGCTTGATTGTGCATTTCTCGGCTGAATCACAAACCCCGGCATAATTCAGGAGTTTAGGATCGTAAAGAACGCTGGTCATTGAAATATTTACAGAGTATCTTGAATCGAATGAGATAAACGGTTCGAGCATTTTTCGAACATCGCTGATGGGTTTCCCATCGATTTCCAGGAGCTTGCACCTTCTGATGCTCTTTTGTGTATCCAGGGAGCGTGTTATGTAAAATCCATCTTTCATGTACTCGGCCATAAACATGTACATTTTTTTGGAAGGATAGAAGATGTTTGCATGCCCATCTTTTATTAGCGCGATCAGACGCAGGAGTTCGAAAACCATTGAATCATTGTCAAGCTCAGAGACCTTGTCTATGAGTTCATTGCATTTTTTGTTGAATTGCTCTTTCGAAATCGGGACATGTTTCGGGTCTTTGAAGTAAATGCTTGTGAACAACTCTCGTACCTGGTTCACGTCCTCTTTCCATCCCTGATCGCGATCATCAGATACGATACCCGCAACAGGAAGCAGCTGAGTAAAAACCATAGCTGTAATCAAGCATACAAGAAAAATCTTCTTCATCCCACAGACGCTCATTCATCCTCCATGAGATGATTCTATATGTTTTGTATTAAATTGTCAGGCCTGTGTTACAAAATCCCTTTTTTCTCCAGAGCCTTAATCTCGCTGTGGACGGTATCGATGCAGGGCTTTTTTTCTTTCGGAAATTTGTAGATCAGGCGGGAGGCTGCGATGGGCAGTTTCCATCTGGAAACGTCAGCCATTTTGCCACCGTTGATTTTCAGATAATCCCTGGCGTAGAGCCATGAGAATGCAAGCCGGCCGATTGCGATGCCGTTTTGTCCCGGCGTGTCGGACTGGACTTCACCGATCTGGATTACAAACATCGAATTTGCAACGTCTGCAAGCGGATCACCCACACGGGTGCACGTCCAGTCGATAACCACAAAGCCGGCGCTCGTCTGGACGATGTTGTCAGGGTGAAGGTCGTTGTGGCATAGCCTGTTTCCGTCAGGCAAAGTATCGAGATACTTTAGAACCTTGTCTTTTACGGGATTTGATAGACCTTGTGCCGCAACGATCCAGTCAGCATAAAGTTCCTTCTGTGTCGGTAAATCTTTTGGCACCGGACAGGAATGAATCTGGGTGTGGATTCTGGCCAAAACATCAGCCCAGTAAAATATCCTGTGAACCTGTTTGCCGATGAACTGAAGCAGAGCCTTGCCGGAAAGATTCTGGTAGATGATGCCGGTTCTGCCACCATAGTCGATGATGTCGTAAACTTTGGCTGCCGGAAGGCCGGACTCATTGACGTATTTTGTGATGCGAGCCTCGAAGCCGATCTTTTCTGGAGGAATTTCCGGAAAGAAGAGCTTGATGACCGTGTCGTTTCCATATCGATAGACCTGGCCGGATGTGCCCTGGCCAAGCAATTGTCCAAGTTCTGGCATGAAACTTTTATACCAGTTTATTTGCAAATTGCAAAGGCTATAATTGACCCATGCGAAAAAGAATTGCCTGTGTTCTGTCAATTGTGCTTCTCTCTGCTGGCTGCGGTGGCACACCAAAAGAATTTGATTCCATCCCTGGTTTCAAGTCGGCTGAAATGGTCTCTGAAAGCGGTTTCAAGCAGGTCTGGCGAGTAAGGGTGGCTGACAGTGGCAAAGAATCTGACTGTATTCTGACGCTCAACATCGATGCCGACGGCAAAGTGATCCTGCCAGAAAAAGACGAGGTTTTTACAACCATACTCATAGGTGAGGCCGGGTACGAATTATATGGCGGCTCAGGCAAACTTGGAATCCTCCCGGGTATCTTCATCACAAAATTGGAAGAAAAAGGTTTCATGGCCGGTAAACCCGGTTCAGAGAAAAAACCAATAGACATCTCAACCGGCAAGATCAACACGGTCGGTTTTGAAAACGACACCGTGATTACCGGCCCAGACGGCCTATCCGTCCGGGTGCTTGTCGACCGCAGGGAGATTGCCACTGGGAAACTGCCTTTGAACCTGACCCTTGGCAATTCAAAAGCCTTTGTCCAAATTGAAGAAATGTTTGTCAGCAAGAAGATTTCCAGTGGTTTGATCCATGTTTTTTCAGGATCGCAGCAGGTCAGCCCTGGAACAAACCAGATCAAATCTTCAGCACAGACAGTTGGCAGCGAAGTATGGTTCCACAAGGGTGATTTCGCCGGTTTTCAGGACGGTCTCTGTTTCGTCTCCGAGAATGACAAGGTTTTTTTCAAGCAAAACGGCAAAGAAGTAAACTACTCGTCGCCACTGATCGACCCTTCACACGGAGTTGCCCTGTTTGATAACCAGCTTTTCTGGGTTGGCAGAGATGGGACACTGACAAAAACTTCGTCTGATGGCAAAATAACCGGTTCAGACTTTTATGTTACAGGCAGGCTCGAGCTTTCCGGAAAATACCTGATAGCTGGCAAGAAAGTGGTGGACTCATCGCTGGCAAGGGTTAGCGGCATTGACTACTGGGACTGGACAAAAGACGGCTGCTTCCTGACGCTTGACAGTGGCAAGCTGAAATGCTCCGGCAAAAAAAACTGGACACTGGCAACCGACATCACGGCAAACGCCAAACTTGAGTCGATCGATGGCAAGAGGGCTTTTTTCAGCCTTGACGGCAGGGTCACACAGGAATTTGACGTTGAAACCGGCGACATTTCCAATCCGGAAGGTCTGATGCTGAGCGGATCAGGCGACATAAACTTCCCAGATGGCGTATACGTCAAAGATGGAATTCAAACCGACACAAACGGCAAGAGCATCTGGAATCGCAAAAACTGGTACCTTCAAAGATTTGGTGCCATCGGTGTTTATGCGAGCAATCCAGACACAGGCGAAGCAGAGGTGATCGCCCATGACACAGGCATGAAAGCCCTTTTCTGGCAGGGTGACAACGTCAAGCCATTGGTCTTGACTCCTGATTACTGCGTTTTCAGTCTCGATGGCTACGTTGTTTCGGTAGAGAGAACACTTCCTTCAGGTAAATAAAGAAAAACGACAATATGTGGCAAGGGTTGTTGCCAAACCTTGCTTCAATGCTATAATCGGAACCAGAAAAAACAGGCGGTTGAATGGACAGGTTTTCTAAACTCATTGTTGCGATTTTCATTGTGGCTGTGATATGTCTGGTCTTGTTTTCGATTCCTAACCCACCGGGCGCAAACCCTGCTCCCTGGAACCCATCAATCCTATGGGCTGCCTGGGCTGAAGGTCTGAAGGTGCTTGCAACCCTCGTTGCAGCTGTTGCCGGTCTCTACTATGGATACACAGCAAACCTTCTCGGTTCCGTCAGAGGCCCGGTCAAGCTGATCGGATACGGGTGTCTTTTTCTGACTGCCGGTGCAGCTGGCGAACTGGTTATGCGAATACAGGGCAACGACGCCGAAGTCCTCACCTGGGCATCAATTCTTTTTGCAATAGGCGCCATTCTTGTGATCATCGCCTTGTTCAGCCTCCCGTTCAGGGTTGGCGGTCCAATGAGCAACAGGCAACAACTGGTTTATGGTGCAGTGATTGTTTTGCTTATTGGGGTCACTGCTTCAATTTTCATCTTACACCCTGAGTCTGCAAAACTTGAACTTCCGGAAATTCTGACCAGTGTGGCATACGATGTGTTCATCCTGCTGATCTTCATCGCTTCAATCCGCCTTGCCATCCTGTTCTGGTCAGGAAAGATGGGCAGACCGTTCATGCTCATCGCAACCAGTGGTTTATTGATCGGCGTTTACGAGTACTACGTCTGGATGCCGTTTGTTCACAACCTCTCAATCTTCAATCCCATCCACATCCTCTGGATAGTCGGTTTCCTGTTCACGGCAATAGGAATTATCGACTTTGAGGTGAAGGATTGATCGAATACCCGGAAAGTTACGTGATTGCACGGCAGATAAACAAAGAATTGTTGGGGAGGACCATCACTTCCTGCATAAGGGGCAACTCTCCTCATAAGTTTGCTTTCTACCACCTTGATAAGGATGAGTACGAGGCAAAGATTATCGGCAAAACAATTGGTAAATCCACAAACAAACACACATACATCCTCACAACCCTCGACACACAGCTGATCCTTGCCCTTGGCGAGGGTGGCGAAAAAATCAGACTCCACGCCAAAAATGATGAACTTCCAAAGAAACACCAGCTCCTGCTTGGTTTTGACGATGGCAGGCATCTGTCAGTTTCAATATCCGGCTGGGGTGCAGTTTTCCTGTTCACAAAGAAAGAAATGGAGACTCATCCATATCTTTCAAAGGTCAAGGCTGACCCACTCGACAAAGACTTTTTCGCTCAAAAACTCAGGGAAATGGTCGAGGCCGAAGCGAAAAACCCGAGTGTCAAGTATTTTCTCGTCTCCGAACCCGGCATCTCAGGCATCGGAAACGGCATGTGCCAGGAAGTTCTCTTTGAAGCAGGGATTCATCCGAAAACAAAGATAAAAAGCCTCACGGAAACAGAGATTGACGGACTTCACAGGGCTCTCAGGACAGTGGTCTCGAAAGCCTGTGAACTTGGCGGACGGGACAATGAAACCGACATTTACGGCAACGTCGGCGGATTCGAAACCAGAATGACCGCCAAAACCGCAGGAACCCCGTGTCCAAACTGCGGAACAAGGATTGAAAAAATCGCCTGGCTTGGCGGAAACTGCTATTTCTGCCCCAAGTGCCAGGTTGTCAAATAAAAAAGGCCACCTTTTCAGATGGCCTTTTTTTACATTCTTATCTAGCCTAGATTGCTGAGCAAACCGGCTGGAATCTCGGTACAGCCCTCATCGGAACAACTGTAGCCGTCGTTTCGGGGCAATCGAAGATGAGTTCTGCTATCTGGGTATCTCCATGCCATTTCACCTGCTTTGCTCCAAGCTGGTCTGAGACAAACCTGAGCGGAAGCATGGTGTAGCCATCGCCGCTGATGTATGGTTTTACGGTTCCCTTTGTGTCAGTAGGATCAATTGCAACTTCGACACCGTCGATCTTTGCTTTCGTCTTTCCGATCCAGAGTACGATCTTCTTGCCCTTGGCCGTAACAATTGTGACCATTTTTTGTGCTGAATCGTAAGAGAGTGTTGCTCCAAGATGCTTTGTGACATATCTGATGACAAGGAACGATCTGTCATTCATGTCTGACCTGATTTCCGGATAAACCGGCATTTTTTCCACAAACTCGCCGTTTTTCCAGTACTCATAGGATTTGATCTTGTACATCAGGTTCAGCTTGCACCCTTCAGTACACATGACATCAAATTTAACGGTAACAGGTTTTTCGCATCCTTCAAACTTGACATCGAAGCTGAATGTTATTTTATCAGAGGTGCACGGTGGCATGACGATCTTTACGTCAAGATTGACCATTCCGCCTGCAGTAATGGAGAAGGTCATCGGTGAGATGATCAGTGCTCCGGCTGGCTGGATGTTTTCGATTGTCATGTTCAGTGGAGCACAGATGCCTATTTCGCCGGTGTTTGAAACCTGGTATTTGGCGATGAAGGTTTCGCCCGGTGCAAGCTCGGTTGGAGGTGTGTTGAGCGGTTTGACATCGTACTGGCAGCAGTTCTGTGCCTGGTAACCGCAGCAGAGAACCCTGAACTTGTGCTGCTTGATTCCTTTTTCACCGCAGTTTTCCGGCTTGACTACCTTTGTGTAGAGGCAGTATTCCATGATGCCGTTGTTCTGTTTGCAGATGTTCTCGTCAGCCCAGATGGTGACAACAACTGTTGTGCATGCTGTCGATGTTCCCTTGGCTCCAAGGGATATTGTTGCAGGAGCAACGGTCAGCCCTGTGGTTCCCGGACACCTTGAAAGTGCAATCGTCAGAGGAACGGTGCAGTTGTTGCAGACTTCAACCTTCAGATCATACTTCTGACCCGGCTTCACACACTCTGGAAGCGGTGAGAGGAGCTTGAGTGAATAATCGCAGCAAAGTACGGTTGTGCAGCACGGGATTCTGATTGATATGGTCTTCTTCGGGCAATCGACACCCATCGGTGCGATTATGAGTGTGATAGTTGCATAATCCTTGCACTCTTTCACTGTGAAATTGAGCGTGAAGGTTGCCTTGCCTGGGCCAGCCGTTGTTGCAGCCGGAACTGTGATTGAATGAACCGGATCAACGGTTACTGTTACGTTGCCCTGTGCGCTTGCGATGAAGTACATCGGTTTCGTGCATTTGTTGTCGATTTCATACTTGATCGAGTAGGTCTTTCCGGGTGTTACGCAATCCGGGAACTTTGTCAGCTGCTTGACTTCATAGTTGCAGCAAACGGTGCTTGTTCCGCAGCATGGAATCTTGACTTCAACAGGCGTTCTCTTTCCGCATGCCGAGATATAAAACACGAAGGTTGTTTCCTTGCATGGATTTGGCATGGTGAAAGTGACGCTGATGTCAGCAAAATTGTTTGTGCCGCATGGAATTGTTCCTGATTTCGTTGATGGAACGTTGACTGTCACGCCTGTTCCCGGAACAATCGTGAACGGAATCGGTGCACACGGGTTGCATGTGTTTACAAGCCTGTATCTGATTGTGGCTTTTTCACCGGCTTTCAGGCAGGTTGGAATATCAGACATCTTCTTGATATCAAACTTGCAGCATGTGGTTTCGCAGCACGGCATCTTGATTTCATAAGGATAGCGCTTGTTGCACACTGTGAGCCACAGTGAGAAAATCACTCCTGTGCAATCTTTTGGCATGGTGTAAACCACAGTTATGTCTATGTAGTTAACATCTTCGCACGGGATCTCGCCTGTAGTCTGTGAAGTATCGATAACACCAAACTGTCCAACATTTGCTATGTATGGAATCGGTTCGCATGAATCACACAGATTGAACAGCCTCCAGACAACCTTTATCTGCTCGCCTGGCTTCATGCACTCGGGGAGCTGTGTGAGTCTCTTTACCTCGAATTTGCAGCAGGGTTCATTTGTCGGGCAGCATTTGAGCTTGATCGGGATTTCACGCTTCGGGCAGGTTGAGTTCTTCGGAATCACGAGCAGGACAACATTGATCTCGCCGTTGCAGTTTGTCGGTGGGTTGAATGTGACCGAGAACGAGGCAGTGCCTGGCGTTATTGTTCCTGCAGCGTTTGTTGTTGCGCCGGGAACGGTGAGAACCATCGGGTTGACAAGTGGCGAAACTCCACCGGAAACGATGTTGTAGGCGAAGTTGAAGTCCTGAATGTCCGGACAATAGTTGATGATGTCATAGTACATGACAAACGGGACGCCTGGCTTGATGCAGTCTGGTATCTGTGTTTTTGGCTTAATCTCATACTTGCAGCAGGTCTGGGTGCCGCCGCAGCATGGAATGGAAATCTTCAACTCAACAGGCGGGCAGTGGGTGTCCTTGATGTAAGCCTGAATTACAAGCTCGATTTTTTCGCAAGTCGTCGGGATCGAAAGCAGGACATTGAAACCTGTTGACCCAGGCGGAAGCGACAGATTTGCCGGTGTAATTGTTGCTGAAAGTCCGGGAGTGGTGTTGTTCAGTACAAGATCAGCCGTATATGTCTTGTCACAGCCATTGGTCAGCTCGAAGTAAAGCGAGTACTGTCCACCCGGCTTGAAGCATTCCGGAAGGGCTACCTTTGGCTTTATCTCAAACTTGCAGCAGTCTGACGGTGTCGGTTTGCATGTCGAGCAGTCGACCTGTTGAGCCTGAAGGCAGACAAATGCAGGTGCAGCACCCGGCACTTCCCTCCAGAATCCGCAAAGCTGCCAGCAGGTGTCGGGCTTTATGTCGCCACACTTGATGACGTTGCCGTTAAGATCAAGAATTGTTGGATCCTGGATCACTCCCATGACAGAGTTGCCGTTTTCGTCAGTTCCGTAGAAAACAGGCCATGGAACGTTGGTGGCAGCAGTCTGGCAGTCGATTTTTGTTATCTTGACGCACAGACACTTGCACTCGCATGGAACTTCTGTGATCGTCGAAACCTTCATCCTCTTGCATGACCACTTTTCTGTTGGCCCCGGAATCAGGATTTCACCGCAAACCTTGTAGCACTGTCCGATTTTGAGTGTGCCGCAGAGGTTTGGGCTGACATTTTCAAGGCACCACGGGTTTCCCTGGGCATCTGTGCCTTTTACAAAATTCTGGGTGCATGTGACTTCAGTGATCTTGATGCAGATGCACTCGTTGACGGTTACAGGCGGTTGTGGCTTGCAGCAGTCGTTGCCTTCAACGTCAGCCTTCCAACTGACAATGTTGTTGTTTGGCCCGACGCACACAGAAACACATGCAGTGATACCCTTCTCCTTGCAGATTTTCAGGTATTGCTCGATTGTCCAGCCGTGAACCACATCCACAAGAGTCGGTGAGAAGTTTAGGTAAACAGGGGTTCCATCTGTTTTACATCCTTCGACAAATGAGACGACGTTTGCAGCCGTTGGAACAAGCTCTTTCAGACAGCCGCATTTCCAGACGCACTCCTGCTCGCATTTTGGAGTGGCGCAGGCTTTGTTGCTCTCGGTGAGCTTGTTGGATGACTTGTCATAACTGAAGACCACATAGCAATATTCCTTGCCTGACTCCAACCCTTCGTGTTTGTATTCGGTTTTCCCCACAAGAGGAAAATCCTCAAGCGGGTAAGTGGTTCCATCCGGAAGAACCATTCTTGGTTCGTATTGGTACGCCTGATCGGTATCCTCCCACTTGAGAAGGACAAAACCGCATCCTGGCGTTGCGGTCAGTTTGATTGTTGCGGGGACGGCCTGTGCGGGTTTTACAACCGGAAGCAGCGAGGTTGCAATGACCGCCACAAGCAGCAGGTTCATAAACACTTTTTTCATAACAAACACCTCCAGCAGAAATCCTAGCACTTTTAACAGTTTTTTGCAAAATCTATTGCTTCTCAGCCCGCGTTAAGTCACAACAAAAAACTGAGTAGATTCCAATATTTGACTTGTGCGTCACGATTCATCGGCCAAAACTAATAGGAATAAACAACAATCATTAATTTGATTTCACTCTTTTCCGATATTAAAATTGTCGTGTCCTAATGATAATTCTTATCGATAGATAATAATCGATAAATCAAACTAATATAGAAATAATAATCCGGTTCAAATATTGGTCATATCAGCATAGTACATAACCAAAGCTAAGAAACGTTTACAGTTTGTTTATATCGCCGGATTTTTCCCGAAACTGATCACCCGTTACAGCACCTTGCCTGACCTTTCAAAATCTTGTAGGCGCCATTGCATTCCTGCGGTTTAATGATCTTTGCCTTTATCTGCCACTGGTACGAGCCTTTGCACTCACGGATATAGAACCTGACGGTGAATTCGGCGCATTGTCCCGCAGGAACACTTATCGTTCCTGACTGGATGTCGGTTCCTTCAACCAGAAAATCGATAGTGTTTTCGCAGTTGTTACATATCTGAAGCGTCAGCTTGAACGCCTGACCTGGTGTAACACAGTCCGGAAACTCGGAAACCTGTGAAAAAGTGAAATTGCAGCAGGTTGTGCTGCATTTACTGCAAACAACAACGAACCTGACCCGCATCGGTGAACAGCCTGGAATATTGATGTAGATGTAAAAAACAACTTCACCTGGTTGTGCGTTTTGTGGCATATAAACCCTGATGTTAATTTTTATCGACCCGCCCGGCTCAAGGTTGAAACTCTGCGGATTAACCGCGACTGCGCCATCGCCTTTTATTGTACCACCAGAAATCGACCTGTCGGTGCACTTGTTGGTCAAAAGCAATGTGGCATCGCCTGTGTCGCCTGGACATAAAGCCATCTTCCCAAGCTGTCCATAAATGTCGGTTACATCGATATCACAGCAGTTGCCAAGCGGTTCACCGCACACAACCGGAATTTTGTACTCCTTCATGTTGCAACCGTCGACGGTAACCCTGAAAACAAAATTGATCACGTCTCCATCGTTGCAGGTTGGCATGAGCACTGACATCTCGAATCTGGTCGTTTGTCCAGGATCAATGGTCAGCTTTGAAGGTTCGATCGTGATTACATTCTCTACACCTGCAATTGATGCCGTCAATGTGATGTTTGTACACTTATTTTCTATGCCCATGAGCAGTGTTTGCCTTTGCCCCGGAATCATCATGAACGGTTGCGGCAAATCGCTCAAAATTCCAACATTGTAATCGCAGCAAACCTGTATGGGTGTGTATTTTACCCTGAACGCCGTGTTGATCTGCTTGCCACAGTCGCTTTTGACTGCAAAACTGAAATCGGCGTAGTCGGCAGTTTTTTGAGGCATCTGCACGCTAACCTGTACCGGCTGGTTCGTGCCGGGATCGAGCTGGAATGTTTCAGGTGAAATCTTGAGGATGTTTGAACCCATCGATGCTGCAAAGTTCATGCGTTTGCTTTTGCAGGTGTTTTTTATCAGGTAGTCGTAAGTGAAGGTGTCACCCGGATTCATCGTCTGTTCTGCTATGAAGTTTGTCTGGAGCTTGATTTCAAAATCACAGCAGCAATCTTCCTTGTAGGGAGCCAGCACATCATAGCAAACAACGCTGCCGTTTACAGGCGTTATCTTGAAGCTGCCGGCAAAGAAATTGGATGAGCCACGCTTAGGCATGGTGAAATCGAGCATGATAGAAGCGCTGGCGTTTGCATCCACGGAAACATCGCCACGGGGAGCCACTAGTTCAGCATCTTCCGACGTCACTTTAAAGTACTGTCCAACAGAGCAAGTGTTTGCAATTTTCAGCTCGACTTTTGCCTTCTCGCCGTCGCACATCTTTGGCAGGCGTATCAACGTCGAATCCGATGAAAGCGCACAATCGACGCAATCGGTGTATGGCACTGAGAACTCCCAGTCAAAAGGTTCACCGCATGCAGGCTCTATTTTGCAAGAAAATACTGCAAACGCTTCATCGGCAGATTTTGGAGGCATCTGCAGTGTGACTTCAAAAATGTCATCGCTTGAGTTTACAATGGTTAGGACAGACGGATTTACAGCTATTCCGGCAGTGTTCGGTGTGATTTTGAACATTGACTGGGTATCGCCAAAGTTTGTGATTTTTGCAACGTAAGTCCGCCTTTGGTTTGGACAAACTGCCATTCTGGAAGGATCGGTGAGCATCGAAACCTGACATGAACAAGTCTTGCACTCCTGCGACTCGGTACCGGTCATCGCAAAAATCAGTCCGGCAGATGGTTCGTTGGCTGAAACAAAGATGAGGTTGTGCTTACCAGCAGGAATTCTTGCCGAAATCGAGGCTGGATGGGCAATGCCCTTGGCAAGACCAAGCTGGCTTGAGGGCTTCAGATCATCGAGGAATATCGCTGTTTTCGAAGCTGCAAGCATCTCAAGACTCACCTGTGAACAGACAGGCAGGCAGAAATCAGCCGAAAAGGTCACTTCACCGGCCTTCATGCCAACCGGAGCTGAAATCCACTTTGCACCGTACAATTTCAGATTCTCCCACGGATAAGGGGCCAGACCTATCTTTTCGCCATATTTTGTGTCGGCGTCCTTGAATGAGACAAGCGATGAAGCATAGGATTTTACGTCTGTTTTAACCTCAACCGATTGACTGCTGACGATGATGGCTGGCTTTGTCGGCACAATCGTTTCATCTGGTGCAGAACAACAGGAGCCTTCAATGCTTCTCCAGCCTTTTATCATCCCAAGTGCGTCCAAATCGAGCTTTGCCGTTCCTTTATAGGCTGAGAGCTTGATTTTTTCTGACTCAGGATCGGTTGCAGCCCTCAAGGCCACAAGCCTGCCATCAGAATTCCTGCAGACGTAAAGGAAACCTTTCTGTCCAAGGTCAGCCGAGGATACGACCGTCACAAGCTCGGAAGGAGTGCAGTCCACACATCCTTTTCTGGCAATCCACCTGATCACTCGCCCGTTGTTGATCAACAAGGTTGCATAAGAGCCAACCCATGAGAAAGTTTGGAGATTTTTGAATCTTCCAAAATCATCGCCAAGCGTTGAAGGTGAAGTAAGCGTTATTGGGTCACCGTTGCAGTCTTTTTTGGCACTCACCATCAACTCGCCGTCAGGATTTCTGGAAACCGAGGCGATCCGACAATCAACCGCCTCAAGGTCTTTGTCACACTGGCACGGCATCTGTTCAACCTGGAGAGCCATGAATGAGCCGTCTTTTTCGTAACCGGAAGCCATGATGCAGGTTCCATCCTCAAGCTCAGAGCATTCGATGGTTTTCCCGTCAATTGACCGGATTCTGGCGTCAACCACTGCCAAATCAACCGACTGCCCATCCGGTGTTTTGATCATCAGCAGAGGCGGGTCGGTCTTGCAGTTTTTGGCCTCGATTGTTCCGCAAACCGTTTTGCCTGTGCAGGCAACGGCTGTAGCCATGTCGACTTTAAGCAGCTTGGAGGTCACAACACCTGTGCCAACCGGCATTACTTCGTTTCCGCCAACATCATAGCATTGACCGGCTGAAAGTGTTGCACAGATTTGCTTGCCAGCCAGGTCAAGAACCCAGCGGATGCCGTTTGGATCGACACCAACAGCGATTTCCTTTTCACAATCCACCAGCTCGATGGTCAGAAGGATGCGCTCTTGACAACAGACCTTGCGGTTAGGCCTTGCTTTCCATGCAGAAATGACGCCATCTTCAGCCACGCACAGATCAGCGCACGCTCCGTTGCCGTTTTGAGCCAGATAGTCAGCAAAACTCAAACCCAGGAGCAGGTCTTTAAGTTTCGTAGGAGCAGTGAATGCAGATTGACTTAAACCATCGCACTCTTCGTCAAAAGTGACCGTTGTTTTGTCACCGTCTGCCTCAATTTTTGTAATGCAGCCACAAATCCACTGACATGCAGCCTGACAACCGTTCGTGGAAAACAGGGCTTTTATCGAAGCATCCTCAACCAAACCGCAGTCTGTTGATACGCCGATTTCAAATGTTGCAAAATCCGATATTCTGTCGGGCATAGCCAAACCAGCTTTTATTTTCACAGAAGCCTCAGGGTCAACCGTGACCGTGGCCGGATCAACGCTGAGTACGCCAGATTTTGGCGTGAGGTTGAACGTGACTTTCTTGCCTGTACAGAGGTTTTTCAAAGACAGGTCAGCCAGCCTGAACTCACCCGGGCACATCAGAAGCTCTGAAGCAGGCTTGATCTCGTAGCTACAGCACTTCTTTACGCATTCCTGGTCGGTGAAGATCAGCTCTGCCGTTGACGAAGCCGTGATCCATCTGACTTCGGCTCCAAGGTTGTCGCCCACAAACCTGAGCGGAAGCATGGTGTAGCCTGAGCCTTTTATGTACGGTGCAACCTTGCCTGTTGAATCGGTCGGGTCAATCATGGTTGAAACGCCATTGACCTTTGCCGAAGGATTCCCCATCCAAAGGTCAATGACCTTGCCTTCTTTTGTTGTGATCCTGACCTGATCCTGCTTTGCCGGATTCTGGGCTGTGTTTTTCTTCCAGTACTCGAGCTTTGCCCCGACTTCGGCAGTGATGTATCTGACAATCAGGAATGTCCTGTTGTTTTTTATTTCAGGCGCTGTCCCCATCGGTGGCGAATTGTCAGGTGCAACTCCTCTGATGGAACCGTTTTTCCAATAGTACGTTTTTCCGATCTGGAAGCTGAGCCTGAGAGTGCAGTCGCCTTCGGCTGAAGGCGCGACGATTTTCATGACATCAAGCCTTGCGGGGGTAAAAGCCACCCCGGGCTGGATGTAAACAGACATGATGAGAAACACGGCAAACAGACACAGCTTGCGCATGGCACCTCCGAGAGCTGATATGCCTATTTTATATTTGTTCCAAATATTTGGCAAACCTTCGGCGGGTTCAAAGGATCGATGACATCCAGGTAGGAATGTCCTTAATCCCAAGTTTGTCAATCAAGCTCTGCATCCTGTCGGTGAATATAACTGAATTTCCGGGAACAAGGAGTGTATCGGTGAACATTTTTCCGACCCTCTCATTGAAAACAGTCCCAAAACGCTCCATGAAATTTTCATATAACAGCTTTGAAAATCCGAAACCGAGGAGGTAGGATTGCTGATAAAACGGCCATGAGAAATCAATTCCCTGGAAGTTGGCACTGTTGTTAGTGTCTTTCCCGAAAAGGCGGCTGTATAGATTCCTGTAGATTACATCCAGTGACTGCTCTTCTTTTTTGTAGCACTCGATCTCAAAGAGTGAATCGAAACACTGACCGACAATCATGCCTGGGTTGTTGACTAACCTGCTATATTGCAATATTTTTCTCTCTTCATCGGAGGCTTTTGGGGAAACAAGATTTGCCCAATCAGCCCCACGTTCGATGTAGTTGAAGAAAACAGATGGAATCTCCATCATCAATGGCTCATTGATCTGAACAAACCCCGAATTTTGCATCACTGCAAAATGAACTCCGTGTCCAAATTCGTGAAAAATGCTATCGCAGTCTCGTAAAGCATTGAGCGTATCGACAAAAACTATAATATCATCAGGAATTGACAGAGGGATACACCTTGTGTAGAGTTCGCCAGTATTTGCGATGACGATTCTGATTCTGTCAAAAACACCGCCCAACTCCCACGAATCTATCAGTCTTCTCAAAGGTTCGACCATGTCAAAACCACAGAACTTTTCTGACAGGTGTTTTTCAAGGTCAATCCGACCGATCCAGTGGTCGTCTGCGCCTGTCCAGGATTTGATGATTGCCTTGTAGTCTTCAAGCTTCCCGGTCTCGCTTTTGCATAGACCGGTAACGTAGGCAATCATTTTTTGGCAGTCGATTTCAAAATACTCGTAGGCAAGCTCAACAAAATCCGGGTAGCCGAATGTCCTGGCAAGTCTGTTCCGCTGGCTTATCAAATGATTCAGAGTTGTTGAACTCTGTTTGCTCAATTCAGCGTTAACTCGACGCACCCGGTCAATCTCGTCCTTGCTTTCGGCATTGTTCATTGTGACAATCAATTCACGATTGTCCTCGACGATAGAAAGAAGAGCATCATTCAACCTGCATATATCCGGGTCTAGGTCGATGTACTTGAGAATCAGCTTGAGTCTCGAAAGCCTGGCGATTCTGCTGTCGCACACAAGGCTTTCGATCAGATCAAGGTTGACGAAAGCGCGTTCAGCCGCATCGATCTCCGAAAAATCCAGCGGTTTGTTCTTTGAAATGTGATCCCACTCAACCCTGTTTCTGCCATACTGAAATGAATTCAAACGGTTTGATATCTCATCCCATGTTGATTTTATCATGTAAGTCCTTTCGAGCATAAATGAATTGTCTACCGGTTTTGCACCGACCGTTTCAGTCATTAAGGATTACATGATTGTGATCACTGAATCACCCCTTGCGTAAATCTTATCTTTTCTTCAGGGCAAGTCAATTTCCAGCCAGCCGGAGGTGACAGGCTTTGAGGTGAAATTCTTGCCATTGTCAGGGCCAATTCCCAGCCAGACATTCATTTTCCCTGGTTTCAAAGGGATGTCGAACTTGTCATCGCTTGCCTTGGGGATGTCAAAGGTGATGTCGGTGGCTTTGTTTGGCGAGAAATACTCGGAACCGTCAACCGGTGTCACGTCGTTTTTGCCACCTGCTTCATCATCTCTACCAAAATCGGTTTCTGAAGTGAAGTGCATGTCGGCAACATCCGGTGCCCCGTCTTTGACATAGCCCATCACAAGGTTTGCTCCTGTAAGCTTTTCAGGTTCCTTGGGGAAAGCGATACCGACCCAACCATTGGTGTATCCTGAAATAGAAAACTCGTAGGATTCACCTTTATCCAGCACATCAACATGGAAATCACCCGACCGGAACGATCGCAGACCGTTTTTGGCCGTGATGCCCACCATCGTCATTGAAACACTGTAGTCATCGATGTAGGTTATCTTGAGAGTGGCGCTGTACTCGCCTTCCTTCTCAAAGACGTGCTCTGGCTCCATGCCGGTTGCCTTTCCTCCGTCGCTGAAGCTCCAGTCCCAGGATTTCACATCACCTTCCGCAGTCCCCCTGAACTTAACAGTCATCGGTGCGTCGTGGTTCGGATTGTCATCAGTACTGAACCCGCAACTCATGTTTGCGTACTTTGAGCCTCCGCAAGAAACCGAAAAGATCAGCATTATCGCCAGAATCCCAGCCAGATGTCTCATCTTTGCCTCCTGAAAAACAGGATAACCCCCATAATTGAGCTGTCAATCGGAACAAAAAAAGAAAAAGCCCTCCTCGAATGTATGGAGGGCTTGTGTTTTGGTTTGGATTATTTCGACTGGTCTTGGTTCTGATATTTTATATAAATCTTGGTGTCGAGAGAATTTTTGTAGTTGTTGTACCACTGGTTCTCAACTTCCATGATCCTGACCGTGTAAAGCTGGTCAGCTACTTTGTTTTTGACTTTCTGGAACGGGGTCTTTGTCTTGTTCACCGTGTCCGGGAAGTAGTACTGCCAGACATAGGTTTCAAAATCGAGTTTAACCAGTATGAAGGCATCACTCGTCTGGATTGGCTGGCTCACCTCCCCAACCTTCATCTTCCACACAACATTGTCGATTTCTGGCGGGAGAGCTCCTTTTATGAACAAGTCCTGAATTTTACCACCATTCTTGGCTGTCTCTGTGTCCTCTGAAAACTGAGTTGCAATATCTTCGAATGTGCCTTTCGTTCCAATCAGATCCCTCAGCTTGGCAATGGTTTCCTTGCCACCAGCTTCAAATTCTGGGTCATCAATAGTTTTGTCATACCAGAGCACAATTTTCGAGATGCCAATCAGCTTGGATTCGTAAAATTTTTCAGCATCCTCTTCGGTGATTTTTACATTTTCCCTGAGTTCTTCCTTAACCTTGTTTTTCAAGAGTTCCTTGAGGAATTCTGGATCTTTTTTCATATTCTCTCGAAGTTTTGCAATACCCCCCTTGCCTTCATTGGCAAGCTGTTTTTCAAACTTGTCCGTGCTTCCGGCAATGGATATCTGACTGTCTATTTCCTCATTTATTGCGCTGTTGATTTCTTCATCAGTCAGTTTGATGCCTTTCTCAAGGGCGTAATTTTGGTATACGGCATACTCGATGAGCGTGTCCAGAATGTCTTTCCTGACAGTTTTTGCCAGGTCGATGTTCAC
>CAZXEH010000008.1:0-16327 GCA_964639885.1 uncultured Caldisericales bacterium | reverse complement strand
CGATGAGCGTGTCCAGAATGTCTTTCCTGACAGTTTTTGCCAGGTCGATGTTCACTGGATCATCAAGATCCTTGCCCTGGCCGGTCAGATATTCGACCCTTGCTATAGCCATCATGTCGGCATATTCTTTTGATTTGATGTCGATTTTGCCTACCCGGGCAACCACGCCTTCAGGCCCTGTCAGAATCGGTACTAGCTTGCCTGTCTTTTTTTCTGTCGGCTTGTCTTTTTTGACTGAGTCAATGACGACATAGGTAATACCAGCCACAAGTGCTAGGATCAAAACGCCAAAAACGATGTTTCTTACAGTAAGTTTCTTCACAATTGCAAATTATATCCAATCCGTGATTTCATTAAAGAGGTTTTAGGGAATCGGGCGGGGTTTTCAGGTAAAATAGCATCTCAATGAGCCAGGTTGTTTTTAAAGGTGACCAAAATCTCGCATGGGACGCCATTCCGACCGATTATTGGCTGACCGTCAACGGGTATGACACAAGGTTTTTCATCCAGGATGAAAAGCTCGGAACTCCCGATTTTTCCGTGCGTACCGACAAACCCTACCAGATAACGACCGACTACACCAACAAACACAAGGGCATCATCTGGATACATCAGGACATATCAGTTGGCCCGTTTTATGTGCTGCCAATCGAACCAAAGCAGTTCAAACACTGGGGTTTTCACTTCAAACACATCACACCAGAGTACGATTCGATCATCGAAAAGTTTGAGCTGGCCGAAAGTCTAAAAGAATTAGGAATCAGATGGTCAAAAGGCAGACTTGTCAGAGCCTTTTCGGAATCAGAAAACTATTTCGGTCTGGTTCCTACAAACGACGAACAACGTTCAATCTCGTCATACCACCTCGACTCCGAACTAATAAAAACATACGCCTGCCTGTTCATTTTTGCCGTTAGAGGCGCTCTGAAAACCGTTGAGAAGCACAGAAGGCCACAAGTGATGGAGAGGGCAAAACTCTTTCACTCCAAAGCCAAAACCTTTATCGCTGAAAATCCGGATGCAACCATCTCCTGTCTCCAGCAGTTCATCTGGGGTTTCCTGTGGAGCCAGTGCTTTGCCGTCAAGACTCCGGTCATTGCAAGAGCTTCCGACATCTTCAAGCTAACAAATACTGAAATATCAAACATAACCTTGACCACACTGCTTCAAAACCCTGTCGAATTCGCCGACTCTTACAACGAAGCCCTGACAAAAGCGCGCTTGCCATTGAAACGCCTGAAGCTTGCCAACGGATCAATGGAGCTGCCATACTTCCTTGAGTGCGATGACGATGAAGGTCTGGTTAGATGGCGCTCAAAAGCCTCATTCTTCGAGGACAAAATCACGCTTTCTTTCACCAGAGGCCAGAGGAGCAAGGTTTTTGACATCCCAAAACCGGTTTCGTTTGCGAACCTCGCGAAAATCGTCAGTGAAATGCCGTGCTGCATAACGCTGATTGGCAAAGCCGGCCCTCTGATCACCGAACTTTCAAGGCCACCGGTCAAAATTGCGTTGCCTGAAAAGGGTTCGAAATATACACCGATGGTTGGTCATCTAACAAAGAGCCTTCAAGCCAAAGGGATCGACTTTCCATCAGGCCAGATCATCAGAATCGGTATGGACGCCCTGAACAGGCTGGGAGATTTCGACCAAACCATTACACTTCCAGACTTCCTTGCCAGCTTCTACGGCAAAACCGTTTCCAGCAAATGGTTCGCAAGCAACTGGCGAGAATCGGCCAAAAGATCGGAAACCATCCTCGAAACCTGCAACTACCACCCAACCCAGCTTGTGACCGTCGCCCGATTCATCCTCCACGAACTCGAAGGCACAATGCCAAACCCATTGCCAGCAAGACTTGCAAACCTTGGCAACATCGAAGGAATCTCAAAACCGTTGACAGCGAAAGCTCACCAGAAGCTCAAAGGTTTCATGGCAATGCGTGAAAACCTCCTTGAAATCAGGCGGACAAAGAGAGAAAAATTCGAGCATCCAGAACTGCTTGCCGAGGTTGAGAAGGCAATATCGCTGATCGTTGCTGGCGTATTCAAGCGTCACGCCCAAAATGCCGACCTGTCCTACCTCAACCGCAGACCATACGCATTCAGCTTCTGGCTGTGTTTTGGCGGCGAGATCGTGGAAGCGATGGGCAGGCTGGCAAAATCCAGGATTGAGGAATGCTGATCCGCCCATGAGCAGACGGTTCCAACCCTTCCGGTTTCTGGAGGCACTGCCTTTCAACACAAGATACATCCTGTTCGGTTCGTTCTTCGCCGGTCTGGCTGGCGGTATTAACGAGGCCAACTTCACATATTTCCTGCTTGCCAGAGGATTCACCACGATTTTCATTGCCTCCCTTGCAGCTCTTGGAACCATTGTTGGTGGAATAGTCTCGATTCCCATGGGCTTGCTTGTGGACAAGATCGGCAGGAAGTGGTCGATTTTCATCGCCCAGCTCGTCTCGTTCCCGATGTTCGTCCTCCAGGTTTTTGTCCCGCTCTCGCCGGTGATCATGACCGCAACCGTTGTTGCAACCATCGCCGGTTCCGCCCACGGACTCTCAGAAGGCCCACTGCTTGTGGAAAGCACCGATCCTGAAAAAAGGGTCAATGTCCTCTCTTTGATTGCAATGGCCAACCTCGGCGCCGTCATCATCGGGAACTTCATCGGCGGAAAGCTCACATATCTTGCGTCACAGATTTTCAGCGTCGACGTGGACAGCATTCTGGCCTACAGGTCGGCAATGGTGTGCGCCATGGCGCTGTCGATTGTGTCAGTCAGCTTCTACCTCAGACTAAAGCCTGTTCCGGCATTGCCAAGGCAAATCCCGCCCGGTGCAAATATATTTGTCAGATATTTCGGCAACGTCAAGTCGTGGGGATTCATCTGGAAAGTCCTTGTCGGCCAGCTGCTCATCGGCTTTGGCGCCGGTTTCACGGTTCCGCTGTTCGCCCTGTACTTCAAAAAAATCTACCACACAACCGCCGACCAATGGGGAACCCTGTCCTCAATTGCGAAATTCCCCTATTTCTTCGGCATGTACATCTCGCCGATCGTTGCCAAGAAAATTGGAAATCTGAAGACAGTCGTTTATTGTCAGTACCTTTCGATACCTTTCCTGCTGCTGACGCTGTTTGCGCCTAACTTTGCTGTGGCCGGAATCGGCTTTGCCATCAGAAATGCACTGATGAACATGACCGGGCCAGTCTGGAGCAGCTTCTGGATGGGCGCTTGCCAGCCAACCGAGCTTTCAACGGTCTCATCGTTCATCACGGTCGGCTGGAACATCTGCAACTCGACCGGAACCCGCATCGGCGGCTCGCTGCTTGAGGACGGGAAGCACTGGATCAGCTTCATGGTCACCGGGCTGACATACCTCATCGCCTCGACGTTTTATATGATTGTCATGCCGAAGCATGAGAGAAGAAAATAGTTCATAATAATCATTCTCTCATAATTATTCTAATCTATACAGATAGAATGTAGATGAATATAAAAAATGACTCAATGTTTCTTTTTTAGAAGTTTGAGGCGATATAAATCATCCTCGAACCATCCACATTGACCAATGATCATTGCTAATATCTTCAAATCCCTAAACTCTTTGTGTGGGTGGTAATGAAGGACAACAATTCTTTTTCTTTGTGGATGCACATAAGTCATTTTGGCACCACCCCTGTCTGGTTGATGTTCAAACCCATCCCTTATCAAAGCATTTTGAAGGTCGTTAATCGAAACACCAATCAAATCCTTTATATACTTTGGGATGTTTGATGGCATTTACTATGCTTGAAAACAAATATCCCCTCTGTACTGATTTTGAGAAATTGGTACAAACTGGTTTTTAGAAACTGGTTGACATATTTTTTTCAAACTGGTGATAGTAAATGTTTTTGGCAATTCCAAATCATACTTAATTCTCGCTTGAATAGCAGAAATTATCAATTCAGGCATAATCTGCATCATCTCATCAATAGAATCAAATTCGGCTATTATTTCTGGCAAATCCAAACAAGTAGCAAAAAAACCATCGGTTATTTTTTCAACTTTTACAATGGTTGTAATTTCGATAACACCTTTCATTTTACCCCTTATCCATATACTAACTATAAATCCTGTATAGCATCAAACTATCATATAGTAATTACATCTATTAAAGATCAATTTCAAGACAGTTTCATATTGATTTTATAATAACCATTAACCTTTACTTAATCTAATTCAAACAAACACTACTTCTTCCTTCTCACCCAGAACCTGTAGAGTCTGCCGTCGCGTGAGGCCTTGAGCAGCACCGGAATGTCGGTTCCCTTGATCAGGTGTGTGGCGACCACGACAAATCCTGCCGGTGTCGATTTTCCGATGAAGCCCGACCTTGTGATGTACTCAAGAAAAGCCTGCTCTGACGGTGGCTGTTCGACTGTGGCTTCGGCAAGGAGCGTGTCCCAGGCGTCGAGGCTGTCGGTGTCACGGATTGCGTCGAGAAGGGCTTCCATCGAGCGGTTTTGAAGCTGGCGCACCCTTTCACGGGTTAGGTTCATCATGTCGGCCAGTTCCTGCAAAGTTCGTCTACCTTTTCTGCGGAGTCCGAGGCGTTCAACAAGCACAAACGCCGAACGGGTCGGGATCATGCTCAGGAAATACGAGATCGATCTGGCTTCGTCTTCAGAATCGGCGATTGTGTTTACGATTTCCTCAATCACGCCGTTTGTGCCGGAGAGTCTGAGCCTCATGCACTCGAGCAGTTCGGACGGCGGCCCGCCCTTTTTTCTTGCGCACTCGTTGATCAGCTCGAGCCTTCTTTTGATGTCTTCAAGCGACTTTTTGCCAAAATGGTATATCGAAAGGAGCTCTTCCTCGCTCATCTGGGAGAGCTGTTCAAGCGTCCTTATGTCACGCTGTTTGAGCCTGACCATCACACGGTGCGGTACGTCAAGAATCTCGATCGGGTAGGTCAGCAGCTCTGAAACAATCTGAAACTTCGGCACTTTTTCCAAACTCCTTTTAAATTTGTCAAGAGTCTAGCACCCACTTGACAAAAGTTCAACCAAAGGAGGGGTGATTTTGGTTAACGGCAGGGTTTACCTGCTGGCTTCAAGGGCTTTTCTCGCCATGTTGGCGATGTAGGCCGTGAGTTTTTCGTTTATGGCGCTGTCGGTTGTGGCAAGCATTCTGGCGCAGAACAGGGCAGCGTTTGTTGCTCCTGCCATGCCGATGGTCATGCACGCCACCGGAACACCTGCCGGCATCTGCTGGGCATAAAGGGCGTCGAGTCCGTTCAGAGGTGACCCGGCAAGAGGAACGGCGATGACCGGAAGTTTTGTGTAGGCTGCAACAACTCCGGGGAGGTGTGCCGCGTAACCGGCCATGCAAATGACAGCTTTCACTCCGCGAGCCTCAAGGCGCTTGGCGATTTCAGCGGTTCTGTCCGGGGTTCTGTGGGCTGAGGAGATGACTACCTCCGAGGTTATGCCCAGACCCTCAAAAATTTCGACAGATTTCTGGCTGGCCTCAAGGTCTGACTTTGAGCCAAGCATTATGACGACTTGAACGTTTTCCATTTTTTCCTCCAGTGTTTCAAATTCCACGACGAAGAGCCATGATGGTTGTTCGGCCTCTGGCGTAGCGCCCGCCAATATCTCCACGCATCTGTGAGCCTGGGAAGTTGACAAGCCTTGTCATGGCATAAGCCCTGCCAAGCGCCATCCTGAGCGTGTTTGCCGTTCCGACACAGGTCAAAACCCTGCCACCAGACGTCACCAGTTTGTCGTTTTCCGAGGCAACACCGGAGGCAAACAGGATTCCGTTTCTCATTTCCCTGGCTTTCTCAACACCTTCAATGATCTTGCCGGTTTTCGGCTTTACAGGATATCCTTCAGAGGCAAGTACGACACAGGCAGCAAACCCAGGATTGTACTCAACCTTCAAATCCTTCAGCTCACCTTCCGAAACTGCATCGACAATCCTTGAAAGCGGCGTTTTTATCATCGGGATCACAACTTCTGCCTCCGGGTCGCCGAACCTGCAATTGTACTCAAGCACTTTTGGCCCTGATTTGGTGAGCATCAGTCCACAATACAAAACGCCTCGGTAATCGAAGCTGTCTTTGCCAATGCCTTCAACCGACGGCCTGACAATCTCTTTTATGATTCGATCATAAGTGAAGCTGTCGAGATCGGGGACGGGCGCATAAGCGCCCATTCCGCCAGTCATCGGGCCTTTGTTTCCATCCTCAAGCTGTTTGTGGTCACGCGACGGAACCAGTGGCACAAACGATTTCCCGTCTGTTAGAACAAGCATTGATAACTCACGGCCAACAAGAAATTCTTCAATAACAACGTTTCTGCCGGCGTCTCCAAAAGTATTTTCTGAAAGTATTGCGTTTATGACGATTTCAGCCTCACGCAAGTCCTCGACGATATGCACTCCTTTTCCGGCTGCAAGACCGTCGACCTTTATAACGAGCGGAAAATCGTGGGATTTCACGAATTTGATGGCTTCGTTTGCGTTGTCGAAGGTTTGCGACTGGGCTGTCGGGATTTTGTGGCGAACCATGAAATCTTTTGCAAAAGCTTTTGAACCTTCAAGTTGAGCTGCCTGCTTTGACGGGCCAAAAACGTTCAAGCCTTTGGAGCGGAGGAAATCGGACATGCCAGCAACAAGTGGCGCTTCCGGGCCAATAACCACTGTCTTGATATTGTGCGCCGTTGCAAAATTAGCCACCGACTCAAAATCCTGTCCGGTTTTTGCAAGCATGGCAACGTCTGTCATGCCTGGGTTGCCGGGTGAGACGAAAACCCTGTCGGTTTTTGAGAGCGCCCACGCCAGCGCGTGCTCCCTTCCACCGGAGCCGATCACAAGATAGTCCATGAAGCCTCCATTGTTATTACAATTTTAGGCAAATGACGGGTTTGTTCAAGCTGGACTTGAGATTTCCCGCCAAGCCGGTAAATTCTAATCCATGAAAAAACTATCTTTTGTAATAGCCATTCTCCTGCTGGCCTCGTGCGGTGGCAGTACACAAAAAACCGACGACGTGAAGGATATTAAAAATCCTGAGGTGAAGGTCGAGGAAAGCAAGTTTTATCCAATAACTGTCATAAAAAGCCCTCAGGAAAAGAACTGGTTCAGCCTGATGCTCAATGTGCCAGATGGTTTCAAGCTGGACGAGGATCTTTACAAAAGATCGGGTGATTTCGTTTTCATGTACAAAGACAACTTCGCCACATTCTCGGTAAAGTTCAAGCAGAACCCAGGCAAAAACGATGCCGAGAACTTCCTGGACATGGAAGTGATCAAGCAGAACAAGTCTGCGTTTACTTTTGGAACGATGGAAAAAAGCGGTCTCTGGACTGCACCATTCCCGACAATGGAATCAACTGTATCTGGCGAAGCAACGGCAGCATCAGTTTCATACGTCAGAAAGGTTGAGAATGTTGAAATCAACGGCACATATTTCGTCTGGTGGTTCGTCGCTCCCCTCCAAGACACCTCCATTCGGCAAGACACATTTGCCATCGTCATCTCCCAGGAATGTTTGAAAAAGGACTTCGAAGAGCTTGCTCCAAAGTTTGAAATCATGAGGAAAACCCTGTTCCGCCTCCCTTCGAGGGGTGAGGTCACCGGACTGAAGATGAGCGAGAAGTACAAAAATCTGGAGTACAGGTTTGCAGGTCTGGCCAACGTCACAGACAGGCTTTTCCCGCTGCAAAACGGCGAACCGCTTGCGCCTATGTGGGAAACCCTTATTGGCAAATTCGTTTTTGCCCTCGACAAAGACAGGTTCCAGATGTATCTGGTTCCAAACGTGAAGACCCCGTCCGGCCTTCTCCCACACCCGACGATCGAGGGCTGGACGGTTGACCCGGCATTAACCGACTGGCTGACCGATTATCTTGATCTAATCTAGCCAATAATGCGAAAATTAAAAAAGGCTGCCTTCAGGGCAGCCTTTTTTGTTTTTAAGTTAATTTACTGGTTGAGTGAAACAGTATTGCAGTCCATTGAACAACCGGTGCAGGAGAGCACCTTTGAACGCTTCTGCCTCCACCAGGCGACCGGCACAAGGAGCAACAGGAACCAGCTCCATTTAAGAGTGGTGTTGAAATATTCCCAGAATTTGAGGATGTCGCCAGCATTGAGGGCAAGCAGGGGAAGAACTGCAATCAGAACCATGTAGGCAAAAACTATGGCAACGAGTATGGCAATCCACGGTTGAACCCTGCGTCTCAGGATGTTGTAGACCAGTACAAATGCCATTGAGATCGGTAGTGAGAGCGCCGTTGAAGGGCATGGGTAGAGCAGGAAGTAGATGATCGAGCCGAACAGGTTGATGAGGAAAAACTCGAGTCCTGAGTAGTGTCTGAAGCCAGAAATAAATATTGCAAGGGCAATTGTCCTGATCATACAGCCGATGAAAGGGAGTAGTGAGTCGACGATTGCACCTGTCACAAGGAAAACAACCACGAGTGCCGCAGACATGACGCCGACTTCAGCGATTCTCTGTGTCGAAATGCCTTTTTTCTTCGGCGTAACCAGCTTCTTGAGGTTTGGAATGGCTACCGGTTCGACAGGATCAGGTTGCTGGATGTTTGGTTCAAAAAGGTCATTTTTCACGCTGGATGTCTCCGTCCCAGGTTTTCATTCCGCCAATGAGGAATCCGGCGTTTGAGAAAACCCATTTGTCAACCAGCTGGCTGCCGATTTCCTTGTAGTTCTCGCTGCCATTGCCAACGATGACGATCGGTGTTGATCTTGTGACTCCGGCAAGGTACTGCTTCAGGTCTTCATAAGGAATCGAGAAGGCTATGGGGATGTGACCCTTTTCGTAATCTTCCACCGGCCTTATGTCGACAACCATCAGGTCTTTCATGTTCTTGTTGCCAAGGAGAGCCTTGAAGTCGCCAAGTGTTATCGGCCTGAAAGTACGGTTTATGGCCATGCTGCAAACATCGTTGTCTGAACAAGGGATGTGAGAACCGTTTGTTGCCCTGGATTTTATTCCAAGGGCTTCCATGATCTCAGACCATCTCGTGTTCCAACCACTGGAAAGGCTGTTCCACATCTTGGAAAACGACCTGTTTATCTCGATGCGTTTTGCAATCGGGAGCATCGACCAGGTGACCGGTATGATAAGACAAAGGGCCAGGATGGTGATGATGACCCATTTGCCCCTGGCCCATATTTTACTGATGAACTTTTGGAACGAATTCATAAACCTCTTTTTTACCGCCCGTAGGCTGCCTTCACCTTTTCAGTTGAAGGAAGGAGAATCATTGCTTCGCCATTGGTTGTCTTTGGCATCTGCTTCGGTTCTTTCCATCTTACTTCTGCGTCAAAGGCTTCTGCAATGAAGCGAAGTGGAACAAAGGTTGATCCGTCCTTGATTAACGGTGGAGCGTCAATCTTGACTTTTGTGCCGTTGACTTCCCCTTCGTTCTTTCCGATCCATACTTTTACAACTTTCTTTGGATAGGTCAGCTTGTCGCTGAACTTGATCTCTGGCATTGTGAATGTTGCACACTTTGTTGCAGCATCCCAGGCAACATCGGTTTTGAATACAACGCCGAATTTCTTTGTCGGGTTTGAAAGGGCGTTGTCTGCAATCCAGCGAAGCGGAACCATGGTCCTACCGCCAATAGTCTGGGCATATGGTCTGATTTTGACTGTTGATTCATTCTTTCTTGCTGAATACTTCTTGAGTTCAATTCTGGTGACGTGTGTGTAGATCGGCGGTGTGTCAAGAACATTCTTGATCTCGAGGAGGAGTTTGCCCGGTGTTGCCGAGTCGATTGATGCGAGTTTATAGAGGCTCATTGTTCCGACATCAGCCACCCAGATGTTGTAGTCCATGTCGATTGCTGCAGCAACGATCTTGTCGAACAGCGGAGTTCCGTCTTCGCGCAGCGGCTTGATTTCTTTGACAAGCTTGTGGTTTTTCTCATCAAAAACTGCGATGCGGTGGTTGCCCTGATCGCAGATGTAGTATCTGTTCGGTGAGTCGTCGTTGAAGTCTGGAATGACATAAACCGGCTTGTTGAAGTCGCCCTTGAATTCAGCAAAGAACGAACCGTCTCTTCTGAACTTCTGGATGCGGTTGTTGCCGGTGTCTGCGACGAGAATGAATCCACGTCTGTCAACACCGATGCCTTCCGGTTCCTTAAATTCACCCTGGCCTTCACCTTCAGGTGCTGGCTTGTTGATGTATCCTGGCGGAACCGAGTATCTCGGCTTTGCATAAACTTCGCACTCAACGGCTGTCTTGTCGAAGTTGATTGCTGGCGGGTCGTATCTGACGAACTTGTTGCCCTTGAGGTCGACAACGTAGTTTCCGATATCGTCTGCAACTTCAGTCTCCGAGGCGTGCCACGGGAGAATGAGTTCATTCTTTGATGGGTCGCCGATCGGGTGGTGCGGAGTAACGTTCGGGTTGATGGTGAATACTTTTCTGAGCTTGTAGTCAGTGACCGCTGTCATGTTTGTGATGCGGCAGATCGAGACTGCAATGAGACCTTCGTACTTCCATGTCGGGCAGGCGCCGACCGGATCGTCTGGACCGTCAAGTTCAGCCGGGGAAAACCACTTGATGAAGTCACTGAGGTAGTTTCCGTTAAGGTCAAACTTCTGGACGGTGTTGGTTTTTGGGTTGCCGACAAGGATGTAATAGCCGAAGCTGTTTGCAGCAACACCGAAAACTTCAATGTTTTCAGCTTTTGTTGCTGGCTTTGCGATGGCAAATGATCCAAGTCCTACAACCAGTGCCAGTGCGACCAGAAGTGTCGATTTAAAGTATCTTCTCATTCACTCACCTCCTTGGTGGGTTACCTATTCAGGATAGTTTAACATCAGTTAAAATCAACGAAACAAGCCTGACGTTTAGTTTAAGGCAATGAGGTTGCATCGTTTGAACTGTAGAACTGTCCTTGCTTGCCACTTCGGCAATAGTCATAATTGGCCATTGCCTCGACATTCCTGACTATCTATCTACTTCACAGATTTTACATAAGCTTTTACAGCTTCTCTGACAAACTCGGAGAGCCTTGGGTCAATCCTGTCAAAATTGGCCCTGAACCCGTTGTTGTAAGTCGCATTGACCACCGAATATTTCATGGTTGTGATTGGTCAATGGTTGATTGTAAATCATTTGCCCGGGAAGATGATGGTGTACCTGTCGGTGACAGTTACGGGCAGCATTCCTGGAGTCTTGAAGCAGACATCGGCGCCAAACAAATCCTGGAGCGAGAAGATTGGTATCATTGTCCTGCCATCAACAAACCCTGGTTTTGCCGGCATCTCAACCTGCTTGCCGTTAACGGTTGCATACTCGCTTTTGAGCGAAATCTTCACCGTTCTGGCCTCATATTTTTTATCCTCGCCTGATGCAAATTCTGGAATGGTGGTTGTCAGAACCATGCTGTCAATATCATAACTTCTTTGGGCAAGTGTTTTTTCTGGATTTTGCGGGTCAACAAAGAGGTTTTCAAAGACACACTGGATCGGAATCATGTCTACACCATCCAAAGTTCTTGCATAAGGGTTGATTTTTATTGATTTGCCGTTCAGTTTGCACGTGTATTTTTTCAGATCGACCTCGAGCGATGTTTTTAGATATTTCTTTGACTTCAGGACATCCTTTATCTCAAGGAGCAAGCTACCGGGTTCGGTGTTATGAACGCCTGAAAACTTGAAGAGTTTGTCGCTGGAACAGTCGCCAACCCAAATGTTGCCATCAAGATCGGCGGTCACCGATGTTGGCTGGATCATTTCTGGATTGGTCAGACTCAGGACTGTCTCGTTTGAAATTGTGTTGATAACCAAAACCTTCTGGTTGAGCGTGTCGCACACATAAAGAAAAAACCCGGCAAAGTCGATGCCTGTTGGCCTGCTAAAACCCGTGATGCTTGACAGATACCCACCTTTGTGACCGAAACTTACGATCCTGTCGTTTCCCGTGTCTGAAACGTAGACAATTCCAGACAAACCGACACAGACGCCGGATGGACTGTCAAGGCTGAAATCCCCATTTCCAGGCTTTGCATCGTCCATTTGTGAGTTTTGCGGAACAGACCAAAGGAATTTGGAGTAAAAATTGCAGGAGTTTCCATCCTTGGATGGCAAGAAGCACAGGAGTTTGTTGCCCTTTCTGTCAACCACAAATTCCCGCCAGTCCTCAGGGTTTTCATAAACTGCCGTCTGGACAGGTTCCGAAAGTTTGGCTTCAGCTGGATTTGCCAGCCTGTTGTTCGTGATGTTGTATACATTTCTTGTGGCAGCGTCGGTCACGTAGACAAAATTGCTGTATCTCGTTTTTTTGACCACACCCACAAGGCCTTTTATCTCGATCGGTTCACACTCGCCAACCGCCAGGCTGGGCTTGAACGTGAACCTGTCTTCCCACAGCAGCGTTCCGTCTTTTGTGTAGTTGAGCAGCGAAGATGTTAGAGGGTTTGTGACAAGAATATTCCCGTTGCCAGGATCGGTTGACAATCCAAAAAATTCAAAGGTTTTTTGGGTCTCATCAGTTGACTTCCCTATGCTTGTTGGTACAGAAACACAGGCCAGAAGAATAAGGCAAGCGATAACTGAAGCCACCGCCACCCTTGCACCAAAAATATTCCTCACCTTCGCCTCCATAACCACCATATACCACATTGACGTTAAATGTACAATCATCTAAAACGAAACGGCAAACCGGGAAAGGTGTCAAAGAAGATATGAAAGAAAAAATGTTTGAAGAAAACCAGTGGGGTCTGCTCCCGATCATGCTAGTTGCTGTCATTGTCACAGTCTGCATCTCGGTTATATCGATGATATTTGCTTCAAAAGATGGCGCAGAGATAATTCCTGCACTCTGGATCATTGTGCCTGTTCTTTTGATTCTGATTTTTGCAATGATCGTTTTTGCAAAGCTTTCGATAACGGTTGACAAGGAGAATCTGGTATTTGGCTTTGCTCCGTTTCTGGCAAGGATTCCACTTCAAAACATAACAGCCGTAAGGGTTTCATCGGCCGGAATCGGCAAGACGCTTGGCCTTGGAATCAGAATCAGCTTTGATGGCCGATACTACTTCAACACCTTCTGGGGCAAGGTCGTGGAGATCGACACCACCAGCAAAAACTACGCCATCTCCATCAGGGATGACCAGGGATTGTTGAAGGCTTTGAAGACGCTCAAGCCGGAAATCTTCTAAATCACTTCACAAAATCTGGACTCGGAAAATAAACCGTGAACTCGTCGTTCATTGTTTTTGGTTCTGTTTTTGCAGGTTTCAACTTCAGCTGCACCCCGAAAGCCTTTTCCAGACATGAAAACGGAACAAAAAACCCATTGTCAACGTTCATCGCCTTCAGTTCCATCTTGAATGGAGTACCGTTGATCAGGCAGATGTCAGAATCGGTTGTGAAATCGACCACTCTTTGTTGATAAACCCTGCCATCGCCGAAATCGATTCTCGGAATTGTTATCTGACAGCAATCGCCTGTTTTGTCAAAGGTGTATGTTGATTTGAACTTCACACCCATGTAATCTTCGGTGTTTTTGAGGAACGATCGTGCAAAAAAACCGATTGGCAACATTGGGATTTTATTTTTGGTTTGGGCATAAGGTCTTATTTTGACTGCATTTCCGTTTATCCTGCACGAGTACTTTTTCAGCTCCACTTTCATCTCGTGGACAGGGGTTTTCTTTGGTCTCAGGACATTTGAAACAGCAAGCAGCAAATTCCCCGGTTCCTCTGATTTCAAACCTGAAATCTTGAACAGGTTTTCGTTTCCAGCGTCTGACACCCAGATGTCACCGTTTATGTCGCAGGTGATGCACGAAGGGTTTGAGAAAATCGGCTCACCAGCTGAACCGGTTGGCGAGATAACAGATTCAACCTTTCCGGAAACAGTGTTTAAAACCGAGATCCTTTTTGCATCGCGCTCAAGAACAAGCAGTCGCTCACTGTCATTTGAAAAAACCGAGACCGGTTTTGAAAATCCGCCGTAATTTGCCTCGAATTTACCATCAATGCTGAATTTCTGAACCCTGTCATTTCCAGCGTCGGCAACATAAACGAAGCCTTCAGAATCCACACAAACACCGGTTGGATTTGAAAATGTGCCATTTTCAGAATTTGCCACAGCGTTGATAGTTTCATGGTTTGGAGGAATCGGGTATTCAAGTTTTGAAAACGTGCTGCAGAATGGTTTTGACGCCCATTTGCCGTTGATTTCCTCTTCTGTTGCGGGACGTGAGAAACAGGCAAGTTTATTCCCAGCACGATCGATTACAAAAATCCTCTCCAGTCCCTGTTTCATGTTCAGGCAAAACGCAGTCTGGATCGGTTCAAGCAACTGGTTTTTCGAAGAGTCGCCTGAAATGTAGCTTGGAGCATTATAAATGTTGAAAACCGACTTTTTCAGGCTGTCGGTCACAAAAAGACTGTTGTTGGTTATGTCAAAATCGACATTGACCACCTGTCCAAATTCAAGCGCGGGACAGGTTTGATCGTCTGCTGAGAGGATTTGTCTGGTGGAGATGAAACGACTTTCAGTGTTGAAACGCATGATCGTGTTGTTCACAGGGTTTGCGACCCAGACATCGTTGGAGTTTGGTGACCTGCAAATCCCAAAATAGCCGACAGTCTCAGCATTTGTCAGTCTCTGTTGCTGGAACGGCGAAACAGATACACCCAAAAGCAATGCTGCAATCAAAATCCTTGTCAATGCCCTCATGTTTTCATCATAAGTCTGTACTTCCAGGATTTCAATGCTCATTTAACTTGGTCACATCCCTTGACCTCAATTTTTTGTCAATGGCATCAAAGCTTTATACAAACTTGACAAACTTAACAGCAAGGCACTTGCCAAGATGAGCCAGTTGACTAAAATTTGGATCAGATGATAAACAAATCTTTCGGGAAAATGGTTCCCGCAGGATTGAAAACATGGAGGAAAAAATGAGTATAGTGCACATGACCGATGACGACTTCGACGCAGCGGTGAAATCAGGAAAGAAAGTCGTTGTAGACTTCTGGGCTCCCTGGTGCGGGCCATGCAGGATGATTGCCCCGATTTTTGAAGAGCTTTCAAACCAGATGGGCGACAAGGTCACATTCGGAAAGATCAACGTCGACGAACAGCAGAGAGCCGCAAGCACAAACGGCGTCACCTCGATCCCGAGCCTGATTTTCTTTGACGGCGGCAAGAGGGTCGACACACTGGTCGGAGCAGTACCAAAGCAGATGCTGGAAGCAAAGATCAAGCAGGTTTTCAATATCTGAGAGACGGCTCCGCCGATACAGCACTAATCCTTAGGATATTTAAGCGAGTTAGCTAACCCCCGGATTTACTCCGGGGGTTAGCTATATTGGTGTAATTAGAAGAGCGGAATCGTGGCCAGAAGGTGTACAGCAGCAGCGTTTTGTTGATGACGTTTTGCCTGAGGGTTGTCTCGTCAGCCGGTTTCATGGTGTGATTTTAGCTGTGAAGGGTTGGAATGCAAATTGCATAGAACTACTAACATATTGAATTATAAAAACAATTCTAATGGTTAAAACTGATATTTTTGATAGTATGTCAGATGACTAATCACCATTATAGATCATACTATCGTGTTATTATTTTAATACCTTACAGATAACCCAGAATTAGGACCACTAGGAATATACACGCTATTACCGGGATTATTACGAATATCTTCTAACAATACTTTTGGATTTACTTCTCGTCCTTCTGCTATTAGTGATTCAGGTCTTGGGTTTGATACTTGTTTTGCTCTATATATTATCACCTTGTCCTTTTTTTCATCGATTGCTCTTCTGCATACTGCTCTAATATAAAATCTATTAAATTCACCTTCAGCTAATGTTTCAGCAGCTGTAATTGGTACTTTGACCATTTTCCCAGCTCTACTTTCTTGCGATTCGAGTATGCCCGTATTTTTCAAAGATTTTTCCAGTGTTACGCAATCACCATTTTGAATCGAATCTCTGAGATATTCTGGGTATTTATTTTTACCATAGGCGGTTAATCTATTACTTATATAAAGGTTGTTCTCTAAAATATCTTTATCGAGTTCATCAAGCATATACTCTCTTGCTTTCTTATCTAATTGCAAAAAGTTAAAATTCATATTACCTCCAAACTATTTATAACCAAAGATTATTTTTTGTCAATACTTATATGTCACACTATTACAATATAAATAGATATATTCATGATCATTATAGACTATCTGACATTATAGAAATCAACGATAATGATTCTCAGACATCCCCAATAAACTCCCTAAAATGCAAAAAGGCCCGGGCGGCGTCCTACTCTCCCAATCAGCTTCCCGATT
>CAZXEH010000007.1:51138-78206 GCA_964639885.1 uncultured Caldisericales bacterium | reverse complement strand
TTGGCAGGATAGCAAAGTACACTTACAAAAATTTCCTCACCCACTGGGACGAAATCGAGTCGTTTTTCTCAAGGGCGAATGTTGAAAAAGGTTCGCTGGACAAGCTTTTGAAGGAGAAAAACCTCAAAGGCGTTCGCGAATCAGTCGACGAGTCATTCTTGAAAATGATTGAGGAGTGGAGAGACATTCTGGCCAGGAACATTGCCCTGAGGAATGAAAACCTCGATGTCCGCCAGCTTAACTATGCCGTTCAGCAAACAATCGACAGGATCATCTTCCTCCGAATTGCCGAGGACAGGGGTCTTGAAGAGACGAACCAGCTTCAGGCACTGACAAATTATGGCAACATCTATGGCGGTCTGGTTAAACTCTACGAAAAAGCAGACAGCCGCTACAATTCTGGCCTGTTCCACTTCAAGTCCGAAAAGGGAATCGACACACCGCCAGACACGATAAGCATGTCCCTTGCAATCGACGACAAAGTCCTGAAGGACATGATCGTAAACCTTTATCCTCCAAAAAGCCCATACGATTTTTCGGCCATGCCAGCCGACATCCTTGGTCAAGTCTATGAACGGTTCCTTGGCAAAGTCATAAGGCTCACCGATGGCCACCACGCAAAGGTTGAGGAGAAGCCAGAGGTCAGGAAAGCCGGCGGAGTTTATTACACGCCAACCTACATCGTCAATTACATCGTCCAAAACACCGTCGGAAAACTTGTCGAGGGTAAGAACCCAGAACAAGTGGCAAAACTGAGAATTCTTGACCCTGCCTGCGGTTCAGGATCGTTCCTCATCGGCGCCTACCAGTTCCTGCTCGACTGGCATCTGGACTGGTACCTTTCAAACGATCGTGAAAAGTGGCTGAAGGGTAAAAACCCGCCAATTTGCGAACAGATGAGGGAAGGCCAGCGAATCTTCAGGCTGACAACCGAAAAGCGCAAGGAAATACTCAAAAACAACATCTTCGGCGTCGATATCGACAGGCAGGCGGTCGAAGTGTCCAAGCTCAACCTTCTGCTCAAAGTCCTCGAGGAGGAGAACAACCCCGACCTGTTCAAGCACAGCCAGCGCGCGCTCCCGGATCTGGGCGGTAACATCAAGTGCGGAAACAGCTTGATCAGAAGTGATTTTTATCATGGCAAGGAGAACCTGTTCAACAACCCGGAGGAAACCTGGCGTGTCAACGCTTTCGACTGGGACAGGGAGTTTCCGGAGATTGTCAGGTACAAGGACAAGGAGAAGCGCGAGCTCGAGGATGGGTTTGGGTTTGATGCCGTGATCGGGAATCCACCTTGGGGCGCTGATTTGTTTCATTATGACTACATTAAAAGCAAATATGAAACAAAGACTAATGATAGTGCCTCATATTTCCTTGAAATTGCCTCAAAGCTATCAAAAAAATACCTAGGTTACATTATACCAAAAGTTATTGGATTTTACTCAGGTTGGGAAAGTATTCGTAAATATTTATTGACAAATAATAATCTTTCAAAAGTTTTAGATGTTGGCATTGCATTTCCCGATGTAATACTTGAATCAATTATATTAATATTCAATAAAACAAATAAAGAAAGTCCGATAATCAATATTGCAGAACCATTAAAGAAAGCAATTGTTCCAAAACAAATTACAGTTGAAGGATACTTCGATGACGAAATTATTGATATTGCTAACATTATCCCATTTATTCCTTTGAATAATAAAGAAACATCGCTTGTTTTGAAAATATACAAACATTCTATAAAAATATCAGATATCAAAAAATACATATTTAGAGGATTATATATATCAGATAATGATAAAGAGAAACTAGAACGTGGATCAATAAGTTTTATTAATAAAGTACCTGATGTTAAAAGGTACTCCATTGATAAAATAATGAATATTAACATTGATAACAACGCTGATTGGATATCGAAGTCTAAAAAAATAATGGTTCCTCGAGTATTTATTAAAGTGCTTAGAGGTAATCGTTTAGTAACGTTTCCAGATATAAAAGGTGAGTATTTAACAACAGAAAAACTTGTTAATTTAATTATTGACGAAAATAAGTACCCAGTCTCTTATTTATTTGTTTCTGGAATTCTAAATTCAAAACTACCATCCTGGTATATTCAAAGAATATTATTTAGCAACACTACAGAAACCTCTCGTGTAATGGATGCTTTATATTTCAATCACATTCCATTACCAATAATAAATAATAAAAACAAATCCGACGTTGCAATGCACGACAGGATGGTTTCGCTTGTCGAAACCATGCTTGAGCTGAACAGGCGCCTGCGGGAGTGCGGCGTTCCGTCTGACATCGAAATGATCAAGCGCCAGATAGACTCAACCGACAATCAGATCGACCAGCTTGTTTACCAGCTTTACGGGCTGACTGACGACGAAATCCGCATAGTCGAAGAGTCTTTTACCGACACCAAAAAGAAGTAAACTCCCTCACCCTTAATCCCTCTCCCGCTAACGCAGGCGAGGGAAATCTGACAAAATCCTTCGCCCATGCCAATGGGAGAAGGTGGTCGAAGACCGGATGAGGGAGTTTTTTCACATTGCAAAGCCGGATTGCATAATTTGCCATTTTTGGCAAAATAAGGTAAAATCAACTCAAGATGAAAGTGGTCACCTCACAGCAGATGAAGGAGATCGACTCCCAAACCACAGCAAGGTTCGGAGTTCCGTCGATGCTCCTGATGGAAAATGCAGGCGCAACCGTTGCCGATGTCGCTCAGACCGAGTTTGGAACGAAAAAACCGGTGATCGTTTGCGGCAAGGGCGGAAACGGCGGAGACGGCTTCGTTACGGCCAGGCACCTTGCCATGCAGGGCATTCCGGTTCGTGTTTTCCTGCTGGCCCCGATTGAGGATTTGTCTGGGGACACCAGGCAGAATTTTGGCATTCTGGCAAAGGGTTTCTCGGGTTTTGTCGAGCTTCATGTAGGTGCAAACGACGCAGTGATGAATGATCTTTCACGGGCGATCCAGAACTGCGACCTTATCATCGACTGCCTGCTTGGCACAGGCCTGACAAATGCGCCAGAGGGCTACATCGCTCAGGCAATCGAGCTGATAAACTCGGTTGGGGCGCCTGTCCTCTCGTGCGACATTCCCTCGGGTGTTGACGGTTCAACCGGCAAAATTCCGGGTTTGGCTGTGAAAGCGCAGATTACGTGTACTTTTGGCCTGCCAAAAATTGGCCATCTTCTGTTCCCTGGCGCTTTGAACGTCGGTAGGATGATGCTTACAAACGTCGGATTTCCAGAGGTTCTGCTCTCTGATCCCGACATTCCCACAAACATTCTCACGCATGGCGATGCACGGGCGCTCTTCCCGACACGACCTCCAAACGGCCACAAGGGCACTTTTGGCAAGGTTCTGATCGTCGGCGGTTCGTCCAGCTTCCCCGGCGCCCCGATGCTTTCTGGTTTGGGCTCGATAAAATCAGGCGCAGGTATAACACACCTTATCGTTCCAGAGACGATCTACCCTTCGGTTGCCGGTCGCTATCCCGAAATCATCGTCACTTCAGCAAAAGCAACCCAGAACGGCACGTTTGACAAATCGGCCATCGATGCGATCATGAACGCAACTTCCAAGGCCACGTGCGTGGTTTTCGGCCCAGGCGTTTCAAGGGATGAAGGATTGAAGCCGATTATGTCTGAGATTCTTGGAAAACTCGACATTCCGGTGCTCATCGATGCCGACGCCCTCTCGCTTCTAGCAAAATCGCCCGACGCAGTTTTGATGAGGGCTGAAAACTGTTGGCCAACCATCATCACTCCTCACTGGGGCGAGGCGAGCCGTTTCGGAACTGTAGCAAGCGATCTTGCAACCGATCCGGTTTCGACGGCAAAACGTTTTGCAATGAGGTTCGGTGCCGTCACAGTCTTGAAGTCGGCAAGAACGGTCATTGCTTCACCAAAAGGACAGATAACCATAAACATCACGGGCAACACATCGCTTGCAAAGGGCGGTTCTGGCGACGTTCTTTCAGGCTGCATTGCAGCTTTGGTTTCGCAGGGTCTTGACCCTTATGAGGCCGGCTGCCTCGGTTGCTACATGCTGGGGAAGGCCGGCGAAATGGCTTCCTCCGAGACCGGAGAGCACGGCGTGACATCGACAGAAGTTGCAATGAACCTGCCCAAAACAATCATGGAGGAAACACTTGAAAACGCTCATCAAAGGTAGGCTGGTTCCAGTCTCTGACGCACTTCCGAACGAATTTGACGGCTATATAGCCATCTCTGGCAATAAAATTGAATATATTGGCGCACAAAAACCTAGTGGTGAATTTGATTCGGAGTTGGATTTTTCAGGCATGGTGGTTATGCCCGGTTTGGTAAACACCCACACGCACGCAAGCATGTCGCTTTTACGCGGTATTGCCGATGATGTGAATCTTCAGGACTGGCTTTTCAAGCACATTTTCCCGCGTGAGGAAAAGATGACCCCGGATGATATTTACTGGGGCGCAAAACTGGCTATTGCTGAGTTTTTGCTGGGCGGAACAACATGTTTTGCCGACATGTATTTCACGAATCGTGTGGCTGACGCTGTGGCAGAAACAGGCATCAGGGCTAACATCTGCCTTGGTATGACCCAGTTTGGCGGAGATGAGGCCATCAAAAACGGAACCGAATTTGCCAAAAAGTGGCAAAACGCTGAAAACGACAGGATTCACACCTGCCTTGGCCCACACGCCATCTACACCTGCCCGGTGGATTTCATGAAAAAGATTGTGGCTGCTGCAAAGGAAAACAACCTTGGCATCCACATGCACATCTCCGAAACTGTCAAAGAAAACGAAGACTGCATCGCAACCAACGGTATGTCACCGGTAAAAATTCTTGATTCTATCGGTGCTTTTGACGTTCCGACAATTGCTGCCCACTGTGTTCATCTGACTGATGAAGACATGGCTATAATGAAAGCTAAAAACGTCAATATAGCTTTAAACGTTGGCTCCAATTTCAAGCTCGCATCTGGTTTGGCAAGAATCGGTGAAATGGTGGACAAAGGCATTAACGTATCCATAGGAACCGACGGCCCGGCCAGCAACAACGATCTGGACATGTGGGAAGAGATGCGCTGGGTGGCGCTATCGGCCAAGGTCACCGGCGATCCGCTAAAGGTTCCTGCGAAACAGGCGCTTCAGATGGCAACAAAAAATGGTGCAAAGGCTCTTGGCTGGAACAATCTCGGTTCGCTTGAAGCTGGAAATCTTGCCGACCTGATCGTGATTGATTTCTCAGATGTAAGGCTGCAACCGGTTTTCTCCCATGTCTCGCACCTTGTTTACGCGGTAAAACCTAGCGATGTCAGGCACGTGATGGTTGATGGAAACTTTGCTGTCTGGGACAGGGAAATTCAGACTTTCGACGTGGAAGAGACTGTTTCCAAAGTCAACGAGATTGCTAGGAGGCTTGTGTGATAGGAATAATCGGCGGTTCTGGTGTGTACGACATTTCATGGCTCGAAGGCGCCAAGGAAGAAACGATAAAAACCAGATACGGCGATGCCCTTGTAAAAACAGGCTGGCTCGATGAATTTGAAGTTGCATTTCTGGCGCGTCATGGAAAAGGACACAAGGTTTCGCCATCCGCTATCAACTACCGAGCAAACATTTCTGCCCTTTCAGATATTGGAATAACCGATATTGTTGCCACTTATGCCGTCGGTGGAATCAATCCGAAGATGGTTCCCGGCGATTTTGCAATCTGCGACCAGTTCATTGATTTTACTAAAAGTCGTGTCGGTACAATTTATGACCAACCGGGGAAGGTTGTTCATACCGATGTTTCACGACCATACAACCCCAAGCTCCAGGAATTCATTGAGGAGGCGTTGATAAAGGAACACGCAGTGTTTCATCCCGACGCTGTATATGTCTGCACTGAAGGCCCAAGGTATGAAACGCCTGCCGAGATCAAGGCTTTCTCGGTCATGGGCGGAACAATCGTTGGAATGACCGGATGTCCTGAAGTTGCGCTTGCAAACGAACTTGGAATTGCGTTCGGAGGGGTTGCAGTCATAACAAACCTTGCTGCAGGCGTTGCAAAACACCCGCTTGGCCACAAAGAGGTGATGGACACTTTCAACCTTCGTATCGCCCAGCTCTCGGAAATCCTGAAAACCGTTGCAAAACTTGCCTCATCCGACCCTTCCTGCCAAAAGCCGACGGAGCCGATGAGTGCTTGATTTTTCAAAGGAGCAAATCCATGAATTGCTTGGATTGTCCAAAGTTCCAAGGCCATTGATCTGGCGTGGTGACTGTCTCGAAATACTAGACCAAAGGCTTTTGCCTCATGAAATCAAATATCTGACAGCCGGAACATGGCAAGACTGCTTCGATGCGATAAAATTAATGGCAACACGAGGTGCACCTGTCATTGGAATCTGTGGCGCCTATGGAATGGCTCTAGCCCATAAAGCCTGTGAAAACCTCAAAGAAATTGCCACAAAAATGAAATCTGCGAGGCCAACGGCTGTAAATCTCATGTGGGCAGTTGATCAGGTTGCTTCCTCGGAAAACCCGGTTCAGACGGCGTTAAACCTCGAACTTGACGATCACAGGAGATCGTTTTCAATTGCAAAGATTGGCTCCAGCCTGATAAAGGATGGGTCGACGATTCTGACTCATTGCAACACAGGAAGCCTGGCTGCCGGAGGGTTTGGCACCGCCCTGGGCACGATAACCTGGGCAAAGCTCGTTGAAGGCAAACAAATACACGTTATCAACACTGAAACAAGACCATATCTTCAAGGAGCGAGGCTCACAAGTTTTGAGCTGAAGCAAAACAACATCGATGCAACACTGATTCCTGACATGGCAATCTCAACGGTTATGAAAGATGTTGATCTGATCGTTGTAGGAGCCGATAGAATCGCTAAAAATGGCGACACAGCCAATAAAATTGGAACATTTACAATTGCCATCACAGCCAAGCATTTCGGGGTACCATTCTATGTGGCTGCGCCTTTATCAACGTTTGATGGCAAAACACCTTCAGGCGAGTCCATAAAAATTGAGGAAAGGCCGGCATCTGAGTTGACCGAGTTGAAGGGGATAAAGATTGCGCCTGATGATGTTAAAGTCTTCAACCCATCTTTTGATGTCACGCCAGCCGGTTTGATTGACGGTTTTATAACTGAGAACGGCGTTTCTTCGACTGTTCAATGAATCATTGATTATTTATTAAATTTGTCGTTTTTCTTTGTGATTGTTTTAAACACAAATAATATTGGTTTCAACAGCGTTACATTTGACATACCCATAAAAAATGGTTATTAATTTATATATTGGAGGTTAAATGGAATTTGTTGAGAAAATCAAGGAGCTATCAAAGAAAATTGCTGACCAAAAGGGACTGGTCGGAACTGAGCAGGCAGCAAAAACCTCATTTGTTCTACCTTTTTTGCAGATTCTCGGCTACGACGTTTTCAACGCTGCGGAGGTGATTCCGGAATACATCGCCGACTGGGCGGCCAAAAAAGGTGAAAAGGTTGACTACACAATAAAAGTTGGCCCTCAAACCGTCATGCTAATCGAGTGCAAGCAGGTTGGCGACAATCTCGATGCCAGCAAGGAAAGCCAGCTTGCAAACTACTTCCACCATGTCCAGGAATGCAACATCGGCGTGCTCACCAACGGCATCGTTTACAAGTTCTACACCGACCTTAACGCCGAAAACATCATGGACACTGAACCTTTCTTTGTTTTCGACTTTGGTGCTCTTAAAGAAAGCCACATCACAAGGCTCGAAATGTTTTCGAAAGCAAACATAACAAAAACCGACGTCATCAACTCCGACATCATCAAAATCCGCAACTATTCGGCAACCGTTGAGGTTCTGAGGCGCGAGTTTGCAAATCCATCGGAGGACTTGGTCAAGTACGTTACAAAGCAGATGCAGTTCATCAAAAGATGCAATGATGCAATTCTGGAGGAATTCCGCGAACACATCAAAAAGGCTGTAATCCAGTTTGAGCAGGACTTCTTTGATGCCCAGATTGCACGACTGAAGGAAACAACGCAGGCACAACAGACAGAGCAGCAGACAAAACCGACTGAAACGGTGGTTGAGAAATCAGCAATCATCACGACTGTTGAAGAGATGCAAGCTTTGGCGATTGTCAAGAGCATTCTTTACAAGATGATTCCACCTGAAAAAATAGTGTTGAGAGACTCTGAGAATTATTGCGATATTCTCACATCAAACACAAGAATAATCAGGCTTTATTTCAATGACCCAGGTATGTTGCAAATAAGTTTTCCTACTAACCCTGATTTTGAGAAACTCGGCAAGATTGAAATAAAATCGGTTGACAAGCTCATCGAGCACGCTGACAAGATAACAGCGACGATTGCAAAAATCCTTTCAGCCAAAGAACAGGCCAAGAAGGAACCAAAGTCCGAACAAACAAAACCTTCGGTTGAAAAGCCACCGGAAGTACCGGGAACAACTGAAACAGCCGAAAAATAGAATGACAGCAACAATAAAACCGGAGGTGTCAGCCTCCGGTTTTTGCTTTGATTTGTACTGACTTTTCTGATAGATATATATTGGCAATATTCATACTGACTGAGTCTGAAGGAGACCAAAATGCTGAGAGGGAAGAAAGATGGGAATGGCAAGCTTCTGAAGGATTTTTCCGATGGCGAGCATGTTTTTGAAATTATTGAGAGGGATGACGGTTTAATCAACGTTGGCGGTGGGCCAAGAACCTATTTTTCGACCTTTGATTCCTGGAGTCCCCGAATACGGGATGCGATCTCGCTTGCAAAAGGCAGGATTCTTGACATTGGGTGCGGAGCCGGAAGGTTCACTCTCTTTTTTCAGGAAAAAGGTTTCGATGTCGTGGGAATCGATAACTCTGAACTTGCCGTCAAGGTTTGCCAGTCCAGAGGAGCAAGGAATGTCTTTCCGGTCGGAATCGATGAAATAAACAGCAGTCTTGGAAGATTTGACACAGTAGTCATGTTTGGTAACGGATTCGGATTATTGCAATCCTTCGACAAGGCAAGACAAATACTGGGTCGTATGAAAGAAATAACAACAGATGATGCTGTTATAATCGCTGAATCGATCAATCCCTACGGAACCCCATTCCAACACGATCTGCGTTATTTCGAACGGAACAGAAAAAAAGGCAGGATGTCAGGTCAATTGAGGATAAGGATCAGGCATCTTGACTACAAGACACCATATTTCGATTTTTTGTTGGCTTCACCAGATGAGATTAGGGCGATTGTTGATGGAACAGGCTGGAAATTAGACTCAACCTTGGGTGATGAAAACAATGGCTTCGTGGCGATAATTCGGAAAATATAGCTATCAAATAAAAACCCTGGCATGATGCCAGGGTTTTTATATTGGATTTAGATTTAATCAGGCGTTCTTGACTTCGATCTTGAGGGTGGCTTCCACATCATGGTGGATCCTTACCTTGACGGAGTGCATTCCGCAGGTCTTGATCGGGTTTTCGATGATGATGTCGTGCCTGTCAACCACCACTTTGAGCTCGCGCTTGATGAGCTTTGAGAGTGTGTCGGTTGTCACTGATCCGAACAGTGTGCCTGTCGGGCCGGCTTTTGCTGTGACCTCGAGTGTCTTTGACTCGAAAGCATTCTTGACTTCTTCGGCTTTTGCCTTTGCTTTTGCCGACTGCTTGTCTGAAATCTCAAGGTGATAGTTGAGGTTTGTGACAGCGGATGGTGTTGCAACCTGGGCAAATCCCCTCTTGATGAGGAAGTTGTTGCCAAAGCCAGTGGCCACGTCAACGACTGATCCCTTGGCGCCGAGTTTTGGAACGTCTTTAAGAAGGATCACTTTCAGCTTCATCATTTCACCACAAACGGAAGCAGAGCGATTTCTCTTGCGAGCTTGACTGCCTCGGTCACCCTTCTCTGGTGCATTGCGCATGTGCCGGTTGCCCTTCTTGGAAGGATCTTGCCGGTGTCGGTAACAAATCTCTGGAGCCTGGAAACGTCCTTGAAGTCAACGTAATCCTGGTGCTCAGCACAGAATGTGCATATTTTCTTTCTCGGTTTGGAGAATTTTTTGCCTCTCGGCCTCTTCTTGTCAAAATCCATTGGCATTTTCTTTTGCTCCTTTTCTTATCAAGAAAACGGTATGTCTTCGTCGTTGAAATCCGGGATCGAGAAATCCTCGTCTGCTGGTGCGGATTTGCCTGTGTCCGGTTTTCCGGCTGCAGGGGCTGATCCGTCCGACGGTCTTCTGTCAAGCAGAACCATCTTGTTTACGATTACTTCTGTGATCCAGCGTTTGATGCCGTCCTTCTCGTAGTCTCTGATTGAAAGCTTTCCTTCCAGATAACATCTGCTGCCCTTCTTGAGATACTGGTGGGCAACCGTTGCCTGGTTACGCCAAAGGACGCAATTGATAAAAAGGGTGTCTTCCTTGAGGTCTCCACCGCCTGCCGGTCTGTACTTTTCTGTGCAGGCAAGCCTGACAGTTGCCACCGGTGTACCCTGTGGGGTGTAGCGGAGTTCGGGATCCTGCGTGAGATTTCCGATGAGAAGGACTTTGTTAAGCATCAGGCTTGTTCTTCCTTCGGCATTTCCACCATCTGCTCAACAAATGCCGGCTCTTCCTTCGGGGCTGCCATGCGTCTGTTGGCTCTTCTGGCTTCAGAGGCTTTGAGCCATTCCTCACGTCTCTTTGCGGCTTTCTGGGCATAGGTCAGGTCGATGAGGACGTCTCTTACGAATCCTTCACTGATTCTGACGAGTCTTCTAAGCTCTGCGATTGTTGTCGGAGGAGCCTTGAAGGTGTTGACCCAGTAAATGCCTTCCTGATTTCCCTTAATCTCATAGGCGAGTCTGCGCTTTCCCCATCTCTTGCTGTCAACGATCTCTCCGCCTTCGGTTGTGATCGTGTCAGTGAGCTTGGCAACGAGCGCTTTTTCGCCCTCCTCATCCAGATTTGGTGTGAGGATGAACATCTGTTCGTACAATTTCATTAATAAATTCCTCCTGTGGTCTCATCGGGTCAGGTTAGCCTGACCAGAAGGTTTGACAAACATAAAATTTTAAGTTTGGTACACACATTGTCAACTATATTAATTGACTTGTTGATATAATGGTTCATGTGAGCAGACTGGTTTTTGGACGATACAAACTTGAATCGCGGCTTGGAGGCGGTGGAATGGGCGAGGTTTTCCTCGCAACCGACCTGCAAACTTGCGATAAAGTTGTGGTGAAAATCTCGAAAACCAGAATCGGCGGAAGCGAGAAAGACCAGCAGAGAGTCCTGGCCGAGGCGTCGTTGCTTTCGAGATTTGACCATCCAGGAATCAATCGGATCTATGACTGCGGAATCGACCAGGAAGAGTATTTCTACGTCATGGAGTATGTCGAAGGCACATCGCTGCTAAACACAAAAAACCTTCCGCTTCCGGTAAAGATCGAAATCTTCAGGGATTGTGCCGACATCATGAACCACATCCACAGCCGTGGAGTTGTCCACAGGGACATAAAACCGGAGAACGTTGTAGTTCTTCCGGAGAAATCCAGCGTTTCAGGCACCAGAGCAAAGATTATCGATTTCGGTCTGGCCTATTTTTCTGGCAAACAAAGAATTACGGAGTCTGGCCACGTTGTCGGAACTTTGAACTATATGGCTCCCGAGCTGCTCCTCGGAATTGACTTTGACTACAGGGCAGACCTGTACTCGTTCGGTGTCACGATGTATTACACCCTTACCGGCCGGCTTCCGATTGAATCAAGACAGACCAGCAATATAGCTTACAGCATCCTTAACACCATGCCAGAACCGCCGTCGAAATATAACTCTGAAATTACATCAGAACTTGATCAAGTTGTGCTCTCATTGCTTCGACGCGATCCGAGGGAAAGAATTCAGACAGCCAAAGAATTGAGCAATCTGCTCTCCGATATGTGCGAGAACTCCAAAAAGGCTCAACCCAACCCGTCATCCGTCTCCGTCACCATACCAATGCTTTTCGGTCGTGAAAACGAGATGGACGAGCTTTTTGAGCATTACAACCAGTCAACGGACTCGTCGTGTGCAGTTTTGCTAAGTGGTCCTTTTGGCATAGGCAAATCAAGGTTGGCAGAGGAATTTGCCATTAAGGCTCAGTTTCAGGGAGCCGTTGTTCTCAGAGCGCACGGAATAAGTTCTGCAACACCAGAACCACTCTACGGTCTCAGACAACTCTTCTGGAATCTCCAGCATTACCCGTTTTTTGAAACGATCCAGAAGAAAACGTCTGATTTTATCGCCCTTGCATCCATGAACGTCTCGATGATGCTCAAATACAAGATCAAGGCTAAGAATTTTAGATTTACAGTTCAGGAAAGGCTTGATTCGTTCAGCGGCATTGTTGCTACCATGTGTAAAGCCGGCCAGGTGATGGTTGTGCTCGACGATTGCGATCTTATTGACAAAGAAACCCTCGACCTTTGCGCATCAATGGTCGTCGAAAACCCTAGAAATTTTTTCCTGCTCATGACATCCGATGAATCAAGGCTCAAACTTGAAAATACGCTCGCGGGCGATCTGCTCAGCGAGATTGATCTGGAGCCGATTCGAGATATTGCCGGTTTTGCTTCAAGCTCGCTGGGCATTGAAGTGACCGGAACCGAGATGATAGAAAACCTCAGTCAGAATTCGATGGGCGTGCCCAACCTTCTGCTTGATCAGCTGAGATCATATGTTGCAACCGGATGCCTGAAACTTGAGGACGGAAAGCTCCGTTTTGACCCAAGTAAATCCAAATCCATCAAAACACATGATTTTATTGCAAGCATTCTGGACACGATATCTGAGAATGGAAGACGCTTGCTCAGTTTTGCTGGCGTTATGGGTCACAGGTTTATTGCGGAAATGGCCTCGAAGGTTCTCGGTCTTGAGTCAAGAGATGCAGTCACAGCCATCGATGAACTGGTAAGATTGGGTGTTCTGACCAGCGTCAACGAAGCTGGTTCGGTTTTCTACAATCTTCAGAAAAGATTCATGACCAACGTATGGTCTCTTGTCAGCGCAGAGGATGCGAGGCATTTCAACAAGCTCATAGCCGTCTACCTTGAATCTGACCCAAACGCCAAACCTGAATGGATTTTCAATCACTACTCGAAGGCAAACCATGCCGAAAAATCAGTGCAGTGGGCTGTAAAAATCTGCGAGTCTTTTTCCGAAAAAAATGATTTTGCAATCAACCGGTATATTGAACATATTGAAACCATGGCCCAGATTGAGTGCAGACTCGACTGGCTCCTGGAGGCAAGGATTTTCCAGGCAAAACAGATGTTCAACGCTGGAAAACACCATGAAGCCCTTGATTTGATAGACGACACGATCAATCAGGCATTGGAAAAAGGTTTCAGTTCGATTTTGCTTGACTGTTTTCTGGAGAAGGCATCCATGCTTTCGAAGCTCAGGCAATTCTCCGAGGCCATCGAGGTCGGACATGGGTCAATCCATCTGGCTAAAATTACTGCCAGAACCGATGCCGAATACCTGATCCATGACTCTCTTTCAAAATTGTACCTTCAAACCATGGACATGGAACAGGCGCTTGTCTATGCAAGATCAGCCAACGATATCGCAAGGAATCTTGATCACGCTACACAGTTGAACGCTCTGAATTCGCTTGTGACCAGACTTGTTGAAAACCACAAACTGGCGGAGGCTGAGAAGTTGATGATTGATGCACTGGAAGATGCCAGCCTTCAAAACATTGACAAAGTTGTTCTCAAGTCGTCGCTTGCCAGGATTGTTTGGCTGAAAGGCGAAATAGAACAGGCGAGCAACATGACGCTTGAAATTCTGGGCAATGTTTCGCCAGAGCTGATGAAGGCCAGGGCTTTGAGGAATTTTGCAGCGATCCTGCATTCAGCCGGAAGATACCAAGATTCTTTTGAACTTGCAAACATAATTGAGTCCATGGATTGTGAACAGAGTGAAAAAATAGCAGCCAGGCTCAGAAAATATGAGATGGAATTTGAGTGTCATGGCTGGCAGAATGTTTTGACAAAATTCGACTCACTTATTGATAATGCCAGAGAAACAGGCAGGATTGACATCATAATGGACTGCTACACAATCTTTGGTAACATTGCCTGCATCATTCCAAACCTCGACAATGCCAGAAATGCTTTTGAAAAATCCTGGGAAATAACTACAAATTCAAAGCTGCCCTATCTGATCTGCAACACAGGTTTTTCTATCATGACGGCGTTCAACCAGCCTTTTCCGAAATCAGACCTGAAGAAGATTGCTGAAGCCATCTCAGAGCTCCCTGAAATTCAAAACGACACCATGTACGAGCTTCTCAGGCTTGCATCACTTGGCATGATATCGATCATTGAGGGTAAAACCCCGATACAGATCAAAAAGGGAATCGAGCAGCTGACTTGCGCAAAAACAATGGCGATTGCTTCTGGTCATAGACAGAGAATGGCCCATCTGACCAAGCTTTTAGGCAAGGTGTACGCTGGTGAGTTCAGGTTCAGCAGGTCGGAAATTGACAGGAAACTTGCCGAACAAAACTTCTTCGAATCTGAATTCATCTACCGGTCGATCGGTGCTAACTGGCTGGCCGACTATGTTTCGGGTTATGCTGAAAAATATCTGCATTAACCTATAAAATCAGCATTGCATCGCCAAAGCTGAAGAATCTAAATCGGCTGTCAACTGCCTGCCTGTAGGCTTCAAAAATGAAATCCTTCCCTGCAAAAGCTGAAACCAGAAGGAGCAGTGTTGACCCTGGCAGGTGGAAGTTTGTGATGAGCCTGTCCACAGCTTTGAATTTGTAGCCAGGTTTGATGAAAAGGTCGGTTTCGCCTTCGCCTGGTTGGATAATGCCATCTTCAGTCGTTGTGGATTCAAGAGTTCTGACCACTGTTGTCCCACAGGCATAGATTTTTCCACCAATTTTATGGGTGTTGTTGATGACGTCAGCAGTTTCATCAGAGATGCTGTACCATTCGAAGTCCATCTTGTGTTCATCAACGTTGTCAGTCTTGATTGGTCGGAAGGTTCCTATGCCAACGTGGAGCGTGACTTTTACCACGGCAACGCCTTTCTGGACGATAGCATTGAGCAGTTCAGGTGTGAAGTGGAGTCCGGCTGTTGGGGCAGCCACGGCGCCATCGTTTTTGGAATAAACGGTTTGGTAGCGCTCTGGGTCGATGTTTGTGTTGTGGATGTATGGAGGAAGCGGGACATTGCCGAAGCCCAGAAGTGTCCGGTCGTCGCAGTCGAATTTTATGATCCTTCCACCTTCGTCAGTTCTCTCGATCACTTCAGCTTTCTGGCCAGAGACCTCGAACATTGTTCCAGGCTGGAGTTTTTTGCCTGGTTTCACTAGCGTTTTCCATAGCCCGTCACCAAACCTCTTTAGGAGGAAAACCTCGACGTTTCCGCCTGTTTTGAGCTTGCCAAACAGCCTTGCAGGTATGACTCTTGTGTCGTTGAGAACCAGAGTGTCGCCCGGATTGAAGAACTGGGTTATGTCAGAAAAATGAAGCTCCCTGACAGTCTTTTCTTCCCTGTCCAAAACCATGAGCCTTGAGTGATCGCGTTTTTGTGATGGTTCCTGCGCGATCAGCTCCTGGGGGAGATCGTAGACGAAGTCCGACAGCTTTAGAGTGTTTGCCTTTTCCATAGGATTTGGCTACAATCTTAAACGTGAGGTTCATCAGGTTCAAGGAGATAGACAGCACCCAGAGGGTTGCCAGAGAGGTAGCCGGTCAGGATGCTGACGACATGACGATTGTTTGGGCTGATATCCAGACAAAAGGTGTTGGTCGCAACCAGAAACAGTGGTTTTCAAACGAAGGCGGACTCTGGATGACGGTTCTTTTAAGGAGACCAATCTCATCAGATGTCTGCTCGTACATTGCCCTTGCCGTTGGACTGAGCATTCATGAAATGCTCATGACCCTTGGAATCCAAAACCAGATAAAGTATCCAAATGATATTCTTGCCGTTTTTGGCCGAAGCCACAAAAAACTTTGTGGAATACTGTGCCAGTCTGTTCTTAGGGGTAGTCACGTCGAATATGTGCTCGTCGGTGTGGGCATCAATGTGAACAACATGGTACCAAACATGGCCGTTTCGCTTTGCGAGTTGACCAACAGGCGATGGGATTGCGAAGTTCTGGCTCCAATGGTTGCAAAGGCTGTTTCAGACGGTGTAAACGAGTTGCTGGTTCATGGCCGTCATGTAATCGTTGAAAGGCTTGTTTCATCAGGTTGTCTTGAAATCCCCCTTGACCTCAGGCCTTGAAACGGTATTAATTATTGTCATGCCAATTTACGAGTACAAATGCAACAATTGCGGACATGTTTTCGACATCTTCTCAACGTCGGTCTCCCACGAACATCCGTGCTGCCCGAAGTGCAAGGAATGCAACACGAAAAAGCTCATATCGCCATTAGGTTACATGAAGCATCCGGATCAGTCGTCACCAGCTCCAATGCCACCAATCGGCGACACAAAGAAAGACTGAAGTTTCAGAGCTTTGCAAGTTCCTGTGACATCGCTGAAACAGCGGCCTCAAAGAACTTTTTCATCACTTCGGTGGACGCTTCGTAGCATCCACCCGTGCAGCCGTCACCGAGGATTTGCCTTATTTCTGCTGCATTGGCAACCTTTGGAAGCGTGACGAACGGTTTTGGTTCATTTGGAACTTCCCTGACTTTGGTGAAGGCGTGGTTTTCCGACCAGTTGGCATGAGCCTGCTTCAATCCAGAATCGATTGCCACCCTGTCAACGTCAGGATGAAGCCACCACTGGAAGAAAGACATCTTTACACCAGGATTGCCGTTCAATATTTCATCAATTATCTGAGTCAGGACTCCCGAATTGCCGCCGTGACCGTTTGAAACCAGGATTCGCCTGAATCCCTGATTGATCAGGCTTTGAAGGATTTCCTTCACCATTTTTGAAAAAATCTCAACTGAAAGGCTGACATTCCCTGGATAGGCGTTGAAAAACGGGTTAAGGCCGTAATTGATTGGCGGTGCAATCGGTATATTTTCGGCTTTGCATGCAGCTTTGGCAATCTCGAGCGGTTCGAGCGTATCGGTTGCCAGACTCAGGTAACCATGTTGTTCGCAGGAGCCAACCACAACCACAATCCGGTCATCCTTTTTCAGATATTGCTCAACATCCATCCAGCACATTTTCTCAAACATCTCATCTCCTTTTGTTCCGATATTACCGGATAATCCTGAATTTGCAAAATCTTATGTTGTTGCTTATAATTCGATCATGGAGGCTCTATGATCACATGCACAAAATGTGGCAGACAAAATATTGATGGCACGACAAACTGCGAGCAATGCGGTGAGAGTATGCCGATAAGCCCTGACAGCATGTTTGACAGAATCCTTCTCCGACCTGACACCATCAGATTCCCTCATCCTCCCAGCACCGTTTCGGCACCCCATCCTGCAATCAGGCAGCAGATGAACCTTGTCGGAAAAATAACGCTCAACGATTCGCAGGATTTCATTCTCTCAGGCAAGGACGAGTTCCTCATCGGCCGAACTGACAACATGGCCGGCATCAAGCCTGATATTGACCTGACTGAAGCAGACACTGACATGGTAACCTCAAGGAAACACGCCAGAATCATCAGAAAAGGCGACACTTATGCTGTCGAGGATTTGGAATCCACAAACTTCACCTATCTCAACGGAAGGATGCTCTCGCCGAGAGTGCCGACAAAGCTTGATGAGGGAGATGTAATAAGGATAGGAAAAATCTATCTTGTTTTCTCAAGAGTGAAAGCAGAGCTGACTTAAGCAATCAAACAATCGTATTGACATTGAAAGGGATGCTAATGGACACACGAGTGCTGGTAAAGAAATACAAACTGTTGGAACCGCTTGCCTCAGGCGGAATGGCAACGGTTTATCTTGCAAAAAACCTTGCAACCGATGAGATTGTTGTGGCAAAGATACCAAACTTCTCAGGCCTGCCAAACCGTGACAAGCTAGAGAAGCGCTTCATGAGGGAAGCCCAGATTCTTTCCAGGATTCACAGCAAATACGTAGTTAAAATCCACGATTTCGGTCAGGACGAAGTGACCCAGGAGTATTTCCTCATCCTCGAATACCTCCACGGCAAGACGCTTGAGGAGATATGTGCAAAAGAGAAACTTCCTGTCCCGACAATAGTTGACATAGCAACCCAGATTTCCGAAGTGCTCGACGACCTCTACCAGCAGGGCATCGTCCACAGGGACATCAAAACCAGCAACATCAAGATCACATCCGAAGGAAACATAAAACTCTTTGACTTTGGCATCAGCAAGGGCGGTGACCTTCCGGCAATGACCCGGTCAACCGATTTCCTTGGCACAATCCAGTACATGTCACCGGAGCAGACCGAGGGCAAGGAAGTCGACATCAGAAGCGACATCTACTCACTTGGCATCGTCATCTACGAGATGTTGTTCCAGAAGCTCCCGTTCGACGCACCGTCCCCTGTTGAAGTGCTTGAAATGCAGAGGAAGCGTGATCCGAAGATTCCGCCTGAAGCCAGGGAAAGAAACATACCGGCATCCATCCTTGCCATCATGTTCCGTTGCCTCGAGAAGAATCCTGACAGGCGTTTTCAGACACCACAGGAAGTCATTGCTGCACTCTCGCTGGTTGCCGAGGAACTTGGAATCACAAAAAATGAACGTGACGAGCTGAGGAAGACAAGACTCACCTCAGTTGCAGCTCTCGGTTCGCCGATGCCAACCTTCCAGAGGCGGGCACGTAACAGAATGATCATCATCGGTGCAACAATTTTGGCTCTCATTGCAGGAACTGTCGGTTCGCTGTTTGTTTTCAAAGGCTGCGCCAATCGTCCGCCTGACCAGATCGATTTCACCATCGCGCAGGGAGAGCGGGCGCAGTTCTCGGTTCCGTTCACCAAACCTCCTGATACCGATACTCTCGGAGTTACGATCAGGGACATTCCGACAGGTGTTTCGGTCGCGATTGAAAAAGACGCAACCAAACCGGAGAATTCAGACGTTTCATACTGGATTCTCACTCTCTACGCCAACTTGACCACCGAGCCTGGATATTACAGGTTCAAAACCAACATTCAGGTTGTCAGGAAGGGCGGAATTGCCGACGATCAGCTCAAAGAGTCTATTGTGCAGGTTGTGCCTGGCTCAATTGGAAGCAGGGCTATCAAAATAGGCGACCTTTCACAGATTGACCCATCAAAAAAACTTGATCAGGCCGTTGACATGGATGGCAAGATCATGATGCCTCTTGACCCAATCGCTGACGTCACCCATGCCTCAACCCAGTATGACCCCAAAGAAAAGAAGCTCACATACAGTACAGCTGACAAAACCGTCGAGCTGGTGGTTGGCAAGGACACTCTGACAAGCAACGGACAGGAACAGAAAATCCCGGATGCACCGGCTGAAGTCAACGGCACGCTGGTTGTAACTCCTGACGTTGCCGAAACCGCAACCGACACAGAAATAACCGTGGACAAGGACAAAAAGGTGGTCAACTTTGTCTACAGGGAGCCAAACAAAAAAGTTTCCAAGGCTGAGTTCACAGCTACCGACAAGGAAACAAAAACTGAGCTGAAAGGCGTTTCAATCTTCATCGGCGGACTCTTCAAAGGCAAAACGCCTTTCTCAATCGAACTTCCAATCGGATCATACTCTGTGTCATTCAGAATGGATGGCTACAAATCCTTTGAAGGCCTGAACCTGACACTCTCCGAGGACATGCAGGCAAAGATGTCCAAGGAGATGGAAAAAGCAGAGAAGAAGCCTGACGAAAACAAGCCGCCGGACAACAAACCTGACGAAAAAAAGACAGGAACACTTATCTTGTCTGTCAACGTTCCATGGGGCAACTTCAAGGTTGACGGCCAGTCCTTCAACAATACGCAATACGCCAAAGTCGAGGTCAAGGAAGGAACCTACACGATTCGATACAGCCTTCCGGTTGTCAATTTCTACGAGGAAAAAACGGTGACCGTTGAGAAGGGCAAGGAAGCAAGGTGTGCGTTCAGCGTGAACTCCGGCATTCTGGTTGTCGAAACAAACATGGACATGTACGTTTATGTAAACAACGCCCCGATGGAGGGGAAGATACTTTCCAAACCAGGCGCACCTTATCAAATTGAGATTGCCGCAGGCACTTATGCAATCAGAGGTGAGAAATCGGCTGCGTTCGTGTTTGAAAACGGTAAATCTACAGAAGAAAAGATTGCTGTCATAACCCCGGGCAAGAAAACAGTCTTGAGTTTCAAGCTGAAAAGAAAAGGTCAGTGAAAAGATTCCAGGCAATATTTGCAATTATCGCGCTTGTTGCCGGGCAGGTGACAGCCCTTGAGAATCCGCCCTCGTGGTGGTCGTCGTTTGGTCTCAGCGAGCAGAAAAATGCTGTCTGCCCCTGGGGATTTGCTCTACCAATAATCGAAGACCGCACCTGGAATGTGAAACTCGACTCAGGAGTGTGGAGCCAGCCTGTTGCAACTGACAAAAACATAGTCTTTGTCACCGACACTTCAAAGGAAACCGGCAAGGCCAACCTAAGCATCTACGGGCTTGGCGAAAACCTTGGGATCCTGAAAAAGTCTTTTGAGGTCAGCATTGTTGAGACGGCAGGGCTGAACAAGTACGACCAACCCATCACAACTCCGGCGCTTGCAATCACAGACTCTGGAGAACCCTTGCTCGTTTACGGCAATGGCAATGGTAAGCTGCTTAGAATTCTTGGCACCAAGCAGGTTTCTGACGGAAAAATAAACGGCAACGAATTTGGCTTTGGGTCATCTCCGACCATTTTTGATGGCAGGCTCTACATCAGCGCCGACAACCGAACAACTTACATCCTCGAGCTAGGTTCTGGCAAGCCTGCACAAGAGGTCAAAACCGGCAAGATCGTGTCCACTTCAGTGACTGTCTGGCAGAAATATGCCATGTTTGGCGATAACTCAGGCAAATTCTACATCATTGACCGGATCACAAGCCAAAAAATCAAAGAAATACCGATTCCATCGATCGATGCTATCAGGTCAACAGCCTGTATAGCCACCTGGCAGGGTCAAACATTCGCAGTGTTTGGCTCAAACCGTGGCATGCTCCACAGAGTAAGATTGGACGACGGTTCTTTCACACTTGCAAGCCTTCAGGTCGTTGCTGGCAGAACCGGCAATGAGTTCTGGGCAACCCCGACTTTTCATGATGGATTCATCTATATCGGCAACGAGGACGGTGCGCTTCACAAGATTGACCTGATGAAAATGACGGTTGCGAGCCGTCTGAGGCTTGATGGCAACCCAATCTTTTCGCAAGCGGTAATCAACAATGGCTTCCTTTTCGTGACGACAGGCAACAAAGTCGGTGATCCCGAGCAATTTGAAGGCGGACTTTTTGTTGTAGAAATCAAAACTTTTACAATTTTTCCAAACCTCGGCGCCGTAAAAATCGATGGCGGTTCCTATGTTTCACCGGTATTTGCCGGCAACAGGCTGTTTGTGGCTTCAAGATCAGGGAAAGTCTACTGTTTCAAAGGCATGGAACCCGACGTGAAAATAGAACCGCAGAAGCTGGTTTTCAGGGAGATCGCCTTTGATGCCGACAAGATTTCGCCGGTATCAGTCAATGTTTCAAACTCAATCAGGTACACAAACATTTCTGGCACAGTTAAAACCATGCCGGAAGACGGCTGGCTGAAGGTTTCAAAGAGCGATTTTGCTGGCAATGAATTCTCCTTCAACGCCTGGGTCGACCTTGATAAAGTCCAGTCCAGAACAGGAAAACTAGAGGGTCAGATCATTGTTGAGTCGACGTTCGGTCTTGAGTCAAGACAAAAAATCATTCCTGTTGAGGTTACCTTTGAGCCGTCACCGCCAAAGTTTGTTCTTTCAAGACCTTCGTTTGAATACAAGATCAGGACTTTTGACAGAATTGTCGATTCGCTGAAGGTTTCCCTGCGTCAGTTCGAGGACAGCTCGAAGCTGAACTTTGAAGTGAAGACGAATGACAACTGGTTTGAGCTCGGGAACAAGATGTTCACGCTCTCTTCGGGGCTGCAGTCCACTGATATTCCGATCATCATCGATCCTGAAAAACTCATCAGGGAGAATCCCAACAAACTCAGCTACAAGGGGAGTTTCACCGTTTCTGGAATCTTCAGGGACAAGCCGTACAACACGACAACCATAACAGTTTCGCTTGAGATAGAGAAAAGCCTGACTCTGATTGCAATTCCTTTCATCAGCGATTCGGAAACCACATACTCAAAAAATATAACTGAGTATGGAAAAACCTTCACGGACTCTCACGATTTCGTCTTCACCAATTCATCGGGACAAGGAGAGATGATCATTTCAGAAAATCCTGCCATCGACTATGGAGACAGCGAGATAAGAAATTGGTTGTCGCTGCCAAAATCACCGATAAACGCCCAAAACAACAAGCTTTCACTGCCGGTGAAAATATCAATTTCCGGACAAAAACCGAACAAAACCTACAAGGCAACCATCAAGGTCTTGTTCAACACTGGCAAAGCGATCACCTTGAATGTTGTGTACAAGACTATTTCTCCCGAATCGGTCAAACTGAGGTTTGTAATCGGCAATCTCAATTACTGGGTCAACAGCCAGCTGCAACCGGACAAACTTGCAGCCGCGCCATACGTTTCATCTCACGGCAACACAATGGTGCCAATCAGACCGATATCGGATCCGCTTGGCTTTTATTACGGTGCAACAATCGAATGGATGCCTGACATCAAGACTGTTCTGATGACAATGGGGACCAGATCGCTCCGGCTTGTCATCGGCCACAACAAAGCCTATATTGATAATGAAGATGGTTCGATCACCGAGGCGGCTATCTCCTCGCCACCGGAGATCAAAAACGGCAGGACGTTCATTCCGCCAAAGATCATCACAGACACCTTTGGAGGGAAATCGGAATGGATTGCGTCCTCCAAAACAGTAAATTTTGAGTTTTTCAAGCCGAGGTAGCAGACATGAAGAAACTCGCAATTTTGGCTGTTCTGGTGCTGCTGGTACAGACTGTGCCAATGGCGAACAACAATATTGCTTTGGCCGCCATTGGAAGATGGTCGCAGGCCAGCGGAGACATTACCCCCATTTTTGACGAATTTTTGAGGTCTGAAGACACAGGCAACACGGCTTGTGCTGTTTCGCCAACCGGTGACCCCTATGTTGTCTGGCAGGAGTATTCTGCCGGCAACTATAAAATCTGTGTCTCAACTTTTGATGGATTCAACTGGGTTCCGCCATCAGGTGACTATTCCTATGACCCAAAATTTGAGGTGCTCAACCCCTACGGATCAGGTACAGACCCAACAATCACGGTGTTCAAGTATTACAACGGCACAAACATCCAGTACATCCCGATAATTTTTTACAAGAAATCGGGTGGATACCACGAAATGATTTGCACTTACCTGACAAGTACAGGCTGGGTGACCACAGCCTTCAACACCTACCAGATCCTCGATGTTCCGTTCGTCACCACGGCTAAAGATGGAACAATCCTTGCCACATGGAGCGTTCTCGACGGCAACAACAATTATCAGCCGGTATTTATCAAGGCTGAACCAAAACTGCCACTTGTCTGGAAATACGCAAACGGTTCACCGGTTTATAGCCCCCCGATGCCTATTTTTTCATCAACAGCGAGTCATCAGCAATGTCATGTCGACATGTTTGACGGGACTCCTTACCTGATCGCATCAAAAAGGGAGATTAGTACTGATTCCGATATTGCTGTTTACAAATTCAACGGTGTTGACTGGGTTGGTCTGAACACTCCGGCTCCGACCATCGTCGGTGACCCGACCTTTGACGACAAGAGCCCGAGGATAAATATAAATTCGTCAGGTTCACCCGTTATCACCTGGTTTGTTGACGGAACCGCAAACCAGAATGGAATGTTTGCCTTCTGGAACGGCACTTCCTGGGTCAGTCCAGGCGATTCACAACCAACCAACCTTTCAACAAAATTTTGCGCCGGTGCAAAGACCTATGCGCCGGATCTGGCAAGAGGAACAGGCGGAACTTTCCACATCGCCTTCAACTACCAGGATGAAACAGACACCAGACTCATCTACACCCAGACAGACCTGACAAAATGGTACAAGGCATCCGGCGACGAAGGACAGAACATTCTCAATTTTGGCCTTACAAGCCCTAGTCTTGATGTAACAATGCTCAACAACCCGGTAATGGCCGGAGACAGGTTGCTGCCAGGCGACAATCCGGTTTACACACAGTGGACAACCGATGCCGGCGTGGTGGTCGACTGGGGAATCGACATTTCACCTAATTCAATCGAGATCGAGAACAACTACCGGGACGACGGAAAAGTTGTTCTTGCCAGAACACAGGTGCTAAAACTGAGAGCAGACATAAGGATACCTAAAATCATGAGCAAAGGCGACATGACGCTCGAATACACACTTCCGGCAAAATGTGAGTTCAATCCAGATATTAACAACGTCTATGGCGGTGTTGACCTGCCTGATTCTTTCAAGATCGACAGCACTTCTTCGACCTGGTACGATTATGATGATTCTGCCTACATGGACTGGTCAAAAGTTCAGGTGATAAGGTATTTTCGTGGTAACACAAGAGATTCCATGATCAAGTTTGCTATTACCTTCAGGGGTGAACATCAGGCCAACACCTGGCTTACGAACAATCTTTCCGTGTCAATTGTCGAGGCAGCAAGCATAATAAATCCACCTCAAAATTTTGGCAGTCTGCTAAACATGCCTACCGCCAACGATACGCCGATCTACACTGGTTCACATACGGTTTCAAATCCGGTGGATACAATGTCGCCACCATCGTTTTATCTTGGTGCTGACAGGTACAACGGGCAAGTATCAACCGATCCGACACTCATTGCAGAATTCACCATCCTCATCTACCCGCAAGGCCCGTTCTACGAACCTGTTGACCTGTTCCTCGATATTCCTGCAAACTCCAATCTTGGCTACACTTTTGAACCTCAGACGGTTCCACGGGGGGCAGGAGTCAGGCGGGCGATTCTGAAAGTTCACGGTTCCGAGCGGACACCTTCTGGGTTTCACAAACTTCTTGTAACAGGTAAATCTTTAAAGATTTTGGGAAGCTTGCCCGTTCTTTTCTCTGCAAACGCCGAACCACAGTACAACACAGCAACATTGAATCTTTCAGTCTATACCCTTGCACCAAAGCTTGTGTTGACTAAGCGAGCAGACAGGGTGGCTGTTTCACCGGGCTCATACATCAATTACACCATCACCATCCAAAACGTTGGCGGTGCATCCGCCACAAATGTCACTTTGGAAGATCAATTGCCAGAGGATGTTGATTATATCAGTTCAAATCCGATTGGTACGGCATCAGGTAAAAAGATTGTCTGGGATGTTGGCACTGTCAATCCAATGCAAACCATCTACTATACGCTGAAAGTCCAGGTCAAGCAGCAGCAGTTCAGTGCCGGTGCAGCAATTGCTAACGTTGCCGTGGCCTTTTACAATGAGTGGTTAACATCGGCGGCAACGGTTTTTGTCATGGTCAGACCGACAGAAATTCCTTGCCCGCAACCACAGGCTGAATTGAAGTTCTCAACTGGAGGTGATGGGCCTGAAGCCGGAAAGCCGATTGAAGGAAAACTCTACATCTGGGATGGATGCAACCCATATTCGTTCCAGCTTTTCTGGGGCGATGATACGGACGAGGTGAAGGGAAACCTGGACAAGGAAGGCTACTACACCCTTCCACCACACACCTACCAGACTGCCGGTACCTATCTCATCTCATGCCATGTCTCAGACAAGTACGGCAAGCAGAACGTCATCAGAAAACACATTGTCGTTCATTGATGATTCTTTTTGGTTTTGAGCTTTTTTGAAACGAGCCTGTCAGCTCGCTTCCTCAGATTTTCGAGATCTTGTGCCTGTCCGGTCAGGACTATGTTGTTTCTGCTGATTGCCAGAGCTTTGTTTGTCAGCTCTAGCGCTTTTTCATAGTTTTTTTCACGGTGTTCCAGATGTTTTGCCTGTTCGCAGAGAGCAAAAATCGAAAATGCTGAATTGCTAGACACTTTGGCAAAATATTTCTGAGCCTCGTCGTGGTCGCCTTTTTTCTTGTGGAGCTTCCCAAGGTTGACAAGAGCTTCATCCTTTATCTGCGACTCCTCGCAGTCCATCGCTTTTTCAAGGAAATTGATGGCCATGTCAGAACTGCCCTTGTTGTCGAGGTATCTGGCCATTCCAAGCATTTCCACCATGTGGGAAAAATGTTTGCTCTCTGGGTTTTCATACATAGAATCAAGCACCGAAAGCAGAGTTGCCATGCTGGCAACGTCCTGTCTGTTGTGCTCGAAAACTTGTGCGATTTTTGCAGGGTTTCCAGTTCTGAGCCAGTCGAAATAAACCTCTGGAATCAAGGCTCCGTCGATGTCGTCTTCCCTGTCATGCCCAAGCACGTTGACCTCGAGGCTTTTCAGTGAGCATGATTCCAGCCTTCGCTTCCAGACTGGACGGGAGAGATGGAGCAGGTCTATGTGTGGTTTGCCCTTCAGGGAGTCTTCAACCCTTGAAAGCAGGAATCTTGTGGCAAGCAGTGGCTGGTCAAACATCTTGCCGTTGAACGATACCAGATGGGTGTAGTCTTTTCCGATGGTTGAAAGCGTTTCCAGCAACGCCGGCTCATCGGCAAAACCTGGCATGAACAGCTGGATCACCAGAAACTTTGAACCGGTGAAAAAACCGATGCCAACCAAAAAGGCATAGGTTCCGGTTCCGCCGGCCAGCCCAGTTGTTTCTGTATCAAAAAACAGCATCTTTTCAGGATCCGGGATGTCCATTCCAAGGATGGTCGAAATCTTTTCAAGTCTGAGCTTGCCAAAGTCAAAAGTCATCGATGACTCTGATTGAAAAACCCTCATTGAACCAATGGAAGTCCACTCACCCCTGATGTGCTCATCAAGTGGTGATGTTTGAGTTGCCTTGTTTTCTGCCGGCTTCTTCTCGCCGATAATCCTTGAAAGCCTGTCCGAAAGGCTCATGATT
>CAZXEH010000007.1:0-51038 GCA_964639885.1 uncultured Caldisericales bacterium | reverse complement strand
ATTGCCGTTTCAAGGTCTTTGGCGATTGTAACCAGCCCGTGCCTTGGCCAGATCAGCGCTTTTCTGCCGCTTTTCACCATCTCCACACTCGCTATGGCAAGTTCTGTCGAGCCGGGCGGGAGGATCGGAACCAGTCCGAAGCCTCCTGGCGCAAAGACTGGAATCTCGGGAATGCGAGACAGCATCTCGTTAATTTTTTGCTCGTCCTGAACGACCATCGACAAAGCAATGACATTGGTTGCGTGGACGTGGACGATGCACTTTTCATCGGTTTTTTCGAGTGCTTCGTGGATTAGCAAATGTGCCATCATTTCCGACGACGGTTTGGCGTTTTCGAGATCAAACCCGAACGTCTCACCTTCCGCGCCAACCCAAAAATAACCGACATCGTTTTCAGTTATATTCCGAAACCTCGAGCCAGAGGCAGTTATATACATCGAAAGACCGGGCATGATCTTGACCGGGAGGTGGTTGAAGGCGTTTCGGATTCTGCCGTGATACCTGACTGAAATGTTTCCTACACCTGCTTCAGCCCACCCTTTTTGCCATAGATAGCGGGCTGTGTTTACTATTTCATTTTTCATGGATTATGTATAGCCTCGCATCTCGAATCTGTCAACGTTTTGAACAAATAAAAAAGGCCAGCTATCAAAGCTGGCCTTTTTTGGTCTGATTCAGATTATTTGAAACACTTGTCGACAAGCTCCTGTGGGAGTTTCTTCGTGAATTTTGAAACCACAAACAGAGTGATCAACGAGAATGGGAGTCCTATTGCGCCTGCATCTATGAACACCCACGGTTTCCCGAGCACCGGTGTGATTCCGAAACCGGCTGCTATCTTGCCGTTGAAGAACACTGCATAGGTGAGCGAAACAAGCAGACCGACAACCATCGATGCAATGACCCCAGCCTTTGTCGTCCCCCTCCAAAACAGCGAGCCGATGATGGTTGGCAGGAATGTTGCTGAGCAAAGAGAGAAGAAGAAGGCAGTCAGAACGGCGACAACGCCAGAGCCATGATCTTCTATGTTTGCAAGCCAGAGGGAAAGCAAGAAAACGATGATTATCGCTATGAAGGTTCCAATTCTCTTCCACAAGAGCATGATTTTTGGATTCGGTTTTTTGATCACGCCATCTTCAACAATGTCTTTGCCAAGCGATGAGCCGAGTGTGTGGAACTGGGCTGCCGATGTCGAGATTGCAGCAGACAGTAGAGAGAGCAGGAAGACGTACACAAACCATTGAGGCATAAATTTTGGATTGTTGAGGAATGTTGCAATGATTACGTCTGGATTGTTGCCTGCAGCCTGCATTGCAAGCTGGCCTGAGTCTTTGAAGAAATAGACGTTTGATAGTGCACCTGTAATATAGGCTGAACCGACGACCAGCAGAATGAACAGCGAACCGATGCCAACCGCCCTGTTGAGCTCCTTGCCTGATTTGACCGTCATGAAGCGGACGAGCAGCTGTGGCTGGGCGAGAACGCCAAGACCAATTGCCATCATCAGCGAAGAGATGGATGTCCACCACAGGTCGGAGTTGAAGGCAGGGAAGGCAGCAAGCCCCTGGTGACCTGCCGCCGCCAGCTCTTTGGGGATCAGCTTTGTCAACTCCGCAAGCTGTGCATGGGCCGAGGTGATTCCGCCAAGGTTTATGTAGATTGAGAAAAGGAGGTAGATGCCTGCGCCTATCATGATTGTACCAAGGAATGCGTCAGCATAGACAACTCCCTTGAGTCCGCCGGTGATAACGTAGATGGCCACGATTGCCGTGTAGATGATAATTGCGATGATAAACTCAATGCTGAATGTAGTGTGCATGAATCTTGCTGCTCCGATGAGCACGGCTGCAGCGTAGAGCGGCATGAACACGAAAATGAACAGGGCTGAGAACCATCGTGCAAAGTTGGAGCCGTATCGCTTTGCCATGAAGTCCGGGAAAGTCTGGGCTTCAAGGTTGGCGCCGAGTTTTCTCATGCGCTTGCCAAACACAAGGAATGCAAGGACGATGCCGATTGCGATGTTTAGGAAAACAACCCAGAGCATCTGCATGCCAAGCTTGCCGGCAAGTCCGCCAAAACCGATGATGGCTGATGATGAGATGAAGGCTGCACCGTAGCTGATGGCCATGAGATACGGGTGAACGTTCTGTCCGGCAAGAAGGAAATCAGCTGATGATTTTGTCTGTCTGTATCCGAGCCATGCCAGGAAACCCATGATGGCCACAAATATGCCTGAGAGGATTATAAGCAGTGGGAGATTGACCGATACATCCATTTAGTTCTCCTTGTTCCAGAAAATCAAACCCCAAACTGCACCAAAAACCGCTGAAAGAATCATGAGGATGAACCCCAGAAATGTTGTAAAATCAGAAAATCCAAGCATAAGGCCTCCAGTTTCAAATATGGATTTATGATAATTGAAAACCGAAATTTAGGCAACAGGATGAGTCTTGCGCCATTTGGCTTTTGAAATGGCGAGGCTGATCTCAAAGAGCAAAACCACAGGAATTGCGATGATGAGCATTGAAAGGCCATCGTTCGGGGCGATGGCTGCTGCAAGTATCAAAATGATCAGCCAGATGAATTTTCTGGTTTTTGAAAGCCAGTCGGGAGAGACAAGACCGATTGATGTTACAACAAAAACAACGATTGGCAGCAGGAAGATTATCCCCATGCCAAAGATCAGGAACATGGAAAAATTGACATATGAGGAGAGTGTGATCATTGGTGTCATGCCCTCGCCGAACTCAAGAAAAAACTGCCTTGCAAAAGGAACCAGTGGCCAGGTTGCAAACCCGGAGCCAATAAGAAACAGGATGATGGAAAGCGGGAGGTAGGTGTAGAGCATTTGCCTTTCCTTCTTGAGCATTCCAGGAATGACAAACATTGTCAGCTGATAAAGGATTATCGGTGTTGCAAGTATGATGCCTCCGATAATGGAAATAAAGAATTTGGTTGAGAAAGCGTCGGTCACGCCTGTAAAAAACAACTTTAGTTCCTTTACACCAAGAGATGGAATTGGGGCAGTCAGAAAGGCGATGATGTTGTCGGATTGCCACCAGACAATGCATGAACCAACGATAATGGCAAGGGCCATTTTTATTATGCGCCACCGCAACTCATCTAGATGTACAACGAGCGGTTTGGGTTTGTCCCGGATCACTATTTTTTCTGTTCCGTGGTGGCGTCTTTAGCTGTTGAGTCCACGGTTTTGACCATATCGTCAGTGTTTTTCTTGAATTCGTCAATGCCTTTGCGAAGTGCCTTTGCGAATTCAGGAATCTTCGACGATCCGAAGAAAACAAAGATGATCAGGGCTACAATCAGTATTATTACGATCTCTCTAATTCCAAACATATCGGCATTATAAAACCAAAGGCTGGCACTTCAAGCCTTATTGCTTGAAAAACGCAACCCTGACTTTTTTGACACCGGCACCGACAAGTGTGAACGGTTCGCCTTCTTCCACGCCAAAGAATGAAATCAACGGCATTGGTGGAGTCTGGCCGATCTCAATGGCTTTGTCGTGCACGATTTTGTAAGCCTTGTTGCTGCTGATGTAGTAGCTGTGGGGGGTGTTTGGAATGTATCTTGAAAAACATCCCTGAAGCAGGATCGATTGATTGTCCAGCGAGACGAGGTTGCCTGAAAGCTCCGGAGTGTCTGTACCTTCGATCACGTAGCCGTCATCGGATACGGGAATGAACTGTGAAGTGGTTGTGGCTCCAATTGTCTCCACTTTACCGCCGATCTTGAGCCTGTATCTTCTTATGATTGAATCTTCATCAAGGGCAGCTGTGAAAAGATACTGTTTTCTGAAGTCGTCCCAAACAATACTAACAGCAGGTTTTGTCATGTCTGAGGAGTGGACAACTTTCCCGTTCACGGGTTGGTTAAAAATGTTAACAGATTTTATTCCATCAAACTCTTTCAAATTGAAACTGTTGCCGATGAGCTCAAGGAAAACTGCGGTGTTTTCGTGGACAGCGAAAATGCCTTTAAACAAATTCTTTGATACGACTGTTTTGTTAAACATTAGCGTTGACGGTGGCACTTGATATATTTGTGGTAAAGGTTTGTCGTCAATCAACCTTATCAATCTGTTGTTTGTGATGCCCCATGGTTTGAGTTCTTTACCAAACTCCCAAACTACCGTTCCTGCGAAATCCTTTAGCCTTTGGGAACTACTGGGAGAGTCGTCAACAGATATCTCGCTTGAAAGACCTGTCGAACCGCACCCGATGGTCAATGCCAGAAGAATCAATGCCAGATAGGTTTTCATGGTTTGATTCTACCACAAGTGGGCAATCGTTCAAGTTACAGGTTTTTGGCTTTCCAATAGTTTAACTTAACTTGTGAGTCCAATATAATGTCAACCGTTTGAAAAAGTACAGTTTGAAAGGAGAAAAATGAGACAGGAATATACTAATGAACCGTATCTCAACTTGAACAATCCCGATCAGTACAAACTGATGCAGGATGCCATCGATTTCGTTGGCAAAAACCTTGGCGGACACTACGATTTGATCATCGGAGGGAAGAAAGTCCCAACAGCCGGAAAGATCACATCGACCAACCCTTCAAACCACACACAGGTTGTAGGCACAGTCGGCAAGGCAACGCAGGAACTGGCAGAACAGGCCATCCAGACAGCAGCGAAAGCCTTTGAAACCTGGAAGTTTGTTGACCCGCGTGAAAGAGCAAGGTTGCTTTACAGGGCTGCCGGCATCATGAGGAGAAGGAAACTCGAACTTTCTGCATGGATGGTTTACGAAATCGGCAAGAGCTGGATCGAAGCCATCGCTGACACAGCCGAGGCAATAGACTTCCTCGACTTTTACGGCAGACAGATGGAGGAGATGGCTCTTCCAACCCCGATCACACCGATCCCGGGCGAAGAGAACAACTACTGGTGGATTCCACTCGGTGTTGGTGTCGTCATTCCACCGTGGAACTTCCCGCTTGCAATCCTTGCAGGCATGACCACAGCAGCAGTTGTGGCCGGCAACACGGTTGTGCTCAAGCCAGCCTCAATCACTCCAATCATTGGCGCAAAGTTCATGGAAGTCATGGAAGAAGCAGGACTCCCACCAGGCGTCATCAACTTCCTTCCGGGCCCGGGCGGAGAAGTCGGCGACTACATCGTCGATCACCCACTCACACGCTTCATCAGCTTCACAGGCTCAAAAGAAGTCGGCATGCGCATCAACGAGAGAGCCGCAAAGGTCAACAAGGGTCAGATCTGGCTCAAGAGGGTCGTTGCCGAAATGGGTGGCAAGGACACAATGATCATCGACGACAACTACTCAAAGCTCGATTTTGCAGCCTCTGAAACAATCGCAGCCGCATTCGGCTTCCAGGGTCAGAAGTGCTCGGCCTGCTCAAGGGTTATCGTCGTTGGCAAGCAGCATGACGAATTTGTGGCAAAGCTTGTCGAAAAGGCAAAGGCAATCAAGCAGGGCGACGCAGTAGATGGCAAGAACTTCATGGGCCCAGTCTCCTCAGACTCAGCATTTGCCTCAATCACCAACTACATCGAAATCGGAAAGAAGGAAGGAAAGCTCGTTCATGGCGGAACTTCCGACAGCTCCAAGGGCTACTTCATCACCCCGACCATCATCGACGACGTTGACCCGAACGCAAGGATTTCCCTTGAAGAAATCTTCGGGCCGGTTCTCGCCGTTTTCAAAGCGAAGGACTATGACGAAGCACTCAAGATTGCAAACAACACAGAGTTTGGCTTGACTGGCGCAGTGTTCACCGACAGCCACCACAACCTCATCCGCGCAAGGCACGAATTCCACGTTGGCAACCTCTACCTCAACAGAAAGTGCACCGGAGCACTCGTTGGCGGTCAGCCGTTTGGCGGATTCAATATGTCAGGAACCGACTCAAAAGCAGGCGGAAACGAATACGTCTCGCTGTTCATGCAGAGGAAGACAACATCTGAAAGGCTCGACGGCGTAGCATTCGCCAAGTTCCTTGGGATGATGTAGGAAAGAATAGTTAGAACTCTACACAGCCCTTGGTTTTTCAGTGGCTGTGTAGAGTTTATCCTCAATTTTTTTCCTAAATATTATCGCTTTTTCTAGCGGTTTGGTTTCAATAAACCTGTCGATATATTGCTTCGCTAATTTATATTTCTTTTTTTCAAATTGACACATTGCTAGAAAATAATAGCAATCAACAAATGTTGAATCACACTCAAGAACATTATTAAAATACCTGATTGCCAAGTTTATTTTCTTATCGTTAAAGTAAATGTTACCAACAGAATAATGGTAATAACACTGCTTAGGTTCTAGATCTATTGCATATAGATAATCTTTTAATGCATTCTGTTTGTCATTTTTCTGGAGAAACATTGATGCTCTATTATTATAAAATATCGAATTATTGGGTTCAATGTCTATTGCACTATTATAATCATCAATAGCTTTATCATAATCTTGAATTTCAGTATAACAAAATGCTCTATGAATATAATGTTCATATCTTTTTGGGTTTAGCTTTATAGCATTTGTAAAATCTTCTATCGCTAAAATGAAATTTTTCTTGACTTCTGCATAATAAATTCCTCGGTTATTAAATGTTGGGCTATATTTGTCATCAATTTTTATTGCCTCACTGAAGCTTTTCGCAGCCTCTTCATATTTTGATAAATCAATTTCTAGATTCGCCTTATAATTCCAATACTTGGGATTCTTGTTATTGTAAAATAATGCTTTACTGATAATCTCTAATGCTTTATCTTTGTCATTATTAGCTATCATTCTAGAATAATTGAAATACATGATTGAGATTTCTTCTCTTCCAATTGCATGAATCAAGGAAGAGTTCTTCTCAATATTAGATATCTCCTTACATAGATTAACTAATAATCGTTTATCTTCATTATTTTTATTATCCAAGGTATTTAAATATCTTATTTCAGAACATACATTATTTGCCAAAGCAAAACCTGTAAAATCATTAAATAGCGTTGTTTCGTTAATGTTGTAAATCTGATCGAGATCATTTAAAATTTCATTTTTATTTTCAGCTTTGACTAAAATAATTTGATCAAAATCATGTTTATTAAGAAATTGTTTTCCAAAAAGAAAAATAGAATTCTGTGAGGGGATTCTTTTATTAAGATCGGAAGGGATCCAGTAAAAAATAGTATCATCAATTTCATCAAAAAAATTAATCAAAACATTATCATACGAATCTGTTTCATATAGGTTATTGTAATCATTGGCATCCTTAACATTACTTGAATTAATGTTAAAAACAAAAATTGAACCATCATCATCTTTTCTTCCCTTGCAAGCAAAATACAATGCAACTAAAGGGTTAAAAGTGAAATCAATTAAAAATGTCGCACAACCATGATGCTGTAGTTCTGCAAATATTTCTAGAGTCAATAGTTTTCTTCCATTTTTTATTGAATAGCCCTTGCTTTCAACTTGAGTTAATAGTGACTGTGAGTACAAATAAATATCTTTTTTTGTTGGAAATGAACCATTTTGACTACACAATCGACGAGTTGCACTTGAAGATACATATCTTCTAACTAACGTACTAGATGTCTTATTTTCATAGAATTGATTCTGACCTCGATAAACAAACTTCAAATCTTTTTGGGGTATTTGATTTCTAGAAATAACATCTATGTACTGACAAATTGATCTGATAGAAATTTCATTATTAAACATAATACATTTTTATTAATAAATCATTTTTTGTCAATAGTGTTTGATAAAACTTCTCAATCAATCACATATTAAACTTGCTTTTATTTCAAACGTGGCAGTGTAGGGTCCGTACCTTACCAAGTTCCTTCGAATGATGTAAATGTCTAGAAATAAACTTTCACTGCCCTGAGAAATCAAGGGTATCTAAATTCACAGAAAACAACAAGTATTTCATTCCTTTTGCTTTCCGCCCAAATGCATTATAATAACTGGCAATTCATGCAATTGGAGGTTTGATCATGGCGATCTTCACCTGGCAAACATGGCTGGCAGTGACGCTCATTTGCGGGCTAATCGAGCTTTTCTACTTCAACACATACACGCTGTGCCTCTCTGTTGCAGCGTTCATAACGATGATTGCCTCAATCTTCGGAGTGATGGGCGCATGGCAGCTGATCCTCTTTGCGGTTCTTGCGGGACTGATTCTGCTCATCGATGAAAAGTTCCTAAAGGCAACCCTGCTTTCAATGAAGGGAGATAAAAATGACGACAAGGAAGCTCCAGCCGACAAACAGGATTGAGCTTGATTTTTCAGAAGCCGAGATCACACTCGAAGTCCTGCCGTCAAGCGAGGTCGAGCTTGAGTGGGACGACAACGAGTCAGAGATCATCACAACGACTGTAAACGGAACCCTGGTCATTTCCCCGCAGTCTTGCGAGGATGATTACCAGATTGTGCTCAAATCGCCGGACACCGTTTCAGTTGGCATCAAATGCCTTGTCGGTGCAATCAATTTCGAACACCCGTGGAAGGGCGACATTGCAATCGACTGCGGTGGTGAGATCGAACTCGACTGCGACGAGGCAAAGTCAGTTGACATCAGGTGTGAAGCGGGATCAATCGACATCAACTCTGTGGCTGATCTTAAAATCGTTACTTCCGATGCTGATATAACCGTTGCTGAGTGCACAGAAAACCTTGTGGTTGAGGCCATCTCTTCCGATGTTGAAGTTGACTCTGGCAAAAACCTTGTGATCAAAACAATTTCTGGCGACATAGACATCGGCACTGCCAACAAAATAAGCATTCAAACGCTTTCCGGGGATGTGTCAATCGAAGAGACAGGCGACTGCGACATCGAAAGCACTTCCGGCGACATGGAGATCAGCTCGGTGAGCGGAAGTTTGAGGATTAAATCAATAAGCTCGGAAATCGCAATCGGCGAGATTGCAACCGAAAACGCGTCAATCGAGGATGTGTCTGGCACGGTTGAGATCGACACGCTCCTGATTACCAAAGGCTCAATGACAATAAAGACTGTCTCAGACGATGTTCATGTCGGCATTCACGACGATTGCAGCGCAACATTCAAACTTCGATCCTCTTCGGGTGAAATCACGACACCGGATGAAGCAGAATCAGGCATTTTCACGGTTGGTGACGGAACCGCCGAAGTCTCGATCAAAACGGTAAGCGGATCGATTGAGATTGAGTAGTTGCTGACAAAATTAGAATTAGACAGCTTCCCTGAGTCCGTTTTTGCCTCGCTCGACAGATGAGGCAATGCCAAGGTCTTTTCGGTATTGGGCAACTGCTCTTCGGGAAACTTTTATTTTAAGTTTCTCTGAGATCAGGTCTGAAATTTCCTTGTCAGTGTGGACACTTTCGGCTGACAGTTCCCTGACGATCTCCTTCACAGCCACGTTGCTGACTTTACCCTTTCCATTGCTGTAGCCTCCGGTGAAGAAAAACTTGAGCGGGAAAGTGCCCTGTGGAGTAATGACGTATTTGTTGTTTATCGCCCTTGATACTGTCGACGGCACAAGACCAACGTGCTCTGCCACTTCCTTGAGGGTCAGCGGTTTGAGCGACCGGTTTCCGGTTGTGAAAAAATCCTTCTGAGCTTTGGAAATTTCTGTTACGATTTTCAAAACGTTGCGCTTTCTCTGGTCGATTGCCTTGAGAAGCCACTTTGCCTCGGTCATCTTGTCGCGCAGGAAGGACAGGGTTTCGTTGTCATCTGTCGATTTCATCATCTGTGCGTATTCCTGATTGATTGTGATTGGTGGGATGCCGTCTTTGAGAGGCTGGATGATGATATCGTTTCCTTCTGGTTTTATGGCAATTTCAGGTGTGATGTAGTTTGCTGACGGGGCGTAGTTTGAGCCTGGAGTGTAGGTGTAGCGCGAGATTTTGTTCCATATCTCGCTGACTTTTTCGGGTGATGAGTCCAAAAGATTGGCCACCTCGTTGAAACGCCTCTTCTTTAGTTTTGGCCAGTGTTCGTTGACGATTGCCTCGCCAATTCTGAGATCTTCACCGTCAAAGTCGCGCCTGAGCCTTAAAAGTATGGATTCTTCAGGAGTTCTTGCTCCAACACCTGGAGGTGCCGCTTCCTGGATCAGATGTAGGACTTCTTCAACATCCTCAAGGCTTGCTTCAAGGTGTTGAGCGGCTTCGTCGCAATCACAGAGCAAAAAGCCGTTGTCATCGATGTTTCCAACGAGGAATTCCTTGATTCCGTTTTTGTAGGGGTCATCAAAGGAAAGCTGAGGCTCTTCCATCAACACTTCCCTGATGGACTTGTCGTGCGATTTTATGTTGTCTTCGTTGATTGCGTCATCGAAATTCCTTGATCTTGTGGGGTAATCCATCCTGTCATGGATTTCAATGTCTGGCTCGCCAGTGTTTTCCACGCGTTCAAGCATTGGGTTTGACGAGAGGAATGTGTTTATCGTGTCCCTGAGGTCTGATGCCGGCATCTGAAGGATTCTCAACGCCTCGTGAAGATTTAGAACACCTCTGAGGTTGTTTTTGAGCTTTACGTTTACATTCGCACGCATCCTCTGTTCAGGCATTGGCGCTCCTCCTGACCAGCTTTGCAAATACTCTTGCGAGTTTTGTACTGCTGTGTCTTACAAAATTGTTTTCGATCTCGACCAGATCCTCACATACGACCGTGGCCGGTACGTCTTCCTGTCTGCATGTCACAGGCACAGACTTCTTTTCCCTGTACTTTGTCAACGTCTCTTCGTCAATGATTCCGCAATTGACAAGCACGGTGTCAAAAAGGTCAGCTCCTGTGTGGCTTTTGATGGCGTCAAGGTGGTGTTTTACCTCGTAGCCGATTGTCTCTCCAGGTTCGGTCATGAGGTTTGCGATGTAAATCTTCCTCGCCTCTGACTGCACAATCGTATCGACAATAGGTGCAAGAAGGAGGCATGGCATGATCGAGGTGTAAAGGCTTCCGGGGCCAACAATGATCACATCGGCTTCATCGACGGCTTCAAGTACACGGACGTAGGGTTTGGCATAAGGTGGGTTGAAGAAAATTTTCTTGATCGGCTTGCCGGCCTTTGGTATTTCAGCTTCTCCCTGAACAATTGTCCCATCTTCATACTTTGCACAGATCGAGACGCTGTCGACGGTGAAGGGAATGACCGTGCCTTTTGCGGCGAGCATCTTGGACATTCGGTAGACGGCTTCGGTGAAATCGCCTTCGGTCATGGTCAATGCAGCAATCATAAGGTTTCCAAGGTTATGTCCGTCAAGCGATTGGGAGCCTGTGAACCTGTATCTCATGAGCTTGTCAAGCAGAGGCTGGTCGGAAAGCGCAATCAGGCAACGCCTGATGTCCCCCGGAGCAAGGATGAACATCTCTTCCCTCAGCTTGCCGGTTGAGCCACCTGAATCGGCGACCGTGACAACGGCTGTGACCTCAACGTTCAAGGTTTTCAGCGCCTGAAGCACCGGATAGATGCCTGATCCACCGCCAAACACAACAACCTTTGAAATGTTTGGCGTTTTGTGTTTGACATGTGGGGTTGCAAGGTACCTCATGACGGCCACCGACATCTGAACGGCCGAGTAACCGATCATCAAGGCGCCAGCAGCAACCGACATCCAACCCATAACCGGGAGGAGCCATGACTGCAGGTTAGGGTTCTCGTGAATCCTGTTGAAAGCCTGGGAAAGCCATGCCGTTATCTGGTTGCCGTTTGTCAGCCAGTCGATGACCAGCACTCCAAAAATGATGATTATTGAGCCAGCAAACATGACAATAACCCAGCGTTTGATGCCCAGCCCGGGACGGGTGATCGACGATATAAACTCCCGGGTGGTCATTTATCCTTGTCCCTGTGAACGATGTTTACGTCGTAGCCAAGTCCGGACAGTCGCTTGCCCATTTCGTTTGTGATGACAACCGACCTGTGTTTTCCGCCTGTGCAGCCAAAAGCGACCGTAAGATGGCTCTTTCCTTCCCTTGCGAGGTATTGCGGGAGCAGGAAAGTGAGGAGTTTTATGAACTCATCGAGGAACTGCTGGGCGGATTCGTCCGAGAGAACAAAGTTTCTCACGTTTTCGTTTGTGCCGTCGAAATCCCTTAGATCGTCGTCGTAATAAGGGTTGCTGATGAAGCGTATATCCATTACCAGATCAGCCTCGGTTGGGACGCCGTACCTGTAACCGAAAGACATCAGAGTTATTGCGAGGTTGTCGTGAAGCCTGCCACGGATCGAGTAGATTTTCGACAGCCTGATTTTGAGGTCATGAGGTGAGAGAAGGCTTGTGTCGATAACTTGGGTTGCGATTTTTTTAAGCGGCCTGAGCTGGAGCTGCTCTCGCTGGATAGCGTCAAATATTCCGCCTGAATCGAGAAGGGGGTGTTTTCTCTTTGTTTCCTGATAGCGTCTGATGAGCGTGTCAGTATTGGCTTCGAGAAAAAGGACTTCAACCGTGATTCCAGATTTCTTGATAAGCTCTATTGACTCTGAAAGAAGCTTGCCCCAATCGGTGGAATCCGAGATATTGAGGTTGAGCGTGATGGCCATGTTGTGCATTCTTCCAGAATCTGACGAGGAAAGCTCAACGAACTTCGTCAAAAGCTCAATCGGAAGGTTCTCAACCGTATAGTATCCAAGGTCTTCAAACACGCCAAGAGTTCTGGATTTGCCAGCTCCCGACAGCCCTCCGACCACAATGAGGCTTCTCTTCATGCAGGCTTTCATTTTATGTTAAATGGGTTTGCCGTGCAAGTCTTATGCCACGATTTTTATGTATTTACAATCTTTGACTGATCAGTTTGAGGTTTGCTAACGAGTCTAATTGATGCTTAACTCGTTTGAGACATTAACACGACTAAACAAAATAAAACATTATGAGGTGTTTGTTGGTTCGCAAAATATACTATTAAATAATAAAACAGTATCATTTTATTGAAAGCGTTTATGTGCTGAATTTATCTTAAACCGATCGTTTGATCGGAATGATTTCATTAATGTCAATCTGTCTTGTGGAAACGACAAATTGACCAAGCCTGATCAGAGATTCCTGAATTTGTCGGGATTTCTGTATTCCGGGCTGTCGCTGATGACAGTTGAATCGCTGACCTTGAGTGATTGCGATTTGAAAAGGTTGGCAAACAGACCATTTGAGTGATCTTTGCCCTTTTCAGTCATGCCGGTTTTTACGAGAGTGAGCTGTTCTTCAAGATTTTTCTTCATTTTTTGTCTCCTTTCACAAGATTGCACTTTCATGCAATTACATACTAGCCAGCGTCTGTTAGCCAAGTATGAGGAGAATTCAAATGAAAACCCCCGATCATTCAGATCGGGGGTTTGACTGAAGATTTGGTTTTTACAGATTCAGTTTTGCCGGACCAGTGCCAGCAGAAGTTCTTGAGAGCCCTGGAAACTTTTGAACCAGGATTTCGGCGGTAATGCCGATAATGTTACCCGTGTCATCGAAGTGTCCGCCAACAAGCTCCTTGAATTCGACATCAAGCAGCCCGTGAAGATGAACCTTCACTCCACCATCAACCTTTGGCTCAACGTTTCCGGAAGCCATGACCATTTCGAGTGCGCCGGAGAGTTCTCTCATTGGTGCGTAAAACATTCCGTTCATGGTCGAGAGCATGGATGTCAGCCTGGCTTTTGAAAGGGCTCCTATGCACGAAACTATGAAGCCTGAACCAAGACCTGACTCAACGACTGCTTTACCGATTGACGGCAGAAGATCGTCGCCTGGATCAAGTCTGATCGCCAGCTGGTCTCCGGATAACCTGAATTCCATTTATTTCGCTGGTGTGGCTGGTGCTGCAGGTGCGGCTGCGGTTGTTGTTGCAGCTGTCGCTTCAGTCGTTTCTTCCTTGGCAGCCCTTGGAACCTTGACCGTGACGGCTGCTTCTTCAAAGTGCGAAATGAACTCAACGCCGTCTTCAAGCTGGATGTCCTTAACGTGAAGGATTGTGCCAAGACCGAATTCTGTTACATCAATAACCACATCGTTTGGAATCTTTTCCGGAACGGCCTTAACCTTTGCCTTGTGAATCCTCTGCTCGAGAACTCCACCGGCCTTTACGCCCTTGCAGTCGCCAGTGATTTTGACCGGAATCTCAACGATAATCGGCTTGCTAAGGTTGACGCTGTAGAAATCGATATGCTGAACCTTCTTTGTGAGCGTGTGGAGCTGGAGTTCCTTTACCAATGCAGTGTAGTGGTGACCCTGGAACATAAGGTCGAACAGGAGCGAATTTACGCCCTTTCTTGAGAGAAGAACAAATTCCTTTTGATCGACGGATATCGGCAGTGATCCTTCAACTTCTGGACCATAGATAACGGCCGGTACCTTGCCAGAGGCACGAAGCTTACCATTGTCGCCTCTTGCCTGCTTGACCCTCTTTTCAGCCTGTAACTGTACTCTTTGCATTTTCTACTCTCCTATAGTGGATTTGTTTTTCTTTTTTCAACCAGTGCAACGTTGAAAAGTTCCGATATGGAACGATGGTCTCTTATACGGATAATTGCCTCTCCAATCAAGGGTGCAACCGAGAGAACTTTAATCTTCCCACCAATTTTGTCGGCTGGAATGTCGATTGTGTTGGTGACAACTATCTCATCGATTGGGGAGTTGTTAAGTTTTTCGACAGCGTTTCCACCAAGGAGGCCGTGTGTCGCACAGGCAAAGATTCTTCTTGCCCCAGCCTTTTTAGCTTCGATTGCACCTGCGATGAGTGTTCCACCGGTCTGGATGATGTCGTCAACAAAGATAACGTCCTTGCCGTCAACATCACCGATGAAGTAGAGGCTTTCCACAACGTCCGGTCTTGGGCGGGTTTTTGCAAAAACGGCAACGGTTCCGCCGAAGCTGGTTGCAAAAAGGTTTGCCCTTGCCACACCGCCGACATCCGAGCATGCAACTGGATTTGAAATGCCCATGCGTTCGAAGTAGTCCTTGAAAAGGAGCATGGATGTGAGATTGTCAAATGGGATGTCAAAGAAACCCTGAATCTGGCTGGCGTGGATGTCAATGCTGAGAACCCGTGTTGCACCGGCGACAGTCAGAAGGTTGGCGATAAGTTTTGAAGTGATCGGCTCTCTTGACTGGGACTTCCTGTCCTGTCTTGCATATCCATAGTAAGGGATGATCACATTGAGGGTGAGGGCGGAGGCCCGTTTCAGTGAGTCGATCATAATGAGGAGTTCCATGATGTTGTTTGATGGGGGGTTTGTTGGCTGGATAATGAAGCAGTCGGCTCCCCTGACGTTTTCTCCCGGCCAGCACTTGATCTCTCCATCTGCAAAATTCAGGATGTTCATCTTGGCAAGCGGCTGATCAACGTACTCGCAGACCTGGCGTGCCAGCTCCGGATTTGACGAACCTGAAAAGATTTTAACCATGTTTCTCCTTCTTGCTGTTGTTCAGTTTTTTCCTTTTTGCCCAGCCTTCAATGATGTTCATTGATGATCTCTCGATTCCAAGTGATCCTTCCGGAACACTGCGGTTGATCACAGATCCTGCGCCTGTGTAGGCATCGTCGCCGATTTCGATTGGAGCGATAAGCATTGTGTCGCTTCCAATGAAAACCCTGTTGCCAATCTTTGTTTTGTTCTTATTCACTCCGTCGTAGTTGCAGGTGATGGTTCCAGCGCCAATGTTCACCTCATCACCCATTTCAGTGTCGCCGACGTAGGAGAGATGAGGTACTTTCGAGCCCTTGCCCATTTTGACCTTTTTCATGTCGATGAAACAGCCAATCTTGGAGTTTTCGGCAATATCAACCGGCGGTCTCATCCTCACGAATGGCCCAACTTCAACATTCTTTGAAATCCTTATGCCCTTGTCCTCACCCTTGAGGAACAGGAAAGGGCCAATCTTGCAGTCTTCGTCGATTGTGATGTCGCCCTGGAGATAGACGTAAGGATAGATGGTCACATCGTTTGCTATTTTGACAGTGGCTTCAATGTATGTTGATGATGGGTCGATGATCGTGACACCGTTGAGGGCATGCTTCCTGAGGATTTCTTCCTGGAGGCGTCCGGCAATCTGTGTGAGATCCCAGCGATTGTTTATTCCATGGTATTCGGAGATATCCTCGCAAGCTTGTGAGATGACGGTTTTGCCTTCCCTGTAGAGGTTTTTGATGACATCGGTGAGATAGTATTCTTTCTGGTTGTTGTGAGGTTCGACTTTTTCCAGTGCATTCCATACGTCGTCATGATTGAACAGGTAAACGCCGGTATTTACTTCACTGATCATTCTCTCTTCGATCTTTGCGTCGACCTCTTCGACTATTTCGCTTATGCTTCCAACGTTGTCACGTACGATGCGCCCGTAACCGGTTGGATCAGGGACTTTTGCTGTCAGTATGACGCACGATGGCTTCTTGTCCTCGGCCAGGGCTATCATTGATTTTATTGTTGATGGCTTAATCAGCGGAGTGTCACCACAAATGACCAGCATCCAGCCTTTTCTGCCCTTGTAATGGTTTCTTGCTGAAAATACTGCATCTCCGGTGCCTCTCGCCTCAGCCTGCGTGACATATGAAAAACTGTCTCCCAGCTTTTCTTTTACCGCCTCGGCTTCATTGCAGATGACCAGTGTTATGTCTCCCACGCCGGCATTTTTTGCTGCATCGATGACGTAGGAAACCATGGGTTTTCCAAGAATTTCATGAAGGACTTTCGGGGTTTTGGACTTCATGCGTTTGCCGTTTCCAGCCGCCAGGATGAGAGCCGATATATCCATGAGTCTCCTTATGGCTGGGGAGGCAGGATTCGAACCTGCGGATGGCGGTTCCAAAGACCGCTGCCTTGCCACTTGGCTACTCCCCAAGTTGTTGCTTGGAAAAGTGTATATTGAGCTCAAACGATTTTCAACAATCTTTTCACTTTAGAGATATCTGATTCTAACCTTTAAACAATCGCAGCCCCAAAACTGTATTATGGATGATGATGAAAAAACTGCTAAGTATTGTTTTGTCAATTGCCATTTTGCCAATTGTTGCCGTTCGAGCCGATGTGCTCATCTGGACCATGACAGGCGGGACTCCACAGCGTGACGGTTTGTTCACCTCCATGCCACAACCTCCACTCAGCCTGCTTTGGCAGTCTGACGTCGGCGTGGAGTTACCAAGCACAAGCAGCTCGATTCTGACAGATGGCCAAAAGATATTTGTTGCAGGGAACAAGAGCACAAACGGACAATTTGTCTGTCTGGACTGGCAGACTGGAAAAGTGGACTGGCGAGTGGATTTTGGCAGCAAGTGCATCTCATCGCCGGTCATCTCGAACAATAAAATCTCGGTCGCCGGAGTCGATGGAAGAATTTATGGAGTTGGAATCGACGGTAAATCGGCGTATTCGACAAGGACACAGTTCCAGACAGCCTCGAGGGCTGATCCAATGGACACAGGTTCAAACCTGATCTTCTGCCTTGAAGATTACGGCGCCGGTCTGGTGGCGGTAAATCCAGCAACCAACGAAATAAACTGGGATGTAACAAGATCATCCTCAAACAGCATCAGGTTCAACCCTTGTGCAGATTCGGGCAGGATTTTTGTCTGCTATAACGATGATATTGTCGTTGCCATTAATGAGACTGATCACTCGATCATTTGGGAGAAAGACCTTCACGAAAAAATTTCTGGCGGGTGCATGGTCGTTTCTGGCCTGCTCATAATCAGAACCAGCAAATCCCTGATTGCTCTCAAGACAGACAACGGTCAGGAAGCATGGAACTCACCTTTTGGTGATCCTTCAACAGTATACGGCAATCCGGCATCCGACGGGAGATTGATTTTCTATACCGGCAACCAATACATTTATGCCAAGGAAGTACAAACCGGCAATACTCTCTGGTCAAAGATGCTTGGCAATGCCATTCCAAACTCTTCAACTCCTTCGGTTGGTTCAGGCATGGTGTGCGTTCATGATGGCAGCACGTGCATGATCCTTGATTGTGACACCGGTGAGGAAAAGGCCAGTTTCAATATCGACTCCCGAACGCTTGTGGCTAACCAGCCGCTTGTTCTCTGGGACAGGATAATCTTTGCAGGTGCAAACAGTCTGACATGCTGGGGTCTGCTTGGTGACCCGACGCCTCCTCCTCCAAATCCTCCAGACCCAGATCCACAACCTGAACCACCCAAAGATCCACCGGTAATCTCCACACTCAAAATCGATGCTCCGGAAAAAGGTTATCTGGACGAAATCATTGAAATCAAGATTGACATAAGCGATGCAAAAAACTGGACAAGCGGGGAGTTCACATTTGTTTTTGACAACACAAAACTTGAATTCTCCGGCGTAAAGCCTGGCGAGTTGCTGATCAGCCAGAACACACCACTGGAAATAAAAGCTGAACCGTCGGTATCAGGTGCAAAGATCACAGCAAGCATTCTGAAAGCCGATGGTGTCACCGGAAATGGCACGCTTGTCTACATCGCTCTCAAGCCAAAAACGACAGGGGTGCACAATCTCACGATCATCGGCGCAAAAATGAAGGACAGCAAGGGCGACACACACGACCCAAACATTGAGCCCGATTCATTTGTTGTTGATGAAAAAACTGAACCACCGCCTCCGGAACCTCCTCCGCCTGAACCTGAAGCGGAATTCAGCCTCACACCTGAAAACATCGATTTCGGAACCCTGGCATCACCAAGAGCAACCACATTCCGACTGACCCAAAAAAATGGCGCAAGAACAAGGTTTGTGGTAAGAACCTCAGGAAACTACGGGCTATACTCACCCGGAACCGGTGAGATTGATGCAAATTCAGGATTTGACATCCAGGTCACTGTAAACACAAACGGCTTGGCACCGGGGCCATACGAACTGGTTGTTTCTGTCAATGTGCTGGATAAAACCCTGAAATCCACAATAAAATTTGTGATCCCCGAAAAATCGGTCGAACCACCTTCATGCATTGAAATAATCCCGGACAGGCTTGATTTTGGCTACATTCCGAGAGGTCGCGAGGTTTCCATCAATTTCGTGATAGCGTTTGACACAACCGAGGAAATTTCAGGAACAATTGAGATTGACAAACCGTGGCTCCAGGTCTCGCCGGTTGTTTTCAAAACCAGACAGAAAAGAATCGAGGGAATTGCCACAATCTCAGCCTCAGAGCTCCCAGGTGGCGAATCCTTTGTAGGTCACATCTCGATAAAAACCAAAGGCAACGTTTGCAGGAATGTGGTGGTTGAGGCAAAGGTCAAGTCCCAGCCGTCGATCCTTCTAGAAATGGATATCGGTGTTCCGAAGGCAAGGATTGCCTCGCTGGAAGTTCCCCTCGATTCACCACCTTTCATCAGAAACAACAGAACGCTTGTTCCAATCAGGTTCGTTTCAGAAGCCTTCGGTTGCAAGGTTCAGTGGGAAGCATCGTCGAAAAAGATAACGATATCAAGATTCACTGATTCAATCACCCTTTGGGTCGGCAGGAAGGAGGCAATCGTCAATGGCATGGATGTCACACTCGATGTGGCTCCCTCGCTTGAAAACTCAACGACCTTTGTCCCAATCAGATTCATTTCCGAGGCTTTCGGCGCAAAGGTTGAGTGGTTCGCTGATACCAGACATATCAAAATAACTTATACACCGCCTGATGATTTCACTCCTTGAGGAGACAAATGACAACATTCGACGTTACAGTTGTAAAAGAGACGAAAACAATTGAAGCAACACTTTCCGGAAAGCTGGATGACTCCGTTGAATTGGCAGTCACAAAGTTGATCTCGGCAGTCGAAGAAAATCCTGGCTACAGCCTCATCATCAACGTCACCGATCTAGACATGCCAGGAATGAGCGCATTTTCAATGGCTGGCAAATTGATGGACGACAGGATGAAGGAAGCTCAAAGGAAGCTGAAGGCTGTGGCAATCGTTGATGCCGGCAAGATAACCGACTTTTTGCCAATGTTTTTCATCAAACCGCCAGAAAACATATTCTTCATGACAATTGAATCGGCGAGGGAATATCTGGCAAAGATCGGCTGATTTTCTTCAGTTGCCGAAGCAATAGAGATTGCCGTCGTTGCAGCCGATGATCAGCTGTTTGTTTGAAAATATCGGTGAAGACCAGATTCTGTCACCGGTTTTGTAAGACCAGAGTTTGTCGCCTGTTATGGCATTGAAGCAATAAACGTTGTTGTCCTCGGAGCCAAACCAGACCATGCCTTTGCTTGCGACAGGACTGCCAATGATCCTTCTCATCAAACCAGTGTCATAAATCCACACAACGGCACCGTTTGTAACCGAAAGACAATAGAAGTATCCATTGTTTGCACCAAAGAACAGCTTCCCATGCCAAAGCGTCGGGCTGCATTCCTGATTTATACCTACGTTGTATGACCAGCGTTCTTCTCCCGTTTTTCCGTCGATGCAATGAATTCTGCCATCATAGGATGCAAAGTACAGGTTTTCGCTGTCTGCAACAATCGAGGTTGTAATGGCGCCGGAAGTTTTTTTGATGGTTGTGATTGCACCGGTTTTCTTGTCCACCCTGATGACCGAACCATCGAAACAACCAACAACAACCGAACCGGATTCAACCACAGGACAACCTTTGATTCCGGCAGGTGCTTCAACAGACCATATCTCTGAACCATCATCGACGTTGATTCTCATGAATTCTTTTGAGGATGAACCGACATAGACTGAATCATCGTCAGCTGTAGGGATGGATGGGATTGCATTTATATCATGAGTCCAAAGCTCAGCGCCGGTGTTGACATCAAGACAGTGGAGTGAAGAACCTTTAGTGCCAAAGACCACTTTGTCTTTAACGATAACTGCGGGTGTAGCCACAGGGTCAGAACATTCATGAGTCCACGCTTCCGAACCATCGGCCTCATTGATGCAGTAGAATCTTTTGTTGATCGAACCGATATAGATTTTGCCGTCGCCTGCAACCGGTGTCTGGTCAACGGCACCGCCTGCTGCAAATTTCCATGAAAGATCGATTGAATCAACCGATGGCGAGCAGCTGGAATGAACCGAGCCAGTGTTGAGATAGTTGCCACGATATGACGGCCAGCCACAGTCGTTGCTCATTCCAGGATCATCAACCTTTGGAGCGCAACTGACCGATAGCGCAAGACATGCCATAATGACGGCGAGCTTTTTCATGCAAACAATGTTATTGGCAAAACTCATCATATCAAGTGCCTGAGGTTCCAGGATTTTAGATTTCCAGATTTTTTATGTCTGCAACCGGAACGATTGCATCATTGTCAACATAGCAAAAATTCAGGATCGACTTGAATCTTTCATCTCCAATGATTGGAGGAACCGGTGCGAGAAGACTGTCGGGAATTCTTTTGAGAGTCATAACTTTTGAGACTCCGAGAGCAATCCTTCCTTCTTTGTGGTCAAAGATGATGATTGGCCCTTCGGATTCTTTCTTGCCCTCAAGCAGTGTGCCGAGGGAAAGAAACGGAACCTCCTGATTTTCATACTCGACAATTGCAGAAAGAAGCAGACCTTCTTCAGGGAGCGGTTCAGGTTTTTTGAATTCAATGATCCTGACGACATCGAGGGCTGGGATCGCCCAAACCTGCGAGCACGCTTCAAGTTCAAGGAAAGTTGTGATCGGTTCAGCTTTTGCCACAGCCTGTTTTTTCATATCCATCTCCTTGCCTTCAGCTCGGATTCGATGTCTTGTTTCCAGTGCCTGTTGAGTTTGTCGTTGATAAGGGGTATTTTCTGACCTTCGATTTCAGCTGTGCCCTTAACTACAGCGCCCCTCTGTTCCCAGACCATTCTTGGAAAAACCTTTATTTTTTCGTCTTCTATCTCAATTTCTCCGGTGATCTCCTCTGCCATGAAACCGAAATCATCGTAGACAAAACCCTTTGCAATTGATGCCGGTCTTGTTTTTGTCAGGAGCCCTAGGTCAAGAAGCGGTTTGCCAAGGTGCATCCCCTTCACCAGAGTACCGGGAACGCTCCTGAATTCGTACTGTTCAACGACCCTTGCTGGTGCCGCAATCAGGAATGTTTTCCCATCAAGCGATATTTGTAACAATTTCATTTTTCATAAACCTCACGCAACGTTTTCTTCAATCCCCATCATCCTTGAGAGCTTCAGGGGTATCTGTTCAAGCGGCAGCACGTGGTCAATGGTGCCTGTTGATGCTGCCTCTTTCGGCATTCCGAACACAACAGATGTTTCTTTGTCCTGGGCAAGCGTCTTGCCACCACAGTTTTTTATCGACACGATACCATTTTTCCCGTCACTGCCCATGCCTGTGAGAACAAGTCCTATCGTCTTGTGTCTGAAAGAATCCGCAGCTGTGGTCATCATCGCATCAACCGACGGAACATATTCAAGAGTTTCGGAGTTTTTGAGCTCGATGATCCTTTCGTCGTTTACAACCATGTTTTTTCCGCCAGGTGCGACATAAACCATGCCCGGCTCAACCGGCATTCCATGCCTCCCCTGTGTTACCTGGAGGGTTGATGAGTAGGCGAGCATTTTGACGAATTCATTTGTCATGTTTTCCGGCATGTGCTGGGCAATAAGAATTGCAGGCACAAGGTTTTCGGGCAATCTTGAGAGGATGAATTTGAGTGCGGAAGGGCCACCGGTTGATGCGCCGATTGTAAGGACTGATCTGGCTTTTCTGCCAGTTCGTTCAATCCTTGATTCGCTTGGAGCTTCAATTTTCACACCCACAAGAGTTTTGATCGATCTGATCGGCTTGATGTGCGAAACCATTTTGATTCTGGTTGGAAGTGTGGCCAGATGAGCATCAAGAGTCATTGGATCAATTGTTTCGTCGAATATGACAGCATCAACTGCACCCATTGAAAGGCACGACAGGGCAAGCGCCTGCTGTTTTGCATCATCGGGTGCGCAGATGAGTACCGGAATCGGTTTTTTCTGCATAATAGTCCTTAGAGTGGATGGGCCGTCCATATAAGGCATGGTGAGATCGAGAACCACAACATCAGGTGACAGGTGATCTATCTGTCTTAAGGCCTCAATGCCGTTTCTGGCAGTTCCAATGACCGTCATTGAAGGATCTGACTGCAGGATTTTGCCCATCACATCGAGTGTGTGGAACGAGTCATTGACAAGCAGAGTCCTTATCTTTGGAAACATCTTAGCCCCTTCAGGCTCCGTTTCCATTTGAAATCAGTTTTTTGACCGTGTCAAGGAACAGCGTCTGGTCATAAGGTTTGACCAGATATGCATTTGCTCCAAGTTCAAAAGCCTTCGTCCTGTGTTTTGACCCTGACCTTGAGGTGATGATCATGTTTGGGAGATTTGAAAACCTTGGATCGTCCCTCATGATCGATAGCAGCTCGAACCCGTCCATCTCCGGCATCTCTATGTCGAGAACCATGAGATCGAACCTGTTGCTTTCAAGCATGTCAAGCGCTTCAAGCCCCGATGCTGCAGTGCTGACCTCAAAGCCTTTGTCGGAAAGGTCTTTCGAAAGAATTTTTCTCATTGAGAGGGAATCGTCCACAACCAGAATCCTTTTGCCCTGCTGTTCCTTCTGTTTGCTGTTTGAGTCGTGTTTCTTTGGCAGTGCTTCTATTTTTCTTTCAAAAAGGCTCATTGGGTTGAGAACCAGAACAACCTGGCCTGAACCGAAGATTGTTGCGCCGGCGAAGAGGTCTATAGCCTGAAGCATTTTCGGCATTGACTTGATGACCATGTCGTGTTTTCCAACAACGCCGGTGACACCGATCAACATTCTCGATGCGCCGTACTCAACAAGCACTGTTGGAATTGTGTTTGACTTTGATATGCCGGCATCTTCACCGAGAATATCGTCAAGGAAGTGGATTTGGACAAACTCTTCCCTGAGGTTGTACATCGGGGTCTCACCGATCATTTTGATCTCGTTTCTGCCAATGTTCATGACCTCGGAAACCTGGCCAAGCGGTATTACATAAGGGGTTTTGTCGCAGTTGACAACGAGACCTTGTGAGATGACCAGTGAGATCGGTAATCTGAGAGTGAACTCGGTGCCAAGCGGATTTGAGCTGACATCTATTGAACCGCCAAGGTTTTCGACACCGGTTTTCACAACATCAAGACCGACACCTCTGCCGGCAACCAGTCCTGCATCGTCGGCCGTAGAAAGGCCAGCTTTGAAGATCAGCCTGCCGATACCGTCTTCATCCATCATCTCAAGCTCTTCAGGCATAACAAACCCCTGTGACAGCGCCCTTCTGGCAATCTTGTCGGTGTCAAGCGGAGCACCGTCGTTTGCGATCCTCAGGATTACCTGATTCCCTTCGTACGATGCCGAAAGGGTTATGGTACCTTCGGGAGTTTTTCCAATTGATTCCCTGGTTTTCGGGGTTTCGATGCCGTGGTGGACGGCATTTCTGATGATGTGCAGCAGTGGGTCATAAATCCGGTCGGCAACCTTCACGTCGATTTCGACAGTCTCGCCCTCGATCACCAGATTGACCTGCTTGCCTTCATTTCTGGCAAGATCACGAACCATCCTGGGGAATCGGTCAAGCACCTGTGAGATTGAAATCAACCTTGATCCGATGACCGAATCCTGAATGGATGTGACGTTTTGGATCAGCTTGCTGGTGCCTGTTCCAAGTTCGTCAATCTCGTTTTCAAGTCTTGTGAGAGTTTCGACGAGGTCTGCGTGGACTTCGGTCTGGTTCCTGATGATTCTGTCCAGTTCGACATAACGGTCAAATTCTAGCTCGTCGAATTCCGAGGCAAATCTTGAGCCAGCGCCATTCCTTGAACCGATTTTGTTGTTCATGGCTTCGGTTGTTCGCTGGAGAAGCCTGTGCTGGGATAGGTCGGTGGTAAGCGATGACAGCCTGCGCAATGAAAGCCTTATCTGGTCGGCAATGGTGATGAACCTTGATCTGGACTCGTCAAGACCGGAACGCTGCACCAGAAGCTCACCTGTCAGGTTCATGAGGTTGTCCAGCTTTGAAAGCCTTACCCTAACGTCAGGTTCTCTGGTCGCCTTTCTGTCGTCTGCCGGGAAAAATACCTGTGTTTTTGCTGGAGTTTTCTCGGTTGAGATGCCGATGGTTCCAACAAGATCGGCCACCTGCCTTGCAACCTTCGGTGCGGTTTTGTCACCCTTGGTTTCAAGGTCGAGTGTTTCTTTCAGGGCATCGAGGGAACCGAGGAGGATGTCTGTTTTTGCTGCATTAAGACTTATTTCTCCGTCCCTGATCGGTTCAAGTGCGTCCTCGAGGGCGTGAGCTGCAATCTCGGTTGCCGTGAAACCGACCGATGAAGCTGCGCCTTTTAGGGTGTGAGCTGCCCTGAAAACCTCTTCAATTGTTGACCTGTCGGACGGATTCTTTTCAAGTGCGAGAAATCCGTCATTCATGGTTTTAAGGTGCTCTTCGGCCTCGATGAGGAAGAAGTCTGCAACAACCGATGCCAGTTCATTGGTTTTGGCCGGTTCCTGCTCGTCTGTGCTGAACTCAGTCCAAATCTCGGTTATCACGTCAAGCTGGCTTTTAATGTCCGGTTCCCTGCCTGAATTGAGTTCGTTGAGGACACCGCCGATGGTGTCGTTTGTAGTCTCGCAAAGTTCGACAACACCTTCAGGCCACTCGGAACCCTGATCCTCGACAAAGGATTCAAGTGATGATTCTATGAACGAGGCAATCGACCCAAGCTCAGGCAGCCCAGCCATGGCCGACGACGAATTGAGCGAATGTGCCATTCTGTAAGCTTCGTAGACGGTTTCGCTTGAACGGTTGCCTGAAGCGATTTTTCCAAGTTCCGTTGCCAGCTTGTGGTGCATCATCAGCGCCTCGGCAACGAAATCCATGAAGTACTTGTCCCTGTTCATCTGGCTCCTCCAGTTTTGACGTAGTAAAGGGAGCTTTTGTGTTCAACCGGCTTGATTCCCTGAATTTCTCTTGGCATGATCTCGGCCTCTCCAAGCATCATCACACCGCCTGGCTTGAGGCAGCCGACCAGCTTTTCAAGCACCCTGAGCCGGTTTGGTTGCGAAAAATAAATCGTCACGTTTCTGCAAAAGATCACGTCCTGATCAAATATCTGGTGATCGATGATCAGGTTGTGTGTAAAAAAAGTAACTGTTTTTCTGGTTTGATCCTTAATTTTGAAGGTGTCTTCGGAGGTTCTGTCAAAATGGCTCCAAAGCGTTAGCGGTGTTATGTTTTTCAATCTAGGCTGCTTATACATTCCATCTCTTGCAACAGTGAGTGCGTTTGGGTTGACATCGGTTCCGATGATCATTGGTTTGATGCTGTCTTCGATTCCGCAGGAAAGAGCAGTGATTGCAAGCGAATATGCTTCTTCACCGGTCGAAGTGCCGGCACTCCAGAGGTGGAGGTAGTTTTCACCCTTCGAAAGCCTCAGTCTTGCAAGTCTTGGCAATTCCTCTTCCTTTAGAGCCTCAAAATGCTCAGGTATCCTCATGAAGCTGGTTTCTTTGGTAACCGCAATCGCCACAAGCTCCCAGAGTTCATGCCTTGCGAGATTCCCTTCTGTCAGGAGCTTGTAATAATCCACGGTTGCATTCAATCCAACATCAACCATGCGCCTTTTGACGCAATTCTCAAGAAGATGAAGCCGGGCTTCACCGAAATGGAGTCCGGCTTCACACGATATCAGATCCCTTATGGCCAGGATTTCCTGCAACTTAAATCTTGAACCTCTGGACTGCCGACTTCAGCTGGTCAACGAGCTGGTTCATGTCCACAACAGCGTTTGTTGCGTTAACGATTGATTTGGTGGTGCCGTTTGTGATGGTTGAGATGAGACCCATCGACTTGTTGACCTCTTCTGTTGCACGTGATTGCTGTCTTGATGAGAGTGAGATTGATTGGATCAGCTCTGCAAGCTGTCTTGAGTTGCCGACGATCTCTTCCAGCCTCTCACGTGCAGCTTCAGCCAGTTTTGATCCCTCGACGACCTCTTGTGTTGAGTCTTCCATGGTTTTGATGGCCTCAGAGGTTTCCGACTGGATGCCCCTGATGAGCATTGTGATGTCTTTTGTTGATTTGGTCGATCTTTCAGCCAGCTGGCGAACAGCATCGGCGACGACCGAGAATCCACGACCCTGTTCGCCGGCGCGGGCAGCCTCGATGGCTGCGTTAAGGGCGAGCATGTTTGTCTGGGCTGCGATGTCAGAGATAACGTTGACTATTTCACCGATTTCCTGTGAAGATTCACCGAGTTTCTTGATCCTCTTTGAAATCTCGGCGACCGATCCCCTGATCCTATTCATGGCGTCGACAGCCTCTTCTACAGTCTTGCCTCCTGTTTCAGCGATTTTTGCTGAGGTTTCGGCAGCTTGTGCGGCTGATTCGGCAGATTGGGATACCTGGTTGATCGAGATGGCCATTTCGTCGACGGCAGCTGAGGTGTCGGTGATAATTGCCTGTTGGTCTTTTGCATCTTTTGACATCAACTCTGAGGTTTTGATGACCTCTTCTGAAGTTGTCGAAATGTTCAAACTAACTTTTGCGACGTCGGCGATGATTTTTCTTATCTGCTCGCCCATGTAGTTGACCGAGTCGGCCACAGCGCCGAGAACGTCGGCTGTGACGTCGGCCGTCCTGGTCATGTCACCGGTTGACATTTCAGATACGGTTGAAAGGAGGTTTGCAATCTGTCTGTCCTGTTGTTCCTTGGCCTCTTCCGTTTGAATCTTGTCGGTAAGCTGTTCGGCCAGGTAGTTGACCGAGTCGGCGAGAGCACCGATTTCATCAGGCGGAACCGACGCACGAGTGGCAAGGTCACCGGCAGCCATTTTCGAGAGTGTTTCGATGAGGTCACCGATTTCACGGTCCTTGAGACCACGTTCCTCCTCAGTGACAATGTAACCCCTGATGTCGGAAAGCATCTGGTTGAAGGTGTTGGCCAGGTCACCGATTTCGTCCTGGGTTGTGACAGGTACCTTGATGCCATAGTTGCCAAGTGAAACCTCGACCAGTGAACCTCGGAGGATCAGGATTGGGTGGACAATCGAACGGGCGATCATGATGAGAAGAAGAGTGGTCAGGATCATCATCATGATCATGATGATGAGAAGAATGTTGCTGATGGCAAAAACAGGTTGCATGAACTGGCTTCTTGACTGGCGGGTGAATATGAAGCCAAGGTCGCCAATGTCGAGGTGTTTGCCAAGAATCTCGACCGAATAAGCTCTTGAAATGCCCTGTGATGAAACACCGAATTCAAACGAATTGTTTCTTAAGTCACTTTCAAGCTTGGCAGTGTCTTTATCGTATGTTTCACTCTTTGGGTCAAGCTTTGAGAGTGCTGTCTCATAGTTCTTGATGTACTGTCTGTAACGATCAAGCTGTCCGACAAGTGTTGATGGCTCTGTTTTATACTCCTTGCCTGTGGCCTTGACGTACACTTTGCCATCTTTTTCAGACCAGTCGCCTTTGTCAACGTGAAACTTGATTTCTCTTAGACCAGTCTTGGCGTTCGATCCAATGTTTGTTCCAACACGCTCCATTTCCATGATTCCCACAAGCGTGAAATCTTTTGAACACCACGAGATGGATTTGTCTGAACCTGAAGCTTGCGCTCTGGCGTTTGCTTCGATGGCGGTTGAAAATGGTGTTGTTACAGGGTAACGGACTGAGATCCATCCATAAACCGTTGTCTCACCTGATCTTCTGATGGGGCAGGTCATGTAGATGTCGAAGTCGTCGGTTGAGTCATCGTATTCAGGGCCACGGATAGTACAAAGTGATCCGTTTTCCTTGTAGTTTTTTACAGCCTCCTGGAACCACTCGTCAGTGGCGTTGTTTGGGTCTGAAAGCTGGTTGGTTGCACAGAAGGTCATTCCGTCAACATCCATGACCATGACTTCTTTCATGCCCTGGATTTTGACAAGCTGATCAAGCCATGAACGCGTCAGGTAGAAGTTGTTTGAGGCGGCAATGGATTTGTACATTTCGAGATTAATCGATTTTTTGTACTCCTGTTCCTTTTTCGTCCTGTCCCATTTTGCCATCTCACTGATGGCGTTCACGGCGACGTTTTTCTCGGATTGTACAGTCAGGTCATTGCTCTGGCTTTTGATGATGTGGCCTACAGATTCGGCGGTGGAGGTTGTAAGATCGACCAGTCCAGACTTAACCTGATCTGTAATCGCTTGTGTAACGATGGCCGAAACTATAGCCCAGGTGACACCAAGGCTGAGAATAACTACCAACAGAATTGGCACGAGCAGCTTGGCTTGCAGTCTCCATTTTGACGGGCTGAACAGTTTCGATTGCCAGCTGTTATTTCCGGTTGAGTTGATCGCCATTTAATCCTCCTGTTAGACCAATGATTCCATTGCGGAACCGATGTCAAGAAGTCTGACCAAACCTGTCTGTGTTTGGGTTACTGACTGGAGATGAGGCAGCTTTACATCTCCCAGTTCCGATGCTTCAATGTATGAATCCGGCACAATAATTTCCCTGACTGAATCAACGAGCAGGCCACACATGGCCTCGTTGTGAGAAATAACTATTATTTTCCCTGAAGTAGATGACGGGTCTGAAGCAATGATGTATGCCAGATCAACAAGCGGAATGACGTCACCCCTGAAATTCATTATGCCAATCACATTTTTTCCAGATGATGGAACTGGTGTCACCGATGCAGGGTTGATTACTTCAATCACCTTCAGGGCATTGATGCCATACTCCTGACCCGCAAGCATGAATGTGAGAAATTGTTTTGATTCCATTATCTGATGAACTTTTTAATCGCGTTTTTGAGCGCGTCTTCCGTGTAAGGCTTTGGCAGATACTCGTTGGCTCCCTGCTTGAGTCCATAGAACTTGTCTGTGTCCTGATTTTTTGAGGTGACCATGATCACCGGCGTATTGGCAACAGATGGATCCTCGCGAAGTTCCCTGCATACCTGGAAGCCGTTCTTTTTCGGAATCACAATGTCAAGAAGAATTAGGTCTGGCCTCTCTGATTTTGCCTTGTTCAGCGCCTCTTCACCGTCAGATGCGGTGATTGCTGTATGACCAAGACTTTTGACTATATCGGCCATTCTCGTCTGATCAACAACAACGTCATCTACAACCAAAATTTTTGCCATCTTCACGACCTCCTAAGATATTTGTTGCAGGCTTCAAGAAGCTCAGCCTGTGAGAATGGTTTTGTGAGGTACAGATCGGCACTCGCCAGCCTTCCCTTAATTTTATCCAGAACACTGGATTTTGCTGTGAGCATGATTATTGGTATGTGCTTGAATCTAGGATTTGACTTCAAAAGTTTGCAAACCTGATAGCCGTTGTAAACCGGGAGCATAACATCCAGAATAATCAGGTCTGGTTCATATTCTTTGGTCATCTTGAGAGCTGTCAGCCCGTCTTTTGCATGAAATGTCTCCCAGCCCGTTTCTTTGATTGCAAGGTCAATCACTCTTAAAATGGTGGGGGAATCGTCGACCACCAGTATCTTACTCATTTCTCACTCCTAAAAATGAAGGCTTCTTGGCGCTTGGGTATTGATTGTACTTCTCATTGAGCGCCATGTCGACCCTCTTGACGGCCTCTTCAACAGCCTGCAGCCCTGCATCCCAGACAGAGCCGGTTACGAGGCTGGAGTACAAAATATTGAGAGGTTTGAGGATTCCTGCACCTATCATGCTTGAGTGCTGAGAATCCTTGATGAGCATGAGCGAAGATGCTGCCTCATCGACATCAACAAAGCTGTTTGTGATGCCAATGCAGTCTGTTTCAGAGTAAACGTCTGAAAGCAATCTAAGATCGTGTGAAAGCTGGTTTGCCAGCGTTGGCCTGAATGTTGGTCGCTTCTCGCACATCAGCTTGATAAACGTGTTGATTCTCTCACCCATTGCCTTGATGTTTTGAGGATAATTGATGGTTGAGAGATACTCGATTTTGTTTATGAATCCAAAAGACATTGCCTTGAAAAGCATTTCAACCAACTCAAGCGAATGCTGCCTGTGGCTGAGCACAACATCACGAAGCGTGGAGCCTCCCTTGAGCGAAAGCAGGAGCATCAAGTCATCCCTTGATAGCGTATACTTCGAGATTTTGTCAGACGAGGCCTTAATGAAGTAGTCGTCAAGACTTGCTTTGTGTTCGTTGAGCAAAGCCTCAATCGCCGCCCAGGTGTTGATGACAAGCATGAGGGATTTCTCCGACATCCAGTCTGTTCCGCCATCCTCTTCATCATTGCTGATCCGCGCTTCAGCGTGTGTCCAGAAAAAAGACTGTATAATAGAGGAGGACGGCATCTCTGGAACGTCTAGTGTGGTGTCGTTTGGAAGAAGCCTGAATTTATACTGCTTGATTTCGAATGGAGTATTCACATCAGGCACACCGATGATTGAAATCCTTGGAGTCTCTATGAATTTACCAGATATTTCGAGCACTGCATCGAGCAATCCCGTCCTGTTGGAAAAGTCTTTGGCAATAAGCCTCATCCAACCGCCCTTTCGATGCTGTCTATATCAAGAATGTTGTAATCATCAATATTGCTGATGTAGAAACCTTTGGCTTTCACTTTTTCAAAATTTATTGTCAAATCCTCAATTCCTTGAACCTGGTCGGCAATGAGGGCAACATTAACCTTGGTTGTTTTGATAATAACCATCTCCGGGGAAGGTTTGAAAGAATTGTTAAGAGCCAATACTCCGAGAATTGAGTTTCTTAGCCTTGTGACACCAACGAAACCATCAATTGTTCCCGGAAGAGTGCGTTCGACCCCACCTTTGGCGATCTCCAGAACCGAATCAACAGGGATGAAAACCTTGTCCTGACCAATCTGTGTGACTAGAAATTTTTTGTTAACCGAATAATTCATTTGATAACTATTCTATATTTTTACAATGTGTTTGTCAAATATGGTTACAAAAATTTAACCAATTAAATTTCAGTCAGGTTTAATCAATAATATAAATATATTACTATACACATTGATATCAAAAGTTAACTATAATTATACATGTCATGTAAGAAAATTAATATATAAACGTATGTGTATACTCCATGATTAATGGTCATCTCTGATAAGAAATTGATATCGAACTTAACACTTCCTGATTGGCTAATCGGTAAAGTGATGATTAAAATGATAACATTTTTTTCGAGAAATCAGGATGTATTCCTAATCTAGTCAAACAAAAATCGTATTTTACAGGATCATTTAAGTTTACTAGTTTAAAATTTTCGGTTATTTCAAGAGCAGATTTCATGTCGGCCTGATTTCTGTTGCAAAACCCAATCTGTTTTGCGATTGAAAACATGTGTGTGTCGAGCGGGACGAGAAGGTCTGAAGGTGAAATGTCGTCCCAGCCTCCAGGATCGACCTCGTCCGACCTTACCATCCAGCGCAAGTACAGCCACAAACGCTTGCAGGCACTGTTTTTGTCAGGTGTTGGAACCATCGAATTGTTGGGCAGCTCACAGCTGCACTTGAGAATTTCCGTCAGCTCCGACATTGCTCTGACAATACCGTTCTTTTTATAGGCTTTAGTGAAAAAGGAATTGATTGAGTGGTGGTCTTTCAGTGTAATTCTGATTCCTTCAAGGATTTGTGCAAGCTCAATGTCGGTTGTGAACCTGTGCTTGAAGCCGGAATAGGTGGACAAAAAGCTGTCCAGATTGCCCTTTTCGATGAACAATCTTGGCGATTTGCCCATCGGATCAAGTGCAGCCTTGACGCTTTTAAGAATCTGATTGACACGGCCATATGCCAGCGAAGAGGCAATAAAACCAACAATCTCGCGGTCAAGCGGGTTTTGATAGTGATACAGAAACTCCAGAGGATCCGGGTGCACATACTCGCGCTTGTTCAGGCGTGCGTACAGATCCTCCAGAAATTTTCCAAGTTCTGTCAGCTTAATGGTGAGAAATCGTCTTTCTTGGCTCCGCAGATTGGGCATGACCAGGAGTCTGGAATCTTTTCAAACGGTGTTCCAGGCGCAATTCCTGAATCTGGATCGCCCTTGGCCGGATCGTAAACATAACCGCAGATGTTGCACTGATACTTCATTAGTGGATTCCTTTCCATTTTGGTTTCTAGTTTGTCTTCAATGTAGGTTGGTGCTGTTTTTGGCGCCTTGCCCTTGTTCTCGTGATACATCGCATAAGTGAGCGGTTTCTTCGTGCTCAGTTTTTCCGATGTGATGGCCTTGCCGATGAAGATTGTGTGGCTACCACAATCGATTGAGTTTACTTTTTCAAGTTCCATTACCGAAACAGTATTTTCTATTACAAGCGGAACCTTCGAGCCTACCTTGCACTGTGCCTGTTCAAGCTTCTTCTCGGCTCTGCCGGATTTGAATCCAAACAGCCCAATGAACGTCATGGGTGTATCTTCTGCAAGGATGCTTATTCCGAAATGATTTGCGTTTAAAAGCAGTTCGTGTGTGAAATTCTGCTTGTTGAGAGCAACGGCAATCTGAGGCGGTTCGCTCGTTATCTGGAAAACCGTGTTGGCAATCTGACCATTTGTCCTGCCATCATCGCACTTTGTCGTGATGATGTACATTCCGTATGAGATGTCATATAAAACCTTTGGGTTATATTCTTCCGACATCGCAACCTCTCTCCTTGTCACATGCAGACTGCATCTTCCTGGCAACTTCCATACCCCAGTTGAAGCATGTCTCGAGTGCTGCATCGTCAGGAACAAATTTGATCTTCAGTGGTTCAGGCATCATGTCCAGCCCCATGCCTTTGAGAGTCTCATGGATGTCAGTTGCAGCCTCTCCACTCCAGCCATACGAGCCGAAAGCGCCAGCAACAACGTTTGTTGGTTTAAGGCCCTTCAGATAGTTGAGTGTGTCGGCAACGGTTGGGAACATAAGCCTGTTGAGCGTCGGCGAGCCAACCAGCAAAGCACCGGAATCGAGCACTTCCGTTGCAATGTCTGCGCGCTGAAGAACCGAAAGCGGGAGCAATTTTGCCTTCATCCCGCCAGCCCTGATTCCTTCGCCAATCACTCTTGCCATCAGCGACGTGCTGTTCCACATGGTGTCAAATACAATCACAGCCTTGTTTGTTGGTTTGTGGGAGCACCATCTCATGTAAGCGTCGATGATGTCTCCTATGTCTCTCTTCCAGATTGGGCCGTGATCAGGAGCTATCAGCTTTATTGGCCATCCGGCAGAGATAACCTTGTCAATTGTTTTTTTTATAACTGGTGCAAAAAGCATCACGATGTTTGCGAAATATTTTGCAGCCTCCCACATGAGGATCGAGTCATCAAGTTCATTATCGAACCTTTCGTAGGTGGCATAGTGCATTCCAAAGGCATCCTGTGAGAAGAGCACGTTGTCTTCTGTCAGGAATGTGAACATAGAGTCCGGCCAGTGAACCATCCTTGTTTCCATGAACTGAAGCTGCATGTTACCAAGCGGAAGCGAGCTTCCATCCTGAACACCTTCGATATGGAAGTCAGGGTGAAGCTGATCGGTGAGGGCTTCAACACCTTTGATCGATGCCAGCACTTTTTCGGGCTGGACATACTTCACCGTTTCCGGTAATGAGCCGGAATGGTCCATTTCGGCGTGATTTGAAATGATTATGTCAATCTTTCTTGGGTCGATGACTGATGAAATCCTGTCCATCATCTCTTCCCAATATGGTTTCTTGACGCAGTCAACGAGGATGTTCTTTTCTCCCGTGATCAGGTACGAATTGTAGGTTGTCCCCCTCGGAGTGCTGTAGCCGTGGAAATCCCTGATTGTCCAGTCTATGGCTCCGACCCAGTGCACATGCTCAGAAATCTTTGAAGCTTTGAAATAACCGCTCAATGTTCACCTTCTTTCAAACACGGTAAAGGATAGCAAAACTTGATGTCAAAATCAAAGAAGGGATGAAAGTCGTTGGCAGATCGTGGAAAGAAAGGATTCGTCAATGGAATCGAACGCTGAAACCTCGTGGGAGTCGATGTCCAGTTCACCCAAAACCTTGCCGTTCCTGACAATCGGAAGCACAATCTCGGATTTCACCTTGATGGAGCACGATAAATAGTTGCTTTCCTTTGTGACATCGTCGATTGTGAATGTTTTCATGGTTTGTGCTGCCTGGCCACATATTCCTCTGCCAAATGGAATGTGCGTGTGTTCAGTCGGTTCACCGGCAAACGGCCCAAGGACAAGCATCCTGTCGTCATTTTTGTCGGTCAGATAGAACCCGAACCAGCCGTAGTGTGGAACTTTTTCGTGAAGTAAATCACAAACACTCTGCATCTTTGAAGCTGGGGAATCGTTGCCGTCAAGAATCCCCAAAACCTCCGGCTCAAGGCTTTCAAGCAGCTTCCTTTTGGGCGAGACCTGTTCGTCCCATGTTTCCATGGCTCTCCTGATGTGCGGGATGGTGATTGAGCCACCAACAATGAGGCCAATCATCAGTGTTTCCTCGAACTCCTCGTTTGTCACACCGAGCTTGAGGCACTGGGCCACATGGTAGCTGATGCAGTCATCGCACCTGAGCACAAGTGACGAAACCAACCCCATCAGCTCTTTGTACTTCTCCGGCACTGCACCGCCGGAATATGTTCGCCAGTCTAGATCCATGAAAGATTTCATGTTTCTGCCGGCGTATTTCGACAGGATTCTGTTTAGTCTGTCACGTTTTTCGTTGAACAATCCAAGTTTGGTTTCCATAGGTCTTTTAAGATAAATCGGATGCCTTCAGTTGAAAAGGGGGGCATGAGCCCCCCTTTTTTTTTGAGAAGTCGCATTAATGTCAAACAAATGCGTTGTAGTCAATCGGATTGAAGCATGAGCCAACCGGCCAGACCCTCGCCGCAAGCTCGCGGTCAAGCATGAAAAGTCCGTCCTGGCTGGTTCCGATGCGCTTGAGTTCTTCAACAATCTTTGTGACGTTGCTCTCTTCCTCGATCTGTTCATTGACAAACCAATGAAGCATCGGTTCAGCAGCGTAATCCTTGTTGTCTCTGACAACAGTAACGATCTTGTTGATGCATCCGGTAATGAATTCTTCGTGCACAACCGCATCCTGGAAAACTTCAAGAGGGGAGGTCCAGTTTGTTTTGATCTGCTTGAGGTCAAGAAGGATGACTTTCCCACCCCTGTTGGCGATGTGGTCGAAAAATTTCATTGCATGGATTGTCTCTTCGTGAACCTGAACCTTCATCCAGTGAGACATTCCGTCAAGGTTCTTTTCCTGGAACCAGGCTGCCGCTGAGAGGTATAGGTATGCAGACTCGAGTTCGTTTTTGATCTGTTCGTTTATGATTTCTTCAACAGGTTTCGGGATCATTGTTGCTCTCCTTGTTTAGAACTCTTTATTCCAGAGGCCGTGAAGGTTGCAGTAAGCCCTTGCAATGCCATTTTCAGGCTTCATCTTGAAGATGCCTTCGGGATTTGCTCCTGGCTCAAGGAAAACCCTGCAGGAATATCCGGCCGGTGTGATCATCTGAACCCATTCGATCCAGTGTTCGGCTGTCATCGGGTGAGCAACCGATCCGATCTTGATGTGCGTTCCATCATCCATTTTTTCAACGACAGGGACATGCTTTTCAAGTGAAGCATCAACCGTATTGGGCATGACAGGCTTCATTGGCTGTCCACAACAGACAAGTGTTCCGGCTCCCTCGTGGAGAACCTCGACGATGTGTCCGCAAACTTCGCATTTGAAAATTTCCAGTTTCTTTGCCATTTTTCTCTCTCCTTCGTTTACCAGTTTTCGCCACGAAGCTCATAGTATGACTTCGGGTGAAGGCATGCCGGACAAACTTCCGGTGGTTCGGTTCCTTCATGAATGTAGCCGCAATTGAGGCATCTCCAGACGATCTTGCCATCCCTCTTGAATACTTTTCCGAGCTTGACGTTTTCTGCAAGCGCCCTGTAGCGTCTTTCATGATTTGTCTCGGCAACGGATATAAAATCGAACAATTTTGCAATTTCCGGGAAGCCTTCTGATTTTGCCACATTGCTGAACTCTGGATAGATCGAGCTCTGCTCCATATGCTCGCCTTCAGCTGCAGCCATGAGATTTTCAAGTGTCGTTCCAACCTTGCCGGCCGGGTATGATGCCGTGATTTCAAGCTCCCTGCCTTCAAGGAAGCTGAAGAATCTCTTTGCGTGTTCCTTTTCCTGGTTTGCTGTTTCCTCAAAGATCAAAGCGATCTGGACATAGCCTTCCTCTTTTGCCTTTGAAGCAAAATAGGTGTAGCGGTTTCTTGCCTGAGATTCACCTGCAAATGATTTGAGAAGGTTTTTCTCTGTCTGTGTTCCGATGAGTTCTTTCATTCTTCCTCCTTAAGATAATTAAAGCCAATTTCTGTCAATTTGTAAAGCCCTTCGGGCTGATACGCCACCAAGCCTCTCTGGATGAGATTTTTGAGCTTGCCGTTGACCGAACGGGAGTGGCGCCCCACGGTCTCGGCTATCTGTTTACATGAAGCTGGATTGTTCAATCTTTTCAGCGTCATGATCAACTCTTTAGCAAATTCGTCCAACGATTCACAGTTCATTTTAGAAGCACAATCCTTGCAAACACCAAGCAGCTCCACTTTCACACTCTTTGAGTCAAAGCTTGCAGGAATTTCGCTGAGAATCTCCGAGGTCAAACCATCATCGTTTATATCTTCTATTTTCCCACAGCAGGTGCATCGTATATGGACATGAAATTTCTTGTCTGGATCGTATCTGTTGCCAGCGATTGTTTCAATCTTTGTTACTTGGCCAAGATTTTTGAGAACCTCGAGATTCCTGTAGATGGTCGACATCGAGACAAACGGAAGAATCTTCCTGACATGATTGAATACTTCGAGGGCAGTCGGATGTGTATGGTTGTCTTTAAGGAAGTCTATTATCACCCTTCTCTGTTCACTATCTCGAATCGCTTTATTCATAATCATAATCGTTATGATTATGAATAGCAGTTTTTTCTAAATTGTCAAGTGGTACGGAAATGCCGGATTATAACAACATTACAAATCCACTAACAATAATGCTTAACCTGTGAATGAAAACCGAAAAAAGGATTTATTATCCAATGTAGTAAATAGATAAATAAATTGAATATTGTGAAAAAGCAGGCAGATAGAAGTGTATTTGTAAGCATATTGTAAATTGATGATATGCATTATCGACGGAAATTGATTATAATAAATAATACAACTTCAATTTAGGAGGTTTTGATGAAAAACCGTTGGATTGTTCTGATAATGTCGCTGATGCTCCTCACAACCGTCTCGCCGGTTCTCAAAGGAATTTCGGCCGACGAAAATTTCACTCTCGCCGTTAAACCGGCATGTGGGTTCAATATTCTGACCTGGACACCGGTTGAGAATGCAACAAGCTACTGGATTTACAGAGGGCTTGCACCAAACAAGGAAGCCTCGACTCCGCTGACCGATTTCCCCATCCAGGACACCACGTTCAACGACGACATAAACATCGAAAATGGCAAGCAGTACTGCTACTACGTCACGGCAGTCAACGCAAACGCCGAACAGTTCAAGACTTCCAACGAAGCCTGCGCAACTCCACAGTGTTTCGAGCGTGACGAGTGCAAGCTTGAGATGAAGTTCCAGGTGGACAACAAGAACTACTGGGTGAATGGTGTTCAGAAGGGTCCGATGGAAGCTGCCCCGTTAGTGAAATGGAACAGAACGCTTATTCTGATAAAATATGTCACCCAGGAGATTGCCGGAACCAAGCTTGAATGGGTTGCAGATACCAAAATGGTCATAATCACTACAAGAGACGGTCATGTCATCAAACTCCAGATTGGTAACAAAATGGCAACCGTCGATGACAAACCGATCCAGATCGACCCGAACAATCCGCAGGTTACGCCAATCATTGTTGGTGGGAGAACGCTTGTTCCGTTCAGATTTGCATCGGAAAATCTCGGCGCAACCGGGCCTGATGACGTGAAATGGTTTGCTGACACAAAAACAATTGTTCTTTACTTTGCAAATCCCGATTGTGACAAGTGTGAATGGGTGAAAGGCATCATCACTTCGGTTTCACCGATCACGGCAACGCTTGCCGCCATCAGCGGTTTCAAGGTTGAGTTCCAGCTGTGCACTGGCGAACTCAAGACAATCTACGTCACAAGTGATGTAAAGGATACAACCGGAAAATTCCCGATTTCCCAGTACAAGGGCTGCTCAGAGCTGTGCATCTACAAAAATCAGATCAAGCAATGGAAAGCCTACCCTGACGAAAAAAATTGCTGCGGAGTAACGCCAACTCCTGACTGCACCGAGATTCGTGGAAAAATCATGAAGGTTTCACCGGTATTGTTTGGCAGCACAAAGATGTGGGTGGTTTCATTCGATGAGTGCCCGCTTGACGACAAACCGGCAGAATACCCTGTTGAAACTGATCTCAAGGACTCTTCAGGCAAGAATATCAGCCAATACACGGGCTGCGCAGTCATCTGCATTGATGCAAAGAAAAAGATTGTGAAATGGTCATCACTTCCCGACACCGACTGCTGCACTTCGACCGACTGCAACTGGCAGCTTGTCAAGATCGACAAGGTTGAGATGCCTCCATCAACAACAGGCACGGCACTTGCCAGCGTCTACTGTTTCGTATGCAAAGATGGATCGGCATCGGCTGAACCAATAAAGTTCCTCGCAGAATACGCACTTGTTGATCAGGACAAGAAAATGCCGATTGGCAGATACACCGGTTGCGCCAAGATTTGTGTTGGCCCGAACAATCGGATTGTAAAATGGATTGCCCTTCCAAACCTTGAAGACTGTTGCAAGCCTGTCACAGACAACTGCACATGGGTCAAGGCAAAAATCACCGGTTCAAAGCCAATTTCAGACAAGATAACAGCCATCACGCTCATCATCTGCGGCGACAACACCGACGCAAAAGAGACAACCGTGATGGTTTCCGGTGATATGCAGGATGACAACAAGAAGTTCAGCATCCTCAAGTACACCGGCTGTGCCAAGCTTTGCATCAAGGACGGTTCAATCACCAGATGGATTGCCTATCCCGACGTGAAGGATTGCTGTGAAAAACCATCTGTTGAATGCAAAACAATCAGGGGCAAAATCGCAAAGGTTACATACAATGAAAATGGCAAACGCTGGGTCATCCAGTTTGAGCCATGCAACCCGAACGATCCGAAAGAACCTTATGCAGCCTCAGATTTAATGGATACAACTGGCAAGTACACACTTTCCAAGTATACAGGCTGTGCTGAAATCTGCATCAAAGACAGATTCATCCAGTCATGGAAGGCTCTTCCTGACCAGGAATGCTGTCCAAATACCGAATGCAACCTGGTAATCGGTGAAATTCAAAGCACAAAATACATCGAGGACGAAAAGCGATGGGTCATTGTCTTCAAGCCATGCAAATCAGACAAAGCCGTTGAGCTCTTCCAAACAAGCGATCTTCTCGATTCCACAGGAAAATTCCCGCTTTCACAGTACAAGGGCTGTGCAGAGATTTGCATCAGGGAGAGAACGATCGTTACCTGGACGGCTTATCCGGACAAGAAGTGCTGCAGTGACGATCTTGAATGCACCTGGGTCAGGGGAAAGATTCTCAGAACTTCATACAACAACGACTTAAAAAAATGGGTGGTTTATTTTGATGACTGTCCGCTTGGCGAGCCAAAACGGTATGTTCTGGACAATGACATGATAGACGGTACCGGAGTTTTCCCAATTTCTCAATACATCGGCTGCGCAAAATTGTGCATTGATGGAGAAAATATCACAAAATGGATTGCCTATCCCGATGTGAAGGATTGCTGCGACACAGACAAGCCAGAAATCAAAATCTGCTTCACAATCGAAAAAGTCAATTGCACAGGCGATCCACCAACCTTGACAGGCAAGGATGAAAATGGAACTTCCTGGACTTTGATCCTGACACCGGAAATGTGTGCCAAATACGCCAACTATCTCGTTGAAAAACGCTGCATTGTTGTGGTTGGTTACGAAAAAACAATTGTTACAGCAAACATCAAAGTATTGGTTATCACGGGTATCAGACCGACCGAATGCCCATGCAAGCCACAAACTGATGACTGCACGTGGCACAAAGGCGTTGTAATGCATATCTATTCAGGCGATGGGGTACCGGCTGACAAAGGCGCAAAATTCATGATGTTCTTCTGGGAATGTGTTGATTATTCCGGCGCCGGTGGAAGGCTTTACTATTTTATCGATGATCTTCTTGATGTTTCAGGCAGCACAAAGCTTTCTTTATATCGTGGTTGTGCTGAAGTCTGCCTTGATGCAAACAATTTCATCGTCAAATGGAAGAAGGTTGATGGCGAAAATTGCTGTCCGCCACCAACAAGAGTCGGCAGATGTGTAAATGTCGAAGGTATAGACTGCAACGCAAACCCACCGAGATTCTGGGGCAAAACCACCTGGCCAGGCGAACTCTGTCTTGTAATGGTTACAAAAGAGCAGTGTGATCAGCTGAAAGTAGGCCAATGTTTCTGGGTGTTTGGAAAAATCCTCACTCCACCGGCTGGCTCAGGCTACAACATAAGCATAGGTGCTGAATCAATGCAGGCTGCAACGCCTTGCCCATGCCCACAGCCCACAGTTGTTGAAGTGTGCATAAAGGTGGAACGCACGGAATGCAAGACTGGTCAGCTCTCATATATCTGGGGATTTGACAAGAACAATGAACCGTGGTGGCTGCTTGTTTCATACGATCAGTGCTCGAAGATGACGCCAGGAACTTGCTGGAAGGTTAAAGGATGGGGCGGAAAAATGGCAAACGGCGTCAACGAGATGGAAAACGTCTCGGCTGAACCGACAGATTGCTCATGCGCAAACCCTGAGCCCAAGCCCGACTGCATCTGCGTTACAATCGTTGACAAAAATTGCGAGAAATTCATTGTTACCGCAAAAGATGCCAATGGCAAGAAGTTTGCCCTCTGGTTCAACGACAACCCCGAATTCCTCAGAATGTGCGAATCGCTTGAAATCGGTGCAACCTATGAAGTGTGTTATTCAAAGAAATCAGAGAGCGGTCTGGTTGTCGAGTCAATAAGAAGGGTCAAAACGTGTCCGGATGCGACAGACTGCAAGCCTGTCAGAGGAAAAATCACAAAAGTCTCTTTCAATGAGAACTCAAAACGCTGGGTTGTCTACTTCCTCCAGTGTGGTTACGAAAAGGAACAGGAGCTTTTCACCGAAAAAGACCTCCTGGACAAAACAGGTAAATTCCCGATCTCCCAGTATCTCGGTTGTGCCGAGATTTGCATAAAGGACAGAGTCATCTTGTGGTGGAGGGCTCTTCCAAACGAAGAGTGCTGCCCGGGAGAGCTTGACTGCAACTGGATCAAGGGTCAGTTCCAAAAGAGCACTTTTGACCAGGCCAGCAACCAGTGGGTGGTCATCTTTGACGATTGTCCAATCGATGCAGGCAAGAAATATTACTGCAAGGAAGATCTGCTTGATGGCTCCGGGAAATTCCCGATTTCCCAGTACAACGGCTGCGCAAAACTGTGCATAAAAGACGGCATAATCCTCAAATGGATCGCTTATCCTGACGTGAAAAACTGCTGCGAAGAGACTCCGACTGAAGTGGTCGTGAAAGACTGCGTCTGTTTCAAGGTCGGTGAGATTGACTGCAAAAACGGAATCATCATTCTTGTTGATGAAACAGGCAGAAGATGGAAAACCAAGCTCGACAACATGGACATCTGCAAGAGTCTGAAAGTTGGCGACTGCGTAAAACTTTGCAACTTCAAAAAAATCGGCAATGCAAACATCGAACTCCTGCCAGAATACCAGTTCATAATCAACGGTTGCGCCTGCAAGGATGAACCCAAGACAATAACAGTCTGCGTCAAGATCGCCGAAGTCAACTGTGACCTCGATATCCCAAAAATAACAGGCTTTGAGATTGGCAAGGACACTGTCTGGACACTCTACCTTCCAAACCGTGACCTGTGCGGAAAGATCGAAGAGGGCTCATGCTGGATCGTGACCGGCTATAAAACCCAGGAAAACGCAATAAAAGTAATCTCAGTTCAACAGGATCCAAACTGTGAATGCAAACCAGCACCGATGGTCAGATGCTTCTGCATGACCGTTGACAAGGTCGAGAAAAACTGTGACAAAGGCATTGTTTATGTCTGGCTCAAGAGCGGCCAGAAAATCCAGCTCAATCTTCCGGACGAACTCAAGCGGTTCTGTGAAAAGATCGTTGCTGGTTCCTGCTGGAGTGTTTGTGGAACATTCGTCGTCAATACCGATGGTGGAGCCGTGATTATCACCGTAACAAAACTCGAGCCCCAGACTTGCCCGTGCCCGGAACCACCAACCCAGAAGAAATGCATCTGCGTGACGATAAAGTCGGTAACATGCGAACAGAACTTTGCAACCGGCTTCGATTCAGCCGGTGTCATGTGGAATATCGTTTTCGACGACAAGGAAAAATGCTCACTCCTCAAGGTTGGGGCAAATTTCCAAATCTGCGGAACCATCACCTCAACAAACCCGCCAGCAATAAAGGTTGAGACAGTGAAACCGGTTGATGGCCAGTGTCCAGCTGCTGAACCAACTTGCATTTGCGTAACCCTCAGGGACACTGCCTGTTCGGGCGAACAGCCCATGGCCTACGTTGTTGATGAGAATGGCAAATCACTGACCGTCTATCTGAAGTCTGCTGAAGCCTGCGGCAAGCTAGAACCAGGCAAATGCTACAGGGTTTGTGGTTACTACGAAACGCTTGCAACCGGTGAAACCATCATGAGGTCAACATCGTGGGAGAATGTGCCATGTCCATGCGGCGCACCAAAGGAAGACTGCTGGTGCATTGAGGTCGACCAGATCGATTGCGCCAACAGCGCCAGGTCAATCACAGTCAAAGCCAAGGACGGCCAGATGTACCAGCTCCAGACCGACAGGGACGACCTTTGCAAGCTCCTCCAGCCCGGCTCATGCTTCAAGGTTTGCGGAACAAAAATTGTCAACGACAACACTCAGTGGATTTTCATCAAGGTCACCAGCGTCACCAAGGTTGACTGCCCGTGTTCTGCCGACCAGGTTTATACCCTCGAAGTGAAGGTTGCCGAGAATCATTGCTGGATTTCGCCACCGCTTGTGGTTGCAAAAGATTTGAAAACCGGTAAAAAGGTTGAGATAAACATCGGCAAGGACGGCTTGTGCGACCTGCTTGCCGTTGGTAAATGCTTTAGAATCAAGACAAAACTGCCACCAGCAGAAACAACAGACCTGATAAAATTCACAGTTCAGGATGCCGAAGAGATCAAGTGCCCATAAATAGTTGTTTCTAGATTATCAAAAGCCTCCTTTCACCAGGAGGCTTTTTTATTATTGATGCAGAATATCTGTATGATATCTCAATTTGATATGTATAAATAAAAATTCTTAAGAGATGAATCTGGTTTTTGAATCAAAATGGTTGCTTCTTGCTGTTCCAAAGGAACAGATATTTTATCCTCGATCGGAGTATCAATGGATTAGTTCGTTGTATTGAATGGTTGGTGCCGAAGAAGGGACTTGAACCCCCACCCGGTTGCCCGGACATGGACCTGAACCATGCGCGTCTGCCAATTCCGCCACTTCGGCATCAGGTGGACTCTATATACCCTCTTTGAGAATGGAAATCAACAAAAACTGGCTTGAAGCAAAGCGTAACCGGTGATAACCTTTTAGAAACATTCTACAAGTAATATGAAATTACTTAATTGTAATTACGACACTATGTAGTATTATGGAGGAAACATGAGTCTGATAAGTGATCTTCACGCAAGACAGATACTGGATTCAAGGGGAAACCCGACGGTCGAAGTTGACTGCATCACCGAAGAGGGTGTTGTTGGCAGGGCTGCCGTCCCATCTGGTGCTTCAACCGGAACAAGGGAAGCCCTTGAGCTTCGCGATGGCGAGACCAACTATTACAAGGGAAAATCTGTTGACAGGGCTGTTGTCAACGTCAACGATGAAATCGCCGTCAGACTCTGTGACATGAGTGTTTTCGAGCAGAGAGAGTGCGATATGATGATGATCGACCTCGATGGCACAGAAAACAAGGGAAATCTTGGAGCAAACGCCATCCTTGCCTGTTCAATGGCAATTGCCAGGGCTGCGGCTGCAACGCTTAACATGCCACTCTACCGCTATCTAGGTGGTGCAATGGCAAACAGACTTCCTGCTCCGCTTATGAATGTTATCAACGGTGGTGCCCATGCAGACAACAATCTTGACATCCAGGAATTCATGATTGTTCCAGCAGGTGCACCAAATTTCGAGTCAGCTGTGAGAATGGGCACTGAAATCTACCACACCCTCAAATCGATCCTCAAAAAGCAGGGACTTTCCACGGCAATCGGCGATGAAGGCGGATTTGCACCAAACCTCAAGAACCATGAGGAAGCGCTCCAGGTTCTGGTTCAGGCGATCAAGGATGCCGGTTATGAACCAGGCAAGGACTGTTTCCTTGCGCTTGACGTGGCTGCATCGGAACTCTATGAGAACGGCAAATACAGTTTTGAAGGCAAGCAGATGAGTTTTACAGAGCTCAATTCCTGGTATGAAGCCATGATTGCAAAATATCCAATCATCTCAATTGAGGACGGCATGGCGGAACAGGACAAGGATGGCTGGATTTACCATACAAACTCGCTTGGCAACAAGATTCAGCTTGTCGGTGACGATGTTTTTGTAACCAATCCCGAGATTTTTGAAGAAGGAATCAAGGCTGGGATTGCAAATGCAATCCTAATAAAACTCAATCAGGTTGGCAGTGTCCAAGAGACGTGGGACACGATAGAGCTCGCCCGTGCAAACGGATACAACTACATCATCTCCCATCGTTCCGGCGAGACTGCCGACAGCTTCATCTCGCACCTTGCCGTTGCAACCGGATCAGGTCAGATCAAAACCGGCGCACCGGCACGTGGTGAACGTGTTGAAAAATACAACGAACTCCTCAGGATTGAGGAGGAGCTTGGACCACATGCTGTTTACGGCATGCCAAAATGGAGGTTTTAATGAAAAAACTCACTTCGCTGTTGATGGCGGTTATTATGGCTGTTCCGATGCTTGTCGGCACTGCAGCAACACCGGCATGGCCAATGCCATTCTATGACAACTCACACTCAAACTGTGCACAGAATATAACAACCACACTTCCGCTCGAACGTGCGTGGGTGTTCTTTACAGATTCCAAGAAACTTGGGATGCCGGTTTGCACTGAGGAAAATGTCTACGTCAGCGATAATACCGGAACCATCTACTGCCTTTCCAGGGAACTTGGTGAAGAAGTTTGGCGCTACAATCTCGGTTTCAAAAGACCAACAACCATTTCAATCGTTGGTGGAAACATCGTTTTCATCACCACATCAACAGACATCAACACCATGTACAGCGGCATGGGTGCTGGGGGCAGAAGAAGCAGAAGGGGTGGCGGAAGACCACCGGATCAGCCCGAACCACCAAAAAACGGGGAGGTTACAGAGGATGAACCCAGGAATTTTGTTGGCGTTCTTGACATCGCAACCGGCAAAGCTGTAATTCCACAGAAAGAACTCATTCTTGAAGATTTGATGCTCGCACACTCAACGATTATTGGCGACAGCATCTATCTCGTCTATATCCAACTTGACGAAAAGTACAACTCAGGCCCTTCGAAAATTGTTTGCATGTCACTTAAAGATTTTTCGACATCATGGTCAGTCGACTTTCCAAAACTCATCGCCATGCCACCGGCAGTCGATGGAGGAAAACTGATAACCGAATCTGTCAAAACCACATACAACGAAGATACCCAGTCTCCAGAAATGTCCGATGCTGAACTTGACGGAATAAACATTTCCGATGGTTCGGTTGCCTGGACAAAAAAGCTCGATCAAAACGAAATTCTTATGATGCCAAGCTGCTCAAACGGCGTCTTCTACATGCCAAAAATCATCATGCCCGACCAGAATAGCGGTGGCGGAGGTGGTGGCGGCGGAGGCGGCGGCGGTGGAGGCGGCGGCTTCAGAATGCCAGACAGCTTCCTTTCTGCCTTCAAAGTTGATACAGGTGAAGAAATCTGGTCAAGACAACTTCCGGCTGCGGATCCAACAAAAAGAGAAATGGGCGACCTTGCATACGGTATTCCGGCAGTCACTCCAAAGGGAATCGTTATTCAGTGCATGATCAGCAAAACCATGCTCTTCGACAGGGAAACCGGAGACCTCAAGTGGTCAACTCCGACATCAGGCGGTTTCTCAATGACAGGTATGCAGTATGTCTGCACCGGAACCTACATCATCTCAACACGAGGCAGCAAGCTTTCATTTATCAATCTTGGAACAGGAACTGAAGAGTATGTTGAAGATCTCAAGTTCCAAGCCGGCATGCCAGTGGGTGGCGTGATGCCAACATATGCCTTCCCGTGCGTCTCAAACGACATGGTTTACATCGCAGCTGACAAGCTTATGGCTTACAGCAAGAAAATCGTTGGAATCAAGTCTGATCCGACAGTTGTAAGATTTGAACAGGTTGAAGCAGGCCAGACCAAGATGAAGCCATTCAGGGTCATCTACAATGGCGACGGTGAAATCTCTGGAACCCTCGAGGTAAACCAGCCGTGGATGAAGCTCAACAACACATCGTTCACAATCGCAACCCAGAACTACGAGCTCACAATTGATGCAACAAAGCTTGAGCCAGGCGAATATAAGGGTGAAGTCACCATCAAGTCGTCTGTTGGCGAAGGCAAAGTCCCGGTCAATGTCAGGGTCGTTCCAAAACCACCACTCAAGCTCGAAATTAATCTTGACGAAGAAGTGATGACAAACGTAAATCCGTTCAAAGTTACCGGCTTGACTGTTCCGGGTGCGAAACTCACAATATCTGGCAGACCGGCAGCTGTTGCAACCGACGGCACATTCAAGGAAGATATCCCGCTCAAGGAAGGTCTCAACAGACTCACATTCGAAGCTGTCGATGCAAAGGGTGCAAAAGCAGTCGCAATCAGAATCGTATTCCTGGACACCAAGAAACCTCTCCTCCAGGTTTCACTTGCCAATGGACAGGTATTCATGGAACAGCCGGTAAAATTCTCGGGCAGAACTGAACCGGGCATTAAGCTCAGAGTCAACGAGCAGCCGGTTGAAATCTCGGAAACCGGTGAATTTGAGGCAGTGCTTGACACGCTGGAAGATGGCGAACACAAGGTGACAATCGTTGCAACCGACAAGGCAGGCAACGTCTCAACCATTGAAAGAACAATAGTTTTGGATACAAAGCCTCTCGAATTCAAACTCGACCTCCCACAGGAACCGATCTACACCAACCAGCCGATATACAAGATCAAGGGCACAACAAGACCGGATACCAGAGTTATCGCAGCACTTGGCCAGTCAATGGCCGGAATGACGGTAGCCGATGAAGAAGGCAAGTTCGAGCTGGAGATCAAATTCACCGAAGAAGGTGAGTTCCAGGTCAACATCAGGGCTCAGTACGAGCAGAAGTCAGCCCAGAAGTCAGTTTCAATCGTTTACGACAAGACACCGCCGGTAATCAAGTGTGACCTGCCGGCAACAACTGACAAGCAGAGTCTCACAATCTACGCCATGACCGATCCTGGACTCGACGTCACAATCACAGTCGGAGCAGACAAAAAGGTTGTCAAATCCGATGCAAACGGCAAGTTCCAGGCTTCATTCACCCTCAAGGCTGGACTCAATCCAGTCACCATGACAACAAAAGACATGGCTGGGAATGAAGGCAAATTCACCGGTTTCGTAAAGTTTGAGGAGAAGAAGCAGTCCCAGAAGGTAACAATCGTTCTCACACTCGACAAGACTGACTGGACGCTCAATGGTGCAGCACAGACCCCGCTCAAGGTCGCCCCAACCTCAACCAAACTCCCGGCAGACCTCAAGGGCAGCACATACATGCCGATCAAGGAAGTTGCTCAGGCTTTGTTTGCAACAGTTGCCTGGGACGGCAACGAGAAGAAAGTCACTCTCACACAGAAGCTTCCAGATGGCACAACAAACATCATCGAGCTCTGGATTGGGAAGAAAACTGCGAAGATCAACGGCAAGGAAGTCCCAATCAGCTCAAGCGGAAAGCTCTACCCGGTTATCTACGAAGGCAAGACTCTTCTTCCGCTCAGGTTTGTTGCCGACGCTCTCGGTTGCACAACCAACTTTGAAGCAGCAACCAAGACAATCACGCTGAATTTCCCTAAATAACCAGATTCCACCTTCCAAAAAAGCCCGGTCTTGCGATCGGGCTTTTTTATTTGAAACCAAACCTTCCTTCATGTGTCTAAACTATTGAATCTCAAAGGAGGTTTCAAAATGAAATACCTTAAGATGATCGTGATGCCGGTTTTGATGATCGCTGTCGCCATGTTCATTCTCTGGGGAATGGTAGCCAGCACCGGATTTGTACAGATGCTGTGGGTTGCGCTGATGATTGCCTCTATGGTTGGTATGTGTGCCTGGGATTTCATCGGCCTGAAGTCACTTGCTGACATTCTCATTGCCGTTGCGGCACTCGTCATCATCGGTGGTGCACTAAAGGTTGTGATGTTCACTGCCCTTGGATGGCCGTGGATCGTTATGGGTCAGGCAAATCCTGGCTCAGACCTTGTCTCAGTTGCATCGAACCTCTGGACACCTCTCCTAAACTTGTGGACGCTTGGTGGACTGGTGCTTGGAGCTGGCATTTCAGCACTGGTTCTCATCTGGCTTCAGAAGACCAAACAAATCTGACTGAAAAACACTGATTAAAGGCCGATTTACTAGTATGCCTTTAATAGGATTTTGTCTTGGTTTTGCTTTGACTTATCCAGAATATGCCATACTGGAAGGAGCAAAACCAAGGAGAATAAAACATGCAAGGACATCCGCATTCAGCACAGCACCCAGGTGGTCATGGCGACATGATCTCAGCCCTCCACAGTGAGAACAATGGCCATGAAAACACGCTTAAACCGCCGTTTCTGGTCTCATACTCGATAACCCAGGAATGTAACCTCAAATGCAAACACTGCTACAGCGAATCGGCAGAGGGTGTTGCCCGTGACGAACTCAACACCGAACGGGCAAAGAAGCTCATTAACGACATCGCTGCACTTGGCTCAAAACTTCTGATTCTCGATGGCGGTGAACCGCTGAAGAGACCGGATTTCCTTGATTTGGTTAGACACGCAACGTCAAAAGGCCTGAGAACGGTCGTTGGCACAAACGCAACCCTCATCGATGTTCCTATGGCAAAACGCATGATCGAGGCCGGTGTTATGGCTGTGCAAATCTCTGTCGACGGAGCAAACTCCAAAACTCACGATTGGTTCAGGGGTGTTGAAGGGTCGTTTGTCCAGGCGATCAATGGCGCAAAAGCCTGCAAAGAGGCTGGTCTCCCGTTCCAGTTCGGTGCAACCATCCGAAAAGACACCATCAAGGAATTGCCGGAACTGCTCAATCTTGCCGTTGAAACCGGTGCAAACGCAGCAGAATTGTTTGATCTTGTCGAGGTTCCCAGGGTGAAAAGGGAGATTCCGGATCAGGTGCTGACAAAGCAGCAGAGAAAAGAAGTCATGAACTGGCTTGCACAGACCCAGACCGACTACCCGATTATTATCAGGACTCCAGGCTGCACCATGTATCCTCTCCTGCTCCAGCAACAAAACATTGCCCCAAAGCACTTTCCAAAGGAAATGCTCATGAGAATCCCATATTATGGGAGAGGCTGTGCTGCAGGCATGCCAAACGGCTACCTGACGATCCTGCCAAATGGCGATGCAATTCCGTGCATGCTTTTACAAACCACTTTGGGCAATGTGAAAAAACAAAGCCTTGCCGACATCTGGGTAAATTCGGAAATCCTGAAAAGCCTTCGCAACCGCAACAATCTCAAGGGAGAATGCGGTAACTGTGAGCACAAGGTCACATGCTCTGGCTGTCGTGGTCGCGCCTATGAGGTTACCGGTGACTATCTGACAACCGATCCCGGGTGTTTTTTGATCTGACGAGTTATTAGCCGACATAAAATCTCCCTCGCCTTTCAGGAGAGGGTTGGGATGAGGTTGTGTTTTTTATGATAATCTCTCTGAACACATGAAATCATCTGGCTTTGCCAGTGATTTCAATATAAGAATGATCAAGAGGCTTTGTTCTTTACCGGCGGAGCCGCATAAACTCCCTCATCCG
>CAZXEH010000006.1:62286-80855 GCA_964639885.1 uncultured Caldisericales bacterium | reverse complement strand
GACTTAAGCCATGAGGCGGGGAAACCATAGATAATGTCGTTTTTTAGGTTTATTGTCACCTGGATTGTTGTCATTAACTTTGTTTCTGTAACCTCCAGTTTATAAGATATTAACAAATTTCTCCAATCGAGCATTTTGGCGTATTTACTCTCTCCCTCTCTCTTGTTATCATTGGCGACAATATAAAGGAGGTAATTGTGAAAAAATTGGTCATAGCTCTTCTGATAGCTTTTATAGCAGTTTCTTTCTCAGGTTGTGGTGAAGCTGCAAAACTTAACTCTTTCATCGAGTCGAGCCCGGATTTGAGTACTGGTATGAACAGCATTACATTAACGCCATCATCTTTTGTGGAAGTAAAAAGCAGCGATGATATTGGAATAACTACAAGAGAAGGAACACTATGCTATGCGACAAAAAATGCAATAAATAATGTCGAGATAGGCAAAACATATGACTTCAAATGTATCAGACCTAGAAATTCAGAAATAATATTGATTATGGGTGTCAATCGAGAAATAAGCGAATAGCAGCAAGATTAATAACCATGAATAAAAAGTATTCATATTAAATCCTAGGAGGAAAACAATGAAAAAAATAGTATTGACAATACTAGCGGTTACGATGGTCGCTGTTGGCTGTGGAACACCGAAAGTGGAAGTTCCAAAAGCACGTGAATCTGAAGGAATTCTCTTGCAGGCGTATGGAATATTTGTTTCTGTTTATCAAAGCTTGCAAATCATTAACAATACAAACTTGTTATATCTAACAGACAGTTTTGATATTGATGCCATGGGGGAAACATCTACATTTGATGATTTTGACAATGTTTTGTGGAATCATGAAGACAATTCAACTATTGCTAGTTTTATAAAAAAATATTCTGCTGAGATCGACAAAGGTATATCGTATGGAAAGTGTTATGAGATGATAAAGCAGGAGTTCGACATATTAGAAAATCAAGAAAAGGCAATTGTAAATAATAACACTAAGCTACTTACTAAAAATCAACAAGAATTCCTTATATATACAGTATATAATACTGTAAAAGAAATAATGGACGGTAAAAATTTCGATAGAATTGCACGAATGTATGAAGGAAATGAGTTTGAGGATACAAATAATAAAAAAGGGAGATTATCCAGATATTATAGAAGCATATTTCCATCAATTTTAAGTACAGATAAGGTCTTTAAGGCTAAGGTTGATGTAATGATTGATGACTCAAAATCAAAAGGAGATGGTAAATATTATCAAACATTTTATGATATGCTTACAAGCTACTTGGATGATCTCAGAGACAAAGTAAAAGAAGGGCCATATAGAGATTTTGTGAAATAATCCAAGAACCCTCCGGCTCTACAGCCACCTCCCTTCATATGGGAGGCAAAAAGTATTGTTTATTTTATCTTTTATTACGATCACTCGAAATAAATGAAATCGGCGGATTTGCTCCGCGATTTCCAGAAAACCGTAATCAAAGTGGTCAGTTCTTTATTGGCGGAGCCGTGATAAACTCCCTCATCCGGCTTTCAGCCACCTTCTCCCAACCTCCGGTCGGGCGAAGGATATAGCAAAACAAAAACCCTCTCTTTTTAGGAGAGGGTTTTTGAGGTTGTTTACTTAACGACCATCAACGATGTATGAAATCGTGTGGCTTTGCCACCGATTTCCGGACAACTACAATCAAGGAAAATAGTTTTTTATCGCCGTTAGGCGTGGCTTTACATATCCGATGCTTTTGACTCAAGGCTGAACGGCTTGCTGTCGGTGATCGGTTCGCACGGCTGCTTGAGGAGTTCCCTGACATCCTTTGGAAGGCTGAAGATGTGCCTGTGGGTCTCTTCGTCGTAGAACTTCACTTCACCCTTGATCCTGTCGGCGATGAGCCTGTCGACCTTGCCTGTGATGTCGATTCTTCTTGATGGGTCCTTCCAGGCAATCAGGAAGCTCCACGGTGTGTCGTAAGCCTGAACGTAAGCTGCAAAGGACTGCGAAAACGGAAGTGACGTCTCTGCGGTCTTTTTGATGGCAAGGTGCATCTCGTATGTCTTGAGCCTGAGCAGGGACGATTGTGCAGCATAGATTCCGTCCTGACCAAGAACTCTCTTTATCTCTGCAAAGCACTCAACTGAGAACAGTCTCTGTGCCGGGCCACCAGCATAAGGTTCGGTGAGGTCGGAGATGATTACGTCGAATTCTCCATCTGCTGCCTTTTCGAGGTATGCCCTTGCGTCGCCGTGGATGAGCGTGGTTCTAGGATCCTTGAACGATCCCTGGTGCCATTCCGGAAGGTGTTCCTTGAACATGTCGATGGCCATCCTGTCGATGTCGCACATAACGCAGCGTTCAACCGACTTGTGCTTGAGGATGTCGCGAAGTGTTGCGCCTTCTCCACCTCCAAGAATGAGAACGTTCTTTGGGTTTGGATGGGCGAGCATTGCCGGATGGACGAGGCATTCATGATAAACGTGTTCATCGGCGATTGATGACTGAACGTCGCCATCGATGAGGATGATCTTTCCAAAGTATGGGCTTATGCCAATTTCGATGTGCTGAAACGGTGTTTCAGCCTCTGCAAGCCACTTCGTGATGCCGTGAAGGTGCATTTCGCCCTTGCCAAAATGGTCGTGGAACCAGATCCAGTTCTTTTCAATCATATTTCCTCCTTTAGCCTTTCGACTACTTCTTTCATGCCCATGCCGTTGCTGCCTTTGACAAGCACCCAGTCACCCTTTTGCAGCCTTGATTTAAGGCTTGCCACGAGCTCCTGCTTGCTGTTAAAGTGCAAGCTTGGCTTGACTTCATTAGCTGTCAATTGTGAAAGGTTACCATAACAGAACACGCCGTCAAGTCGCAGTTCCGACAGATAACGTCCAAGCTCGGAATGGAGCTTCTCAGCTTCTGGGCCAAGTTCGAGCATGTCAGCAAGGGCAGCAAATCTTCTCCCTTGCCTGATGGACAGCATTTTGAGCGTCTCTCGCATCGAAACTGGGTTGGCGTTGTAGCTCTCGTCAATGATTGTGAAGCCTTGTTTTGTCTCGATGACCCTTCCGCGTCCTTCTACCGGTTCAAATTCCTCGCAGCCAATCGCGCATTCTTCGAGCGTCAATCCGAATTCGAGGGCGCAGGCGACTGCTGCCAGGGAGTCGTAAAGGAAGTGGACGCTGGCAAGTTTTGGTCTGAATGTCTGAACCTGACCGTAAGCCCTGATCGATATCACGTCGCCGTCCATCGAACCTCTGACCAGCGCATGCTCGTTTGTGCCGTACGTCACCTTTTTGCACTTTGTAAGTGCCGACATGGCCATGACTCGTGGGTCATCGGCGTTGAGGATGGCTATTCCGCCAACAGGCAAAGACTTTATCAAATCGCCTTTGACTTTGGCCACACCTTCGATTGATCCAAGCGCTTCGATATGAGAATGCCCAACGTTTGTAACGATTCCAACCCTGGGTTTGAAAATCCTGAGAATGGTGTTTATCTCCTCCGGCCAGCTGCCAGACATCTCTGCAACGAAGATTTCGGTGTCATTTTTGATGTTTTTCAGTGAAGAGGGCAAACCAATGGGCGTGTTACGGTTGCCGTCGTTTTTGGCTGTTTTATAACGCCTGGAGAGAAGAGAGGCACAAAGCTCCTTGGTTGTTGTCTTTCCTGCCGATCCAGTCACTCCGATGATTTCCGGGCTGAATTTCTTCAGATACTGGCGACCAAGGAGGATCAACGCCTCTTCAGTTTGGTAGTAAACGATGTTTGGCACTGACAGACTCAATGGGTTCTGGCTGATGACAACCGACGCCCCTGATTCAACCGCCTGTTTTGCGAAGTCGTGTCCGTCGACATTTGCGCCGACGATGCAGAAAAAGGCGTCGCCTGGCTGGACATCCCTCGAATCATAAGCAAAACCGTTCACCTTAGTGTCGGGGTAGTTGCCGGAATATCCAAGAATCTTTGCAATCTCAGCAATGGTCAGTTCCATCAGTAACCAAGTCCTTTCAATGCCTTTTCAGCCTCAACCCTGTCATCGACAGGCACCCATTTGCCTTTAAGGTACATGCCGTCTTCATCGCCTCTTCCGAGGATTGCGACAAAATCACCGTCAGAGGCAGCCTTTATAGCTTCGTTAATTGCCTCGGCCCTGTCTGGAACCGCTTTGAAGCTGGCACCGAATTTTTCAAGGTAGCCGGAAAATTCAGAGATGATTGCGTCAGGGTCTTCGTTTTTGGCGTCGTCGTATGAAACAATTATGTAATCAAAAGCTTTTGCAGCAACTCTGGCCATTTCAAGCCTACCCTCGGCTCCACCTTCACCAACCGTGCAGAGAACGGCAATTTTTCTTCTGGCATTCACAGAGTCCATGTGTTCACCAACAATCCTCAAGGCTTCAGGCGTGTTTGCCTTGTCCACGACAACCGTGAACGGCTGACCTTTGTCAACCCAGTTCCATCTGCCCATAATCTCTGGCATGGATTGCAACTGACTGGCGTAATCGATGCTCGAGTAGCCCAAACCTTCGAACATTGCCAGAGCGCAAAGAGCGTTGAGAGCGTTGACTCTTGCAGGGAGATTCAGTTTGAACGATGTTTCCCTGCCGTTTATTGATGCAGCCACTCCTGATCCGGTTTTCTCCGGGATGAATTGCTTGAGCAGGAAATCAGCTCTGGTTTCTCCGAATGTCAATACCTTTTTGTTGCCAGCTATTGTTTTTGCCTTATCAAACAATGGGTCGTCCGAATTCAGTACGGCCACACCATCCGTTTTCAGGAGGTCGAGAGCATGGAGCTTGACTGAAGCGTATTTGCCCTGGCCTCCGTGGAAATCGCTGTGGTGGCAGGCGCTGATGTTTGCAATCGCCATCACGTCAAATTCGTAGCCGATCAACCTTCCGCCTTCGAGGCCGAAGCTCGAAACTTCGAGGACAGCGTGTTTTGTTCCTGAGTTTTTCATGATTTCAAAGTATTCATCAAGCTGGGTTGGGAACGGCGTTGTGACCGGGTTTTTTATGTCTGGGTGAATCCGGCCAGAAGGCAGGTAATGTCCGGCTGTTCCTATCAGACCAACCTTTGGATCGATCTGCCTGAGCAAATGAGCCAGCATGTGGGAGATCGTGGTTTTGCCGTTTGTTGCGGTGACTCCTGATAATTTCAGGCTTTTTGACGGGAAACCGTGGAGAGCATGTGAGAGTATGGCATAGGCGGTTTTTGTTTCTGAAACCTTTATGCAGCCAGGCATTTCTTCTTCAGTTATGCAAAGCTGGCAACCGTTTTCTAAAACCGACTTTATAAACCTGTGACCATCAGTCTTTGTGCCTCTGAGTGCGACAAAGATTTTGCCGGGCCCAGCTTCCCTTGAATCGATGACAATTCCAGTCACCTCGAAATCAGGGGGATTACCTTGAATTTGCGCTTTTTGTATCAGTTCTCTTGATCTCATCTTTTGGTCCGATATGAAGCAGGCTTGTGACATCTTCGGCCACGAGCCTGAAATATGGCGCTGCCACGTTTGATCCTACAAGTGCAGCGCTGTCGTAGGTGTTTTTGGGATTGACCACCGTTACCAGAATTGAAAGTTTCTGATTTACACCTTCCTCTGTCGGAAGAATACCAATGAAGCTACAGTTGTAGCGGATTCCAGACCTGTAGTTGTCATAATATCCGCCGTCAGGATTGATCTGGTTGGCTGTTCCGGTTTTGCCTGCGATGCTGTAGCCTTTCATTGCTGCCTTGTAAACGGTGTCATAGTTGTTCCAGATTACGTTTTGAGTCAGCGCATTCATTGTTCTCTTTGCGGCATCAACCGAGACAACCCTTCTTAAAACCTCGGAAGGAATTTTTGTTTTCTGTCCGGTGTTTGGATTGTATCTGTAACCAACAAGCATTGGTTTCATCAATACTCCACCATTGGCGATGGCTGAGTAGGCGTTGATCAGCTGGAGTGGTGTGACTGTTATGCCTCTGCCAAAAAACATGTTCCAGGGTGAGGTTCCGTACCACTGTTCAGGTTTCTGGACTCCACCAGGATTTTCAATCAAGCCGGTTCCCGGGTTTGCACCAAACCCGAACTCGAGCAGCTTGTTGTAAAAGTTCTTGTTGCCGATCTTTTTAATTATTCGCTGTCCATACTGGGCAAAAACAACGTTGCATGAATTCCTGATAGCTTGAACAAGAGTTTGTGCGCCGTGACCAGCAGCAGGGTTTGGTATCCAATCACAATAGAAGGTTTTCTCCCCCACCTTGATGCCACCGTGATCGACCAGGACGAGCTTTTCATCAATTGCTCCGCAATCAAGGCCAATGGCTGTTGTCACGCCCTTGAAAACCGAGCCTGGTTCAAACTGGTAGTTGAAGGGCAAGTTGGTTGGGTACTTCTTCTCCAGCCCTTTTCTGATGCTCTCCGATGCAGCGAGGATTTGGCCGGAAACTGGGTCCTCAATGATACAGATTGCAGCGTCGGCATTCCAGTGGGCAACGGCTTCATCCATCCTCTGTTTTGCGATGAACTGCATTGTTGAGTCAAGGGTCAGAAACAGCCAGTCACCGTGGACAGCCGGTTTCTCAATGATGTACGAATCTCGGTTTGGTGATTCAGACAACTTTGGATAGGTTTTCGATCCTTTCTCACCAGCCAAATGGTTTTCGTATGAATACTCCAGTCCTTCGATACCTTTTTCATCAATATCTGTCATTCCAAGAATGTTTGTAGCCAGATCTCCTTGCGGGTAGTAACGACCATGAGTGTCGGTTATATAAATTCCGTCCAGATTGTACATTTTTAATTTTTCAGCAATCAGCGGGTCAGCGTTTCGTAGAATGTAAGCAAATTGAGTGTTTTCTTGACTAATGCAACTGAGGACATCTTTAAAACTGAGATTTAATACTTTTGCTACAATGTTTGCCACGCCTTCAGTTGTTTTATTGCCTTTGAGATCTACAAACGAACCGTTTTGGGTTGGAATACCACCCTTGTTTTTAATTCTAGTTGGATCACACCAAATATCGCATAATAATGTATTTGATACTAACGGTACTGAGTTTCTATCATAGATTTCTCCCCTTGTGGGAAGAATCTCGTCTTGCCTGTTTTTTGCACTGTCATCATCAATAAATTTCCTGGAATCCAGCAGCTGGACTTTGGCAAGCTTAACTCCGACTGCAGAAAGGAGAACGATCAAGACGATTGAAACAATGCCCAGTCTCTGGACATTTGGCCTGAACCCTTTGTTCATCTGCTTATTATCGTTCATTCCTGAGGTTTCCAGTCCCTTGGGTCAGGAAGGTAGTTTCGTTCGTTTATTCTTGCCCTGTGCATCAACAAATCCTTGCTGGCCTTCTGGAAAATGGCTTCGTCGGAGAGGATGACGTTCTGGTCACGCTGTTTTTTTGACAGCTGTTTTTCAAGCTCGATCCTTTCGTTATCCAGCGTCTGGTTTTCTTTTGTCAGTTCCATCCATTGGTTGTGCTGTGAAGCATAGTACCAGATGTAAAGGAGCGAACATATGAACAGAACTATACCAATGAGCCTGAAGTTTATTCTCTTTTTTTTCTTTGTTTTTTTGTTAGCCATCTCTCCTCCTGATGGCGCGAAGCTTGGCCGATCTGGCAGCCCTGTTGACCGATACTTCTTCATCACCGGGCACTACTGGTTTTTTTGTAACGATTTCAAATCCTTCGTCTTCGGCCTTCTTGAAGTGGGTTTTCACGATCCTGTCTTCAAGCGAATGGTAGGCTATGATTGCAAGGGTTCCGCCGGGAAGCAACAGTCTGAGGGCTTTCGGAATGACTGTCTCAATGTTTTCAAGCTCTCTGTTGATCCAGATTCGGATCGCCTGGAAAGTTCTTGTGGCTGGATGGGTTCTGCCTCTTCGACCCAGTGTTTTTTCGATCAGACCGGCAAGGTCTTTTGTTGTCTCGAGTTTGCCGTGTGAAAGTTCATGAATGATGGCCTTTGCGATCTTTTTTGCAAATGGCTCCTCACCGTATGTTTTTATTATCTCAAAAAGCTGCTCCTCGCGCATTTTGCGCAGTATTTCCCTAAGAGGCTTACCTTCTGTCGGGTTCAGCCTCATGTCAAGCGGTTGGTCGGAAGTGAAGGCTAATCCACGATCAATTGATTTTATGTGAGCCATGGAGATTCCAAGATCAAGGAGAATGCCGTTGACCATGCTGATGTTTACGGATTTCAGGGCGTTGTCGATTTCGGCAAAGTTGCTGTGGATGAAGGTTGTTCTCTCGTGAAACTCGGAAAGCCTTGCCCTTGCGCGATCAAGCATGTCGGGATCCATGTCAAGCGAGACTGTTCTTGTGTTTGGGGAGGATTGGAGCATGAGAATGGTATGTCCGCCTTCACCGGAAGTGCCGTCAACGAAGATGCCTCCGTTTTTGCACCCAAGCAGATCGATACACTCTGGCGCCAATACCGGAGTGTGGTCTGGTCTCAAGTGGGCTGTAAGCCGGATTTTGTCGTCTGTGGTCATTTCTCTTAGCAGCCTACCCGGAAAGATGGGCGAGCAACCCTTGACCTTTCCCTATTTGGCCTTGCACCGGACGGGGTTTGCACAAGCGACTGTGTCACCACAGCCCTGGTGAGCCCTTGCCTCGCCATTTCACCCTTACAGCTTTTCATCTGCGGTATCTTTTCTGTTGCACTTTCCTTTGGATCACTCCAACTTGGCTATTTGCCAAGCGTCCTGCTCTGCGGTGTCCGGACTTTCCTCAGTTACCTGCGACCACACACCCGCTTGAGACCATGCACATGATAATACAAAACTTGGAATTATCAATATAGATTAAAGATTAAAACACAACAAGACAGATTCCGGCATGATTTTATTGAATGTTGATGAATGTTGGTTTCAGTTGTTGAATATCTCCTCGATGGCCTGCTTGAAATCGGTGTAGCAGCCTTCGGATTTGTTTCCAGTTTGATCGTGGTAGGTTACACCAGACCTGTCCAGAAGGATGATCCTTGGAATGCCTGTGACATTGTATAGCTTGTGGGTGTCGCCGGTGGTGTCAAGAAGCATTGGCCATGCCATGCCCTCTTCATTTTTGAACTCGACCGCCTGATCAGCTGTTTGCGAGCCATTTATGCCTGTCACGGCAAGGAATTGAACCTTGTCTTTAAATTCATCGTAAAGCTTCTTCAACGCAGGAGCCTGAGCCCTGCACGGCCCGCACCAGCTTGCGGTGAAGTCGAGGATGACCGGCATTCCGACATAATTTGAAAGGGTGTGGCTTTTGCCCTCTGTGTCGGCAAGGGTGAAGTTTTTTGCTGATGGGTCGAATTTGTAGTTGTTAACAGGTTTTGGCTCAGGTGTTGATTTGGCTGGCGTTGACGCGATAACAATCACAACAACTGCCAAAAATACACAGGCCAGAACTATTCCGATTGTCATAGGGATATTTATTTGCGTTCTAGCCTTTTTTGGTCTTTGTAGTTTCACAATTGGCTTTGCAGGATTTGATTGCGGTTTCAGCGCTTCTCTGCCTGTTCTTCTGTCTGCTTTCATTGTTTCACCTCTATGTCGCCGGATGTTGTGCCGATTTCAATCTTGCCTGTTCCGGTGCCAACGATAAGTGACCTGTCAAAACCCGGTTCTGGCGCTTTTTCGGTGCCTGTTATATCTGTGTGCCCTGAAAGCGTGTCAACGTTGATAGCTAAGCCTGCATCCTTCGTGAGCATGATGTTCACATCGCCAGATACAGATTTTATCACGGCTTCTTCGACGGTGGGCATGTTGGAGATTTTAATGTCGCCCGATGTAGACTCAGCGGTGAAATTTGCAATGCCCGTCAGAAGGTTGGCGTTTGTTTCACCGGAAACAGTTCCGAGTATTGTTTTTCCTTTTGCGCCTGCAATTGTTATGTCGCCTGAAATTGTTCTCAGTTCGACATCATTTGTGTTCCCCGTCTCAATGTTTCCTGAAGCAGTCTCGATGCTTGAGCTCTCTGAAAGATTGCCGGTTTTAACGTCAGCGCTGACGGTGTTGATGTCAACTTTTTTGCAGTCACCGATCTGGATTGAGCCCGATGCACTGTTGATTCTGAATTCACCTAGATTACCAGTTACGACCTCACAATTTGTTGTTGAACCAAGATTGACATTGCCTGCCCAATTGCCTGTAATCTCGAATTTCCTGAGGTTTGCATCTATTTCAATGTTGATTGTGTCTGCAAAAGCTGCCTCGACATACACATTGCAGAACTTGCCTTTTGAGTCGATGCTGTCAATTAGGAAAATCCTTTCTTCCCCGTTTGCATCCTTTGTTGCTGGCTGCACTGGCGGCTTGACCTCATAAAGTGCAACGCCTTCAAGGATTTCTGTTTTGATCTTGCATGAAGGGATGTCGCCTTTTTTGATAGAAACGTAAAGATTTCTTACATTTCCTTCAGGGGCAATCCTAATTTTTGTTGGGATGAATGCAATTGCCCTGTTGTCCTCAACGGTTTCAACCACCTTCATATCGGTGTCATTGACCCATGTTTTTACAATCCTGTCAATATTCCATCCGACTGGTTCTTCTGGCATACCAAAGATCTTCCTTACGCCTGATCCGGTTGTCCTCGGAACCGATGCGACGATTGCCAGGATGATGAAGATGGTCATGACGATTGATCCAACGTATTTTATGTTGAATGACCTGAAGATGATGTCAAGACCGATTGCTATCAGGATGATCGGCCAGAGCTTGAGGAGAGCCGGAAGGTATGAGAACAGGAGAACGCCGGTCATTCCAAGCAAAAGGTATAGACCAACCAATATTACGTTTATTCCAGCCAGTATTGCGCCAATCTGAATCTTGTTCTCTCTTTCCATGTCATTCCTCCATTGCCGGTTTCAGTGGCAATCTAATTGTGAACACAGTTCCGGTATCATCCGAAACAAATGAGATTCGTCCTCCATGAGCCTTTATGATCTGGTCGCATATTGAGAGACCCAGACCAGTGCCAGAAGCCTTTGTTGTAAAAAATGGTGTGAAAATCTTGTGGACATCATCTTGGGATATACCCATGCCGGTGTCACTGAAATCTATAACAACCCAGTCATTTTCAAGCCTTGCAGAAATTGTTACGGTGCCACCAGCCGGCATTGCATCCCTCGAGTTGAGGAGGAGATTCAGTAGAACCTGATAAAGCCTGTTTGGATCGGCCTGAAGTTCAAGATTTTCAGGAACCACAAGATTGATGGCGATACCAAAAGAATCAAGCTGTTCCTTGTTGTTTGTGGCAAGCTGTGTTGCAATGTCTTGGAATGACACCAGCTCAACCTTCAGTGGTTGTGGTTTTGAGGCGTTCATCAATTCGGTGATCAAGTTCTCGATTCGTTCGATTTCCTTGAGCACTGGTCTGAGGTACTTGCCTTCGTCCTTGCCGACGAGTTTTCTGTCAAGCAGCTGGACAAAACCTTTTATCGATGTGAGTGGGTTTCTAACCTCATGAGCCACGCCCATCGTGAACAGTCCAAGCCTTGCAAGCGAGGCGTCACGCTCGTTTCTCATGGTGTCGGTTACGTTTTCCGTGACATCCGAGATGGCGATGATGGCTTCCTTTGGTTTGGAGTTCTCAACTGGGACGGCGATGAGATTGACATATTTCACACCAGAACTGGTTGTTGTTTTAAGTGTCCCTGAGCTCCAGACGTTGCCTTTTTCAACAACATCGGTGAGTTCGCCAGACACCAGCTGACCGACATCACCAAAGTCCATGAATGGATTTCCAACAACTTCAGCCCTCGTTTTGCCAATAATATCAAGTGAAGAAGGATTTGCTTCAATAATCCTCAGGTTGGAGCCAACGACAATGATCCCGGTTGACACAGAGTCCAGAACCCGCTCAGACCTTGATCTCGATGATCTCAAGTCCATGGCAAGCCTGTTTGCTGCGTCTGCTATGTCACCCAGCTCTCCTCCAACTGGTGGAATGGTTTTGCCAAGGTCTTTTGAGAGATTCAGAATGCTCTTTTTAAGCCTGACTATTCTTGAAGAAATAATTACACTCAAAAGCAATGCAAATAGAACCCCGACAATGAGGACATAAACGGTGGGTGTATTGATTGAATTCTCAATGCCAACCAAATCCTTGTCCAGCTTCTCATATGACTGGGCAACCACCCCAAGGGTGACAGGTGGATACCACTTATCTATAAATGCTGTGTTTGACCAACGCTCCAGATCGGCAAAATAGTATGAGAGCTTGACCTGCCTTGGGTACCACATATGCCCCTTGTAACTGTTACTCTCATAAAAAATTGGATCCTTGCCTGACAACGGACCATCGAGAGGGTAAAAGCCAAAATAGGAAGAATCGTAAACCTTGGCGAGATTTGAGATTCTGTCCTGCATCGGAGATTTCAGGAACGTCCGTAGATGAGTATCCAGGTCAGATTTGGTGTTGATCTTGTCCGGTAGTGAGTTCGCTTTGAAGTCGCTGATGGATGATTCAAGAATTATCTTGAAAACATCGGGCATTCTTGAGTTGATATCGTTGATCTTTTCTGCCCTTTCTGTGAGCAAAACCATTCTGGCCTGATCTGTTGCAACAATTCTGAAAATTACAGCACAAGCAAGGATAAACAAAATCAGAATGAGGAAAATCTGTGTCCTGATAGAACTTAAGAAAACGATCAAGCGCTTTATTCCAGCACCTCCAGCATTTCAATCCAGTCTTCGGTTACAGTTTTGAGGGTTCCTGTCGCTTCTTTCAGAGGAACTTTCTCGACTTTTTCGCCCCTGAGAGCCGCCATGACTCCGTATTCTCCGTTCATAAGCCACTTCATTGCTGCCATTCCGGAGCGGATGCCAAGAATCCTGTCAAACAGGACAGGTGGACCGCCACGTTCTATGTGACCCAGAACTGCCGATCTTGTTTCATAACCGGTTTTGTCGCCAACCAGTTTTGCAATCGACTCGCCGATGTTCTTCTCTGAAAGGATTGTGTGGCCGAACTCATCGACAGCGCCTTTTTCACTGCTCAGCTCAACACCCTCTGAAACTACGACTATTGCGTACTTTCTTGCCTCGTACGCCTTCTTAACCCTGGCGATCAGTTCATCAACGTTAACCTTGCGTTCAGGAAGCATTGTGTAGTCGGCAAAGGCACCAATGCCTGAGTAGAGAGCCACCCAGCCGGCGTGTCTGCCCATGACTTCGAGGACAAGCACACGATGGTGCGATTTTGCTGTGTCGTGGAGCCTCATGGCTGCGTCCATACCGATTTCAGCTGCCGAGAAGAAACCAAAGGTGTAGTCAGTGCCAGACAAATCGTTGTCCATAGTTTTTGGTACACCTACAACTGGCAAGCCCAAATCGAAGAGTTTTGAGGCAACACCAAGAGTATCCTCGCCGCCTGCTGCGACAAGGCCATCAATTTCCAGCTTTGAGAATGTGGCCTTTACAGCTTCTGCGCCACCTTCGCGTTTGAAGGGGTTGGTTCTGGATGTTCCAAGGATGGTTCCGCCCTGCGCGCTGATGCCGTGGATTGCTTTCTCATCAAGCTCGATTGCCTCGGAGTTGATCATGCCTTTCCAGCCATCCACAATTCCTAGCACTTTGTGCCCGGCCTTGAGAGCGGTTTTTGCAGCTCCGTAGATTGCGGGATTGAGTCCAGGGCAGTCTCCGCCACCGGTGAGAATTGCGTATTTTTTCATGAAACCACCTCCGTTTATCTTGTGAGCCAGACCTTGTTTGCCCCGACCAGTTCCCTGATTCGCTTGACGGTGTCCTGGCTTGATGAAACCCAGTTGTCACGTTCTGCAGTGAGTTTTACCCTTTGACCATTCTTCTCCAGATGCAGGATAACCGGATTGTCGCCCTTGTTGTTTTGAAGGATGACTTTTATTGATGCCAGCAAGTGTGATTGGGTTTCAAGGTGAAGCAGGACGTTGAGGTTGAACTTGCTGTCCTCCTCGCTGATGGTCAGGTCGTCGCGTGAGAATGTCTTCTCCATTTTGCTTGCGATGATTCTCGGAGAGCCGTCGCTTTTTTCGAGCCTTCCTGAAATCATCATGATTTCGTCTGAATCCAGATGCTGGCTCAGTGAATCATAGGCCTCGCCAAACGCAGTGATCTTAATGATTCCGGTCAGGTCTTCAAGGGTGATGTTTGCAATAGGGGCACCTTTTTTTGATTTTGTCTTGGCAACCGATGTGATTATGCCAATGACTTTGACCGGTGAATCTTCTTCAACATCGACTAGCTCGGCTATTGGTGTGTGATCCTCTCTGGCAATGAGCTTTTCGTAAGGCCTCATCGGATGGTCGGACATGTAGAATCCGAGAATCTCCTTTTCCATGGAGAGAATCTGGTCTTTGGAATACTTTGAAGGTTTCTTCTCCTCAATTGCACCAAACAGACTGAACCCGCCGTTTTCGCTGTTTTGCCGCTCAAGAAGGTCTCCCCTGTTTGGATCAAGGCTGTCAAATGCTCCTGCTTTTATGAGGCTTTCAACAACCTTTTTGTTTACCTTTGTTGAATCGACGCGATCCTGGAAATCCTCAAATGATGAGAATTTCTTTTTGTTTCTTTCGACGATGATCAGCGAAACTGCTGCATCGCCAACATTTTTGAGTGCCGATAGAGCATACCTTATTGAATTGTCTTCAATTGTGAAATCAGATGCCGAAGAATTGATGTCTGGAGGAAGGATTGGCAGGTTTGTTCGTCTGCACTCCTCGTACATTTCTTTGATTTTATCTTCGTTTCCGATGTATGAAGTCAAGATTGATGTGTAATATTCGAGTTTGTAATGTGCCTTGAGATAGGCGGTTCGGTAAGAAATGAATCCGTAGCAGGTGGCGTGTGCCCTGTTGAAGCCGTAACCGGCGAAAGGCTCGATGAACTTGAAGACTTCCTCGGCCAGCTTTGCGTTCTTGCTGTTTGCCACAGACTTTTCAATGAAAATTTTCTTCTGTTCGGCCAAAAGTTCAGCGATCTTTTTTCCGACAGCCTTTCTGAGGATATCAGCCTGTCCCAGCGTGAACCCTGCGAAGTCCCTTGCCATCTGCATGACCTGTTCCTGATAAACGGCCACACCGTACGTGTCCTTCAGCGAGCTTTCCAGGCATGGATCGAGGTACGAAACGGGGATTGTTCCGTTCTTGCCACCGATAAATTTGGGGATGTATTCCATCGGGCCTGGCCTGTAGAGTGCAACCATGGCGATGATGTCGGAGATGACGTTGGGTTTGAGTTCCTTGAGGTATCGTCTCATACCTGAGGATTCAAGCTGGAAAACGCCTGTTGTGTCACCTTCCTGCAAAAGCTTGTACACTTCAGGATCGTCGAGTGGTAGCTTGGCCATGTCCAGCTGGACATGATGGCGTTCATCAATGATCTTCACGGCTCTTTCAATGACTGAAAGGTTGCGAAGACCAAGAAAGTCCATCTTGAGCAAACCGAGTTCTTCGATGGCGTTTTTCTCGAATTGGACAACCCTTTTGCCGTCCTTGTCGAGTTGCAGGGGGACATAACTTTGCAGGGGTTTGTCGGCAATTACGACGCCGGCTGCGTGGACGCCAACGTTTCTGACAAGGCTTTCGAGTTTTTTTGCGTTTTCGAAGAGCTTTTTGTGCTGAAGATCTGAGTTGGCCAATTCTCTAAGCTGGGGCACGTTTTCCAGTGCATCGTTCAAGTCAGAGCCAAATGGCACCAGCTTTGCGATTTTGTCCATCTCACCGTATGAGAAGCTGAGTGCTCGTCCAACGTCTCTGAGAACGGCCCTGGCTTCCATTCGGCCGAATGTTGCGACCTGGGCAACCGAGTCCTCACCGTACTTTTGGGTGACGTACCTGATGACTTCTCCACGTCTGGTGTCGTCAAAGTCGATGTCGAGGTCGGGAGGCGAGATTCTTTCGGGGTTGAGGAACCTTTCAAAGAACAAACCGTACTCAATTGGGTTTACATCAGTGATGTTGAGGCAGTATGAAACAAGAGAGGCTGCACCTGATCCCCTTCCTGGGCCAACCGAAATTCCGTTGTCTTTGGCGTACTTTATGAAGTCCCAGATGACGAGGAAGTAATCGATGAAGCCGGTCTGTTCAATTACTTTAAGCTCATAGTCTATCCTATCGCGTATTTCCTGGGTGATGGCGCAACCAAACCTGAAGACAAGACCTTTGTTGACCAGTTCGGTCAGGAAAGCCATGTGCTCTTTGGGATCGTCTGATGCTATGTCTGTAAATTTCGGTGGGTGGGGTTTTCCAAGCTCGATGTCGACATTGCATCTTTCGGCGATTTCGAGAGTGTTTGTGACCGCTTCTGGAACCCATCCGAACAGCTCCTGCATCTGCTGTGGCGTCTTGAGATAGAATTCATCGTTTGGAAACCTGAACCTGACAGGGTCTTCTTGTTTTGAGAGCGTCTGGACGCACAAAAGGATGTCGTGCGCTTCATGGTCTTCGTGCGAGAGATAGTGGGCGTCCTGAGTGCAGATAACTGGCAGTTCGAAATCCTTGGCCAGCTGAATAAGTTGGGGAAGAACCATTATCTCTTCCTTCATTTTGTGATCCTGGAGCTCGACGTAGAGCCTGCCCTTGAAGATTTCGTTGTACCTGCCAAGCGCTGCCTTTGCACCGTGCGTGTCGCCCCTTAGCAGATACTGTGGCACTTCTCCACCGATGCATGCTGTGGCGCAGATTATGCCTTCGTTGTACTTCTGCAGGATGTCGAGATCGACCCTCGGTTTGTAATAGAAACCTTTTGTGTGGGCTTCGGTCACAATTGATAGAAGGTTGTGGTAGCCTGTGATGTTTTCCGCCAGAAGGATGAGGTGGAAGTTCTCCTCTGAAGAAGTCTGGTTTTTGATGCCTTTGGGCACCACATAGGCTTCGCAGCCAATGATCGGCTTGACCTTGTTCTTCTTGCACGCCTTGTAGAATTCGACGGCTCCGTACATGTTGCCGTGATCTGTGAGGGCGATTGCCGGCATGTTCAGCTTCGCAGCCCTGGCAGCCATCTCGTAAAGCTTTATGGCACCGTCAAGCAGCGAGTATTCCGAATGATTGTGAAGGTGTACGAACATGAGGAAAAATATAGCCGGATTTTGTTTCCAATCAACAAGCCGTCAGTAACGGTCGTGGCTTTTTAGCTCTGGAAGCAGATCTTCGTATTTCTCGACAAACATCGGCTTCTTCTTTGCAAGCAGAACCTTGACAATTTCTTTCTGTTCATCGGTTGAGTATGAACTAGTCTGAAGGAATGCTTCCTGGGCACGTTTTGTTTGACCAATAATCTCGTACTCTCCCAGAGAGAGGTATGAAACATCTTTTTGCGTTATTTCACTGAGTTTGTCTTCGATGTCCCTGTTGTATCTGTACGAGACCATGTACAGATTTCCATCTTTTCTGGGTTCGACGACCTTGAGAATGTGCCTGTTCCATCTTGTTGAGGCCAACGACTCGTTGTGATAGGTGGAGTAGAGCTGTCCATTGCCAAAACACTGATACTCAAACAGCGGCTTGTCACCGTCAAAGCCAAAGAAGTTGTACAGGTAATGATCAGAGGCAACCTCGGCAAATCCCTTGTCGGTAAGCGTTATGATCATGATTGCGTGAGAATCTTCTGTTGCACACCCCCATCCGTTGAATCTGAAGATGAAGTCCTTGAAGCCATCGAGGTTAACGTCGCCAACGCCGTACAGTTCGATGTCTTTTTCAGGGTCAGCCCAGTTGTGGTTTTTTGTAAAACCCTGGGTTCCGTTGGTGAAGGTGTCGGCAAAGGTTTCCTGCCCCCAAGTTCTCAGAACGGGTTTTTGGCTGTCAAACTGAACGACCGAGAATGTCCAGAATGCTCGAATGCGATCTGATTTTCCGTAGCTGGATGCAACGAGAATTATCCAGACTTTTTCTGACATAGGAATCATTGTGATCCTTGCGGATTCAATCACTGATCTGTCAGTCATCAGTGTCAGGTCGGTGTAGTTTGTCCAGTACCAGACTGGCTCAAGTGTTTTCTCAACGTATTTTTTCACATCCTCTTTGAAATGGTCTGATCTTAGAACAGGCACTTCTTTGCACGGTTTAGCCTCATAAATGTGGGTGGTCAGCTTTCCAACTTTCCTGTCGACCCAGTAGCTGTTTGGCTCGACATCAACCTTGTCGTATCTATAAAGCATTTCTTCCTTGGCGTTGTATTTCAGATAGGCAAGTTCGATTTTCTTCCGGTCGGATGAAAATGCTTCCTGAATTTCCCTGCCATAGGTCAGAATTTTGTTCTTTGTCAGGGACTTGTATTTCAGCCAGCCTTCGTCAAGCGATTCGAAATTGATGAAGAATGGATCGTCTGTTGCATATTGTTTCCTGATTCTTTCAGGAATTGGGGGCAATTTTTCGCCTGTTATCTTCAGCTCGTACCGTTCAGGCGTTTTTTCTTGAACATAATCAGATTTGTCTTGTTCAAACTCCCCGAAATCCTGATATTGGATCGGAAATTTTTGGTCTTCAATTGAATTTCTCATCGAAGCGTCATTCATCGATGCGTAAAAATCAGTGACTGTCACTTTACCTTGCATATCATAACTTTTCCAGACAGTCTTGCCGGTTTGACCATCCTCAACAAGCTGCCTCCCGTCAGCGTCCTC
>CAZXEH010000006.1:0-62186 GCA_964639885.1 uncultured Caldisericales bacterium | reverse complement strand
TTCAGTTCTGGAAGAAGTTCTTCGGGTTTGAGGACAAACATTGGGTGATTCTTTGAGAGCAAGACTTTGACGATATCTTTTTGCTCCTGAGTGTACCGCTCAATGGTTTCAAAGAAGGCCTCCTGTGCATGCCTTGTCTGCCCGATCAACTCGTAATGACCAAGGTAGACATATGTTATATCTTTTGATCTTATCTCTTGCATCAGGTTCTCGATGTATTTGTGGTATTTATACGATACAATATAGAAATTTCCATCGCCTCTGGCCTCAGCAACTTTCATCAGTCCACGGTTCCATCTCCATAGCATAAGTGGTTCCTGATGGAAGGTGCTGTAAAGCTGACCTTCACCAAAATAACCTATCTGGAAAAGGGGTTTGTTTCCATCAAGCCCGTAAAAATCCCTCAGGGCAAATTCCGGAACTATTTCACAAAAACCTTTGTCAGTCAGCGAAACAACAAGTATTCTGTACGAGTCCTCATCTCCACTGCCCATCCCGATCCATCTGAACACGAAGTCCTTGTATCCATCAAGGTTAGCATCGAAAACTCCGTAAAGTTGCATCATGCCCTCTGGATCAGCCCAGTTTTCATCAACCTTCTGCTGCCCGAGGTTTGACCATGTGGTAGTATCGGTCTGCGTCTTTTGTCCGAATGCCCTCAAGATCGGCTTGTTACTGTCAAACTGAATAACCGAGAATGTCCAGATTTCATCCAGGAAAGGGTCGACCGTGCCATTCTGGGAACCGACAAAAATTGCCCAGACCTTCTGTTCGAGTGGCACCATGGCAATTCTTGCAGATTCTACGAAGGTTCTCGGTGATGTGCTGGCCTCACCGTTGAACACCATGCTCAGCCAGATCGGTTTTAATGATGATTCTACATACTTTTTTACATCCTCTTTGAAATGATCCGATCGTAGTATCGGTACTTCCCTACACGGTTGGGCTTTGTAATAAAAAGGCTTGAATGATCCAACTTTCTTTTCAACCCAGTAACTGTTTGGTTCAACCTCGACGTTGTCATACCTGTAAAGGGTTGGTTTGTCATCGTCCTTGCTGTAGGCGAAATTCACCTGGTATTCGTTTGAAAAGAAAGCGTCCTGAATTTCACGGCCATATGTGATGACTTTGCCGTCAGTCATTTTTTTGTATTTTGACCATCCTTCATCAAGGCTGTCAAAAGTGATGAAAAATGGATCTTCAACTGCGTACTTTTTGCCAAGGTCAGATGGCAACTGTGGTATCTTACCGTTAACCAGCTTGAATTTGTAGTTTTCAGGATGGGTGTTGTCCAATTCATGCCCGCTCCAGATGTGATTTTGCCCGAAATCCTGATATTGGATCGGGTGTTTGTTGGCCACTATCGCACTGTCGAGTCCTGCATTGTTTTGCATGGCGTTCAGACTCTCACTTGTTACTTTTCCATTTCCATCAAGGTTTTGGAGCTCGGTTTCTCCGGTTGAACCCTTTTTGACTATTTTTGTGTTTTCATCGATCTCAAGTATTGTTTCGTCCTCGGTTTTGGCTGAATCCTTGTTGCCGAAAATTGTTTTTCGTTCGTTTTTCAAAACATCGCTTGGTGACAAATACGAAACATGCTGGATGCCGTTAATGATGTACCTTTTTTCAATGTTTTTCCTTGTTGCCATATCGACTGTTGAACTAGCGCACGAAGCAAGAAGGATAAAACCGAAAAGAACTACCCAAATTTTTCCCATGAGACGATTTTACCGCTATGGTTTAGAATTCAAGGACGGAATTTCAGAGTTGCTCTTTATAGAAAACCACGACAGTGGCTTGAAGCACAACAATGCCGGCACTTGAATATTTGGTTATGTCATGACTGACAGATTTTGCATCGATTCCATTTTCCGCTATCCATGCCATGGCCTTTTCAAGCAAACTCATGAGCAATTCAAATCCTGTCTGGCTCGATGTCCAACCCAGTGACTGTTCTTCAGCCTTAAAGGCCATGCATGAAAGTTTGTTGTCTATATTCATGATCATTTTGACACAAGATTCAACTCGTGATTTTTTATATTCCGAATCTTGATTGTATCTGGTTTGCCGACTCGTTTACGACAGTTTCGCAAAGTTTTTGGCTGGACGCTTCAACCATTACCCTGATTTTTGGTTCAGTGCCTGATGGTCTGATGAGGATTCTGCCATGACCTTCAAGCTCTTTGCTGGCTTTTTGTGTGAGTTCCTCGACGATGCCGGAGTTCAGCACCTCTTCTTTGTTCCTGACCTTCACGTTGATCAGGATTTGTGGGTATGTCGGTATTTCTTCAGAGGCTTCCTTGAGGGTTTTTCCGAGATTTATGAGTGATTCTGCAAGCGTCAGCGCTGTTAGTGTTCCATCGCCTGTTGTGACGCGATCTGAGATTATGACGTGCCCAGACTGCTCACCACCGAGGTTTGCGCCTGTTTCAAGCATCATCTGATAAACGTAGCGGTCGCCGACCTGGGCTCTGCCCATTTTGATTCCGTGGTTTTCAAGATATTCCTCAAGGCCCATGTTTGTCATGACGGTTGTGATGATGATGTTGTTTGGCAGGCGTTTTCCTTTGAAGTGGGTTGCGATGATGCCCATCATTTTGTCGCCGTCGACAAGATTTCCTTCGTGGTCGCAAGCCATGCAGCGGTCACCGTCACCGTCGAAAGCAAAGCCCATCCAGGCTCCGTTATCCCTGACGAGGTTGCACATCTTTTCAGGATCGGTTGAACCGCACTTGACATTGATAAGGTTTCCGTCGGGGGCGTCGCCCATTGAAATTACTTCTGCGCCGAGATTTTTAAACACGTATGGCGCCGAAAAGCAGGTCGCACCAAAAGCGCAGTCTAAAACGATTTTTTTTCCAGATAGATTTACTGAGACATCACCAATTAACTCTGAGGCATATTTTCTCCACATTTCATCGGTCTGGTGTGAACCGTGAACGGCATTGTGACCGTTGGGATCGTTGCGGAGCATTGATTCAATTGCATCTTCCTCTTCATCGAGAAGCTTGATGCCTTTGGGTGAGAAAAATTTAATACCATTGTCGTGGATGGGATTGTGGGAGGCTGAAATGACGGCGCCGTAATAACCGGTTTCACGGCAAAGCCTTGCAAGTCCCGGGGTTGGAATTATACCTGCGTTGATTACCTTCCAGCCGTTGCCAACGAATCCTTTGGCTAGCAGACTTTCAATCTCTGGACCGGAAATTCTTGTGTCCCTGCCGATAAGCAGGACTTTTTCCGCCTTGTCAAAAAAACGGGCGGCAGAGTCGGCTATCTTTAAAACAAGCTCCGGGGTGAGCGTTGTTCCATATTCACCCCGGACGCCGTCAGTACCAAAAAGTCTTGGCATTGGATATTAGAGATTTGCCTTTGCCAGTTCTACGTATTTTGCAAATGCTGCGTTGTCCTCGATTGCGATCTTTGCGAGGATCTTTCTATCAACATCTGCGCCGGCCTTTGTGAGACCGTCAATGAGCCTGCTGTAGGTGATGCCGTTGAGTCTTGCTGCTGCATTGATTCTTGAGATCCAGAGTCTTCTGAAGTCTCTTCTTCTCTGCCTTCTGTGCACGAACTCGTAACGCATGGCGTGCATTACCTGTTCTTTTGCTACCTTGTATCTCCTGTGGGCTGCACCAAAAAAGCCCGAGGCTCTCTTTAATATTTTCCTTCTTTTCTTGATTGAGATGACACCGGTTTTAATCCTCATGCCTGCTCCTCCTTCATCTCCTGCTTGCCAACCCTGATCTTCCTGCCCTTGATGCCGTTTGGAAGAAGGCAACGGAGCATTGAGACGTTGGTTTTGTCAACTTCCTGGAGTCTCATCTTTTCCTTCAGGTACTTCTTGGTCTTTCTGCCTCTGATGTGGGATGCGCCTGCACCCTGACAGCGGATCTTGCCGGAACCGGTGATCCTGAAGCGTTTTTTAACTGAGCTCCTTGTTTTCGTCTTTAGTTTTGGCATTGCTGATCTCCTTTTGCTTTGTCGGGCTAAGAATCATGACCATGTTCCTGCCCTCAAGTTTTGGCTGCTGTTCTATGGTTCCAAGGTTTGAAACGTCTGATGCAATCTTCTGGAGTAGTTCAAATCCCTGATCCTTGTGCTGCATCTCTCTTCCGCGGAAGCGGATGACGACCTTCGCCTTGTCGCCTGCCAACAGGAAACGTTTGACATGGCCGAGTTTTGTCTGGTAATCGCCGATGTCAACCCTCAGCCTGAACTGCATTTCCTTCAGTTCGGTCTGAGCCTGCTTGCGTTTATTTTCTTTAGCCTTCTTTTCAAGTTCGTACCGGTATTTGCCGTAGTCCAAAAGCTTGCAAACCGGTGGATTGCTGGTCGGGGAGATTTCAACAAGGTCTGTGCCGGCGAGAACCGCCATTTCCAAGGCTTTCCTGATGTCCACGACTCCGACCTGCTGGCCTTCGTCATCAATAAGCCTGACCTCGCGTGCGCGAATCTCCTTATTGATTCTCAATCTCTTTTCGATATTAACCTCCAAGGTTAATGCGTACCGCATCAGATTTGACCTGTGGATTTCCACCGACAGGCGGATGGCCTCGACCATCACTTGCTTTCAAGATTAGCAAGCGTTGTGTTTGTTGTCAAGTTAAGGGAAGATTGGCTGTGCAGCTTTTCCAATTGTTTGTTTGCAAGGGTTGCCAATAACGGTAGAATGATTCGAACAGAGAGGCCAACAATGGAAAGACAGCTCGGAAAATATGACATCGAGGCGCTGGAGCTTCACAGGAAGCACCACGGTAAAATCGAGACAAGGGTTAAAGCGGACTTGAGGTCAAGACACGCTCTCTCGGTATGGTACACCCCTGGTGTCGCTCAGCCTTGCAGGGAGATATCTAAGGATACAAAATCGGTTTACGATTACACCATCAAGGGCAACACGATAGCTGTCGCAACAGACGGAAGCAGGGTGCTCGGACTTGGAAACATTGGAGCCGAGGCATCAATTCCGGTTATGGAAGGCAAATGCGCACTCTTCAAGGAATATGGTGATGTCGACGCATTTCCTCTGTGCCTTAATTCTCGCTCAAACGAGGAATTCATCAAAACGATGAAAGCCTGTGAACCAATCTTTGGCGGAATAAACCTCGAAGACATCCAGATCCCCAACTGCTTTGAAATCGAGGCTGCCCTGAAGAAAGAACTTGACATTCCGGTTTTTCATGACGACCAGCACGGAACAGCCGTTGTTGTTTTGGCTGCCCTAGAAAACGCACTCAAACTGCAAAACAGAAAAATTGGCAATCTCAAGATAGTCATTTCAGGAGCCGGGGCTGCAGGATCGGCAATTGCGAAACTGCTCGTTGCTGCAGGCGCCGGAAATATTGTGATGTGCGACAGGGGTGGCGCTGTCTATGCAGGACGTGGAACCCACTGGATGGCTTACATGGACGAACTTGTAAAGATTACAAACAAGGACAACTTCAAAGGCACTCTAGGAGAAGCCCTTGTTGGAGCCGATGTTTTCATCGGTGCGGCGTGTCCGGGTCTGATAAACAGGGACGATATTGCGAAGATGAACAAGAACCCGATCTGTTTTCCTCTGTCAAATCCTGACCCCGACATCGAACCGGCAGAGGCAATCGCTGGTGGAGCTGCAATCGTTGGAACAGGCAGATCGGATTTGCCAAACCAGATCAACAACCTCCTCGCATTCCCGGGCATCATGAGGGGTGCACTCGACTCAAGGGCAAGGCACATCAATGAAGAAATGAAGACTGCAGCAGCAAAGGCAATCGCTGACCTGCTTCCTGAAAACGAACTCAACCCCGGAAACATAATCGTCGAGCCGTTCAGGGGCGGAGTTGCAACGGCTGTGGCAAAAGCAGTGGCAAAAGCTGCCTTTGATTCAAATGTCGCAAGAATTGGTATTCCACTCGAACAGGTTTATAAAAACATTGATGAGAGGCTTGCCGGCAGATGAGTTGTTATGAACTTCAGGCAAAATCAGGCAAATCCCGTGCCGGACTTCTGAAAACCGCACACGGTGTGATAGAAACGCCTGTTTTCATGCCGGTTGGTACCCAGGCAACCGTCAAATCCCTCACGCCTGAACAGGTCTCTGATATTGGTTTCAGGTTGATCCTTGGCAACACATACCATCTCATGCTTCAGCCTGGAGCAGAAATTGTCCAGAATGCCGGTGGACTTCACAAATTCATGAACTGGCCGCACTCAATCCTGACCGATTCAGGTGGATTCCAGGTCATGAGCCAGTCTTCCTTGCGTGAGATCACCGAAGAGGGTGTCGAATTCAAATCTTACCTTGACGGTTCCAAGCATTTTCTAAGTCCGGAGCTTGCCGTTTCAATTCAGGAGCAGCTAGGCGCCGACATCATAATGGTTCTCGACATCTGCACCAAATATCCGATGGATCAGAACCGTGCCAAACACTTCACCGAAATCACGCACAGGTGGGCAAAGCGTTCACTTGAGGCCAGAACGAGACCGGATCAGCTGATGTTTGCAATTGTCCAGGGCGGTTTTGACCTTGCTGATCGTGCCTGGTCAGCCGACGTTCTCACTGCAATGGATTTTGATGGATTTGCCGTAGGGTCGCTTTCTGTGGGTGAACCGCTGGACGTTGCAGGCGAAATCCTTGAAGTTGTGGTTCCAAGATTGCCACAAAACAAACCGCGTTATCTCATGGGTGTTGGCGACCCAGCCGGTATCATTCAGGGAATTGCCGAAGGTATCGACATGTTCGACTGTGTCCTTCCGACGAGACTTGGAAGAAACGGCGCTGTAATGACCGACGATGGCGCAATAAACATCACCCGCTCAAAATGGGCTTCCGACTTTTCTCCAATCGATGAAAAATGTTCATGCTACACATGCAGAAATTATTCAAAGGCATACCTGAGGCATCTTTTCAAATCTCACGAGATGCTTGCTGCAACGCTTGCAACCATCCACAACATCCACTTCCTCAAGAAGGTGGTCGATGGCGCAAGGCATGCTATTTTTGACGGAACGTTTGGCTCCTACAAGGAGAAGTGGCTTGAATGGAGGATTAGCCAAAATGATGACGCTGTCCAATGTGACCAATGACCCTTTTATTATCGAACTGCTCAAGGAATCTGACTATACGACCGAGAAACTTGGAATAACCGAGCACGGTTTGACTCATGCTGCAACGGTTGCCGACTACGCCCTCAAAATATGCAACGGACTGGGACTGGCCAAAAAAGAAACCAACATTGCATCAATCGCAGCCTATCTCCATGACATCGGCAACCTCACCGGTAGGCAGATGCATGGCCAGGTCGGTGCAGCAATTGTTGTGCCAATCCTGATGAGATATGGCGTCGAACCTGCAGAGCTGGCCAAAATCCTTTCAGCTATTGCAAATCATGACGAGGAGCAACCGGTGATAACCAATGTAACTACTGCCGTTGTCATCATGGCCGACAAGGCTGACGTGCGAAGGTCGAGGATAAGGAAATCTGCGGATGTTGAAAAAGATATCCATGATCGTGTAAACTTTGCCGTGACGGAGAGTATCGTCGCCATCGAAAACAGGAAGATCAGCCTCAGGCTTGTTCTGGATGAAAAGATTGCCTGTGTTGCAGACTATCTTGAAATCTTTGCTGGAAGAATGATTGCAATGAGGTCTTCGGCCATTTTCCTTGGTTGTGAGTTCGAGCTTAACATAAACGGCTCAAAAATTTTGTAAGGAGGAACAATGAAAGTTACTGTCGGTGAAAAATCAGTCGAGTTGGAATCAGGATCAAATGTCTTTCAGGCGCTGAAAGCCCTTGAGATGTCCACAAAGGATGTCGTTGCCGTGAAAGTGGGTGACAGACAGATTGATATGTCAACGAAGCTGACAACCGACACTACATTTACGCCTATAACATCGGACACTCCTGAAGGACAGGACATTCTCCTCCACTCGACCTCACATTTGATGGCCTGCGCAATCCTCCATCTGTATCCGGGCACAAAATTTGCCATTGGCCCGTCAATCAAGGATGGTTTTTACTACGACCTCATGCTTCCATGCCAACTTCTTGAAGAAGACCTGGCAAAGATTGAAGCGGAGATGAAAAAGATCGTAAAGGATGACTTGAAGTTTGTCCGCAAGGATTGGAACAGGATTGAAGCAATCAGCTATTTCAGGGAGAGGGGCGACCTGTTCAAGGTTGAAATCCTTGAAGAGATAAAGGATGAAATGGTTTCATTCTACGAACTCGGCGATTTCATAGACCTTTGCAGGGGGCCTCACGTTCCATCGTCAAAATATCTTGGCAATTTCAAGCTCATGAGCATTGCCGGTGCGTACTGGCGCGGTGATGAAAAAAGGCAGATGCTCACAAGAATTTATGGTACAGCCTTTAGCTCAAGGGAATCACTCGAGGCTCACCTCAAAAAGCTCGAGGAACTTGCAAAGCGTGACCACAGACTGCTTGGCAAGGAGCTTGAACTGTTCACAATCGAAGAGACTGTTGGTGGTGGACTGGCCATCTGGATGCCAAACGGCGCACAGGTTCGAGAAATAATCGAGGACTTCTGGCGTGCAGAACACAGAAAACGTGGCTACAAGATCATCTACACCCCGCATATAGGAAAGGCGCAACTCTGGCAGACTTCAGGCCACCTTGGTTTCTACAAGGATGGCATGTATCCAAAGATGGAGCTTGAAAACGTTGATTATTACGTCAGACCAATGAACTGTCCGTTCCACATGATGAATTATCAGCAAAAAATAAGGTCATACCGCGACCTTCCATACAGGACCGCTGAGCTTGGTACGGTTTACAGATTCGAAAAATCCGGTGTCTTGCATGGCCTTCTCCGTGTCAGAGGTTTTACCCAGGACGATGCCCACATCTACTGCACGCCTGAACAGCTCCAGTCAGAGGTCACAAACGTAGTAGAATTTGCAATACATTTGCTAAAAACCTTCGGCTTCAAAAAGTATGATGTTTACCTCTCCACCAGAAACCCGGAAAAGTTCGTCGGTGACGTTGAAAGATGGAATGTCGCCGAAGAAACGCTCGCTGTTGCCCTCAAACAGATGGGTCTTGCGTACAAGATCGATGAAGGCGGAGGCGCTTTCTATGGCCCGAAAATCGACATCAAGATAGTCGACGCCTTCGACAGACCATGGCAGTGCACAACCTGCCAGTTCGATTTCAACATGCCGGCAAGGTTTGGCCTCAAATATACCGGCGAGGACGGCAAGGAACACGAACCGTATGTTGTCCACAGGGCGCTTCTCGGTTCACTTGAGCGCTTCATGGGATGTCTTATCGAGCATTATGGCGGAGCATTCCCGGTCTGGCTGGCACCGCAGCAGGCATCAGTCATCCCGATCGTTGATGGTGTGCTAGACTATTGTCACCAAATAAAAAAAGAGTTTGAAGAAAAGGGCGTCAGGGTTGAAGTCGATACTGGCTCGGAGCGCATGAATGCAAAGATCAGGAATTCAGAACTCAAGAAAATTCCTTACGCTGTCGTGGTTGGAGCCAAAGAAGCTGAAGCCGGAACAGTCTCAGTCAGAAGACATGGCAAGGGTGACCTTGGCGTGATGAAGAAGGCGGAACTCCTTGAAAGGATCTGCAAAGAGATTGAAGAAAAAACCATTGAATAGACTCATGCTTGCCTGGCTGGCTCTCGGGCTGGTCTGCGCAGGTTTTTGTGCCGGAGTGGCCTACATCATGACGCTGTTTTTGAAAACAGTGGTCGATGGATGGATTATTGGTGGTTTTGCAGTGATCGGTTTCATTCCAGGATTGCTTGGCGCTTGCGGTCAAAGATTTGCAGGACTTCTCGGATTTACTGGAATATTTGTCGGTATAGTCTGGGGTCTTGTTGATGCATTCATCAAGAAAGGTGCCGTCTGGGGTGTGTTTGTGTATTTCGACATCCTCAGGGCTTTCTTCTTTGCGCTTGCCCTCGGTCTTCTCGTTCAGGTTTTCATCAAGCCCAGACCAGCAAACCTGGTTACCAAGAAAACAAATCCGTCTCACATCCAGCGTCCGAAACCGATCAGAAGGTCAAGAGCCAAAAGGGACAAACTGACATACGAGGAGTCAAAACTGTATGAAGTGTAGCGATGTGCTTGCTTTGCTGCCTGATTACCTTGAAGGTGGGATATCTCATGACCTCTCTGTTTTGATTGAAGATCATGTATCGAACTGTGTCGAATGCTGGTATCATCTTCTTCTTTTAAGGCGAAAATCAATCAAAATCAGAATTATTCAAACAAAGGTTACTGTCATCCGAGAGGTGTGGCGATGAACTTCGACAAATACACAGATTCTCTGAGGGATGTGCTCAGCGATGCCCAGCAGGTAATGGGCAGATACGGCGATTTTGAGCTGGATTGCGAACATCTTCTGGTGTCGCTTCTTGAAAAGGACGGCGTGGCCAGGGAAATATTTGGCAACTTGGGAATAGCCTGGAAGCCGGTGTTCGATGAAGTCCAGAAAGTGTTGGCCAAAACTGCAAAACAATCCCAACACTCAGGACAGATATACATCTCGCCGAGGGCAAAATCCACACTGGAACGGGCAGAAGCTGAAGCAGACTCACTGGGAGACAATTTTGTAGCCCCTGAACACCTGCTCATCGCTTTGGCATCTGACACGAGGGAAGTTGGAAGAATCCTGCTCTCAAGCGGTTTGGACAAGGAGAAGATTCTTCAGGCATTGGCTGCCATCAGAGGAAACACAACAGATGGTGCAAAATCCAATCAAAGTGCACTTTCAAAATACACCAGGGATCTCACGGAACTTGCCAAGAAGGGCAAGCTTGATCCAGTCATAGGAAGAAAGCTTGAAATCGAGAGAAGCCTTGAGGTTTTATCCCGAAGAACCAAGAACAATCCGGTTCTGATCGGCGAGGCTGGAGTCGGTAAAACCGCAATCGTTGAAGGGATAGCCCAAAAGATTGTTGATGGTAACGTACCTGATTCGATGCGTGGTAAAACAATACTTTCACTTGACATGGGGGCTTTGATCGCAGGAACCAAGTTTAGAGGCGAGTTTGAGGAACGACTGAAATCGGTGATGGATGAAATCCGGAAAGCTGAAGGGAAAATCATTCTTTTCATCGATGAACTCCATACGGTTATTGGCGCCGGCGCAGCTGAGGGTGCGATGGACGCTTCAAACCTGCTCAAACCTGCGCTTGCAAGAGGCGAATTGCACTGCATCGGAGCAACCACCACAGACGAATACACCAAACACATCGAAAAAGACCCTGCACTCGAACGGCGATTTGCTCCAGTCAACGTTCCTGAACCATCTGTTGCCGATACAATCGAAATTTTGAGAGGTTTGAGGGACAGGTACGAAGCACACCACGACGTGAAAATCACTGACGAAGCCTTGAGGGCTGCTGCAGAACTATCCTCACGATACATCACAAACCGCTTTCTGCCAGACAAAGCCATTGATCTTGTTGATGAAACGGCGGCCAGAATCAGGGTTGCGATGGAATCGATGCCGCCTGAGGTTGCAAGATTTAAAAACGAAACCGAGAGATTGAAACGAGAAGGTGAGGCTGCGTCTAAGCTTGGCGATAACCAGAAAGCCATGCAATACGCACAGGAATTCGACAAAGCCAAAGCGCAGTTCGACCAGGCGAGGGAAGACTGGCTCAGGAAAGTGAAGATTTCCGAGGTGGTCGACGCTGAAAGCATTGCAAAAACCGTTTCAAGATGGACAGGCATTCCGGTTTCATCGCTGACTGAATCAGAACAGAAGAAACTTCTGGAGCTTGAGGCAAGACTTCACGAAAGGGTCATCGGCCAAGATGAGGCAGTTACAGCTGTTTCTCAGGCTATCCGAAGATCGCGTGCCGGACTTTCAGACCCCAACAAACCAATTGGTTCATTCCTTTTCCTTGGACCAACCGGTGTAGGGAAGACCGAGCTTGCCAAATCGCTTGCCGATTTGCTGTTTGACGATGAATCGGCCATTGCAAGGTTTGACATGTCCGAGTATATGGAAAAGCACACGGTTGCAAGGCTTATCGGCGCACCCCCAGGCTATGTTGGCTTTGAAGAAGGCGGACAGCTGACCGAAGCGGTAAGACGCAGGCCATACCAGGTTTTGCTCTTTGATGAAGTCGAGAAGGCACACCCCGACGTATTCAATGTTTTCCTGCAAATGCTTGACGATGGCAGGGTCACCGATGGTCAGGGCAGAACGGTTGACTTCAAAAACACAATCATAATTATGACCTCGAATCTTGGCGCTGGCATGGTTGAGCCTGGCATGAGCGATGAAAAGATGAGTGAAATATACATGAGCGCCGTGAAGTCGGCGTTCAGGCCTGAATTTGTAAACAGGCTCGATTCAATCATCATCTTCAAACCCCTTACACAGCACCAGATCAGACAGATTGTCGGCATTCAGATAAAGCGTGTCGCAAACCGCCTGAAAGACAGAAGCATAACCTTGGAAATTACCGAATCCACACTTGATTTGCTCGGGCAAATGGGGTATTCAGTTGAATTTGGTGCAAGGCCTCTCAAGCGTGTTATCGTGACAGAGGTTGAAAACAGGTTAGCCGATCTCATCCTGTCAGGAAAACTGAACAAGGGTGATACGGTGAGGATAGACGCCAAGGACGGTCGGTTGACTGCTGAAAGGGTGAAGTGATGGTTATACTTGATGAAAAGGGCAAACTGTTTGGAAAACTTAATATCATCGATCTTCTGGTCATTATCGTTCTCATTGCCGGACTTGCCTTTGGTGGTTACAAGGTTTTGAGCAGATACTTCATCCACACCGACTATGAAAAATATGTTGTGGTGCTTCGTGCTGAGGACGTTCACCCTGAAATGGTTGATGCCATCAGAATCGGTGACGATCTCATCGAGCGTTCCGGCGGAGTAGTCGGCACCGTAATTGAACCAAGGCCATATCTTATGGATTCGGAAGTTTTCGTTCAAAATCGTGAGGGCAAAATTGAAACCACAATCCAGCCAAAACTCAAAGACCTTGTCATCACTGTACTGATTGACACGCCTGTTGGGCAGAGAATCAGATACAACACAAACAACCTGCTCATCGGCTCAAGACTTGAATATGAATTTGCAACTGAAGGCACCTTCAAGACCATCAGATACACCTCGGTAAAACCTGTTGAAGGCAAAGCAACCTCGATTTCTGAAGGGAAAATTCCCGATTGTGTGAATCTTACAGTTGTTGACGTGATCCCCAATCTTGGCAAGTTCTATGGCAAGGACGGCGATGGCAAAACATGGGTTGCAGCTATGCCCTATGACCAGGAAAAGGCTGCTCTCGAAGACCTTGCTGAGGAAAAGACCACAGCCGGTGCGCCAAAAACACCAACCAATCCAGCAACCCCAGAGAAAATTGAGATTCAGACTCAACCAAAGATAGGTGATCTTGTCGAATTCTGCGGAACCACCGAAGACGGTGAGGGTGTCGGCGGATCACACATGAAAGCCCTCTGCGTATCCATCAAAAAGGTGGCCAGATGAGCACAAAAAAGGTCCTTCGCGACATCGGCATGGTGACCATAATCCTGGCTATCGCCAGGGTTTTCGGATTTGTCCGGGAAATGGTCATCAACAAGTCGGTGGGCCAGGGCATGCTCAACGACGCATACAAGCTTGCGTCGAAAATCCCACTCACACTCGCTTTGTTTCTTGTCGGCCAGGTTTTATCGGCCGTCTTCATTCCCATAATAACAAGATATATTGTTGAACAGAGAAAAGAAGACCTCAACAAACTAATTGGCGTCCTTTTCGTTGTCGTCACGGCCATTTTTGGCGTAATAATCATTCTTTGCTACTTCTTCGCCGGACCGATTCTTGGCAGACTTCTCAGCCAGTATTCTGTCACTGACCCTCAGACGCTTGCTGAATCGATGAAGATGTTCTACATCATGCTTCCGTCATTGATGCTCATGGCATGGTCAGCCCTGATAGCCGGTGTTCACCAGTCGTTCCAGAGATTCACCAGCCCGGCAATCGGAAACCTCGTCTTCACAGCAACACCGGTTGTTTTTATCCTCATCGTTCCATCGATCTACTCAATCGCCTGGGGCATCACAATCGGCGCTCTCCTGCAGCTTCTGCTGATGATACCGAACCTGTTTGTAAAAGGAGTCAAGCTCCAGATCAACTTTGAACTTCGAAACCCGGAGCTTCTCGGAATTGGCAGCCTTGCGATACCGGTTCTCCTTGGATCAGGCATCAATTATATCGCACCGTTCATTGAAAGATGGTTTGCATCCGGCACTGGCCCAGGATCGCTGGCTGCAATAGACAACGCTTGGCAGGTGAGTCAGTTGCCCCTATCAATCTTTGTTTTGGCTATCTCTTCCGTCGTTTTCCAGCTATTTGCCGAATCTGTTGCAAAAAACCGGCCCGAGGCTTTGAAATACAATATTTTGTGGTCATTGAGACTGTTCAGTTTCATACTTATTCCCGCATCAATCGGTATGCTCGTGCTTGCGGAACCCATCATCATCCTTCTGTTCCAGCGTGGAGAATTTCAGATGCTTGATACGATAAGGACGGTGGCGCCGCTTGCCTTCTACAGTATAGCCATGCTCCCGTGGGCGTTTGAGACGCTATTGGTGAAGGTCTTTTATTCACTTGGCGACACAAAAACACCCGTCTGGATTCCCCTTGTCCATGTCGGGTTGCTCACGCTTTTTGACATTTACCTGGTCAGGTTCAAACTCCCAGGATTGGCAGTCGGTGCAGCTGCAGCTGCATTCATTTCCATGTCGCTGATGATTTTCATAATAAGAAAAAAAATTGGTGGCTTCGGTATCACAAGCTTGCTGGTATCAATACTGAAATCCACAATTGCCTCAATTATCATGGGCTTCGTCGCTTATTTCACTTCTCAAAGGCTTCTCAGACTTGTTGACAGTGCCTCTAACCTTGGAAGGATAGTCCAGGTCGGGTTTTCAATAGTGCTTGGAATCGTGGTTTATCTTGTGATCATGTGGATCATTGACCGCAATGAGCTTAACGAGATAGTCGCTGTTTTACGTCACAAGGGGGTATCGTGAGGCCAAAAAGAAGATCAGGTGGGGCTGCTCGAATAGCCGTACTGGTCATTCTTGCCGTCTTCATGGTTGCAGGCTTCCTTGCCGTTAATTTTGTCTATTCAACCGTCTCGTCCATATACAACATGAAATTTGCCGGATCAAACGTGAAAGGCGAGGAGCTTGATTTTTCAAAACGCATAAACATGCTTCTAATCGGTGTCGATGCCCCATACCTTGCCGATCATGCCAGATCAGACACCATGATGATCATCTCGTTCAATCCCGTAAACAAAAAGGTTTATCTGCTCTCGATTGCCAGAGACACATGGGTAACGCCACCGTGGCTTGGCTACGCAACAAAAATAAACGCCATTAACAATCCAGACTTCTGTTCCGACTGTGGAACGCAAAGGCTGATAGAGACGATAGAGTGGCTAACAGATGTAAAAATCCACTGCTACATGAAAACAAATTTCAGGGGTTTTGCAGAGATTGTTGACGTACTTGGCGGAGTGGACATCGATGTTGACAAGGACATGGACTATGACGACATTGACGGCAACCACATCCATCTTAAAAAAGGTTTCCAGCATCTCAATGGCCAGAAAGCTCTTGAATATGTAAGATTCCGCAAATCAGACACCCATCCTGAGCAAACCGATGCCGACTGGCAGATTGACCTTGAGGGAAAACCAGCCGGACGTGTTGCCAGACAGGCAAAATTTATACAATCCATAATGAAAGAGCTTCTCCAGTTCAAAAACCTTGGCAAATTTGGCCAGATAATCAAAATTATCCAGAAAAATGTTGAAACGAACCTGAATGTTCAAAGTGGCATCAGATTGCTACTGAAGTTCCAGGACATAATGAAAGGCACGACAAACCAGAATCTTGTGGTTCTGACATGGTGGGGTGAGGATGGTTCAATGCCAACCGATGATCCTAAATTCAATCTGAGCGTCATGATTCCGTATCTGGACAAAATCAAAGCCCAAAGCAAGGAGTTCCTGATAGATGAACCTGCTCCAGTCAAGCAAAATCCTTGAGTTTTTCTCAAGGTTCGGCATCTCCTGGCATAACTCCAAAACCAGGAAGGCTGTCGACGTATTTTTGCGTTTCTGGGACAGGATGGTCTCAGGCTCTGTTTTTGTTGCGTGGCTGACAGGCGACGAACCTTTCAGCAGGAGGCTGACCCAAAAACCAAGCTTTTTTGCTGTTGAAATCCAAAAGTGCTGGTCATCGTTTCTCGGTTTTGTGAGAAAGAATCTTGTTGAAAGCGAAGCATTGAAATCCTCTTTCATAAAAAAAACCGGGGTGGCGATAAAACATTACTTCGAAGACAACTTCCTTGGCGCCATCGGCTGGATCGGTTGCGCTTTCTTCCCGTTCTACGGAACCCTGAGAAATCTTTTTGCCGGCAGCTCCAACTTCATTCTCATCTCCTCCATTGTAGGGTTCCTTCTCTCAATCCTTCTTGTTCTGACAAGCGTTAAACTGACTGAGCTGATTAAAACCAGCAGACTGCTGAAGGTGTTTGATGAACTCGACCAATAAGACCTTCATGACGCTTGTGCTGGTTGTAACCGGCATCATTCTTGCGGTTCTGGCTGTGTTTGCCAAAACCCTCTGGATTGCTGCGCTGGTTGGCGTCATAACACTCATTATCGTTGTTTTTTCGAAGATTGAAGTCGGCGTTGGCATTCTCTGCTACTCCTCTGTCATCGATGGACTCCTGAGATCTCAGGGGGCAATCGGTTCGCTCTGGGATGATGCCCTGTACGCTTTGATTGTTGTGGCGCTCATCTGGAAGCTGGCAAGGGATAAACGTGACGACTTCAGGGTGACCCTCGTTTGGTGGGCTGCAATCACTTTCTTCATTATCGCCTGCATTTCGGGTCTGCTGGCAAACCTCCCCTATGGCCACATAATCACGGCCATAAGGTCAGTTCTTCAGGGAGCGATAATTTTCTTTGTCATCATCAACGCCGGTTTCGACAGAAAGACTCTCACCCATCTCGCATCAATGCTCATCATCTGTGCAACCGTTGTAGCCGGATACGCTGTAATCCAGCGTTCAGCCGGCGTGTTCACTCCCCGTGGCTGGCTTGATGCCGCTTCGGACGTCAATTTTACAAGAGCAACGAGCTTCCTTGGCAGTCCAAACGCAACAGCCGGTTTGCTGGCATTGGTTTTGCCTGCATCGATTGGCATGACATTCAAGGTCGGCAATGCCTGGAAAAAGATTTTCTGGGGCATCTGCTTCCTCATTATCGCTTACGGACTTTACGCAACCCTGAACCGTGCAGCATGGGTCGGACTTTCTCTTGGACTGATCGTCTTTGCTGTTTCATCTGCAAGGCGGTGGTGGATTGTCGTGCTCATGGGCGCTGTGGCTGCTGCAATTCTTATTCTGCCTGATTTAAGGATGCGCTTTGCATCGATATTTTCTGAGGACTATGCCTGGAGAGACTCGATCTATGGACGTTCATTCAGATGGGGTACAGCCTTGAACATCTTCTCCAGATTCCCTGTCTTTGGCATCGGCGCCGGTGGTTTTGGCGGAGCTGTTGCATACGGCATCCAGGCATTTGGTGGACTTTATGTTGACAACAACTATCTTTTGATTCTGTCCAACTACGGGTTTGTGGGTATCGTTTCGTTTGCCTTCATTCTCCTTTCTTCAATCAGGGTGGCCTTCAAGGGCTTGAAAGCTGCCCTGGAGCAGGATCGATTCCTCATCGCCGGACTGATTGGTGGAATGGTTGCATTCATGGTGCACCTGATGTTTGAAAACCTGTGGGACATTACTCCACTCAACATCACGTTCTGGATAACCTGCGGAATCTGCGCCGGTTTTGCCAGCATTAAAAAGGAGGTCGGATGAAAATCGTTGAAGCGATGAACGATGAAGTGATTTTTGTCTACAGGGAAGCAACGCTGTCCCAGGCCGCCGACCTTATGATAAAACGTAGAATAAACGGTCTGCCTGTCGTCGACAAAGATCATCGTGTTGTTGGAATAATTACAGAAAACGACATAATAAAAAAAACTGACTTTTTCAATCCTGAGCACGATCCTTCAGACATTCTCCAGCTTCAGGTTGTAGAAGTGATGACCAAAAATCCAATCACGCTCACACCAGAATCTCTCTTGTCTCAGGCTCAGGCAATTTTTGCAGCAACAAACATCAAACAGATTCCAGTCACAAAAGACGGGATTCTTGTAGGCATAATCGGTGTAAAGGACATTATCAAGGAATTTATGAAATGACGATTCAGGACGCTATTTTTTCACTCAAGGACTACTTCAGGAAACAGGGATGCCTAATCGGTGAGCCACTGGACATGGAAGTTGGCGCTGGAACCATGCACCCTTACACTTTTTTCGCTGTTCTTGGCCCAAAACCATGGAAAGCTGCCTACGTTCAGCCTTCAAGGAGGCCGGCAGACGGACGTTACGGTGACAGCCCTTACAGGTACTACATCCATTACCAGTTTCAGGTGATCATGAAGCCGGCACCGGCAGACATTCAGGACATCTATCTTGAAGGTCTCAAGGTGCTGGGAATCGATTATGAAAAGCACGACATGCGCTTCATCGAAGACAACTGGGAAAGCCCGACTCTTGGTGCTGCCGGTGTAGGCTGGGAAGTCTGGATGGATGGTCAGGAAGTAAGCCAGTTCACATATTTTCAGCAGTGTGGCGGTGTAACGCTGAACCCGCCATCGGTTGAACTCACCTTTGGAATCGAGCGCCTTTGCATGTACTCGGAAGGCATTGAAAACGGCTTCAATCTCAAATGGAATCCTGAAAACACGTACGGAGACCTCAGAAAACGGGCAGAATATGAACTTTGCAAGTGGGGTTTCGAGTTTGCCGACATTGACGTTCTCAAACACATGATGGACGACTATGAAAAGGAAAGCAATCGAGCAATAGAGGCAAAACTTGCCATTCCGGCATACGAGTACGCCTTGAAGTGCTCACATACATTTAACCTTCTGGACGCAAGGGGAGCCTTGTCAGTTTCTGAAAGGGCTGGCATGATAGCAAGAGTGCGTGACCTGACAAGGAAGTGCGCTTCAGTGTACCAGGAAGTCCAGTATGAATAAGCTTGCAATCGAGATTGGCTGCGAAGAAATGCCGGCAAGGTTGATCCTGCCTGCTATTGATCATTTGAAGTCAGGATTTTGCAAAGCTTTGACAGATTCAGGCATAAAGTTTGATGAACCAAAAACAGTGGCCACTCCAAGAAGACTCGGTTTATATTTCGAATCAATCGAAACCGAAGGCCCTTCATCAGAAAAACAGGAAAAGGGCCCACCCAAAAACCTCTGCTTTCAGGACGGACAGCCAACCAAAGCCCTGCTCGGTTTTGCCCAAAAGGTAAACATCAAACCCGAGGAAGTCCAGTTCTCGAACATCGGTGGCACCGAGTACGCGAGCGCCATCGTCAAGATTGAAGGAAAAAAACTTTCAGACATCATGGTAAACGACTTGCCCAAAGTCGTCCTCTCATTCCCTCACCCGCACTCGATGAGATGGGACGAAACGGGCATTTCATGGGTCAGACCGATCCGATGGATTGTTGCCCTTCTCGATGACAAGGTTGTCGATTGCCAAATCGCATCGGCAAAAGCTGACCGGTTCACAAGAACACCAAGATCAAAAAAAACCGAAGCTGTTGAGATAAAGTCAGCACAAGAATACCTCGAAACACTGAAAAAGATTGGTGTGACCGGAAACTACGAAGAACGAAAAGAATACATCTTCAACCAGGCCTTATCACAGGCTGATTCGATCAGGTTAAAGGCTGTAAAAATAGATTCACTCCTCGAGGAGTTGGCCGGAATTGTTGAAAGACCGCTTGTGGTTATTGGAGAATTTCCTCAGGAATACATTGATTCTACGCCAGACCTGGTTTTAAGATCGGTTCTGGTTTCCGACCTTCGTTTCATCCCTCTCGAAAAGAATGGCAAACTCTCAAACAAATTCGGTCTTGTTATCAATGGAACCCAGGATGTGGTTGCGCTTGCAATGGCTGGCGAGCTGAAAGTTTTGATGGGCAGGCTTTCCGACGCAAAGTTTTTCTTCGCTGAAGACAGGAAGCACAAGCTTACAGATTTTGCAGCAAGGCTTTCCGGCATAGCTTTCATGAAAAACCTTGGAACTCTGGCTGACAAAACAGCGAGAATGGTCAAAATTGCAGAAGAGTCAAATCTTGATGTGGACAAAAAATCCCTTATTCGAGCGCTTGATCTTTCGAAAGCTGATCTTGCCACTTCTGTTGTAAGGGAACATGACGATCTCCAGGGCCAAATAGGTGGCCTTTACGCTAGCCTTGATGGTGAAAATGCAGAGGTTGCAGGCGCAATTGCCCAGCAGTACAAACCAGCAGGCGAATCCGACGAAATCCCAACGACAAAGCTTGGTCAGGCGGTATCTTTGATCGATAAGGCTGACTCATTCATGAACCTTGTTTCATCGGGCAACCTCCCGAAATCATCGGCCGATCCCCTTGGAGTCAGGCGTTTCGCTTTTGGTTTGCTTAGAATTCTGCTAGAGGGTGATGTAACGACTGACCTGACAAAGCTTCTCGAAACCTGTGAATCAGTCTCGTTCAAGAGAAATCCGAAGGCAGTCGAGGAAGGTCTGGATTTCCTCAAGGCGAGGCTTGAAAACCTTCTCAAATCCAAAGGCTTCAGGTATGATGCAATCAGAGCCTCGCTCTCTCGCGAACTTTCTGACATAAGAGTGATTCAGGAACGCATCCAGGCGATCCAGGAAAAATACTCTGATTCTAAATTTGCCGGCATCGTTGCAACGACAAAACGTCTCAACAACATCTTAAAAGACTGGAAAACATCAGATTTCAAAGACGATCTCTTTATCGAGGAGATTGAAATAACATTTGCTTTTGAAGCACGATCTGTTGCCGAAAAGCTGGAGACTGCAAAAACATCAAAAGACGAGCTTGAAATTATCTCAAGCCTGACCGATCCTGCTGAAAGCTACTTTAATTCGGTCATGGTAAATGCTGATGACGAAAAGATACGCACCAACAGAAAAAATTTCCTTTCATGGCTTCTTTCCACAATCAGGAGGGTGGCCGATTTTGTCGAAATTGCGATATAGGGGTTGAGATGGCTAAAAAATTCAAGGTGAAGCATTTTAGAGAGTACTGCAAATCCTGCCAGCTGTGTCTCAAGGTGTGCCCGAAGTCTGTCTACAAAATCAATGAGCGTGGGCAGGTTGTCGTCGATGACGACACAAGGTGCATCGGATGCCAGCAATGCTACTGGATTTGTCCTGATTTTGCGTTGGAGGTGGTAGAAGATGTCAGTTGAGTCTTATCTTTGGCAAGGGTCACAGGCTGTTGCTAACGCAGCAATCATGGCCGGTTGCTCTTTCTTTGCGGGCTACCCGATAACTCCTTCCACTGAAGTGGCGGAACAGATGTCTTATATGCTTCCGCAAAACGGTGGCATCTACATCCAGATGGAGGATGAAATCGCCTCGGTGTGTGCGCTCATTGGCGCATCGCTGGCAGGCGCAAAGGTAATGACGGCAACCTCAGGCCCGGGATTCTCGCTCATGCAGGAAGGTCTCGGATACGGGCAAATGGTTGAAGCACCGATTGTCATTGTCGATGTCATGCGTGGTGGCCCGTCAACCGGTCTTCCGACCAAGACAACCCAGGCCGATGTCTATCAGGCAAGATGGGGAACCCATGGTGACCACCCGTCAATTGTAGTGTGCCCATCATCGGTCAAGGAGTCATATTATCTGGCAATCAAGGCATTCAATCTTGCAGAACGCTTCAGAACGCCGGTTATCTTCCTCACCGACGAGACAATCGCCCACATGAGGGAAAGAGTCGATATCGACATCCACGCCAACATTCCAATCGTCAACAGGATTGAACCCACCGACCCAACAAGATACAAAACCTATGAAGCCGATGAGAAGCTTATCCCTCACATGGCGAGGTTCGGTACTGGCTTCAGAACCGTAGTCACCGCACTTTACCACGACGAATCCGGTTTCCAGAACACTGCCGCAGATGTCGCAAACCGCTTCAACAAGAGAATTGTTGACAAGATAGAAAACTACATCGATGAAGTGGCCGAGATCGATGAGTACAACCTAAACAATGCCGAAACCGTTTTCTTCAGCTATGGCTGCATGCACAGAACGGTTCTACAGGTCGTTAACGATGCAAAGAATCCGAAGTGGGGTTATCTTAGAATGGTCACGCTCTGGCCGTTCCACGACAAACTTATAAAACAAAAGCTCGAAAAAGCAAAAAACATCATTGTGCCGGAACTCAACATGGGCATGATGGTACGAGAAATCCAGAGGCTGTTCGGCCCGACCAAAAATATCATTCCGCTCAACAGATGGGATGGAGAACTGATCACACCGGAACAGCTTCGCAAAGTGGCGGAGGGCGTATGAGAGAAGACATGCTTCGTTACATGAAAAGAGACAAGCTCCCTCACGTTTTCTGTCCGGGATGCGGCAATGGAATTGTTATGCACGGTCTGTTTGCTGCAATTGATGAGCTTCACTGGGATCCGACCCAGATTCTCATTGTCGGCGGTATCGGCTGTTCATCAAGAATTGCGACCTACACAATCTTTGACTCACTCCATACACTTCATGGCAGGGCAATTCCGTTTGCACTTGGCGCAAAGCTTGCCAACCCAAACCTAAAGGTTATCGTCATGACTGGAGATGGAGATGCAACCTCAATCGGTGGCAATCACATCATACACGCAGCAAGACGAAACCAGGACATCCACGTTTTCATCGTCAACAACTACACCTATGGCATGACAGGCGGACAGTACAGCCCCACAACTCCATATGGATCAATTTCGGCAACATCCCCATGTGGCCACGTTGAGGATCCGTTCAATATTGTCGACCTGCTCATAGGCGCTGGAGCTCCATTTGTTGCAAGAACCGGAACTGCCTATTTCAAGGAGATGGTCTCGATTATGAAGGACGCCCTTGAACACCGTGGCTTCTCGGCAATGGACATCTTCACCCAGTGCCCAACATACTATGGTAGGGTCAACAGATTCAAAACTCCATACGATCTTATAGAGCTTCAGCAGTCGGTTCTCGTTCCAAAATCAAAATTTGACAATTTGACACCTGAGCAAAAACGCGGCAAATATGCAAGAGGCATCATCAAAAATGAGCCAAGAGCAACATTCTTTGAGAACTACACCTCCTGCATTCTGGCCACAAAGAAGGAGGCTGGACTATGAACCCTAACCCTTCATGGAATGCCCTTCACGGCAAGATGTTTGGTGGCAGGAAAGCCGAAAATTTCAGACTTTCTGGTTCTGGTGGACATGGACTCATCACCGCCTCGGTCATTTTGGCAAAAGCCGGAATCAGGGAAGGCCACAACGCTCTCCAGTCGCAGGTCTATGGCGCTGAAGCCAGAGGATCAGCAACAAAAGCAGAAATCGTCATCAAAGACGGAGACATTTTCTATCCAAAACTTGTTGCACCGGATTTCCTCCTCGCCCTCACTCCTGACGGCATCACAAAATTCAGCCACGATGTAGTTCCAAACGGTCTGGTTGTTTATGATTCAATCCTGCTTCCTGATATGGAACCATCCGACAAAGGTCCGTTCTATTTTGGAATACCGATGTGGAGAGAGATTATTGCCGAACTCGGTACAGGTGTAGCCATCAACATCGTCAGCCTCGGCGTTGTTGTCGGATTGACAGAAGTTGTAACCAGAGACTCAATCGAAGAGATCGTTCACGAATCATTCAAAAAGGAATTCAAGGCCAGCAACCAGAAGGCTCTTGAGCTTGGATACAGACTAGCCGAGGAGGTTAAACGTGGATAAATTCAAAAATGCCCTTGACCAGATAAGAAACCTTGATTGTGAGATGGTGGATTTCAAGATTGTGGACGCAAACGGCAGGCTCCACCATGTGACAATCCCGACTGCCAACCTCACCGAGAAAAAGCTTGAGTTTGGCTTTGGTTTTGATGGATCAAACTTTGGTTTTGCTGAAACCAAGAAGTCTGATTTCATTGCAAGGCCAATCATCGGCGAATCAGTCCAGCTTGACCCCTGTTTTGAAGATCCGACCGCAACCTTCATGTGCGAAGTCTGGGAAGCCGGAGTTGAAATCCATCCATTTGCCGGAGACCCAAGAAATGTTTTGAAAAAGGCTCTCAAACTCATGCAGGACATGGGTATTGCAAAAGAAGCTCTTTTTGGCCCGGAACTTGAATATTTCATTTTTGACGACATCAGGCTGAGAACCGAACCGCATGCGCTGATGGCTGAAATCATCTCAGACGAAGGCTACTGGGGCGATCCTGAAATGGATTACTCGTGTGCTACAAGAATTGCCTACAAGTCCGGTTATCACGTTGTTCCACCCAAGGACACAACCTATCAGCAGAGGGTTGATGCAGTTCTCGCACTCCAGGAACTTGGATTCAAGGTAAAGTACCATCACCACGAAGTTGCAGGCCCAAGCCAACAGGAAATCGAGTTCAACCTCATGCCGGCGTTGCAGGCAGCAGACTCCATCACCTGGGGCAAGTACATTGTCAGAAACGTTGCAGCAGACTATGGAATGCACGCCTCATTCATGCCAAAACCAATCTACGGCGAAGCTGGTTCAGGGCTTCACGTTCACCATATGCTCACCGGTGGAAAATCGGAATACCCGTTCTCAGACCCATCTGGTTACATGGGTCTCTCAAAGATTGCCCTCAGTTTCCTTGCCGGTATCCTCAAACATGCACCGGCACTTGCAGCCATCACAAACCCGTCAACAAACTCCTACAAGAGACTCGTCAGAGGACATGAAGCGCCATGCAATGTCTGCTACGGCATGGCAAACAGAAACGCAGCCGTCAGAATTCCGGCCTATGCAACCGAAGCAAACGAAAAGCGTTTCGAGTACAGGGTTATGGACGCAACAGCAAACCCATACCTTGGAATCGCCGCAATCCTTATGGCCGGACTCGACGGAATCAAGAAGAATCTCAATCCTGAAGGCGAATACGGTCCACTTGAAAAGATGCCGGAAGGTTGGGAGCCAAAAACATCTGTACCGGCAACCCTCAAGGAAGCCCTCGATGAACTCAGGAAAGACAGGGATTTCCTTCTCGAAGCCGACGTATTCACTAAAGACCAGCTCGACATGTTCATCAGGTCGAAGACTGCCGATTCAGTAAAAATGGAACGCCAGCCTCACCCGGTCGAATTCGAGATGTACGACTATCTCTGATTCAAACAAGCTCTTTCAAAAGGGGATGCCATGCGCATCCCCTTTTTTGTTATCAAGTCACTCTTTATACTCTTGACTATAAAGATATTCTTGCTATGCTTTATCACATGGCCAAACAAGTCTTTTCAACGCTGGTAGAACCGGAGACGCTTGAGAAACTCCGCAATCTTGCATGGTGGAGCAGGAAGCCGATCACAAAAATCACTGAACAGGCAATCCTTGACTACATCAAGCACTATGAAGATGAGCACGGGGAAATCCCCCAAAGGGAGGAAGAATGAGCTACAAACACACCTACAAGTCGCATATGTTTGTTCTGGAGAAAGAATTGGTTGATCCGGGTGTCATGGAGCCTGTCGATGGCAAAGTTGTAGCCATGATTGACCCACTCATGTTTGATCCTGAAGTAATGGCAATTGTTGGACATTTCAGAAAAGGCAAGCCTCTGATGAAAGCCGTTCTTCCTTCGGAACTGGTTGACGATGATTCTGTTGAGGTTGCAGGCGACCTTGTGGTTGTCTGGGCTGACAGGGACGTTGACTTCAACCCGACAACCATGGAAAAGGTCACATGGGGCAAAGACCTTGAAGTTGTGAAAACCTCCGATGAAGTCAAAAGGATAATACCTTCTGGATTTGTTGAAAGGCAAGTAAGAAATTCAATAAACCAGGCTTTTGGAAGCTTTGACAATGTTGATTCAGACAGAAATTCCGAGCTGACAATCAGGGAGGACAAAGTCCTGAAAGATTTGTATATGAGCTGTACCGTGGCTGAATCAGTCAAAGTCACGATAAACGGTGATGTTTACGGGCCTTTGGCGATGAAGAAGGGTTCTTTTGTCATAATTAAAGGAGACGTCTACGGGCCTATCACAAACGATGGCGGCGACCTTGAAATCGAAGGCGACATAATGGGGCCGATAACAAACCTTCATGGTGGGAATACCAGGTTTAAAGATGAGGCAGATATCTACGGTCCAATCAATTACATCGACTGATTCAGTTGACCTTTTGCAGGTTTTGGGTTAACCTTAGTTTATGAAGAGGATACTTCTTTGCTTGTCCTGTGTTGTATTGATTACAAATTTTGCATCTCAAATCAAGGCTCAATATAAATACAAGACTCTTTGGAAAGTTGAATTTGATATCGAGCATGAAAGTTCAAGCGTCCATTACACTGCCAACACTGTAATAGTAGTTTTCAAAGACAGATTCAAAGACAGTGGATTCTATTTCAATACATATGCTTATTGCAGTGGTGAACAACAAAACAAAGAACCTTTTTATTTTCCTGTCAATCTTATCCCTGAGACGATAGAAGCATGCGATGGAAAACTTGTTTATGTAACTCATTCTTCAGATAGCAGTGAATATAGCTTAGTTAGCTCAAACTTAAAGTTTGAACAAAAGTGGACAAATGATATTAAACCTAAAACAAGTCCGAAATTTGTCTGGTGTGAAGCTCGGGGGAATCTTGTCATTGTGCACATGGACAACGACATTTACATCTTTGATCTAGTCACAGGAAATTTCCTTTATCGAATGGACGATGTATTTACACATGTAGACAGCATTTGGAATGGCATGGTGTTTGTTAAGTCTGATCAATTAAAACTTATTGACCCATATATCCAAAAAACGTTGTGGGTATATGATATTCCCAAACCAGGATTCGATTTCCATGGTGTTAAAAACAACATTGTTCTGCTTTCCACAACGCATCCCAAAGAAAACAAACCTTCAAGGGTAATATGTCTTGATGCCAGTACTGGAAAAGAAGTTTTCAAGATGGAGTATAATGATAGTTACATTTGCGATATCAATATATCAAACAATATTCTGGGAATTACGTGTATTGATGAAATAAATGATAATATTGTTTTGGATGCATTCAATACTGATTCATGGGCATTTCTTTGGTCCACAAAAATCCCAAAAAATGCAAGCTGGTTTATATTTTCTGATTTATCAATATACTATTTCAATTTTTGGTGTCCGGATGATTTGACATTGTGGAAAATTGATACACAAACTGGTAAAGTTGACTTTCATGCACGGTGTTTGGCATTTGATGAGAAAATTACATGGAAAACTTTCATGAAACCAAGGAATGTTGTCTTCCAAAGCAATAGGAGCATTAGTGCCAATCATTTGACGAGCATTACTTGCTATATCGACGAAACATTTTAGATAATTATTTATTTGTGCAAACATACAATAATCAACGCTCTCAATTGAAATTACAAATTTATTGCAACTGATTCAAAAGCCTAAATATATATTAACTATTCTTGTTTACATAATTATCAATAAATACTGCAATCAAAACAGATAACCCAATTACAATTATGAAAATATGAACTTGGATTTAAATGATGGGCTATTGACAAGAAAACGAAAAACAGTATTACAGAGCCATAAAAAATACGTACGAAAGGAGTACGCAATGAAGAAATTTTTTCTGTATTTAACAATTCTTTTTGTTGCCGTCTCGATTATCGGGTTTACACCGTCAAACGGTGGCCCAAAAATTAACCGAGCCGTTGCCCTTGAGAATGATGTTATAGCGAACCAGCTGGTAATTGGTTATAACAGCGATGCTGACATGGAAACGTATTCTTTGATTATTAATGAAAAGTACCACCTTGCTCCTCTTGAAAGGGGATACATGGGTAGTTTTGAAGTCGTTCAGTTTGCCGACGACAACACTCTGGAAGATTTGATGGACAAGGTAAGCAAGGAAGAAGGAGTCAGCTACGCAGAACCAAACCATGTTTTTGAGTCATCCCACGTACCAAACGATCCAAACTTCATAACATACCAATGGAACCTATATAACACCAACAGAACGTTCAAAGGTCAGGCGTCCAACTATGTCCAGTCCATCTCGCTGTATGGAATCAAGGCAGAACAGGCATGGGATTTCTTCAAACCGGCAAACATTAATTACAACAAGTATCCCGGTGAGGGCGTGAAGGTGGCAGTTATTGATACCGGTATAGCCTATGAAGACTACACGGAAATAAAAAATGGGAAAACGATAACTTACAAAAAAGCTCCGGATCTTTCAGGCACAAGCTTTGATACAATAAACGCCAAAAATTTCACTGTTTTCCCAAATACTAGCCATGCCAATGATGATCATTCCCATGGTACACACGTCTGCGGGACAATTGCACAGACAACCAATTCAACTCCTGCATTTGGTTGTGCTGGTATTGCTTACAAGGCCACCATCCTTCCAATCAAGGTTCTAAGCGCCAACGGCAGTGGTTCGTCATCTTCAGTGGCGAATGGTATTTATTGGGCAGTAGACAAAGGGGCAAAGATATTGAACTTGAGCCTTGGTTCAAGATCGAGTAACTCGACGATCTACAATGCTGTAAAATATGCCTACAACAAGGGAGCCGTCATTGTTTGTGCGACAGGCAATGACAATTCATCTGTTGGCTATCCGGCCGCATACAGCGAATGCGTTGCTGTCGGTGCGACAGATTTTAAAGGCGCCAAGTGTGGTTTCTCAAATTATGGTTCAACAATAGACATCGTTGCACCTGGACAATATATTGTTCAGCAAACCATCGTAGGTAGCAATAACCTTACAAATTTCACATTTGCATCTTACTCCGGCACGTCAATGGCGACTCCACATGTTGCCGCCGCCGCCGCTTTGGTCTGGTCGTTGCATCCGTCGTACACAAGGGATCAGGTGACAAAAGCATTGCTCTCAACTGCTAGAGATCTTGGTAATAGAGGTTTTGATAATTATTATGGCAATGGTTTGCTTGACGCAGCTGCCGCTGCAACTTGGACTCCGTAAGTAACAATACAACAATTAAAAAACAACAGTAAACTGACAATAACTAGTCCCGCACATGATTTTAAAAACATGTGCGGGACTCGACGTTTTATCGGATGACGAATTTCTCAAATAATTATTCCTGAACCTACGACGCAATCGCCCGCATAGAAAACGGCAAATTGTCCTGGCGTCGGTGCAAAAGCAGCTTCAGCCAAAGTCACTTTGTTATCTTTGATTGTGCACGGAATTGACTTCGAATGGTACCTGACCACAACTGAAAGATCATCGTCTGGAATGAGTTTCAGGTCTGTAAGATTGAATTCTGTGACCATCACCGAATCCTTGTGGCCAATGACAAGAATGTTTTCCTGCCAGTCTTTTTTGACAACATACCACGGGCCATTGTTGAGTCTGATGCCCTCACGCTGTCCGACGGTGTAAGCCCTCAAACCTATGTGTTTCCCTAACTTGTTGCCCTGTGTGTCGTAGATGTCTCCAGGTTCTCCATAACCAACCATCTTTGAAATCCAGTCTGAATTCTTGCCCGAAACAAAGCACGCATCCTGACTAGGCGGCAGTACCGGCAAGCCCTTCCCCATCTCTTCTGTTTCATGTCGGGTCATATTGCCCAGCGGGAATACTGCCATTTCAAGTATTTCCTCTGGCACCCTGCACAAAACATAGCTCTGGTCTTTTTTTTCGTCCTTGCCTTTGACTGGAACCGTATGGCCTTTGAACTGGCCTGTGTTTGCATAGTGACCGGTCGAAATAGAGTCAAAACCCTCCGATTTTGCGAACTTCCAGAGTCCGGGGAACTTGACATGCATGTTGCATAAAACACACGGATTCGGGGTCAGGTTTTCACACAGCGACTGTTTTACATAGCTGATTACCTTGTCGCCAAACAACGAACCAATGTCAATAAAGTGGTGCGGAATGCCGATCTGATTGCAGATGACCTCGATTGGCTTTGCAATTGATCTGCCACAGATGGGTAGTGTGCCACCATGAACCTCATAATTTTGGTTTCTCAGGAGCAGCACGGCAACGGTGGAATCAACGCCGCCTGACATTCCGACAAGCGCCTTTTTCATTTAAACCTTTTCCAGAGCCCTCGGAATTTCTGCGAGAGTCTTCACCTGTGGATAAAAATAGTCATGCCTTCCTGTTGCGGGATCGGCAAAGTGAATAGCCTTCATTCCGCAATCTATGGCAGGTTTGCAGTCGTTTTCGATTGAGTCGCCGATCATGATACACTCGGATGGATCAACGGCAAGTTCTGTTGCTGTGATCATGAATGCTTCCCGATCCGGCTTTCTTATACGTCTTTCATCCGAAAAAAAACAGAAAGAGAATCGTTTTAGAATTTCCTGGTAAGCTATCTGGAGATAGTGACCGGATGTACGTTCCGTGTTGCTGACCAATCCCAGCTTGTACTTTCTTGAAAGTCTTTCAACAAGTGGCTGGGCACCTGCAACCACCGGAGATAATATGGTTGTTACGGGTCTATTGTAGGCATCCTCCAGCATATCAGTGTTGATGTCGAGAGGGTTGATGCGCAGGATTTCAAGCATGACCCTGGTCTGATCCCTGATGGTTATCGCTTTGTTGGTTTTTGCCTTGTCAGTAATGATTTTGCCAACTCCATTGTAAGCAAACGTCACCTGGGCAAGGCTTGTCTCCACTCCACTGCCCTGGAGAAGTTTGAATATTCTTTCACACCTTTCGGAACCGCGTTTGGATTCGAGTTCAGGCATGTCGTAGACAAGCGTGTTCCAGAAGTCAAACAAAACTGCCTTCACGGGCACTTTCAGCGTTCCCACACATCAAGGTTATCAATCAATACGTTTTAAGTCAAGTTTTATCGCATGGTTGCATAAAGGTGCTAATATTAATCGACCAAGGCTTTGTCATTCGACTCCGCGACGGTGGCTTGGCTTTAGGAAAACACAGGAGGAAACATGCTTACTAACGATAGAAAGCGGGAAATCATTGAAAAGTACAAAACTCATCCGGGCGACACAGGTTCACCGGAAGTACAGATTGCCCTTTTGACTGAGAGAGTTAATAGCCTCTCCAAACATCTGCTTGAAAACAAACACGATTTCATCAGCAGGCTTGGTCTTCTCAGACTCGTCGGCGAGCGCCACAGAATGCTTGCATATCTTCGTGGTGTTGACGAGAAGAGATACATCAAATTGATTGAATCACTGGGTCTGCGCAAGTAATGGAAATCGAACTCACAAAACAGCTGAACAGAGATTGTCACGTTGCAACTGCAAAGATTGCCGACGAAGACATCAAGATTACGGTTGGAAAGGTTGCTCAGCAGGCATCCGGCTCCTGCCTTGTGCAGATGGGCGGAACAATCGTTCTTGCAACAGCTGTAATAGCAAAATCTGAAAAAGACAACATTGACTTCTTCCCTCTCACAGTTGACTACACAGAAAAACTCTACTCTGCCGGAAAAATCCCAGGCGGGTTCTTTAAGCGCGGTGGTAGACCGTCAGAGCAGGAAATCCTTCGTTCAAGAATGATCGACAGACCGCTTCGACCGCTTTTCCCAAAACACATGAGGCGTGAAGTCCAGATCATTGTCAACACACTGTCTTCTGACATGGAGCATGCGTCGGATATCCTTGGAATAATCGGAGCATCCTGTGCACTCACAGTTTCAGAGATTCCGTTTGATGGACCGATTGCAGCAGTAAGAATCGGATACAGGGATGGTGGATACATAGTCAATCCATCGACTTCCGAACTTGAAAACCTTGATCTCGAAATCATCATTGCCGGTACCGAAAATTCAATCATGATGGTTGAATCGGGCGCCAATGAAGTTTCAGAAGAGATCATCCTCGGAGCTATGGAACTTGCCAAAAAGTCAATGGCAGACGTAATTCAGGTTCAAAAGGAGCTTGCAGCGAAAATCAACAAGGAAAAGATCGCAGTTCCACCGATTGACATCGATCCTGAACTCAAGCAGTTTGTTCACGATGAGGTCTTCTCAAAGGGCGATGATCTTCTCTTCAACCCCAACAAGGGTCAGCGTGAAAACGCAACAGACGATTTTGCAGCTGAACTCAAGAAGGTTGTTGCCGAGAAATGGCCTGAATTGATTGGCCAGTTCGGTGAATGCTTTGATAAAGTAATCAAAGAGTTCATCAGGGACAGGATCGTTGTAAAGGGTCTCAGACCCGATGGCAGGAAAACAACTGAAATCAGACCGATCAACATGGAAGTCGGCACTCTTCCGCAGACACATGGCTCAGGCCTGTTCTCACGCGGACAGACAATGGTTCTGTCTGTTGCAGTTCTAGGGGCAAAGGACGAAGGTCAGCTGGTTGAAGGTCTTTACGAGGAAGAAGTAAAGCACTACATGCATTATTACAACTTCCCACCCTTCAGCGTCGGCGAATGCAGACCACAAAGGGGCCCAAGCAGACGCGACATCGGCCACGGATTCCTTGCTGAAAGATCGCTCCAGAAACTGGTTCCAGGCGAAGAGGACTTCCCATACTCAATCCAGGTCTTCTCGGAAGTGCTTGAAAGCAACGGCTCTTCATCAATGGCTTCAGTTTGTGGCTCTTCCCTTGCTCTCATGGATGCAGGCGTTCCGATCAAGGCGCCGGCTGCCGGCATCGCAATGGGTCTGATAACAAAAGACGACCAGTTCCAGATTCTGACAGACATCCAGGGCGTTGAAGACGCAATGGGCGACATGGATTTCAAGGTTGCCGGCACTGAAAAGGGCATCACAGGCCTCCAGATGGACATCAAGATCAAGGGTCTGTCGATGGAAATAGTAAAAAAAGCTCTTGCACAGGCAAAAGTGGCAAGACTCGACATTCTTGGACAGATGAAAAAGGTCATTCCGGAGCCAAGGCCAGAACTCTCGCCAAACGCACCAAGGGTCATCACGGTTGTCATTGATACTGAAAAGATCAGGGAAATCATTGGCCCGGGCGGAAAAGTGATCAAAAAAATCGTTGAAGACACAGGCTGTAAGATTGACATCGAGCAGGACGGCAGAGTCTTCATCACAGCACCGACAGTCGAACACGGCAACAAGGCCAGGGATGCAATCCTCGAAATCACCGAGGATGCACAGGTTGGAAAAATCTACCTTGGCAGAGTAACCAGCATGAGAGATTTCGGTGCATTCGTCGACATTGGCAAAGGTGGCAAGGAAGGCCTTCTCCACATCTCGGAGATTGCTGACCACCGAGTCGCCAAAGTTGAAGACGAACTGAAAATCGGCCAGGAAATAATGGTCAAGGTCAAAAAAATCGATGAGACAGGCAGAATCTCACTCACTCGCAAAGGCCTCATTGATTCAAGCAGACCGCCAAAAGGATAAGAAAAACCAAGTGAGGTTGACAGTTGACACAATACCGGGCGCAAACTCGGTGGCTTGTGGCTTGTTCCTCCCTGTTGGCGCAATAACGGAGGACAGCAGTCAGTTTGGTTTGTCCCATTTCCTGGAGCATCTTGTTTTCAAAGGCACGCCGAGGCGAACAGCCCACGACATTGCCATTGAGATGGATGCAACAGGCGGAGACTTGAATGCCTACACATCGGTCGAATACACCTCGATCTTTGCAAAGCTTCTGGCTGACGACATAAAGACTGCTATTGACCTCATTGTTGACATTGCCTTCAATCCAAACCTTGATGACGACTCAATCGAACTCGAGAGGGGAGTAATCCTCTCCGAAATTGCCGAATACATGGACAGTCCTGACGAAATCGCGGGTGTCAGGGCTTTCCAGGCAGCCTGGGGCGATAATCCTCTGGCAAGATCGGTTCTCGGTTCTGAGGAAGTTATCCAAACCGTCTCACCGGAAAATGTAAGGAAATACTGGTATAGTCACTATCTCAGCGATGAAACCATCATTGCAGCAAGTGGTCGGATAACCGAAGATGAGCTGGCAAAACTTGTTGAAAGTTATGGTTTCAAGGTTGAACCGCTTTCGGGAGTTCCAAGAATCTCTCAGCCGAAACCAGAGTTTTCACCCAGAAAACTCTGCATGGATCGTGATTCGGAACAGGTTTACTTCACCTACCTCTGGCCTGGCCCGTCGCTTCAGGATGATACAATAGCGGAATCACTCGTTCTCAACGTTATTCTTGCCGGTTCAGTCAGCTCAAGGCTGTTCCAAAGACTGCGGGAAAAAGAAGGTCTTGTCTATAACATCTCGACCATGACTTCAGTCAACTCCTCTGGTGGGTTGATTGGTGTCTATGGCGGAACCCAGGTTTCAAACTTCAGAAGAAGTCATGACATCATCAGGCAGGAAATCCAGGCTTTCAGAAAAAACGGCATCACAACTGAGGAGCTGGACAGGGCAAAACGCATGATAAAAGGCTCAACCATGCTAAGCCTTGAGAGCAACTCTTCAAGAATGGACAGATGCGGTAGGCTTGGTTTGCTTCTTGGACAGGTTCCTGACATGAACATCACGCTTGGCAGGATTGAAAAACTCACACTGCCACAGATGAACGACTATCTGGCACGTGAAATTCCTGAAGACTATGCCGTTTCGCTGGTCGGCAAGAATTTGAACGATCTGGAGGGCTACGACTGTGAGTGAACTGGAGCAGATTCTTGAAACCATTTCAAGCGAAATCCGCTCCTGTAGAAAATGCCCTCTCTCAGTGACCAGAACAAATGCAGTTCCAGGCGTCGGCTCACCACATACAAACATCATGTTTGTCGGTGAAGGCCCTGGAGCAAATGAGGATGAAAAAGGCGAACCCTTTGTTGGTGCAGCCGGACAACTCCTCGACAAGCTCATGGCAATGATCGGCCTTTCAAGGCCGACCGTTTTTATAACAAACATAGTAAAATGCAGGCCACCGCAAAACAGGACGCCTCAGCCGGACGAGATAAAGACGTGCAAGCCTTATCTTGATGCACAGATTGCAATGATCCGGCCGAAGGTGATAGTCTGTCTTGGTGCGCCTTCAACAAACACTCTTCTTGGCAGGCAGGTTTCAATCACCGCTGTTCATGGAAGGCTGGAAGTCAAGGATGGAATAAGATTTTTCCCAACATACCATCCGGCTGCCTACCTCCACAAGCGTTCACCGGAACTGCTGGAAGCCATGAAGAATGATTTCAGGCAACTCAAGGCGCTTGTCGCCGAAATAGGATAAAAAAAATGCGAAAAACCCAAGAAACGCCGATAACCATCACTCCACTTGGAGGGCTGGGAGAGATCGGCAAGAACATGACTGTCATTGAATGGGACAGCAGTGCGATCATCATCGACGCAGGCTTCAAATTCCCGGACTCTGATCTGCCCGGCATTGACAAAGTCATTCCAGACCTCACCTACATCAGTCAGATAGCCTCGAAGGTGAAGGCAATCTTTCTCACACACGGTCACGCCGACCACATCGGCGGACTAAGGTACGTTTTGGAGAAGGTGAAGGCGCCGGTTTACGGCTCAGAGCTGACAATCGGCATTGCCGACGAGTTCATTCCAGGGTCAGTGCGACCGGTTGACTACAGAAAAATTGAGTTTGGGAAAAGCTTCCACATTGCCAATGTGAAGTTTGAGTACATCAGGGTGAACCACTCGATACCGGAAGGTGGAGCAATCGCCATGCACTTCCCACAGGGAGTGGTTGTCCACTCAGGCGATTTCAAGATCGACCTGAACCCGATTGACAACCACGCAATCGACCTCCAGCGATTTGGAGAACTCGGACTCAAAGGCGTGCTATGCCTGCTTTCCGACTCAACAAATGCTGACGAGGAAGGCTATACAGGCTCCGAATCGACAGTTGGCAAGACATTTGACAAGCTGTTCCAGACATCTCCTGGAAGAGTCATCGTTGCAACGTTTGCCACAAACCTCCACAGGCTCCAGCAGATCGCCGAAGTGACGGAAAAGTACGGCAGAAAATTGCTCATTGACGGCAAGAGTATCATCGAAACGATAAGGGTCGCAAAAAGACTAGGTTACTTCAAGATGAACGACGCTATCGTTGTCACACCTGAGCAGGCCGACAAACTTCCAGCCAATAAGGTTGTGGTGGTTACGACCGGCTCTCAGGGTGAACCAATGTCAGGCATGTCAAAGATTGCCAGCGCAACACATCCAAAAATCAGGATCATCAAAAATGATACGGTCATCCTTTCCGCTGACCCGATTCCAGGCAATGAAACTCTGGTTTCCAGAATCGTTTCAAGCCTGCTCAAGCTTGGCGCAACCGTTTTGTACAGGGGCGTAGACAATATCCATGTTTCTGGTCACGGTTCTCAGGAAGAGATGAAGATTCTGCTTGCCCTCACAAGACCAAAATTCTTCATTCCGGTTCACGGAGAGTTCAAACACCTCTGGTTCCATTCACAGATTGCCCAGGAACTTGGAATAGCCAAGGAAAATGTCTTCCTGTGTGAAAATGGCGACCAGATTCAGATCACAAGCGCAAAGGGCAAGATAGCCAAGAAAGTGCCTGCAAGCTCTGTCTACATTGACGGTGCATCTGTTGGCGACATTGGAACTTCGGTTCTCAAGGAGAGGACAAAACTCAGCCGTGACGGTTTCATGTCGATAACACTCGGTGTGTCAATGCTCAGCCGTGAAGTGATTGCCGGGCCTGAAATAGCAAGTCAGGGATTCATCTTCATGCGTGACAGCAATGGTTTTGTCGATGAGATCAAAAACGTGGTTACAAACGCAGTCAAAACCTGGAAATCAAACAAAGGCACACTTGATCAGCTTAAAAAAGCCGTTCGTGACAAAGTCAGCGACTATCTGTTTGACAACAAGCATTCCAACCCGATCATCACAGTGTCGGTGCTCAGTTTCTGATCATGGATAAGGTGTCTTCGAAGAGAGTCTGGCATGGAAAGCTCTTTGATGTTGTCGTAGACCAGATAAGGCTTGACGACGTCGTTGAAAGACAGTACATCGAGACAAACTTTGAAGCAGTGGTAGTTCTGGCCATCACAGACAGCAACGAGGTTGTGCTTGTCAGGCAATACAGGTCTCCTGCAAACGACGTCCTTGTTGAGGTTCCGGCCGGTAAATCGGAACCACTTGAGGCGATTGAGTTTACAGCGTTTCGTGAACTTGAGGAAGAAACCGGCTATAAGGCTGGAAAACTTGAGTACATGGGTCACGCTTTCGCCACTCCTGGAATCAGTTCGGAGATATACCATTTCTTCCTTGCGACACAGCTTGTGGAGGGTGATCCGAATCCAGACGATGATGAGGATACTGAAGCCTTCCTCATGCCTCTTGACGAATTTGTCGAAGCGATCAATTGTGATAAAATAAGGGATGCAAAAACTATTGCGGTTACGGGTTTGTATCTTATGAGGAAACGATGAAAACCAGTGGAGTTGTTAGAATTGCCAGAGGCGCTGTTGTTGCTGCAGCCTACATCGGTTTGGTTGCAGCAGTTCCATTTATTTCTTTCGGAGCCATCCAGTTCAGGATTGCTGAAGCTCTGACAATCCTGCCGTTTTTTTGGCCAGAAGCCATTTTTGGAGTAACAATCGGATGTCTGGTTTCAAACATTCTTTGGGGACTTGGCATTGTTGACATCGTTTTCGGTACGCTTGCGACGCTGATTGCTGCACTTTTGACATGGTGGCTTGGCAGGACAAAAAAGATTTGGCTGGGCGCAATCCCACCGATTGTGATCAACGGCTTGATTGTTGGCTTCTATCTTCCGGTCCTCATCGGAGCGGTTCAGATTCCGACAGGAATAGGGGCTTTTTCGGAGGTTTTCGGAGGGTTCCAGCTTGCGGCTTTCCTTGCAACCGGTGGCTATGTAGCTCTTGGTGAGTTAGGCGTGCTAGCAATTCTTGGTCTTCCTTTCGCCTACGCACTCAACAAAAGGGGGTTGCTTGAACGTGACTAGAATTGCACTCGCCCAGCTTTCTCCTAAATTTGCCGACGTAAAGGCTAACATTTCTAAAACATTGGATTTTGCTCAAAAGGCCATCGACAACAAGGCACAAATAATTGTCTTTCCAGAACTTTTTCTCACTGGCTACACACTTCAGGATTTGGCTCTTCCACTTTCGATTGAGCTTGAATCTCCATTGCTTGATCCAATAAGGGAAATTTCAAAAAAGATAGCAGTTGTGACATCTTTCCCAAGGCTCGGTGAGGACGGGATTCCAAAGATTTCAAGCGTGTTTTTCCACGATGGCAAAATCCTCGCCCATTACGACAAAACCAACCTGCCAACACATGGAATGTTTGATGAACTCAGATATTTTGGCAAGGGTGACAGTCTAAAATCGTTTGACTCACCTTTTGGAAAAATTGGATTGCTGGTTTGTCGTGACATCTGGCATCCTGAATTGTCCTTTGTTTATTCGGTGCAGGGAGCGAAAATAATAATCGCTTCCTCGGCCATACCAGCCAGAAACCTCTCAAAGGATGGTTTCAAGATATCCAACTCGCTTGAACGAACTGTTGCCAACTCTGCCTTTTGCAACCAGGTGTTTTTTGTAAGCTGCAACATGGTTGGCATTGAAGATGGCGTATCGTTCATTGGAAATTCAAGAGTTTGTGCACCCAATGGCTCAACAATTCTTGAGTTGCCGGAACTTGACGAGGCTTTGGGTTTTGTCGACATTGACCTCAAGGATATCGCCAAAGCCAGAATGAAAATGTCGCTTGTCAGAGAACGCAGGACTGATCTTGTCAAAAAGGAGCTGGAAGATGCTTGAGATTGATCTGGTCAAGGCTGAGAAGGTCATTGGTGGATTCATTGCCCACACGGTTGAGACATCAGGTTTCAAAGGTGTTGTACTGGGTCTCTCCGGTGGACTAGATTCTGCCGTTGTCGCTGGGTTGGCAGCAAGGGTTCTTGGCAGAGAAAAGGTTCTTGGTCTCATGCTCCCTTACAGGCTTTCAAGCCCGGAATCGCTCTCTCACGCAAAGCTTGTTGCCGACAAATTCTCGATTCCCACCAAACAGATCGAGATAACAAAGATGGCTGAAGGCTACCCTGAAGAGGTTGATAAGCTCAGGCTCGGAAACCTTCTTGCAAGACTGAGGATGTGCGTTGTTTTCGACCAATCACAGGCAACAAAGTCAATCGTTCTTGGCACTTCAAACAAATCAGAAATCCTTGTCGGCTACACAACCTGGTGGGGCGACATGGCTGCCGGTTGCTATCCAATCGGCGACCTTTACAAAACCCAGGTCAGGGCTTTGGCAAGACATATCGGTGTTCCAGAAGAAATCATCTCAAAACCACCAACTGCCGACCTCTGGGCTGGTCAGACCGACGAAGGCGAAATGGGCATCACTTACGAAAAGCTGGACATGATGCTTTACTCCATGGTTGAAGGCGAACTGGATGACAAGAGTCTTGAAAGTCAGGATTTTACTGCCGAAGAGATCAGGCGTGTCAGGAAAATGGTCATGAAATCGCACTTCAAGCGTGTCATGCCACCGGTTTGCAAGCTGAGTTCGAGAACGGTTGGGATTGATTTTAATTATATCAAGGACTGGTCAACGAGTGGTTTGGGTCAGGTCTGAAATAACCTGTCTTAGAACCATAAGGACATAGCCCAACTTTGCCGTGGATTTTGCAAGAACAGCAAGTGTCCCAAGCGGAGCAACTGAAGAAATAATCACATATCCCTTGTCGCCCTTGATGTAGACCTGTTCAAGGTTTCCTTTTATCAGATCATCTATGACCCTTTCACCAAGGGCATAAAGTGTAGCAGACATTGCTGCAACTGAGTCTTCTTCTACATAATCAGGAATAACGCCATAGACAGGGAGCCCGTCGTCTGAAACCAGCGTGCAGCCGATGATGTCTGGGTTGCTTCTGGTCATCTGGTCAACTATCTGTCTGATTGCGCCAATTGCCGGTTGTGTCATATTGTTAATGATTTTATCTATTGGTGCCTTTTAGTCAATTGACAAAAGCACAAAGGCCAGCAAAAGAAAAAAGCCCGGCAAAGACACCGGGCTTGGCTGATCAAGGCTTAAGGAGGACTAGTACCAAAGCCTGGTGATCACAACTTCTTTTGTCTCCGATGCCCACTTGACATCACATCCGAACGCTTCAGCAATCGCCCTGAACGGGATGAAGGTTCTGCCATTCTTAATCAGCGGGGCAACTGCGAGATTGACCTTTTCACCGTTGACGATCATAACCTTGAGGTTGATCTGCATGATTACCTGCTTGTCGCCAAGGAGGATGTCGATTGATCTTGTTTTTGCGTCGTAGGTAACGGTTGCTCCGAGCGCTTCTGAAACGGCTCTGAGTGGGACAACGAGGGTGTTCTGGGTTACAAACGGTTCAACATCGAGCTCGTGGGAAGATCCGTCTATCAACATCGCTTTTGAACCTACAGTCATCTGGATTGTGCGCTTTCTGTAGTTGATCCAGCTTGCAGATGCCGATGATTCGTTTCCGGCCTCGTCGGTTGCTGTTGCTGAAACCTTGCCGGGTCCGAAGCCTGTTTGAATCTCAAGTGAGAAGGTGCCCGATGTTTTGATGGTTTTGTCACCTACTGTCACCTGACAAGGCTCAGAGACCGAACCTTTGACGGTCAGGGATGTTGCGTTCACGAGATTGTCGATGTGCTCAAACGTGATTGCCGGCGGGGTTGTGTCAACGGTGATCGTGAAGGTTTTAGATGTTGGATTTCCAGATGGATCGGTTGCCACTACGTTGATTACGTTTTCGCCTTCTTTCAGAACCACATCAACCGACCAGACGCCCTTGTCTGTTACGATGGCTGGCTTGTCATTGACCTTTACTGTAGCGTTTGGTTCTGTGGTTCCGCTGATCCTGACGAGCGTATACTTGGTCAGAAGCGGGGTGTTGTCGATGGTGAGCGTTGGCGGAACCAGGTCTTTTCTTACCTGAACCTCTTTTGTTTCTTTGCCAAAATTCTGGCCGCCATCGACTGTGATTTTGATGGCTCCTTCCTTTTGCGGGATGAAGTTGAAATAGGCCTTGCCATTTGTATCGGTCTTTTCATTTAGCAGCACGCCAGCACCTTCGAGTGTAACCTTTGCCTTGTCGATTGGTTTGCCGGTGTCCTTTGTGACAACGGTTACTTCGCATGATGCCGGTTTGCCAACTTCGAGGAATTCTGGAGCAAAGTTAACTGTAGTCTTTATGCCTGCTGACGACTGGGTTGTTGATGATGAGGTGGAGAAGGAGACGAACGCATCGAAGTCGAGCTTGTAGGTGCCGTCGCCGTTCCAGCGCTTACGTACATCCTGCGGGTCTTTGTCGCCAACCGGGGCTCTACCGGCAACGTCGTGGTTGCCGTATGGGTTGATACCAAGAAGGCAGGTAATTCCGCACACATCGTTTGCAAAGATGTAAAACTCGGTCTGCCCCATGTTGTTGAGCTTGAGTGAGTCGTTATAGTTGAGGATTCCATCATCATTGAGATCGGGGAACAGGAAACAGCCAGAGTATGGTGAGTTGTAGATGCAACCCATGCCCCATCCCGTTTCCTTGTCGGTGAAGTCGAAGTGATAGTAGTTGGCAAAGGTTCCATCGTCAAACATCGTGCAGGTGGTGTTGTAGAAGGTCTGGTAGTTGGTGTTGTTCCAAATTGAGCCATCCCAGCGCTTTACCGAGAAGCCGCCGATGTCGAAGATTTCCTTGCTGCTTAGTGAGACCTGACCGTCATTGTTGTAGTCAATGCCGATCTGTATCCAGTACCTTTCGCCCCAGTCAGCAACAAACGAGATGTTTGAACCTGTGACCCAATCCTGGTCGACAACGTAAGTTGGCCTGTTGAAGCCGAAGTTTCCAAGCATGGTTGTTGCGACAGTGAGCCTTGTTGAAGTGTAGCTGTCGCAGGTCTGAACACCGGTTGCCAAACCACGAATGAGCTTTCCATCCGCGGTCTTGAGGGTTGTTGTGATGTGATAGACTCTGTTGTCAGCAGCAGTCATGATGAAGTCCGGGTCACCCGGTGTGTGGAAGACCCTCTTCTCCGGGTCTTCGGTGTTATAGATTGCGTAGTCAATTATAGGTGCAGCAACCTTCACAGTTGTGACACCCGACTGCCTGCGGTCTGGAGTGTAGACAGTGAGTTTGAATTCACCAACATCGTTTGCCACGAACCCTTTGAATCTGTATATACCTTCCCTGGCCTGTGAGAAATCGATTGAAATCGGGTTCTGAAGCGATGGGAAGAGACGCTTGTTGCAGATGTCGGTCGCATCGTCATTGTGAAGGTCTGTTCTGACCCAATAGTATTGCGGAAGAATTTCGGGGTGAGGGTCTTTAAAAAGGTTGTTCCAAACATCTATATCTTTCACTGTTCCACCAAGTGTTAGGTCAACAGGGTTTCCGTCAGCATCTGTCACCTTGATCGTGAAAGGGTCATCATCGGCGAGTTCTGAGACTACACCAGCCGTCAAAATGGGTGGATCGGTGGTCACGATGAGCGTGGCGGTTGTCAAAGCCAATGCCGTCTGATGGGTTTGTGTGGCAAAAGGGATTGGTGCAATCGTAAGAAGCATCGCTGTTACTATCATGAAGGTTATGTTTTTTCTCATTTTGAACCTCCTGGGTTTACTCTAATACTTGGAACTGCCAGTTACGGTTCAACCTCGTCTTCCTTGTCAGCAACAAGGCCCATATGTATCATTGATGACGTGGAAGAATTGATTATTCCTGAAATGGATGACAATATCACAAAACTCTATGACATGATGTCGCCATGCAGACTGTGCCCCAAAGAGTGCCATGCTGACAGATTGAATGGAGAAAAAGGCTATTGTAGGGCAGGAGCTACCGTCAAGATAAGCTCAAACGGGCCACATCATGGCGAAGAGCCACCGATATCTGGAACAAATGGCTCTGGAACTATATTTTTTTCACATTGCACAATGTCGTGTAAATTTTGTCAGAATTTCCAAATCTCGCAATTGGACAACGGTTATGAGGTGGACGTGCCTGATTTGGCTAAAATTATGTTAAATCTCGAGAAACGCAAGTGCCATAACATAAATCTTGTAACACCCACACATTATATCCCACAAATTGCCCATGCCATCAACATCGCCCGAGCAAACGGGCTAACGATTCCTATTCTCTTTAACGACTCTGGATATGAGAAAATCGAGGTCTTAAGGTTGCTTGATGGTATCATCCAGATATACATGCCAGACATGAAGTATGGCGATGACGAGATGGCGAAAATAAATTCGGGTGTACCAAATTATGTAGAAAACAACAGGCTTGCCGTCCTTGAGATGCATCGCCAGGTAGGCCAATTGGAGATCGTTGATGGGATTGCAAGAAAAGGCCTTCTGATCAGACATCTTGTGCTTCCAGAAAATAGATCGGGTTCAAACGATGTTCTTGAATGGATTGCAAAAAATATCAAAGATGTGTATATTTCTCTAATGAGCCAGTACTTTCCGGCACACCATGCCAGCCAGATCGCTGGTCTGGACAGAAGAATCACGCCGGAAGAGTATGATTTGGCCGTACAGACACTATCGGAGGTTTGTTTAGAGAATGGCTGGGTTCAACCGCTTGAGGATTAAGATTGTCCTGGCGATTGCATTGCTGACTGGTCTTGCTGTGCCTGCAAAAGGCGCGGGCAATGATTGGTTTACGTTCAAGGGCAATTACATGAGAACGTCGGCCACAAACCAATTTGTTGAACCTCCAGTCATGAAAGTCAACTGGAAACAGAACCTCAAATCTGAAATATCGGCTTCACCTGTCATTTTTAACAAGGATTGCTTCGTTGCAACCGAAGGAGAAGGAAAGGGAGTGCTCTGCTCTCTTGACGCCGAAGATGGCACGATCCAGTGGAAATTCCCTGAAAACCAGTCAAACTGGCTGGCAGACTACGTTGAAAACGGCGAAAAGCCGTGGCCAAACGGGGCGATCGATTTTCCAAAGGCTAAGCTGACAATCTCACCAACGGTCGACGGCAAAATCTATATGCCATGGGGGCAAAACCTTCTGGTTCTAAACGCCGATTCAGGAAGACTCATTCACAGATACAACCTTGCGATCCAGTCAGCTTCAGTGACCACTTCACCAGTAATCTCGGAAAATCACCAGATTGTTGTGGTTGGCGCAAGCAACGGCTATCTTTACGGATTTGATTTGAAAAACAGGGATCCGGCAATCAGATGGAGACTCCCTGATCTCGGTACTGATGGTGTGATCAGAAGCAGTCCAGCTTTCTATGGAAACTACCTGTATTTTGGCAGTTCCTCGAAAAATTTCTATTGCATCGAGATGAAACCGCCCTATGACAAAACAAAGGGTGTCCAGCAAAAGGATATGCCAACTGTAAAATGGCAGGTCAAGCTCAACGGCGCAATCAACTCCTCTCCTGCATACTCAGCCGGTAAAATCATCGTAACAACCGAAAGCGGTTCAGTTTATGCCCTGAGCGACAAAGATGGTTCCACAATCTGGAAGTACGATGTAGGCGACAAGAAAATTGAATCTTCACCGGCCATAGCCAGAGGAAACATTGTTTTCGCTGCCGAGAAAACCCTTTACTGCATCACTGAGGCCAAGGGCGATTTTGTCTGGTCAACCAACACAAAAAAGAACATTGTTTCGACCCCATCAATCGGTGGTGATTACGTTTATTTCACAACAACAGAAGGCAAGATGTCAGTGGTTAAGTTATCGACCGGTGCAAACCTGTCCTCAAAAATCATTGACAATCCGATAAGGTCGTCACCAGCCATAGCCCTGAACAACGTTTACGTTGGCGCAGACGATGGCTTCATTTATTCTCTGGCAACCGGTGATTCAGCTCCGGAACTAGGAGTAGAGACCAAAGAAATTGTTGTCACATCTCTACCAATCAACAAGACAATCACAAAAACTTTTGATGTCCAGAACAGAGGCGGCGGAAAACTGGAGGTTCAGATTCTTTCCTCCAGAGGCTGGATATCAGCTGATCCTGACAATTTCATTCTCAATGCCGGTGAATTCAAGGAAGTTACAGTAACTTTTGATGCCAAAAACCAGCAGGCAAATACATATAATGCCATCATCAGGATTGTTTCAAATGGTGGTAATGCAACAATAGACGTTTCGGTCAATATTGTCAGAAACCCTTCAAAGTTTGTAAACATGACGATTGGCTCAAAGACTGCTTTCATAAGTGGTGAACCGATCACCCTGGCTGTCGCACCGTGGAAATCGCCACCCCCTGCTATTGTCACTATGGTTCCTGTGAGATTTGTTGAAGACAGCTTCGGCTGCACCGTCACCTGGGATGCTGCCAACAAGAAAACCACACTTGAATACGAAAAACGCAAGGTTAAGGTCACTTTCAGCATTGGCAAGTCAGCCTGCATCATTCAGCTGGGAGATGGCAAACCCTCCATCCAGAGCATGTTCTATCCTGCCACAATCAAGGAAAGCAGGACATGTGTGCCAATTGATTTCATGGCATGGGTTTTCGGCGCATTGATAGAATACAAGCCAAACACACCAAATATCGAGATTACAATTCCTGGCGATTGATCAGGAAATTCTGAAAAATCTCTTTGCGTTTTTAGTTGTTGTAACTGCTATTTCTTCTGGAAGCTTATCTCTTAGATTAGAAACTTTTACAAGTGTATGTCTTATGTATGCCGGCTCATTTCTTTTGCCTCTTAGCGGAACCGGAGAAAGGTATGGGCAGTCGGTTTCGAGAACATAACTGTCTTCGGGTGCCATCCGAACCACTTCCCAGACCCATTCGCTCCTTGGGTAGGTGATGCCGCCACCGAAAGAAACCATGTATCCCTGGTCGAAAATCCATCTTGCAACCATTGTGTCTGCCGAAAAGCAATGCAGTAGCACATTTTTTGGTTTGTGCTTCTGGAGCGTCCGAACGACGTCGCCGGAAGCGTCACGGTTGTGGATGACAATTGGTATGTCCAGTTCCTTTGCCAGTTCCAGCTGATCTTCAAACGCTTTCATCTGCTGACTCGGTTCGGACAGGTTCCTGTAATAGTCCAGCCCAATCTCTCCGATTGCCACGACTTTGTTTTCTTTGGCAAGAGACCTGATTTTGTCGGCCATTTCGTTGTTCCAGGTTTTTGCCTCGTGAGGATGGATGCCAACTGAAGCCCAGATCAGTTCATTGTTTCTTGCAAGCTCGATTGACCTTATCGACGAAGCGAGATCAAACCCTACATTGATGATTCCGCAAATGCCTTGCTCAAACGAACGTTTTATTACAAGCTGCCTCTCATCCTTGTAGTCAACAAGGTCGAGATGGGCGTGCGTATCAAACATTTGCATTATTTGACGATTGATCCTGGTTCAACCGGCTTTTCCGGCGAAAGGATTGCTACATACTCAGAGCCGGTTGCAGCCATGAGCATTCCTTCCGACATGATGCCACGAAGTTTGGCTGGTTTCAGGTTTGCCACAACCACAATCAGTTTGCCGATCAGGTCTTCAGGCTGATACCACATGGCGATGCCGGCCACAACAGTTCTGGTCTCGATGCCGATGTCGACAGTGAGTTTTAAAAGCTTGACGGCATCCTTCACTTTTTCGGCCGTCAAAACTTTGCCAATCCTGAATTTGAACTTCTGGAACTCCTCAATTGGGATCAACTCATCAGCTGGCTGTGGTGGCTGGGCAGACTGAACCGGTGTTGGCTTGATTTCCTCTTTTTGAACTTTCTTTTCAATTCTTGGGAACATGACTGGAGTTTCGTGCGTCTGCGTGCCTGGTTTCAGGAGTCCGTTTTTGAGTCCATCAATGGATGGTGGGTTGGCCAGACCGGTTGCCTTCGCCAATTCAGTGGCGGTGTTTGGCATGAATGGGTAGAGGAGTCCCGAGATGAGGGCGATTCCGTCGATGAGTGAGTAGTGAAGATTTGCCAGCTCTTCAGTTTTTCCCTGTTTTACAAGTTCCCATGGTTTATTGACTTCGATACTGGTGTTGAGGGCGTTGACATAACCCCAGAGCACTTCAAGAGCCTGCGAGAACTGGAAATTTTCAAATTTCTCCCGAAACGAAGACAATGTCTCATTGAATTTGGCTTCAAGGTCAGGCAGCGTTTTGCCTTCAGGCACCTTTCCACCGAAGTTTTTCTGAAGCATCTTCAAAGATCGGTTGAGCAGGTTGCCAAGATCGTTGGCAAGATCAGCGTTGAAACGGGTTTCGAAGTTGGTTTTCGAGTAGTCTCCATCTTCTCCAAACGGGAGCTCCCTGAACAGGAAATACCTGAATGCGTCCTGTGCTAGAGCTTTGGATGTGCCGGTTGACTGAATGATCCTCTCGACTTCAAGGTGGGGAACCACGAAGTTTCCTACTGATTTGCTCATCTTCCTGCCTTCGGATGTCCACCAGCCGTGAGCGAAGATGTGTTTTGGAAGCGGGAGACCGAGAGCCATGAGCATTGCCGGCCAGATGATGCAGTGGAAAATGATGATGTCTTTGCCGATGAGATGAACGTCTGCCGGCCAGAATTTGTTGAATTTTTCCCTGTCGTCCATGTAACCCACGGCTGTCAGATAATTGCAAAGAGCGTCGGCCCAGACGTACACAACGTGGTCAGGATCGAATGGAACCTTGATGCCCCATTCCATTCCGGTTCTCGTGAACGACTTGTCCTTCAGGTCGCCCTTGAGGATTGAGTAAATTTCGTTGTAGCGGGATTTAGGGAGCACAAAATCTGGGTGTTCATCGTAATACTTAAGGAGTTTTTCTTTGTACTTGGAGAGGGCGAAGAAGTAGTTTTCTTCAGAGATTTTTTCAACTGGTCTGCCACAGTCCGGGCAATTTCCGTCCTTCAAATCTTGTTCGAGGAAGTAGGTTTCGCAAGGAACACAATACCAGCCTTCGTATTTTCCCTTGTAGATGTCGCCCTGGTCGTACAGCTGCTTGATCATCGCCACGACGGTTTTTTTGTGCCTGTCCTCTGTTGTCCTGATGAAATCGTTGAATTCGAGGCCAAAATCCTTGAAGTATGCTTTCCACTTGGTTGCAAGCTGATCAACAAAATCCTGTGTGGACATGCCTTTCTGCTTGGCAACACGGTCAATTTTTACAGCGTTTTCATCTGTTCCGGTGAGAAACATGACTTCGGCGCCAAGGCTCTTCCTGTATCTTGCGATGATGTCTGCGGCCATGGTGGTGTAGACGTGGCCTATGTGCGGGTCATCGTTGATGTAGTAGATTGGCGTCGTTACGTAATACTTGTTCATGCTTTCAAACCTCCGGAAATGTAATTATGAACAAATATCAGTGAAAACGATACCAAATCAAGGTTGGGCTATTAATACAAGATGTTTATTTTGTACTCTCATTCGTGCAAGGGCAGTTCTCTCTGCAGCACAGAGTAAAGAGAAAACCAAAGTAATCAGTTTTTTTACTCATCTTTAGATAGCTAGTATTTGCTGCTATTTCTGTATCGTTTCTGTGAATAAAATATAGAGTATGTGTTCCAGGTGTAAGAAGATTTTGAAGTGGGATTATCATGCCTCTTGTTTGTTTGTCTGCTCGGCCAAGATAATAATAAGATGGCGAAGGAAAACCAGGATATCTTGGTGGATTGGGAATGTGTCCTTGCCAAATTATTGGGGTGTTTGAGTACCACCATTGTTGACCTGATGTTAGTGATTTGTCTTCAATTGGATCGAGGTATACATCTACAATATCGTTTGTATATATAGAGAGATCAGCAGTGCAATTCTTATCTACCGAGAATGTTTGTCGGTAAATGTTGGTATAGTAAAGCGGTGTGTTCTTCCATCCACGTTCCTTGTTCCAAACACTGCTGCCAGGTATTTGGTGGGGTGGAGAGTAAATCCAGCAAGCTCCTTTATTGTATTGTTTGTGCCAAGGAGTTCCTTTTGTCGCTGCACCCCAAGCACCTGAGTTTTGCCATCCGATTTGCGAAAGATTATCAGCTTGATCACAACTAATTACTGATATTGGGTTCCACGTTCCAAATTGCCACTCACTACCAACAGGTGTGCCATTGGGTGAATCCCAGTTGAATTCTTTATACTGATTTAAATCTATACCCTTGGGTATCTTAGACCCAGTACCGCTGTTTACGATATTGCTCCAATCGTTCTCATGTTCGAGTGTTTGCGCAGATGCGTTACTAACCGCGCATGCACAGTTACCTTCAGTGATAGTCCACCCACCATCACTAAGCTGTGAACTTATGCTTTCCAACATGATCTCATAGCAGATCCCAAAAAAATTAACAGACTCATGTGATTTGTGCACAAAATAAAGGCAATGGGTTCCAGGGTATACTTTGTCAAATATTAATGTCGTCAGTTGATTTTCAGCAGCTTCAGCATGTCCAATATACCATGGATTATTGGTCTTAGATGGCAGTTGCACAAGTGCAACATTGGATGGCGGATCAATATAAACATCTGTTGAGCCAATGCCCCAAATTTTGATCTTCATTGATGAAATACTGGAAGTTTTTATAAACTGCCTATAAATACTAGGTAGGGTTTTGATCGATTGATCTGGTTCTACAACGCTTTCTTTATTATTAGTTCCTTTAATGTTATTCCTGGTTGGTGGTGGTCTATTCCATGTATAATAGTCGATGCAATCATAAATAAACTTTGACCCATGATCGGTTAAGTCTTCCCATGGTCTTGGTATATTAAGAATTGTTCTCCTCACATCAGATGTTTCAATGCTTTTAACAGGCCGCCAGTCACCACTTAGCCACTGTTTGTTGTAGTCAAGGTTAATGAATCCTTGAATCACTTGAGTGGCACTATCGGTTTTTGAGATATGTGGTACTAAATACTCCGTATCTATACTGCTTTTATAATTAATATTTGGATCTGATGGCACATTTGTCGGTTGTGACATCGTTAAGTCATTGCAACTTGTAAAAACAAACACGAAAAGTATTGAAAACATCACCAATATAGTTTTTCTCATGTAAGCTCCTTTTCTAAATTATATTCATAACAATTTGTTGAAAATTTGTCAATAGATAACCATGTTTAGGCTTAATGGATGAGAAAATCTTTAATGATGAAGGTTTATTGACACAATAGTGGATCAGGATATACTTTTATGCTGTGTCTGAAAACTACGTTTCGTTATACAGAAAGTGGCGCTCACAGGATCTCGACCAGATCATCGGGCAGGATTTTGTTGTAAGAACGCTCAAAAACGCGCTCAAAGCACAAAAGATTTCCCACGCCTACCTTTTCTGCGGGCCGAGGGGAACCGGAAAAACCTCGTTTGCCCGAATCCTTGCAAAATCGGTTAACTGCAAGGAAGGCATCACACCAAATCCTTGCCAGGTCTGCCCAAGCTGTGTGGCAATCAAGGACGGCACAAGTCTGGACGTCATAGAGATTGATGCTGCCTCAAACAGGGGCGTGGACGACATCCGCGAGCTTCGCGAAAAAGTGAAGTTTGCGCCGGCAATGTCCCGGTACAAAGTTTACATCATCGATGAAGTCCACATGCTCACAGACGAAGCTTTCAACGCACTCCTGAAGACCCTCGAAGAACCGCCTCCACACGTTATTTTTCTGCTCGCCACCACTGAACCTCACAAGATCCCCGTTACCATCCTGAGTCGTTGTATGAGGTTTGACCTCAAGCGCATCCCAACAGACAGTCAGGTCCAGCTTCTTCGCAAGATTTCCGATGCCGAAAATATAAACATATCCGACGAAGCCCTGAGAATGATTGCAATCGAGAGCAACGGTTCACTGAGGGATGCTGAGTCCATGCTCGACCAGATTGCTTCGTTCACTGAAGGTGCAATTGACAACGAAAATGTTGCAGCCATGCTTGGCCTGACCGGTGAAAGACTCGTTCACAGCCTTGTAATGGGCATCGCCGGCAATCAGTCCAAAGAAACGATAGAATTGATCAGGAACGCATACCGTGACGGCAGGGAACCTGAACAGATGGCAAAAGACCTGCTTTCCAGATTCCATATTCTCATGCTCGCAGCCATTGGCATGACAAAATCAGATTTGGCTTCCGATTATGCTATCGATGTTGCTTTGATTGAGCAGGAAGCTAAATCTTTCAGTTTTGACAAATTAAGGTGGATAGAGGTCAAATTCAGGGAGCTTGTCGCCCAGATGAAGTATGCCTTCTCGGCTCTGGCTTCGCTTGAAATGGCAGTGCTGGATTTGATTTCAGGCGAACCTGCAAGGCCAGCCACCGAAGCGCCGCTTGCCAAACCTAAACCAGAGTCTCAACCCAAACCAGCAACTCCACCTCCACCACAACCAGAACCCCCCAAACCTCAGCCGGTCGAAGAGCAAAAGCCGGTCGAACCACAGACTCAACAGTCTGAGACGGTTGTTGCACCATCAACTGACGGCAATCCGGTGGAAAGATTCAAGTCAGCTGCCAAAGAATCTGACGTAATCCTCTTTGCATTCCTTTCAAGACTCATAGGCTTGACTGAGGAATCCGGCACAATTTCACTTACATTCCCCTCTGATGCTGAATTTGAAAAAGCAAGGCTGACGGAACCGGCAAACATCCTTAAACTCAAGGCAATTGCACAAAAAATTTATGGCTCGGAAATGCAAATTGTAGTCAAACTGCAGAAAATTGAAGCAAAAGACATATTGGAAGATGAACAGGTGAAGCAGGCATTCAACCTGTTCGGCGGAAAGGCAGAGGTGAACTGATGGGGTTCATGGACATGCTCAAGGACGCAAACAAACTCAGAGCCCAACAGCAAAAACTTGAGAAAGAACTCTCGGCTATGAAGTTCGAGAAGGAAATGAAAAAAGGTGACGCAACAGTGACAGTGGTTGCCAATGGCAAGCTGGAAATCATCGGAATGAAGCTCAATGATGAGGCCATAAGACTTAAACCCGACGACCTCTCAAAGCTCATTCTCCAGGCAATATCAAGCGCACAGGCAGATTCAAGAAACGAAGCAGCAAGAAAGACGATGGAACTGCTCAATCAATGAGCTATCCAGTCAGGGCTTTCCAGGAACTTGTCGACAACCTCTACAAACTGCCTGGAATCGGCCCAAAGTCAGCTGAAAGGCTTTCACTTTTCATCCTGAACATGGAACCGTCCGAGGCTCAGGAAATAGCAAATGCAATAGCGACACTTCACGAAAAAGTCAAACGATGCCCTGTCTGCCACAACCTGAGCGATGGTGGTGAGTGCGGGGTCTGCGTTGATGCTAAGCGCGACCACGCCCTGATCATGGTTGTTGAAGAGGCCAGAGATTTGCTTGCCATCGAAAAGGCTGGCACTTTCAGGGGCGTGTACCACGTTCTAGGTGGAACAATCAGACTGGCACAGGGAATCGGCCCAGAAAAACTAAACATTGCAACGCTCATCAAAAGGGTGAAAGGCGATGGAATCCGGGAAGTGATCCTTGCCACAAACCTTACACACGAAGGCAACATAACGGCCATGTACATAAGACGTGAACTTGAAGGCTCAGGTTGCGTCATAACCAGGATAGCCTCAGGCATCCCAATTGGAACAGAAATTGAATTTGCTGACACCGTCACGCTCTCTGAGGCAATCAGGGGCAGAACTTCAATCGACAAGGAGTGAGACATGTGTGGAATATTCGGTGTTGTTTACGCTGACGATAAGAAAGAGATGGGGCAGGTACTGACAAATGCTGCCAGAAGCCTAATCTATCGTGGCTATGACTCGGTCGGAGCCGTTGCCATCACCAAAAACGGAGAAGCCGATCTGAGAAAGGATGTTGGTAAGGTTGATGACGTTGCCAAGCGTCTCAATTTCACAGAACTGGTCGGAAACAGAGGAATAACCCAGCTCCGTTGGGCAACGTTCGGCGTTCCGGCTCAGAGAAACGCCCAGCCACACTTTGACACAAGAGGCAGAATTGTTGGCGCACACAACGGCAACATCGTCAACACAATCCAGCTCAGACGCGAACTCACAGCCAAAGGCCACATCTTCAGGGGTGAAAACGATGGCGAAGTGGTCGTGCATGTGGTTGAAGAGCAGTATAACAAACACGGCGACATGGATCTGGCAATCAGGGAAGCAAGGCACATCCTGAAAGGCGACTATGCCTACGCAATCTGTTCGCTTGCCGGCAAAAAGATGTACTGCACAAAGATGGGCAGTTCGCTTTACCTCGGCGTTGGCGATGGCTTCATCTGCACCTCGTCAGACCTCCCGTCAATCCTCCCCCTCACACAAAGAATCATTCCGCTCAATGACGGCGAGTATGTCGAATTTGACGAGAAGGAATACGAGATCAGAAGCATTGAGACAGGCAAAAAGATCGATCGTGACCCGATTGAAACAGGTATGTCGGCCGAAACCGCATCAAAAGGTGAATTCCCGTTCTTCATGGCCAAGGAAATCGATGAGCAGCCGGAGAGGGCGCAGGCTCTGCTTGACTACCTGAAAAACTCCGAGGATTTGATTCCGTTTGCCGAAGAACTTGCAGATGCAAACCATGTTTATCTTGTCGGTTCCGGCTCAAGCTACAATGCCTGCGTCATGGGTTCCTATTTCCTCAACAGGCTTGCCGGTTGCGCCACTTTCCCCGTGGTTGCCGGTTCATTCCTCCAGCAGTTTGGTGAAGGTGTGAGACCTGATGACTTGTTCGTGCTTGTCTCCCAGTCAGGTGAAACAAAAGATTTGATCAATGTTTTGAACATGCTTACCGAAAAGGGTATGGCAAACAGGGTGCTTGGAATCGTAAACGTCATTGGTTCAACCCTCATGATGAGGTCAAGGCGCTATCTGCCGCTTGTTTCAAACCTTGAAATTGCTGTTGCTGCCACAAAAACCTTCACAAATCAAGCGGTGCTGTTCCTCGGAATCGCCACAGAAGTTGCAAAACTCAAAGGCAGAGCTGGCACACTCCCGGACGATCTGGCGCTCATCCCGAAAGCAATCAGGGATACGATTCAAAAAATGGATGCTCAGGCTCACGAGCTTGCCAGGAAATATAAGGATAACACTGATTTTTACAGTCTCGGTCATGGCATCACCTATGCTTCGGCCATTGAAGGAGCGCTCAAGGTCAAGGAAATCTCTTACGCCCACTGCGAAGGCATGGATTCAGTCGAGTTCAAGCATGGCCCACTGGCGATTGTGACAAAGGATTATCCTGTGTTCTACCTGAGCACAACAGAAGATTCGCACATGACCCTCTCGCACATAAACGAAGTCACCTGCAGGCTTGGAACTGCAATAACTGTTGCTCCTCCCCACGAGGCTCTCCAGCAGAATTCGACAGTTTTCTACGAGCTTCCATACAGCCAGTACGCAATCGTGCCAATCATTGCCACAGTTTTCATGCAGATGTTTGCCTATCACCTGTGTGTTGAAAAAGGATATTCTCCAGACTATCCTAGGAACGTCTCGAAGACCATAACGGTCGACTAGGAGGAACAATGGCTGAACCGAAAGCTACAAGATACGGATATTCAGACGGTCTCATCGAACTTGGTTTGAAAGACCCAAGGATCGTTGCTCTCGACGGAGACCTTGCAAAATCCACCTCTTCAAACCGCTTTCAGGAGAAGTTTCCTGACAGGTTCTTTGAGATGGGCATTGCCGAACAAAATATGATCGGTGTTGCTGCAGGATTGGCAATTGCCGGAAAAATCCCGTTTGCTTCAAGTTATTCCGTGTTCGTGACCGGCAGGGCCTGGGAGCAGATGAGAACAATGGTTGCCTACAGCAATCTCAATGTAAACATCGGCGGACACGCTGGCATTTCAGTCGGCCCGGACGGCGCAACTCACCAGGCGCTCGAAGACATTGCAATTATGGCCTCAATTCCGAACATGACCGTTCTTGTTCCCTGCGACCACGTTGAAACCAAAAAAGCAACGATGGCTGCAGCTTACAGACCTGGCCCAGCCTATATCCGTTTTGGAAGAGCTCCTGTCCCGACCATCACCGATGACGCAACTCCTTTCGAAATTGGCAAGGCAAACATAATCAAATCAGGGAAAGACCTTACAATTGTCACAAACGGTGTAATGGTCTATGAATCGATGAAAGCCTCGGAAGAGCTTGCAAAAATAGGTGTTGATTGCGAAATCATCAACATGCACACTGTTAAACCCCTCGATACGGCAACACTTTTAACCTCTGCAAAGAAAACCGGGAAAGTTCTTGTTGCCGAAGAACACCAGATTTATGGTGGACTCTGTTCAATGGTTGCGATGGCGCTTGGAAAAGAGCTGCCAACGCAAATGGCATTCGTGGCAATGGCAGACCGTTTCGGTGAATCAGGCGAACCGGAAGAGCTACTCGCCCACTTCAAGTGCAACCGCGACGAAATTTTTGCCGTTGCAAAGAGACTTTTGGGAAAATAATCTTCGACTGACAAAAAGACCCTCAGATTTGGGGGTCTTTTTTATTTTCTGGTAAAGCCTTCAACCATCCAAGTGCCTTTATCGATTGAAATTGTTATGGCTCCAATGTTTGCCGTTGAAACAACCGGAATGTATCGCTCAAGTATGCTTTTCTCAATCCTTGTATCGATGCCGGTTCCATCGTTTGCTGAATCTGAATTTACAAGCAGTTTGGGTTGCACCTGATCGATCCACCTGGGGAAACCTGGTGTGTAGCCACCGTGATGGGGAATCTTGACGATGTCTGCTTTTATAAGACTTCCAAGGCCAATTTCCTGAACCATTGCCTCAGTTTGTATGTCGGCGCCAAAAAGGATTCTCACCCCATCCATCTCAAAAATGCAGGCAATTGAATTGTTATTGGTTATATCTGCTTTTGTTTGACCAGGATTCAAAGGATTCGGTGGGCCGAGAAAGATGATCTTGGTTTTAGGATCAATCTGGACTTCCTGTCTTGGGCTTGGAATTGTTGCTCTGATACGCTTGTTTTTTATGGACAGCTCAAAATCCCTTGCTTCGAAAGTATCGGATTTCACTCCTGAATCAAAAATCTCACCGACCGGAAACTCGTTTATGACCGAAGTGAGCCCACCGATGTGATCCTGATCGCGATGTGTGGCGATAATGTAATCAAGATGATTTATCCCTCTGAATCTCAGGAAAGGAATGACGATTCTTGCGCCAGTATCACCGGACGGCAGGTAGGGAGCTCCGCCTCCGCCGTCAATGAGGAGGGTTTTCCCTGAAGGTGTCTGGATGAATATCGCATCGCCGTGTCCAACGTCAAGGAACGTTATCTGACCGTTGTTTGATGGAGTTGAAGACACTGTCCCGCAAAAAGCTGACAATGAGATGGCAATAACTGTAACGGCCACCAGTTTCATGTTTCTCTGAGTGAACGCTTTGGCTTTGGTTATCAAAGCCAGCCCGAAACCTGCGCTGATGTAATAGAAAATCCATGCATAGGCGGAAACATTTCCAATCGACAACAAGGCCCATGAAGGCTGGGCAAGGATTTCTATGGCCTTGTCCAGAATAATAAGGATTGGGTAAGCGATAAGGCACAGCAGGGTACCAATCGGTGGCAGGATGACTCCGAAAACTGAAGCAAGCAACCCAAGCGGGGTCAGCAATGTCGAAATCGGAATTACGATAAGGTTTGCTATCGGTGAAACCAGCGAAATCGAATGGAAGTTGGTTGCCAGAACAGGCAGTGCCAACAATTGGATGACCGTTGTGATCAAAATCAGGGTGAGAATCTTGAAAGGCCAAGGTTTATTCTTTTCAAGTTCAAACAAGACAGGTGCGATGACGAACAGGCACAGGGTAGAAAGGAACGAGAGCTGGAACCCTGGCTGAGCGATCCACAATGGGTTGATAGCCAAAAGAATGATTACAGACAGCGCCAATCCTGAAGATGTTGCGTGTCTGCGGTTGAAAAGCTGGGCTCCAATCGAAAGTACTGCCATCAAAAGCGCCCTCGAAACCGATGGAGAAAATCCGGCGATCATTGCATAGCAGATGGCAATGACTATGGCGCAGATCAGGGCGGCCTTTTTGTTGCCGGTTAACCAGAGCATGAGGTAGAGCATGGTGATTGTCACAATTGAAATGTTGAAACCAGAGGCTGCCACGATGTGGCTTGTTCCGGTTCTTGAAAAATTCCTCGAGATGTCATCGGGGAGTTCTCTTCTGCCAAAAACCATGCTGTCGAGAAGATCAGCCTGTCGTTGCGGCAGGTTTGAGACGAACACGGAATCGAATGCTGACCTTACCCTGTCGGCAACAACAGAAGGCGACACTTTCGATCCGATTATCCTTGGCGTCTCGTAAGAAGCAAGCATTACTCCGACATCGTTTGTCATCAGATACTGGGCAAAATCGAACTCGCCAGGGTTGGTTGCTGTCGCTGGTGTTCTAGTAGAGGCTGTGAACTCGATAACATCTCCGGATTGGAGTTTGTCGTTTTGAAGCGTGTAGCATCTGGCTATTGTCAACGGAAGGCCTGATGGGTTGGCTTCCTCGATCTTCATCTCGAAAACTGACCTTCTGGCATTCGACTCCCTGACAAAGGTCACTGTCCCCTTGACTGCATATTTTGACCCTGAAACCGGAAACTCCTGCGTCCCCGCCCTTGTGTAGGAAACAAGGATCATGCCTGCGATGAGGAAGAAAAGCATGTGCCTCGGGAGATGGTCAAATTTTGGGACAGCCCAGACAGAAACTGATATCAGAAGCAATGGGATGAGGTAAAATGGTGGAATGCCAAAGACAATCCCGAGAGCGCAGCCAGATGCAAATGCAATCGCAGTTGACTGGACAGGCTTCATCATCGGCTGATGTGAAAAGAAGACCTCAGTTTTTCAATGGTTTTTGGCCCGACACCTGGAATTGTGTCCAGTTCATCAAAGGATTTGATCGGCCCTTTTGTTTTGATGTAATTTAGAATATCTTTGGCGGTATTTGTTGACATTCTTGAAACCGCATCAATCTGTTCCAATGTTGCAGAATTGATGTCTATTTCACCGGTGCCGTCAAGATATTTGCCACTTGATGACACGGGTGGTGGCACAACCGATGAGGTGATTGGTTTAGTCGTTATTGACGACCTTTCTTCTGTCGGTTTCTCCAGATCGGCTGTTTTTGGCTGAGTTGGTGTCTTCTCAAGGATTGCGAACCTGTCACCGATGGCAGCCAGAAGATTCTTGTATAGTGTTGGGTTTCTTGAGATTGTGAATGCCTGGGAGGATTTGTAGACGCTGTCCAGCTGATCCCAGCCAAGCGATTGTGCGGCTGACTTTGACTGGTTTATCGAGTTCTCCCTTGTTGCCGGTCTGATCCCTGAAACAGCTATTCCAACAACAAGACCGGTGGCAAGGCCTGTACAAAGCCCTGCCACCAGCCATCTGATCTGATTTGGTGAAGGCAGCCAGCCCATTCCTAGTTCATGTCAACAGGATAGGTCAGGACGATCTTCTTTTCTTTGGCCACATAATCAACCGAGGCTCCCAGAGCGGTTGCAACGAACCTCAGTGGAAGGAGAGTCTTACCGGCTACTATAACCGGATAGAGCTTCCCCTTCTCGTCGATTCTTACTTCCGCTTCGTTGATCCTGGCAGTTTTTTTGTTTATCCAAAGCTCGATTGTTTTTGTCTTATCCTCAAGATTCTGGATTATTGTTACTTTTTTGTCGGTAGCATCCCAGGCGATGGTGGCACCGAGAGCCTCAGTCACTTCTCGAATTGGCATGAATGTGTTGCCGGCCAGTGCCTTTGGAAGCGGTGGCGAGCTCGAAGTTGGTGCTGCAGAAAGAGTCATCACCTTGCCATCGATTGTGTATTTTGTTTGGTTCAGCCAGAGGTTTAGCACTGTCTTGGAATCAAGCCAGATAGTGATGACAAGCTCAGTGACTTTTCCAAGCTGGTCGGTGGCTCTGAGTGTGATTTTATTCGGACCCTTGACCAGTTTGAGCGGTTTGGAGAATTCCTTGAACTGGTTGATTTCAACCGGTTCATCGTTGATTGTCAGGTCAACCTTCTCGTCAACCCAGCCTTCAAGGTTGAAGAACGGATTTCTTGTATGTCCGTTGTCCTTTATGTTTGTGACACCAATCTGTGGCGGTGTGCTGTCACGGACTATTGTAAACTTGAGGCCGGTTGAACCACCAGTTTCATCCTTTGCAATGATGACGAACTGGTTGATGCCTTCACGAAGTTTTGCGACGTATTCCCATGTCCAGTCGGATTTGACGATTACCGGTCTCCCGTTGACGGTGAGGTTTGTGTGATAATCTGGATCAGTGGACTTGCAGGAACCGGTGATCGTGTAGTATTCCTGGTCGAACACCGCTCCGTCCTTAACGTCACAGGTGAGGATCGGTGGGGCGATCTGTGAGATGATGTCGACCTTTGAAGCCGTGCATCCGATATTGGTGAGCACCGGTTGGCCTTTGTCGTTGTACATCGATACATCGCAGACCTCAATCTGTGATCCGGCCTTGCTCACACCCTTGACACCCCTCATCATGATGGAGCACAGCAAACCATCACCCTTTGAGAGCTTGCCTTTGATGTGGACGGTTATAAGTCCCTCGGACGCCCTGTCGATGAAGTCCATCGTGGCGTTCGGGCCAAGGAATGATCCTATTGCCCTGTGCGAGGTTGTCAGAACTGTCGGGTCATACCTGACGCTGAACCTGCACTCGGAGATTTCAACCGGAGAGTTGACTGCAATTTCAACGTTTGTGCTGTGGCATGACTGGTTTTCAGAGCAGCTTACGACCTTTTTGGGGTTGGCTCCAAGAACAATATTTGCATAAAGGACGTTTACCGGGATTTCAGTCTTGTGTTCGACTGTTTCACCGGCTGAAGTGATACCGGTTGCAAGCAGACAGATTCTGTGGTCGCCAAGAGTGAGTTCCTGACCGCCAGTGACAGTGACTGTTACATCAAACGGCGGGATGCCTGTGATTGGTGAGATGTCAACGCCAATTGACGAGTTCTGTGTGCAGTTTGTCAGTGTGACAACGCCGTCAAATCCGTTGATCTGCTGAACAGGGATTGTGATGGTCGAAGTCGTTCTTCTGGAGAGATCGATTCTTGAAACAGGCACGTTCATTTTGAAATCTGGCGGAAGCTTTGGAATGCTGACCAGTGAAATTGTATTTTCAACCTTCTTTATCCTGCCGGTTCCTACATTAAGGCTCAACTGGGCATTTGTTCCAGGATTGGCGTTTGATGGAGGTTTGATCTTTGCTGTGATTGTCATGCTCTGCATCGGTTCCAGGGTTACCTGGATATCCTTCTTTGGCAGTTCCTTGTTGCCTTCATAAAGCGACCATTCCCAGCCTTCAACGGAGAGCGTCGGATTGATTGTTACTTTTTCAGTGTAACTGCCAGCGTTTGTCAGGTGGTAGTCGACCGATGACTCCTTGTCGATTTCAATTGACACTGCCTGGCTTTCGGTTTTGACGAGAATTGAGTCCTTGATGCCCTGGAAGTTCAATTTGATTGCCTGGGTCTGGATGGTTTCCTTTGACGTGTTGCGCTGGATCCATACAATGAACCTTGAATTGTTTTCATCAACGTATGTTGGCAGCTTCAGATGCATTGATTTTTTGAAGGTTGTGCCGGTGACAAGGTTGATTGGTTCACCTTTTTCAGTAGTGTACATCTCCCTGACAACAAGGTTGTGGTACTCGTCGCCGTTAACACCTGGATCGAAGATGTTGTCCTCTGTCAAAACGACGTAAAGGAAGAGGTTCTTGTTGTCGATCTGCTGCAGAGTCTCGATGTTGATGTTTGCATCTATATAGCCGTCTTTAACATTGGCTTCGATGAACATCTTCAACGGTGAGAGTTCAGACAGACCCTTCTCGACTTCCTGTTTGTACCTCAGGTATGTGAATGTCGTGCCGGTGAACCTGTCGCACGGCTGTTTGTCCTTCGGGGCTTTCTTCCTCTCTTCGTCATTGTCTCCGCCGACAGTTGAGTTCTGACCGTTGAAGAAAGTGGTTGGAAGACCAAAGCTCCCCATTGTTTTGTATCTGTTGTCGGCTGGATGGTAGTAAAGGAAAGGTTCAACGTCATCATCCTTTGCTTCGACATAATACATGACTGGGATAACCTTAGTGTCACCGTATTCTTCAAGCAGTCTCTCAGCAGCCCTGTGGGCATATGGGCAGTTGATGCACCATTTTGCAGTGAACGTTTCCATCAGAACTGTTTTGTTGTCAAATGTCCGTGATCTGGAAACGATTATGCAGATATCGCGTTCAACTGTAACATTGATCTGCAGGCTCTGAGCCTTGACACGGATTCTGTAGATACCCCTGCCAAGTGTTTTTGAAGCCTTGATCGTGAGAACCGAGTCATTCTGTTTGGCAAGGTTAACCATTCTTACTGAGAACTGGCCGTAAGTTCCTGGTGGAACCTGAACAATATCAAGGGCGACGTTTCCTGTGTAGTTGTTCTGAGCCAGGATTTTTACCGGGATGTCGAATCTGTCCGTTGACTCGGCGTTGATGAAGGCATCGGCATCGATTGTATAACCGAAGCTCTCACCGATGACTGCTTTTACTGTTATTTGTGTATGATTATCGCCTACATCCTTATTTGTTATGATAGTCACTGTTGTGTTGTAGGTGTTTGGTTCTGCCTCAGCGTCGACGTAGAGTTCAATTGGAGACTCATCTCCAGTGAACGATGTGCCGTGTGTTTTGAGCCAGGAGTTTGCGCTAGCAGGGATTTCAACAATGCCTGAGATTTCACCACCAGAAAGATTTTTAATCTGAATTCTCTGGGTTGCATCCTGCCCGTTTCCAACCACGCCAAAATCAACAACGAGTGGAGAAACAAGGAATGGATTGGTGTTGAATATCTGTCCGTATTCGACGTACTGGATCCTGTGGTTGAAAGTGTCAGAAACGAAGCAACCGTATTCATCGATTGCTATCCCCTGGGGGAAGTTGAACCAGCCAAATGCTTTCGGGTCTTGTTTTTCTTCCGGGCAGACAGCCGGAGTCATGAAGTTGATGTTGCTTGGCCCGCCATTTTGTCCAAAGTCATAGAAAAATTCTGTCTTTGGGTCAAAGATTGAAAGTCTGTGGTTGTAGGTGTCAGAGATGTAGACTTTGCCTGATGCGTCAACCACGCAATCGCTTGGGAAGAACAGCTTGTCAGGGCCTCTGCCCTTTTCTCCGTAGCTCCTTACGAAATTGCCGTCCAGCTGAAGTTCCTGCACCCTGCAATTTGCAGAGTCGGCAACGATGAGTTTGCTGCCATCGGTTGCA
>CAZXEH010000005.1:4043-106075 GCA_964639885.1 uncultured Caldisericales bacterium | reverse complement strand
AGAGTCGAGATAACCAGATTTGCTTTCAAACCCCCTCCGTAATGGAGGGGGTTTTCATTTGTATTAACCGCAAATCCTGAATTCATTTACTTTTGACAATAGGCATCAAAATCCCTATCATTGATTCATATCTAGAAAACGGGTAGAGGATGCTAGGGAAACACGCATTGGAAATGCTTTCATGGACAAGGTACAGAACCAGGAGAATCCTTGATGCTCTTCCTGCGTCTTTTATTCATGAACCGATAAAGAGTTCGACTGGTCAAACATTTTTTTCACCGACTAAAATTTTGGAGCATATCGCCTGGGCTGAGAAAATGTACTTACTCCATGCCACCGACAACAGAACTATCTACATTCAGGATTTCACATTTGAGGGAAAGCCTAAAAGCCATATTTTGAATTTCCTTGATGAAACGAGAAAAGGTACCACAAACTGGCTTGAAGACAGAAAAGATGTTGACTTAAACGACATAATGTTTAACAAAAGAACTCACATGGGATGGGTGTTCCACCATTTACCCGAGCATGAGGCGCACCATGTTGGACAAATTGTTATGCTGGCATTGATTGCCGGTCTGAATGTACCGAACGTTTAGGAGGAAATAATGGACACACCGAAGAAACTTGCGATCAATTCGCGCATGATGTTGAACGACTTTCTGTCAAAGCATTTTGAAATAACCATTCCGGAAAAAGAAGACAACGATACTGTGGCATGGGCAAAGTCAAGATTTGCAAGCATCATTGAACACCTTTTTGAGGGTGAATATCTTTATTTCCTCAATCCTGTGACAAAATCCGATGAAAAACCTGATTTCTCCAAACTCAAATCGACCAAAGCTGGAGATATAGCCAAGGTGCTCAACGAACCGAGGGACAGACTCATAAAAGCGCTTGAACCTTATGAGGGAAAACTCAACGAAAAATTGCCCAATGTTGACATGACGCCTGGATTTGTTTACTTCTGGATGATCGAGCACGACGCCTGGCATCACGGCCAGATGGAACTTCTGGTTGAGACAATTGAAAAGGGATCACTCCAGCCAAAAATTGTGTTTGACGAGGAGGAGTGATGAATGGCGCCGATGTGATAAGGATGCTCGACTGGACAAGGGGGAGACTGCTTCGGGTTCTGGAAGTGATACCTGAGGATTTTCTCGATTTCAAACCTGCCTGCCCAATCCCAAAAACCGAGAGGTACAGCAAACCGAGAATCATTCTTTCGCACATCGCAGGCACTGAGTCGTACTGGGTTCATGACAAGATCATAAAAAACTCTTTTGAAACCTCGACCTGGTCATTTCCGGACAAATCAAAGTCCGTCATCATGGAAGTCTTAAATATAGTCAGAAACAGAACCCTTGCCTGGCTGTCCGAAAACCTTGAAAAAGACATGGAGGTGCCATATTCCATGAGGGCGCAGAAAACCTACTCATGGATTTTCCACCATGTAATGGAGCACGAAGCTCACCATCTGGGACAAATCTGTATGCTCTCTACATTTGCCAACGTGAAGATTCCCTGGGTGTGATTGATTGAATTTGTCGGAATCTGGCAACTAATATTTATTGTGACTTGTTTTGTCATAGTATATTGAGTATTTTTTCATAAAATATGCGTTAAAATGTATTAGTATTATAAACACATTATCTGTGACTGGGCTATTGACATTATTGTCTGACCATCCTAATAATGGATTAACAATAGAGGGTAAATTTAACATTAGGAGGACAAATGGCCGAACTACCGGATCAGAGTGTCATCAGGGCGTATATCAGAAAGAACGCTTCTTCATTTTTGGACAAGAAGAATGTGACGTCAATCGGATTTGGATTCAAGGAAGTCGGTGGGAACATTACTGCTGATAAGTGCATAAAATTCACTGTTGGCCAGAAGTTCAGCCTTCAGACCCTTGAGACTGAAGGGGAAGACCCTCTTCCAAAATCAGTTGAAATCGGTGGGGTGACTATTCCGACGGATGTTGTTGTAAGGAACTTTTCGCAGGGTGCCAGAGAAATAAGAATAGATGCACAGATTGAAGCGGCTGACAAGAGAAAGGGTGTGGCAAATCCTGTTGTACCCGGTGTAAGCATCGGTCATTGTTCAATCACTGCCGGAACGGCCGGTTGTGTTGTTTATGATGCCAGCAGCGGGAAACCCTACATACTGTCAAACTGGCACGTGCTCAATGGTGCAAGTGGTTCAACGGGCGACAACATTGTCCAGCCTGGCATGAAGGATGACAACACGAGAGACAAGAACATCATCGGTCATCTTGTCAGGTCATACCTTGGAATTGCCGGTGATTGCGCTGTTGCTTCAATTGATTACAGGGAATTCTCACCTGTCATTCTTGACCTCAACACCGAGGTTGGCAGGGTTGGTGAGCCCGAGCTCGGTGATATTGTGGTCAAATCAGGCAGGACAACCGGCATCACCTATGGAAAGGTGACAAGGGTTGACACTGTTGTGAGACTCGATTATGACACAGGCCCAACCGATGTCGGATGCTTTGAGATCGGCATCGATGAAAACCATAAACCGGCAGACGGAGAGATCAGCAGAGGTGGAGACTCTGGTTCAGTGTGGATGTTTGTCGAAGGCGACAAAACAACTGACATGATGCTTGGTTTGCATTTTGCCGGCAATGCCGGTTCAGCCTGCGAATATTCGCTTGCCTGCTATGCAACCTCTGTTTTTGAAAAGCTCAACATCTATCCAAAACCGAAAGCAACCCCGGAAACCAGCCAGGCAGAAGGCGAAGGGTATCAGATCAACTTCCTCGATTCGCCTGTGGCCATTCCAGCCTTTGTGTCTGAAAAAACGGCAGGAGATGTTCTGGAGGTTGACGGAAGAAAGGTCATTGACTACACGCACTTTTCCCTTTCCATGAGCAAATCGCGGAAGTTTGCCATTTGGGTTGCGTGGAACATAGATGGTGGCACAATGCGCAAACTCTCCAGGAAGAACATGAAGTTCAGGGCAGATGACAGGCTTGAGCCTCAAGACCAGGCAGGAGATGACTTGTACTCGAACAACCGGCTGGACAGGGGCCATATTGCAAGAAGAGCCGACCTGTGCTGGGGCTCAGACTATGAAGCGCAAAAAGCAAACAGAGACTCTTTCTATTTCACCAACATCACCCCCCAGCATGAGAGATTCAACCAGAGCAACAGAAACCCACAGGTTGGAATCTGGGGCAACCTTGAAAATGCCATATTTGACGATGCGCAGGTGGAGGGCTTGAAGGTCTCGGTGATCGGTGGGCCAATTTTTACAGACAATGATCCGGAATACAGGGGATACAAAATCCCGAAGTCTTTCTGGAAGATCATCTATTACAGGGACAAGGACAATTGGCAGGTCAAATCGAAATCTTTTGTGCTGACACAGGAGAATCTGCTCAATCAGCTTGAAGTGCTCGAGCTACAGGACTTTGCCGTCTACGAGGTTCCTGTCGAAACCCTTTCGAGAATGACAGGACTTGGGTTTCAGGACGTCCCCAAACCAGAAGCTGAGTCAGTGGCAGAGATCAGGATGATTAACGATTCTTCGGAAATCAGCTGGTGATCATCTCGGATACTCGACAATAACAACCTTTGTTTGAGCGTTGTATTTGATTGATGCACCGAGTGCTTCGGCAACAAATCTGGCAGGAACAAGAGTGCTTCCGATAACGTTTGAGTTTTGTGAGATTGTTGCCAAAATATAAAATGAAAAAGGGATGAGGCTACCTCATCCCTTTATTGGTGATTAGAACTTGTCAGGGCAAAGGATACTCAACTGTTGCAGTTTTTGTCTTGTCCTCCCATGAGATTGCAGCGCCCAGTGCAGAGCCGACAAATCTCAACGGAACAAGAGTTGTTCCCTTGACGATCACAGGCGGGCCAGGCATCTCAACAGGAGCGCCATTGATTTTTGCAGCTTTTTTGCCGATCCAGATTTCAACGGTTGTCAGTCCAAGGATATATGTGACCTTCTTTTCCTTGGCGTCCCAATCGATGTTAGCTCCTAGCTGTTCGCCGATAAAGCGCATTGGAACATAGGTCGAACCTTTAACTGCTTGCGCAGGGACAGTGAGTGCAAAGGAATTGCCTTCGTAATCTTCAGATGTTTGCTTTCCAAGGGTGAGGAAGAACTTGATGTACTTTGTAACCGACAATGTTCTGGAAACCTTGAATCCACATCCATTTGTGGCCGTTACTGTGAGATTTTTCGGGCAGGTGTCTGATTGGTAGTCAATTGTGAAAGTACCGTCAGGATTGATTTTGCCGGGTGGATCAAGAATGGTGTCCGGATCGGTTGTGCCTGAAAGCGATATTGTTTTCGATTTCCAAAGCAGTCTTTTTTCCAGTATTTCCAGTTTTGGCTCGGATGAATTCAGCTTGAAACTTGTTTCCTGAATATCTGAAAGCAGTCCGTCGCTGCTTATGAAAACCATCTTCAAATCGTGCGAACCGGTGGGCAGGTTCTGAAGGAAGAGTGAGCTTCCTACCTCCCATTTTTCGTTGTTGGCATCGTCAAGTTTGTACAGATAAGTCTGATTGTCGTTCCATTTGACAATGTAATCCTGATTTTTTGAGCATTTGTCCATGTTCAGGCCAGCCGGTTTTGCCGTGTACTTGCCTTTGCCTGCATAGACCTGTGATTGGTTCCAGCTTTCTTTCAGGTATTTTGTTTCCTTGAAGATGGATATGTCACATGATCCCCTTGACAAATTGAGGATCAGCTGGGCCTTTGCTCCAAAATTGTCTGTCGGCTTGGTTATCTTCCTGATTGTAAACGTCTCTGGGTCAAAACCGTCGTAAGAAATCTTGTAGTCTTTTGTTTTTTCAAAATTAACGTTGAATCGACAGTCATAAACGTTTGCTGTTCTGTCCATCCATGGCAGCTGCTGGAACTCTGGTTTTGGCGGAACAAGCGCGCCGTTTGCCATGCTTCTGTATGAAATATCCAAACATCCATCGCTGCGCCTGAAAATGGCTGTCCATGACAGATCGCCCGGGATTGGGCCCTTGTCAACATCGCAGATGTAGGCTGGGAAGTAGTTGTCAGGATCATTTGAACAGGTAGTCATTCCGAACTCCCCGCCAATCTTGAGCGTGTACCATTCGAGATAGTTTTCTCCAACCTGTTTTGCTGGCAACATGCTCATAACCTTGGGGCCATAAGTGTTTATGGCAGATGGGCCAACCAGAATGACTGCAACCGGTTCTATGTATGGTGGCGGATAAGTGTCAACCTTTTTGCCAATCTTGTTTGCCCATTGCTGGGCTTTGTCCATGTACTCCTCGTCCTTGCAGACAACGGCTGGTTCCCGCCACTTGAGTATTGATGCGATTGTAGCCGTACCCATGGAATGGTAAGTCGTGTCCTTGGTGTGGATAAGACTTCCCCAATTCAGGTTTTCGAGCCCTGCAACCTGTCCGTCAAGATCGTAGGTGTTGTCGCCACCCGGATTGTCATAACGTTTGGATGTTCCGTCGACAAACCAGACCATGGCAGATATTGGCAGTTTCTTGTTCCCGAGGTATTTGAACGAGAGTTTGTCGGTTGTTGTCCCGTCATCATTCTTCTTTTTCAGAATGTCGATCATAGGAACCGGAATGTCTGCAGAATCGAAGTAGACATTCCAGAAATCATCCAGAGGCTTGCCGAAAGCCTTTTCCATTATTGCCTTGTAGTCAAGCTGCGAACATCGTGGGCGGTTGTCCGGATCCTGCCCATCTTTCAGGGAGTAGGTGTCAATAACCTCCCTCATGCCTTTTTGGAATGGCTCCTCGCCCATCCATGACTTCAGGCATTTTATGACAAGACCGCCTTTGTAGTAGGTCAATGGGAATGAACTCGCTGAAGCTGAACTACTCAATGGGATGCCACCCTCGGCGTATTCCCAGAAATAATACTCCTCTTTGGCTATTACAGCGTTGTAATAGCCAAGCCCAATGATTTTTTCACAGAACAGGAACGAGGAAAATTCTGCAAAAGCCTCGCTCATGAACCTGTAATGGGGCTGTTCCCTTGTTCCGCAAACTCCATCACCACCCCACCATGAGACGTGAGCCATTTCGTGCGTCATGAATTCAGGCATGAAATTGGCTTTTGTCAGGTAAGGGGCATCAATGCTGAACCCGCCTTCACAACCAAACCCTGAACCTCTTGTGCAGCGAATCTGTGCGATGAAGTAGTCGCCCTTGGACTTGTGGTTGTAGTAATCGGAGTAGAACTTCAAACAGTCGATACCCATCTGTGCAATGTAGGGACCGTCACCTTTGGAATCCTTGAATGAATACATCCTGATGTTTGAATCTTCATAGCTGAGTTTGTAAACTTCATAGGCACCGCCGATGATTCGATATCCGAATGGTTCGTCAGTCCTTGAGATGAATTTGTATTTCCCAAGTCTTTGTGGTGTATCCCTGTATTGAGGATCGACATACGATCCGCAAAGGTACCAGTCCGGTGGAACGGAGAAATCCATGTCAAAATCCACCGCATCGGTAAAAGCATAGTTTTCCGGCAGGAAGTACCAGTGGTTCATCAGATGGAAACCATCGGGTCCGAAATAAGTCCAGATGTTGGCGCTTGACCAATACTCCGGTGGTGTATAGCAATCCCATCTGACCTTGATTTTGAGTTGATGGTCACCGGCCTTTACTTTCACATCCTGTGGCAGCTCAAACACATTCTGATATCTGTCGTGCATTTTCCACTTGATCTGGAAACCGTCGAGTGAAATCTCCTTGATGGTAAAAAACCAGGTTATGTTCCCCCATTCATTTGGGAGGATTGTATCCTCGCCAACACTGAAGAAGTGTGTGATTTCTGCGTCCATGAACCCAGCCTTCTGTTCAAAGACGCCAACATTGCAGACAGCTTTAATCTTGGATATAAGATAAGCTGAGCCATCCCTTTTTGCATTCGGTTTGGGGAAGTTGCTGGGGATGATTTCCCTTCGGTAAATGACAGCCTTATCATTTTTAACAGGTTTACTGTTCTCAATTGATTTGACAGGCACAACAATAGTAGTGGCTAGAAGCCATATAGCAACGAATAATGTTATTCTCCTCACAATACCCTCCTGAACCAAAGGGTATTCGGTTTTTGTTTTTTTGCAAGAATTGTCAGTTACGGGTACTCAACGATGATCTGTTCAGTTTCTCCCACCCATGTGACCTTCGCGCCGAGGGCTTCGGCAACAAATCTCACTGGAACGAGTGTGTTACCAGACAAAACAACGGGCGGACCAGGCATCTTTACGGTTTTCCCATTAACGGTTGCCTCAGTTTTGCCGATAATTATTTCTACTTTTATACTGCCTAGAATATATGTGACCTTTTTGAGATTGTTGTCCCAAAGTATCTCGGCTCCAAGTCTTTCACCGATAAATCTCATTGGAACATATGTCATTCCTTTGATTTTTTGTGGTGGAACCGAGAGTTTGTAGGTTGTTCCAGATTCATCGGTTGCAGTTTTTGAACCGAGTTTCATCGTTATTTTTATGTTCTTGCCTGTCGTGACTGTTACAGTTTTGGCTGTTTCTAGTCCAAATCTATTTTTTGCTTTCACTGTGACTGATTTTGGGCACCCCGGTGCTTCAATAACAATTTCAAAGCTGCCGTCGGTGTTGACTGTTCCAGGAGGATCGAGTGTGACATCTTTGTCGGTTGTTCCCCTGATTACGATCTTGCCATCCTTGCATTGAGCCTTGTCTGATTCAAATACGAGTGACGGTGGTTTTGCTCCGCTTGAGAATTCGAATTCCTTGACCGGACTCATGATGCCGTCGCCGTAAAAGATTATCCTGAGTTTGTGCTTGTCGGCTGTCAGTCTGGTCAGAAGAAGGCTTGAACCGTTTTCCCAGTTTGTTGTGCCTGTTCCATCGAGCCTGTACATGTATTTTACATTCTCACCCCAGCTGATCTCAATTTTGTCACCCTCGATCGACTGTGGCGCTTTCAAACCTGCCGGGCCCTGCCAGTTCCTGGATTTTCCTGAGTAGGTGAAGTATTGTGGACACTTCTGGAGCAGGTACCTGTCCGATTTTTCGACTGAGAGGCTTGCCAGTTTCTGGAGATCAAGGTAGATGGTTTGTGATGATGCCTGCCTTGTGATCTTCCGCTCGGTTTTCCCCAGCTCGAGTTTTTCAATGTCAAGTCCGTCGTAGATTACCTTGTAACCGATGGCGTTTTGAAGGTTGAGATCCTGCCTGCAGTCGTTTATGCTCTGTGAGTCCCCTGCCCAGCCTGTTTCAACCATTTGCAACCTTGGCGGTGTGAATCCATCAATTTCAGTGTTTCTGAAACCAAGGACCATCTTGTTTTCCTGACTTGTAAAGATGCCTGTCCAGGAAAGGTCTGCCGGAATATCCCCGTCATCGTTGTCGGCAATCATTGGCAGCATGTAGTTTTCGTTGCATGGAAACTGTAGAACCATCGAGAAGTGCCCTGCAACTTCGTCCTGCAGCCAGACAAGCTGGTTTTGTGTGGTTTTCATGGGGAGCAGCGCCATGGTTTTCAAGCCATAATAGGAAATTGCCTCAGCGCCAACACAGATGATCGGTGTTTTTGGGAAGATATCGACCTTGTTTGTTTGTACCTTCTGGCCAGTCAGGCTCGCCCACTTCTGGGCTCTGTTCATCATGTCCGAGTTAAGACAGAAAATGGTTGGTTTCATCCAGGCAAGCGTTGAGGCGATTGTGCCTGAACCCATTGTGTATGCCAGGGCACCCGGTTTTGGAATGATGCTTTCAAAACTGGTGTTGACCAATCCTGCGAAACCGCCTTCAATATTTACATCGGCGGTCTCACCTTTGAAGACATAATCTTCATATTTACCATCCACCTTGTAAATTCTGTAGGTGATCGGAAACTCTGTCTCCTCAAGGTTCCTCAGGTGCATTACCTCTTTGACGGGCATTGTTTCGGCATCCGATTTCTCAACTTCTACAATTGGCACCGGTACCTTGCCGGTTTCAAAGAAAATCTTCCAGAAATCGTCGATTGGTTTTCCAAACGATTCGTCCATCTGGGTCTTGAAATCTGCGAATGTCGGCTTCGTAACGTTTGGGTTTGCAGCCTTGTTGTATTTTTCAATGAAGGCCTGAATGCCCTTGTTGAATTTCTCTTCTCCCATGAATCCCATGAGCGACTTTGCCACAAGCGGAGCTTTGGAGAAAACAAGAAAGTCATTGCCGGCAGTTTTTTGGTCTGTAAGCGCTGATTCACCCGGAAAGTGACTCTTCCAGAACACCTCGAGCCTTGTTTTGTAATAGGGATCAAAGTATGTGGGTAAAACATTTTTCTCCAGGAATTGAACCATTGAGAACTCAGGCATGGAATCCTCGAAAAACCTTTTTTCTGCTTCCCCGTCGCCGGTGACAAGTCCGCCCCACCAGCCTCTCGCCATTTCACGGGCAAGGAAATCAGGCGTGAAGTTGAGTCTGTTTAAATATAGCGAGTCGATTGAGTATCCACCGTCGAAAGTTTGAATTCCCCCTGCAAACGCATTCAGGCCGGCGATTATGACCTCTCCGTGACCTGATGTCTTGAACCAGTCAGTATAGAAGTCGTTTGCCAGTTTTCCGATCTGGGCTATGTAGGAAGCGTCGTTTGGCTGGCCTTTGGGTGTGTATATCCACAGCTTCATGTTGTCATCGCCGCTGCGGCTGACATCGTATGAACCACCAAGGAAATTGGCGTTGTAGGGATTTGAAAATGTTTTGACAAACTTGTATTTTCCGTCTGCCTTTGGTTTGTCCCTGTACTGTTGAGGTACCCAGCTGCCAAGAACGAAGTAGTCGCTTGGAACCTTTATGTCTAGCGAGAAATTCACCGGTCCGTCAAACTCATACCCTTTGATGATTGGGAACCAGCCGCCAAAGCAATGGAAGCTCTTTCCGTCGGCGAACATGTCGAGTCTGATCTTTTCAGGGGAATCCTCATACAGGAGATATTTGTAAGCGATTCTGAGGGTGTGTGTGCCTTTGGTGAGCGTCTTTGGGTAGTTGAGCCAGATGTCCTGATCCTTGAACGAGTGCTGAACCTTTTTCCCGTCAACATCTATCTGGGAAACGTCAAACCCTTTCTGCTCAAGTTTGAACATGTTGAGGTCAGCTTCCTCGTTTGCCTGGAGCTCGATGTTGAGGTCGAAATCGAGAAGCCCCCTCATCTGCGGAGTCAGCATGGTTTCAAACTTACCGCTATACCCTTTGATGACAATTGGTTTTACGTCTGCTCTCGTCTTTTTTGCAAGAGGGCATGGTGAAAGGATGACTGTCAAAGCCAATAAGAGGGCAGAAAATTTATACATCATTCCTCCTTATGAGGACACGAATTTTTAGAACTTTATCATACCATATATTTTGTTAAAAGTTTACAGCCCGACTCGATCATAAATTTTGTCAATTGCTGATTAAAATAGTTCGAACTGATCGGATTCCGTAATGTCGAAGGTTTGTGTCAAATATTGTTGCAAGTTCCTGAATGCCACTTTGTCTGGCTCTTGTGCCATGTTCATCCATCACAAGGACAAATTGGGATGCTTTCAGTTATCTGTTTTTTTTCGGTTTTCGAACGAATTTAAAGAGTAGATCATCTATAACAGTAACCATTATCAACCCCTGAAACTACCTGAATCAGATTCATTAGTTGTCGAAAAGGAAAACTATAAATCAGCAACAGTAAGTCATTAGAAAATATTTTTACATCATTAAAGTCACTAGAAATAGTTATATTATCATAAATAACAATAAATAGTTACATTGATTGACTATTGGTAAATTTATTTATATTCTCTCAATTTTTCAACATCATTGATAAGCCATTTGCCATTGACTTCCAAAAGATAATATGTACCAGTGCTGTCATATTGTTTCATTGAAACTCTGTCGGTTACATTCAAAATGAAAGTAACTCTTGCTGTTCTTTGACCATTGGTGTCTTTCTTTGTGATAGAAATACCTTTGATTGCAATTGAATGGTATTGTGTATCTTTCTTTGCATCTTCTATGCTTTGGGTGAGTTTCTCGGCAGAGCCGACAAGCTTGCCATATGGTGAATCTGGTTTTACGAATTCCCAGGCTTTTGTTCCGTCGCCGGTCATGAAGTAATCAAAATATTGCAGCACAACCATTGAAGCCGGATGGGTATCCGAGCCGATTTCGTTGATTGTCCTGTCAATCTTTGACTGGAGTTCGCCTGAATCGATCATCTTGTAGACATCGTCCCAGGTGACTGCAACCTTTGCGACGCCGCACGAGGCAAGCATGACAGCAACGACAACAAACCATGTTTTCTTCATGCTCAGATGATACACACTTGACCGCAAAATCTCAAGCGGTATGATGAGGTTATGAAGAAAATCCTGATTCTTGCTTGTATATTGGCGATAGGTTGCGGTGGGATGATTGAAAGCAAGGTTGGCTCTATCACGTTGAACCTTCCGTCCGGCTGGACAAGTGGCATTGGATCAACGGCCACAAAGGCAGTTTCGGTCAGGATCATCCCAAAAATTGCCTCAGATACACTTACAACCATCGTTCCTGAGATCGAGTCAATGCTTGAAAACCCTGCCAGCCACGCAAACCAGGATGGTTCACTCGGATTTACCGGAACATACCCTCTCCCGTACAACCAGATGTACGTTGTGACAAAGAATTTCTCAATGTCCGGGAGGGATTTGGAGATTGAAAAACTGAGGATCGAGAAAACCGGCAACCAGTCGAACGTTGATTCACTGGAGATTGCAAAAATCAATGTCCGGGAGCAGACTCTCATGCTTGAGCACGCTTTTGAGGCAGGGTTGATGCCAACAAAGTCAGAAATCAACGATGAGATCAAAGCTACGTTTGATCAGGCACAAAAGGCTGGAATGTCGAAAGAGTCGTTCCTCTCAAACTGGGGAATAAGCGAGGACGAGTTCAGGTATCAGGTCGTCCAGAAGCTTGCCTACATGAAGGTTCTTGCCAAGGCAACCATTGGTGCAAAGTCTGACAAGGAGTACGCAACCCTCGCAAACAAGCTGAAAAATGATCTTCTTGCCACAATGGAGCACAAGGTCAACGAATTGTCGCCCGAAAAGGTTGATGTGATTGCAAAGGATCTTGGCAATGTATTTGTAATAGTGACGCTTTTTGGCAAACCCGAGGATGGTCAGGTAATTTCAGATTCCATAAAAGTCACCGGCAATCCATCAAGCAACGAAATCTACAATTTCAGCAACTCAGATTAGGCTCAGCGCTCCGGTAACATCGTCGGGGTTGAGTTTGTGTCCGGCCGGCAAAACCTTTGCTATGATTCTGTCGACACAATACAGGTCATTCCCATTGCCCCTGAAGAGCTCCTGATTTGTCCAAAGGATCATGTTGCTGCCGTATTTTGACATGAGATCGCCGGAGTTGAAAAGCCCTTTTCTGTCTGCAATGTCTATGAATGGTTTGTCGATGAACACTGAGATGGCGTTGTAACCGTTTGGTTTTGTGGCTGCGATTATTTTTGAGAAAAGCTTTTCAACGCTCTCCTGGTTTGTGTTTTTGATGGCTCCAACCGAGAGCACAATGTCAAATTGTCCTGAAAGCTCGCAGGAATCATAATCGCTGACGTACGTTCTGAGGTTGATGCCTTCAATTTTTGCCCATTTTTCAAGCTCCGAAATTGCCTGTGAATCGGGGTCAACACAGACAACACTGAAGTTCTGGGAGGCAAGGAATTTGGCATTGCGACCGTCGCCAACGCCAAGGATCAAAACATCCTGGTTGCCAATGTCAGAAACGTACTCCCAGAGCTTGAGGCATGTAGTTGATGGGGCTGATCCCCAGATCATCGTATTTTGTGTGGCTGTCATTTGGCTTAGAATTTAACATTTCTTTACAAATTGGTCAACTGGTACTGTGAATATAGAATTCATCAAATTCAATCCCGAGATCAGAGCAAACTTCTTCAGCATGGACCTTCATTTCCTGCCAATAGTACGGGTCTTTGGTTTGTTTGAAAAACCTTGTGCTGTCGATGCCGGCACCCGAAAGGCTTTTCTTCATTGTTTCAAAAGTTGTGGGATACGGGTTGTAGGACTCGAAGGAGACACTGTCGACAAAACCAGACAGTTTTTGAAGGATGGCTTTGAAGTCTGTGATGTCAGGCAAGACCGGCGAGATGAAAGCCCACGTTTTTGCGCCTGCCTGCTTCATGGTTTTCAAGGTTTCGGCTTTCCGATCTAGGGTCGACGAGTCTTTTTCAAAATGAAGCCTTGTCCGTTCGTTGTGGAATGAAGCCGACATCCCAAAGGCGAATTGCCTGAAGTTGCCAGCAAGATCGGCATCCCTCATGGCAAGCGCTGATTTTGTGAGTATTGAAATGCTGCAATCCTGTCCGGAAAGGATTTTAAGGCACTCCCTGGTAATCTGGAACTCCCTTTCCACCGGCTGGTAGCAGTCAGTTACAGATGAGAACATGATCCTTTTACCTTTGGCCTTGTGCGCCTCTTTCCTTAGGACATCAGGGAGGTTTATCTTTGGTTCAACAAAGTCGCCCCAGGGAGCAGGTGCATGATTGAACCTGAGCATGAACCTGGCGTAGCAGTAGGAGCAGGCGTGGGTGCAGCCAAAATAGGGATTGATGACATAATCGAATCCACCGATGCCGGATTTTTGGAGAGCAGACCGTGCTAGTCTGGGATTGATTTCGATTTGATCACCCTCTCGCGAATGGTTTTTGCAATATTTTGGAAATTTTCATATTTGAACGCCTTGAATATGCAAAGTGCCATCAGCAGTGCAAAGGCAACCATTATTGCTATGTTGATCCAGTCAATCGGTCTGAGGTACACAACGATTGCGCTGACAATCATGAGCAGGCCGGTGGCAATTGCGCCTGTGATCCAGAGTGCTTTTGGAAACATGTGGAATTCAAAAGCCCTTCCCATCAATATCTTTGCTCCGAGCAGGCCTTTCTCGAAATCAATGGTTTCCGGCATTGTCCAGTCAAAGGTTTTTTCGTTGAAGGTTCCGCTAAGGCTTGTGATGAATTTGGAGATGACCGGGGGGACGTTTGTCGGACGCTTTCTTTCCTTGACCTGGCCGATGATGTTTGCAGTATAAACCGGCTTGTCTGGCTCACCCATCTGTTCTTTGAGCCTTTCAACCAGCGTTTTTGCGGTTCCTTTTGCCCAGGCGGCGACCTTTTTTGTGTCCGCCTCCCTTATGGCCAGTTCACCCTTGTATGCGAGTGTGAGGTACTCGGCGACTTCTTGTCTCATGCTCAAATCTTAGCCTCTTTGGGGACGAAATAAAGTGGGGCAATTGTAAACGATGCGGGACATGCTCCAGTTAAATGCTTTAACATTTTCGGTTTCTGAGTGAAAAAGTGTTTGCCTTTACTAAGTTGACATGCCAAACCCCAAAGTTAACCTTTAGTTTGTGAGACAAAAAAACATAGATGATTTGATAGCCGATTATGAAGACAGGCTTGAACTTGCCAAAAATGATACGGTTGAGGCGCAGGCCAGACAGGCAAAGAGAGGCAAGCTCGCCGCCCGAGAAAGAATAAGACAGCTGCTCGATCCGCAATCGTTTGTCGAGACCGATGCGCTCATCGCCGATAGGCTTGTCGACCACTATCCCGGTGAATATGTGCCTGGCGAAGGTGTTGTGACAGGATACGGTGCAATCAACGGCAGGCTTGTCTTTATTTACTCCCAGGACTTCTCGGTCATGGGTGGATCGCTTTCAGAAATGCATGGCCAAAAAATCGCCAAAATCATGGACATGGCTGCAAAGTCGGGCGCTCCTGTCATCGGAATCAACGACAGCGGTGGCGCAAGAATCCAGGATGGCGTTGACGCTCTCTCGGGCTATGGCAAAATCTTCTACAGAAACTCAATATATTCAGGCGTTATCCCCCAAATCTCACTCATCCTCGGTCCGTCGGCTGGCGGTGCGGTTTATTCACCAGCTCTCACAGATTTCATCTTCATGGTGGACGGTATTTCAAACATGTTCATTACAGGCCCGCAGATCATCAAATCTGTCACTGGCGAGGAGGTCGACAAGGAGAAGCTCGGAGGGTCAAGAGTCCATACCGGAAAATCAGGAGTCGCCCAATTCAGGCACGGAACAGAAGCTGAGTGCTTTACAGCCGTAAGGCAGCTCCTCACATATTTCCCACAGAACTGCAACGAACAGCCGGAACGACAGAAAACCGACAACCCAAACAGAACTTCCGATGTTCTCACCGATCTTGTTCCAGTCGATCCAAACAAATCCTACGATGTCAGAAAAGTGATACGGGAAATTGCCGATGATGGCGAATTCTTTGAAGTTGGCATGGAATATGCAAAAAATATTGTCACAGGTTTTGCAAGAATCGATGGTTTCTCGGTAGGCATAGTTGCAAACCAGCCAAACTACCTTGCCGGTTGCCTTGACATCGACACTTCGGACAAGTCCTCAAAGTTCATTAGAACCTGTGACTGTTTCAATATCCCACTCATAAATCTCGTTGATGTACCAGGTTTCCTGCCAGGCGTTTCTCAGGAACACGGCGGAATCATAAGGCATGGGGCAAAGATGCTTTACGCCTACGCCGAGGCAACAGTCCCAAAAATTACGGTAATTCTTAGAAAAGCCTACGGCGGTGCTTATCTGGCAATGTGTTCGAGAGACATGGGAGCCGATCAGGTCTTTGCATGGCCACAGGCTTCAATTGCTGTCATGGGCGCAGATGGAGCCGTTCAGCTCCTGTTTGGTGAAGAGCTGAAAAAATCAACCGACCCTCATGCCCTTGCTGCAGAAAAAATCGATGAGTACGAAGAAAATTTCTGCAATCCGTATGTGGCTGCCAGAAGAGGGTACGTCGATGCAGTCATCAACCCGGAATTCACTCGGCCATACCTGGCTCAAGCCCTCCACATGCTGAAAACAAAAAAAGAATCGCTTCCACACAAGAAGCACGGGAACATGCCATTATGACAAAACAGAAACGCAGAATGTTCATTGTTGATTGGGTGACCCTGGTTGCCATGATTATCATGCTCATTTTCCTTGTCGTCTACTTTATTATCAAAATGAACGACAAGTCGATAATGGGTGACCTGGTTGTCGGATTCATTGCATTTCTGACGGTATTTACGGTTCTTGGCATTGTCACTGGCTTGATTTATCTTGTCAAATGGCTGACCGACAGGGAGAAAAAACCAATGGAACAAAGGAAAGTTGAAGTTGACGATTCGGAAGTGATCGCAGTCATTTCTGCAGCGGTTGCCTCGCTTGGCAAATCAAGGCAGGCAAAGCCGGAGTTCACAGTAAAAGAATACAAGACTACAAATTCATGAAGGCAGGATACGAGAGATGAGAAAATTCAAAATCACAGTCAATGGAAAGCAGTATGATGTTGAAGTCGAGGAAATCGGCGGAACACCCCAGGTGGCAAGGGTTTTTGAGATGCCAAAGGCTGCCCCTGTAGCAGCAGGCACACCAATTGCTGCAGCTCCTGCTCCAACACCACCTCCACAGGCAAAGATGGCTGGCAAGGACGTTACAGCACCCATTCCTGGAAAGATACTCAAGGTTCCGGTCACAAAGGGTCAGAAAATTGCCACGGGCGACCTTCTCATGGTCATCGAGGCCATGAAGATGGAGAATGAGGTTCTTGCAGATGAGCCGGCAATCGTTGCCGACATTCTTGTGAAGGAAGGCGACACTGTCGCAACCGGAGCCGTCCTGATAAAGTTGGCGTAAATGAATCCAATTCTTGAAGGCTTCAAGGGCATAATAGACGCCTCGGCATTTGGCGCTTACCCGCCCGGATACGATCTCTGGGGCAGGGTGATCATGGTTGCCGTTGGATTGATCCTTTATCTGCTTGCACTGAAGTTCAAGTTTGAACCGTTGCTGCTTCTGCCGATTGCAACCGGATGCATTCTTGTGAATTTGCCAGTTCCCCTGTCGATGTCATCAACGTGGATTGGTGGCAGTGAAGGTTTCCTCAACGTCATTTACACCACTTTGACAAAAACCGAGTTGCTGCCTGTGATAATGTTCTTCTGTCTGGGGGCTTTGACCGACTTTGGGCCATTGCTTGCAAGACCGATAACATTCATGCTTGGAGCTGCAGCCCAGTTCGGTGTTATTATCGCCATGTTCCTTGCCATCACGGTTTTCGGTGTGGCCAACGAAGCCATATTCCATTTCTCGTTCAGCATCAAAGACGCAGCTGCAATCGGTATCATAGGAGGCGCTGACGGTCCCACTGCCATATTCCTGGCTCAGAAGATGGCGCCCCAGCTCCTTGGCGCAATAGCTGTGGCTGCATACTCTTACATGTCACTGGTTCCACTGATTCTTCCTCCAGTCATCAGGGCTTTGACAACCACACAGGAGCGAAGGGTAAGAATGGATGTGGTAAAGCCTGTTTCACAGACCACAAAGATCATTTTCCCCATCGCCTGCACCATCGTTTGTGCGATTATACTTCCGTCGGCAATCTCGCTAATCGGACTCCTCATGGCAGGGAACCTCATCCGTGAGAGCGGAGTGGTTGAGCGCCTTTCAAAAACCCTTCAGAACGAATTTGTCAATATTGTCACCATCTTCCTTGGCCTGTCTGTTGGCTTTACGATGAATGCAACAGAATTCCTCCAGCCAAGAACGCTGGCAATCATTGCCCTCGGCTTCATTGCTTTCGGTTTCTCGGCAGCCGGTGGCGTTCTGCTTGGCAAGCTCATGTACAAGCTGTCAGGTGGAAAGATCAACCCGATGATCGGAGCAGCCGGTGTTTCAGCCGTACCAATGTCTGCCCGAACCGTGCAAGTTGAAGGCCAAAAAGAAGACCCTGGCAATTTCCTCATCATGGCCGCCATGGGACCAAACGTGGCCGGTGTCATTGGCACTGCTGTTGCTGCAGGCGCCTTGCTTGCAATGCTTAGCGGCAAACCATTGTAAATCATTCTCAATCAATAAAACCCCTCCAGCTCGGAGGGGTTGTTTTTTTTAAGTAATAGTTTACAATCATATAAGATTTAATGGGGTATAGATGGAAGATTGTGTTATTCATAGTAAAGAGAAAGAGTTTGAACTACCAGAATCTCTCTATAAAGCAATAATTGAAAATAAATGTGTTCTATTTACAGGTGCTGGTATCAGCACTGAAACGAATTTATTACCACATTATAAATTTTATTATACTATTGCAGATTTAATCGATATTGATCCAGATAACTCAGATATTTCATTTCCATCATTAATGTCTTTATTTGTAGAAAAACACAATAGAAAAGTACTAATTTTAGAGATAAAAAAGAGGTTTGATTACTTAAAATCATTTGATAAATTATATTATTATGTTTCTAGATTTCACAACGAACTCTCAACTTTACCATTCATTAATGAGATAATAACAACTAATTGGGACGACATTTTTGAGTGTGAATGTTCGGCTTTGCCAATAGTATCAGATGATGATATGATATATTGGGATATCAATACTAGAAGAGTATTAAAAATTCATGGATCAATAAATAATATCGGTAGCATAATAGCTACAAAAGAGGATTACGAAAAAAAATATATTAATTTTAATAATAGTATAACTGGCGGTTTGTTAAAACAAATCTTAGCTACTAAGAAAGTTGTTTTTATGGGTTATTCATTTAAAGATGAGGATTTTATTTCTCTGTATAAAGAAGTCATGAATAATATGAGTGATTTTGTTGATGACCATTATATAGTAACTCTTGATGAAGATTTTACAAAAAAAAATCTTCATAAAAAATCAAAAATAATACTCACAGATGCGACATTTTTTTTAAAAAAAATAAAAGAAAAGCTTATTGCCGATAAGTTAATGATCAACGATAACGTATATGATGAGATGGAGGCTCATGAATTGTGTATTAAGTTTGAACATAAATTGACATCGGATTTATTCGTCTCTACGAGAAATCCCAATTTGGCTTATACATTGGCTTATCAGGATGGGTATTTAGATGCGATATGTAGAATGATAAAGTTTAAAAAAACTGGACAATATTCAAGTATAAAATATATTAATGATATATCTGAAACATATAATAAATTTATAAAAGAACCTGTGTTCAAAGAAGCATATGGGCATATTGCAAATTTAACTGGGTACAGTACTTTTCTTAATGAATTGAGAGATTCAATTAATAATCATATTGAATTTAAACCATCATGTTATTTTTTATTTGGTTATAAAAAACAAATAGATTCGATCGATGAATTGAAAAGACTGATCTCTGAAAAACATACATATCATAAAAGATCCTATATTAAAATGGAAAAAGAAATAAGAAACCTTAAAGATGGTATAGTTATTGATTATACACCAATTCTATAATGAAAGATTTTTTATCCTAACGCTAGACTAACAATCGGGAACTAAATTGTTGGCATGAGTGAAAAAGTGTTGGTAATAGAAGATGATGAGGACATAGCGATCCTTGAGGCCTACAACCTGAAAAAGGAAGGGTTTGAAGTCAGTCTTGCAAAATCCTCCGAAGAGGGTTTGAAGCAAATCAGGGCAGAGAAACCGTCGCTTGTTGTTCTTGATTTGATGCTCCCAGGGATGGATGGCTTGACGTTTTGCAAAACGATGAAGAACAATCCTGATCTGGCCAAAATTCCAATCATCATGGTGACTGCAAAGGGTGACGAACGCGATGTGGTTAAAGGCCTTGAAATGGGAGCCGACGACTACGTTACAAAACCCTTCAGCCCAAAGATTCTGGTTGCAAGAGTCAAGACAATTCTGCGAAGAAATCCTGCCTCAGAAAGCGATAGGATAACTGCAGGCGATATCGAGGTTGATCCGATCAGGCGCTCTGTACGCGTGGACGGAAAAGAGATCAGGCTCACGGCAATGGAGTTCGACGTTTTGCATCATTTTGTCAGACATATCGGATGGGTCTTTACAAGATACCAGATTATTGATTCAATACACGGTGAGGATTATCCGGTCACAGACCGATCCGTGGATGTCTGCATCGTTGGGCTGAGGAAAAAGCTTGGTGAATCCGGCGAAATGATTGAAACGGTGAGAGGTGTGGGCTACAGGTTTAAGGAATCGTGAGAAAGACAAGAATATTTTGGAAGCTGTTTTTATCGTTTCTTTTGATAGCCGTAGTTTTGCTTGCCATCCAGACAATATTCACGGCAACGCAGACGGCGTCGCTTTTCATGGAGTCTGCAAGGCAATCGATCACGGCAAAATCCCAGATCATCTTACCCGAGGTTGTGAGCTCCTATTTTGCCAGCTCGAAGGATATTGGCAAAACCATTGGGAAGCTGGCTTCTGCCAATTCCGTCAGAATCACGCTCACTGCAACAAACGGGGACATAATAGCCGATTCAGTTTCAAACGATCTTCCGAACATCTCGAATAGTCTCCAGAAATACATGTTGCTTCAGGCAAAACCGGTGACGGCTGAGTTTGCTCTCTTTGACGATCAAACAAGTTTGGTGTGCTCATCACCTGTCATGGATGGTGTTGAGCTTGTTGCAGCCCTGATTGTTTCAATGCCCTCCCCAAAAACAACTGAAGTTGACTCAAGGCTCTCCGGCTTGCTGCTGATTTCTCTTCTCGCATCGATAATCATCGCAGGGCTTGCAACTGTGCTTGTTTCCCGTGGAGTGACGATTCCGCTGCTTGGACTCAGAAGAGGACTGAATGAGTTTGGTAAAGGAAATTTTGATTACAGGATAAAACCTTTGAGCACTGTCGAATTCTCTGAGATTGCCAACGGAATGAACGAGACGTCACAGAAGGTCAGGGTTGCCATGAATAATCTGGATGCCCAGAGAAACATGCTTGACGGTGTTCTAGAAAGCATGACCGAAGGGGTAATGGCGGTCGGGCTTGACGAGAGGCTGATCGGCATGAACCATTTTGCCTGCCAGCTCCTGGGCATTGATTTGAAAACGATGCGTGGAAGACTCATGCAGGAAGTGACCAGAGACGTCGGTCTGCTTGGGTTCATCAAGAAGGCGCTCGAATCAGGGAATCTTGAAGAAAGCGAAATAACGCTTGCCGGACAGGGAGAAAGGGTTGTAAAGCTGACCGGAAGCCCGCTCAAGGGTTCTGACGATTCATTCGAAGGCGTGATTGTGGTTCTTGCAGACATAACTAAACTGCGACATCTTGAAAACATCAGGAAAGAGTTTGTCTCAAATGTAAGCCATGAACTGAGAACCCCCATTACTTCAATCAAAGGTTTTGTCGAAACGCTTCTTGGCGGGGCGAAGGACAGCCCTGAAGATCAGGAGAGGTTCCTTGGCATCATCGCAAAACATGCGTCACGCCTTAATGGAATAGTTGAGGATCTGATGGAGCTTTCCAAAATAGAGGAAGCCCAGAGCACCGGCAGGATCGAGTTTGATGAGGCTGACCCAAAGAAAGCCGTTGAGCTTTCAATCGCCTACATGCGTGACAAAGCCTCTCTCAAGGGCATTAAGATAGACGCAAACGTTAAATCTGCCAAATGCAGCATGAACCTCAATCTGATAGAACATGCCGTCTCAAATCTTATTGACAATGCAATCAACTACAGCGATTCTGGCAAAACCATCTGGGTGACTGGCAATACTGCCGGTGACAGCTATCAAATTCAGGTCAGAGACGAAGGAATAGGCATCGAGAAACATCATCTGCCAAGGCTTTTCGAGAGGTTCTACAGGGTTGACAAAGGACGGGACCGTTCAAACGGTGGCACGGGTCTGGGTCTTGCAATCGTCAAACACATTGTGCAAGCTCATAATGGCAAGGTTTCTGTATCAAGCGACCTTGGAGTTGGCAGCACCTTTACGATCACGCTGCCGGTTTTGGGCTCCTCACAATCTGCTAACAAATGAAAGCTACTTTGTTGGCGTAAACCAATAAGGAGATACAAATGAAGAAAATAACAGCAGTACTTATGACAGCAGCAATGATCGTTTCGATGGTTGCTCTTGGTGCATGCGGAGAGCAGACAACAACCGACAAACCGGTTGACGACAAGCCAGTAGACAACAAACCGGTTCTTTCCGGCAACATCGTCATCACCGGCTCAGACACTCTTCTCCAGCTTTCAACAAGATTCGCAGAAGAATTCATGAATGCCAATCCGGATGTACAGATCACAGTCAACGGTGGCGGTTCAGGCGTTGGAATCACAGCAATCATCGACGGTACAACCGACCTTGCAAACTCATCAAGGGATGTAAAGCCGGAAGAAATGGAAAAGGCAAAGGAAAAAGGCAAAACCCTTGATCCAGTCGCAGTCGCCTATGACGGAATCTCAATCGTTGTCAATCCGGCAAACCCAATCAATGAAATCACAATGGATCAGCTTGCAAAGATCTACACCGGCGAATTCAAGAGCTGGAAGGATCTTGGCGGAGAAGATCAGCCGATCGTGGTTCTTTCAAGAGAGAACACATCAGGTACCTACGCATTCATGCAGGAACATGTCATGAAGAAGAAAGACTACAGGAAAGACGCACAGTTCCTTCCGGCAACTTCGGCAATCATCCAGACTGCAGCCTCAGACAAGTGGTCAATCGGTTACGTCGGACTTGGCTATGCAAAGCAGGCCGGTTCACAGATCAAGATCCTCAATGTCAAAAAAGATGACGCCTCACCCGCAATCACACCGTCAGAAGACACAATCCACTCAAAGGAATATCCGATTTCAAGGGCACTTTACACAATCAGATCATCGGACAAGTCAAGTGAAGCAATCCAGGCCTTCTTCGATTTCATGACCGGTACACAGGGTCAGGCAATCGTAAAAGAGATGGATTTCATCACCCTTCAGTGATAAACTGAACAGATACTTTAATTGAAGAGAAGGAATGACGATGAAACTGTTCCGTTGGCAGTCAAAGGAAATGCTGGTAAAAGTTGGCCTCCAGCTGGCTGCATCAACGAGCATCATCATCGTCATTCTTATCTTCGTTTTCCTGGGCAAGGAAGCCTTCCCGTTTTTTGCAAAGTCAAATGTCCTCTCGCTTTTTACAACATATTGGAACCCTGTAACATTTAACCAGCCTGAGTACGGAATCATCCCACTGCTCCTTGGATCGCTGCTTGTAACGGTAATATCAATAATAATTGCGGTTCCGCTTGGGGTTGTCACGGCTATCTACATATCAGAGTTTGCAAGGCCTGCTGAACGTGAAATCCTGAAGCCTTTCATCGAGCTTTTGGCTGGCATTCCGTCAGTTGTGCTCGGATTTTTTGGGTTGGTTGTACTCGCTCCGCTAATCAAAAGCATTTTTGGCCTGTCGACCGGTACATCGGCATTGACCGCTTCGCTGCTTCTGGCGCTGATGGCACTGCCAACCATCATCACCCTCGCCGAAGACGCCATAAAGTCTGTCCCGTTCTCATACAGGGAAGCAGCAATGGCAATAGGTGCAACAAAACTTCAAACCGCCTGGACTGTAACATTCCCTGCCGCCCTCTCCGGCATACTTTCAGGGATAATGCTGGGAGTTGGAAGAGTCATTGGTGAGACGATGGCTGTTTTGATGGTTAGCGGCAATTCTCCAATAATAACATTCAACCCGCTGTCCACGGTCAGAACCATGACCGCAACGATTGCCGCCGAGATGGGAGAGGTCAGCTTCGGCTCAACCCACTACAACGCCCTTTTTGTCATAGGAATCATACTGCTTCTGTTCACGTTCGCACTTGTCCAGATTTCACAAAGGCTGCTGAAGGGGCAAATCCGTGAATAGAAGAAGAAAAGAACAGATTTATATCTGGCTGATGAGATTCTTTGCCTATGTTATGGTTTTTGTTGTCGGCTATATTGTTATTGATATTGTTATCAAAGGTGTGGGCAAGATTTCATGGGAATTCATAACGGGGATGCCGTCCCACGGAGGCATGGCCGGCGGAATTCTGCCAGCAATTGTAGGAACGTTATACCTTGTCGGGCTGGCAATCCTGATAGCTTTACCTCTTGGCATGGCCACTGCCATATACCTTACAGAATATGCACGCAAGAATTTCGTCACCAGATGGATCAGGTCAGCCATCATGACCCTGTCTGGCATACCGTCAATCGTTTTTGGCTTGTTCGGACTTGGCGTTTTCGTTCTTTTCTTTGGATTCGGGAAATCAATCCTTGCCGGCTCGTTAACGCTTGCATGTCTGATACTGCCAACTGTTATCGTTGCCTGTGAAGAAGCGCTCAGGGCTGTTCCTGATTCGCTTCGTGAGGGATCGCTGGCGCTTGGTGCAACAAAGTGGCAGACAATAACCAGAAATGTTCTTCCATACGCAATCCCAGGCATGATGACAGGCTCAATCCTTGGAATTTCGAGAGCAGCAGGCGAAACAGCCCCGATTCTGCTCACTGTGAGTGCTTTTTATCTGCCAAGGTTGCCAAAATCGATATTTTCTCAGGTAATGGCTCTTCCATACCACCTTTACGTTATCTCAACCCAAAGCCTCAACGCCCAGGAGGCAAGGCCAATGCAGTACGGAACAGCCCTCGTGTTGCTCATTCTTATTTTCGGGCTAAACATAGTTGCTATTCTTCTCAGATCCTACTTCAGGAAGAAATACAGATGGTAAGAAAATCAACGGTCACTGAACTTGCTCAGCTTGAGACAAAGGTACTTGCACAAAACCTGAACTTTTTCTATGGCAACAAACAGGCTTTGTTCGATGTCTCGATGATTATCCCCGAAAAGAAGGTTACAGCGCTGATCGGGCCTTCAGGATGCGGAAAATCCACGTTTTTGAGAACAATCAACCGGCTCAACGACTTGATTGAAAACACCAGGCTTGAGGGCAAGATTTATTTTGATGGCCAGGACATCTATGGCAGGGAAATGGATGTTGTCAATCTCAGGATGAGGGTTGGCATGGTTTTCCAGAAACCAAACCCGTTTCCAAAATCAATTTATGATAATGTCGCTTATGGGCCAAAGATTCATGGTCAGCCCAAAAAGTCCGAGCTTGATGAAATTGTTGAAAAGAGTTTGAGGAGATCGGCTCTTTGGGATGAGGTCAAAGACAGGCTAACGGATTCCGCAATCGCACTTTCTGGCGGACAGCAGCAGAGGCTTTGCATTGCCAGGGCTTTGGCTGTTGATCCAGAAATCGTTTTGATGGATGAACCGACATCAGCACTTGACCCCAAAGCCACCCAAAGGATTGAAGACCTGATTGATGAACTAAGCGAGGATTACACAATAATCATTGTCACCCACAACATGCAGCAGGCTGCAAGAGTGTCGGATTTCACAGGGTTCTTCTTTGAAGGCAAGCTCATTGAACACGGCATAACCGAGAGGGTGTTCACCCTTCCGGGCAACAAGAAGACAGAAGAGTACATAACAGGAAGGTTCAGCTAATGTCACAGCATCTTGCAAAGGCAGTCGACAAACTTAAAAAAATGCTCCTCACGCTTTCGGGTGTGATTGAGGACAGCCTCAGCCAGGCAATAAAGGCATTATTGGCAAGAGATACAGTGCTTGCCAAACAGATTCACGACAAGGACGACGAGATCGACCAGATGGAAGTCGACATCGAGGAGGAATGCCTCAAGATCCTTGCCCTCCACCAGCCGGTTGCTGTCGATCTGAGGTTCATAATTGCAGTTCTGAAAATCAACAACGACCTTGAGAGGATCGGCGACTTGTCAGTAAACCTTGCAAGAATAGCAAATTTCATCCTTGAGACACCAGGCTGCGACATTCCATTCGACTACATCGAGATGGCGGACAAGGTGAGGATCATGCTCAGGAAGAGCCTTGATTCACTTGTAAACATGGATGCTGATCTTGCCAGAGAAGTGTGCAACTCGGACGAGGAGATTGACAAAACCAACAGGTATGTCTATCAGCTTGTTTCAAACCTCATGAAAAAATACCCGGACAAGTATGATTGCCTCATCAATGCAATCAGCATCAGCCGTTACCTTGAACGAGTGGCTGATCAGACGACAAACATTGCTGAAGACGTGATCTACATGGTTGAAGGAAAAATCGTCAGGCACAATATTTAAGCGTTGCGTCTGTCACCAAAGAACTTCCTTGTAAACCTTGTCCATTTCACGTCGGACTTTGCATCCACCGGATCGACGAGTATTGCCCTGATTCCGGCCAGATGAGCGCCAAGGATGTCGGTTGGAAGCTGATCGCCGATCATAATTGCTCTTGATGGTTTGCATCCAAACCTGAGCAACCCGATCCACCAGGAAAACGGAAACGGTTTAAGCCCGGGGTAGACATTTTTTATCTTCAGGATTTTGCATGCCCTGACAACACGCTTTGGCATTCCGTTTGATACGAAGGCAAAAGTGACTCCGAGTTTTTTGACCGTTTCGATCCACTCGACTGCCGATTTTACAAAATCATCTGAATCGCGGGGGGCAATGGTGTTGTCCACATCAATGAAAACCAGCTTTATTGCGAGTTTTTTTATTAGTTCGACTGGGATGTCGGCGACTTTTTGAAAGTGCCAGTTTGGTTCAAGCAGGGGCATAGGTGAAATCGCACGATCCCTTCAGTGTTTCAAGGAGTTCGATGAACTGTGCCTCAACCCTTTTGTCCAGATGAACCTTCATCGATCCTCGGTTTCCGTTCATAGTGGTCTTGTCGATCAGACAGAGGTTGTCGTCTGTGTCGAGCACGCCCTGGATGAACCAGATGTCGGATTCGCCGATGTCAAGAATGTATGTCACCAGGTCACTTTCCTGGCCGATCCCTCGATTGATATCCTTATCCATTTTGCATCACTTGGTACCAGTTTTATGAATTTCTCCGGCCACTCAATGATCTTAATGCCAGGTTTTTCAATGTAGTCCCAGAATCCAAGCTCCTCAACTTCGTTCTGCGTGTCGATCCTGTACCAGTCGAAGTGGAAGAGGTTGAACTTGCCACTGTATTCAAACACAAGGACAAACGTTGGGCTGAGAATGGTTTCAGGGATGCCAAGGCCTGCTGCAACCCCTTTGACAAAGGTTGTCTTGCCGGCTCCAAGAGGGCCGGAGAGTGCTATGACCTCGTTTCCGGTCAGGCTTTCACCCCACCATCTGCCCAAGGCAATCAACTCGTCCTGGTTGGGTACAATTACTTCCATTTGTGGCAATGTTACCGATTTTTACAAGAATTTGCAACTCTTGTTCGTTCGATTCAGTGATGACCGCCTTTTTCTGGTGTTTGCATTTGCTTTGTCAAAGTCCTAATATCTTTTTCATAAAGAAACATTTTTTCGGAGGTTTGATGAGAAAGTTGCTTATTGTGCTTGTAGCTTTGGTTTTATGCCTCCCCTTCGTTGCAAGGGGCGATGACAAACTCTGGGGCGATGTTGAAGCCGACATCGCAAAAGAAGTGAACGAAAACACTGATTTGATCCAGTACGTTCTGGCAAAGCAGAATGTCACCCGTGAAGACACACACATCACCCGTTACACCATCGACAACATCTGTGCAAGATCAACACCAGTGGCGCTTGCTCCACACTTCAAGGAATGCTGGGAAAAGCCTTACTACTTCCCAAGATGGGCACGCAGGGTTCTCAATGGTACAAAGGCCTCATGGAACTATCCAGATGGCATCTACCAGATGAACATCTTCGGCCAGGTCAGAACCGGTTACCTCACGATTTCTTTCCCCAACTACATGCCGGTTATGGACGTAGACCAGAATGCACCGCTTGCCAAAGCACTCGATGAACTCTACAAAAACGATTGGGGCTTCCAGGAGAACACAAAGATTGTCATAACCGCCGAAAACATCACAATCAACGGAACCGTTGCGGACTCGATCAAGGGGCAGGTTCTCAACAATGTGCTCTTTGTAACGCCAAAATATGTCCCCTTGTTTGCAAAAGTCGAAACCAAGTGGGAGGTCGGCAAGAAGAAATACACGATAATCACCGACAAAAAGAATATTGAGCTGACTGTTGGCTCAGATAAAGCTGTAGTCAATGGAAAATCGTACACCATTCCGAAACCGTTCATTTCAAAGGAAGGCAGACTGCTTGTCCCGATCTTTGAAGTTGTCAAGCTCCTTGGCGTTGGTGTGAGCCTCGTGGATGCAAAAGACAAATTCACCTTTGAACTTCCGCCAGACCTTGAGACAATAAAGAAAGCAAACTTCGAAGCTGTCAGGGGAGTTCCAAAGAAAGTCCAGTCACTTATGGCAGACCTTCTTCTCCACATCGACAGGACAGCAAAGTACAACAGGAGAGCGCTCAGAAAACTCGCCCAGTTCAGATGGGAAGACCTCATAAAGGTTGGCCGTTACCTCCAGCTCTCTGACAGGGATTACCAGGATCCTGAATTCTACAAGTACCTCATCAGTGTCATGCCTCAGGATGATGCCGAACTCATGTTTGACATGGCGACCGACTATGATTTCAACAACCTTTACTACGGAACCGCACCGCTGCTTGTGAAGATGTGCGAGGTCAAGGATTTCCTCAATGACCCACGAGACTTCTCAACCGGAAACGACGCAAAGGGTCAGCCGATTCCAGGGGCAAAACTCGACATCTCAGGAGTAAAGTTTGAACTCACCCTTCCGTTTGGAAAATTCGCATTCAATGGTAAGAATGAAAACAACGTCTACAACGGCAAGGATTATTACTGCATCATCGACTTTGCCGGCGATGACACCTACACAGGCCCTGCCGCTGCTTCATGGACAACAAGAAGACCGGTTTCGATCCTCATGGACTGGGCTGGAAACGACAAGTACACATCGACAAAAGACGACGTCTGCTCACAAGGTTCAGGCATTCTCGGTTCAGGCATCCTCTGGGATCACGCAGGCAACGATACGTACATCGCCTACGACAACGCTCAGGGACACTGCTTCTTTGGCGTTGGTGTGGTCTGGGATGAAGGCGGAAACGACACCTTCAAGGCGCGCAACATGGCACAGGGCGCTGCATGTTTTGGCATCGGACAGCTTGTAAACATCGGCGGAAACGACTCATATTACGCCTTCATGTGCGCTCAGGGCTTTGGTTTCCAGGGTGGTTGCGGAACCCTTCTGGATACCGAAGGCGACGACAAGTATGTCGGTGAAACCGGCAAGAGCAACCCGAAGGAAAACCTCACCACTCCGGGCACCGGCGGACACGATAATGACAGAAACTACTGTTTTGTCCAGGGTGCAGGCTGGGGCAGACGCTCGGACATGGGTGACGGCCACGGCATGGGTGGCGGAACTGGAATCCTTCAGGATCTCAAGGGCAATGACTGGTACGAGTGCGGTGTTTATGGCCAGGCGACAGGCTACTGGTTCGGAACCGGAATCCTAAACGATTGCGAAGGCGACGATCATTACGAGGGAAGCTTCTTTGTCCAGTCAGGAACAGCACACATGGGTCTGACGGCATTCCTTGATGATGCAGGCAACGACTCATACACAGTCTGGAAAGCCATTTCGCAGGGTGGAGCACATGACTTCTCGGTCTCTTGGTTCATCGACAAGAAGGGCGACGACAAGTACTACTTCGGCGAACCGATGCCAACAAAAGATGGTGGAATGGAACGTCAGAGCGGCGGTGTCCTCGTAGGTTCGGCCATCACAAACTCGATTGCTGTTCACATCGACTACGCCGGCGACGACACCTATGACTTTGTGACCTCCTCAACATGCGGCTACTGCATGCAGAGAACCGGCCCGGTACCAGACAATTATCGTTATGAGGAATGGACGGCCGGCATCTACATCAACCGTGGCGGAAACGACACCTACCTTCGCAAGGAAGAGCCAAATATTGGTGAAGGCTGGCCAAAGCTCAAAAACAATGCCATGTGGAAGGAAGTCCAGGAACCAGGCAACCACAAACTCTCTCTTGGTTTTGGTCTCGATTGTGATGTTGGAATTGTTCCTGAAGCCGAATGGTAATCTGATTTCATAAATAAAAAGCCCCCGAAATTTTCGGGGGCTTTTGTTATTGTTGGGTGGGAATTACTTTACGTTCAGGCTGAGGTTTTTCTGGAGCTGGTATCTTGCGTCAGCACCGATTGCGAGAATGGTGAGGGCGATGACGAAGAGAGTTTGAATCCAGCTGTTGAAGATGTCACCGCCAGCCGAGAGGATGAACAACGAAGTCATCTGGTAGGCAACAAGGGACAGACACCCAACAGCCAATATGAGGTATGGTTTTCCAAGAGTTCCGCCCAATGTTCTCATGACAACTATGATGTTGGCCAAAATCAGGAAGGCGTCGGCGAGAAGGTAGACAAAAAAAGTGATTTTCAAGATGCCGTCAAGTTCTGAGCCAATAAAAGACCTGACCATGAAAAATCCAGCAACAGCAATGAAACCGATCACAACAAGCACTGGAATGAGTAGACTAGACTTTTTGTCATCCGATCTGACGTATCTGCCCATAAGGATCAAGCCAATAATAAAGCATCCGTAGGCGCAAAACATGAGTCCGGAGCTGACCGTTATGACCGGGATTGAAATTGGATTCATAAGATTTCCGGTTGCAAAAAGAACGTTTCCGGCAAAGGTGAAGATGCTGGCAAACAGCAGCCAGAGCCATACTTTTCCTTCAACAAGACCTTCCAGCCTGAGAATTGAGAATGTTCTGGAGGATGCAAGCATCATCAGCAGAAGCAATGGGAACTGGCCCCAAACCAAAACATTTTTGGGCGTGCCGGCAAATGCAAGGGCAAACGTCACAACAGCAACGATGACAGTGGCAAAACTAATCCAGGAGTATTCTTTTCTTTTCATGATTTCCTCTTTTTCCAAAACCCCATTATTGTCCGATGGGCGGTCTTTAAAAGAGGAACTTCTTAACAAACCTTTGAAATTGGTATTTTATAGGTAAAAGCTGATATATCTAGTATGCCTTTGGGGGCATCTTCCGCATTGTCCAGTTGATTCTCTCAGGATCAGTGGAGCTGCCGTTTTTGTAAACCTCAAAATGAAGGTGGGGACAGGTAGAGTTGCCTGTTGAGCCACAAGCGCCAATCCAGTCGCCGGCAGAGACCCACTGGCCTTTTTTCACATATATTTCTGAGAAGTGGCCATATCTTGTGACGTAGCCGTTTGCATGTTCAATGTCAACGCACATGCCATAACCGGCGTACCATTCAGCTCTGATGACTTTCCCCGCACCTGCTGCTTCAATCGGGGTTCCGAGTGGTGCTTCGAGATCAACGCCGGCATGGAATCTTCCGCGTTCTGGAAGGTAGCCGTACGGTGCCGAGACTGGTGAATCCATTGGCCAGTTTTCAGGGATTCCGTAGTTGGCATCTGGAGGTCTGGATGGTAGGGCGGCGATTGGTATTGATTCATCAACCTGATTGAGTATCGTTTTCTTCTCGTTTTTCTTTGTTGGAGCAGGTGTTTTTGCTACTGCCTGAGACGGTTTTTGTACAGGTTTTGTCGTCGTTTGTTTTGGTTTAGCCTGAATCGTTGGTTTCGATGCAACAGTGGTTTTGGGGTTAGTTTGTTTTGTCGTCGTTGTAGGTTGTTTTTCTGGTGCTGGAGTATTTGCTGGCTTGGGTGGGGGTGCCTGAACCTTCGGAGCTTCGGTTTTTGCAGGTTCTGGTGCCTTTTGAGCCACAATTTGTTTGTTTGGTTCCACTGTAAATAAATTTCTCAATTGTGTCGAAATTTGCACAATTGTGAATGGATGTTCAAGTCTGTCTATGGTGTCGAGAACCCTGGTCTGGGTCATGTCTGCTTGCTTGATCAAAGTGGCGGTGGATGCAGTTGTTTTTGGCATCAATCCAGGGAAAGCAATCATTGCTGCAACTGTGAACAGAAGAGCAGCGGCAAGCACTGCAAAAATCGAAAAAGCGTGCAAATTCCTTCTTCCCTCGGCAGCCCTCTCCCGCTTGATGCGTTTTACATCCAGAAACATCTTCTCTCGATCCATTGCAAATATCTTACAAGAATCAGATTCACATTTCAAGTTTTGTTTAAAAGTGCGCCTTGACTGAGCCAGAACCATGAATAAACTCTATCCTTCGGTATAGTATTTGGCGCAGGTCCATAGCTCAATTGGTAGAGCACTGGTCTCCAAAACCAGTTGTTGGGGGTTCAAGTCCCTCTGGGCCTGCCATTTAAAGAGGAATTGACATGATGAAATTTTTCAAGGACGTATGGTATGAAATGACCCAGAAGGTCACCTGGCCGACAGCCAAGAGGCTTGTTACAGCCGTGACCATCATTCTGGTTTTTGTCATGGTTTGGGCATTGATCATTTACGCCTTCGACTCAGTTTTCATCTCGGCCCAGAGTTTCATCATCAACGACTACTATGACACAGTCGCTCTGAAGAAGGCCTCTGACGGCAAGATCACTATTGACCAGGTCAAGAGGTTCAACACTGCCGCAGAACGCAACAAGTACATGGCAGATGAAGAAGCCAAGGGTACACCGGGATACGGAAAGAATCCGGACACAACCGACACAACAACAAACCAGAACGGTGAGTCCTCGATTCCAATCACGCCTGGCGCAACAGGCACCCCGATTACAATTCCGGGCGGAACAACAACCCAGCCGGGCGGCGGAACAACCACTCCTCCAGCCACCCCGAGCAACCCGTGAGGTAAAGGCAAGGAAATATGTCGCTTCCAGAACCAAAGTGGTATGTCCTCCACACCTACTCCGGATATGAGAACAAGGTAAAGATCAACCTGCTTCAGCGCATTCAGTCGATGAACATGGAAGACCTCATATTCAGGGTTGAAGTGCCGGTTGACTACCAGGTAAAGCTCAAAGACGGCAAGCGGCAGGTTCTTCCTGAAAAAGTCTATCCTGGTTATGTTCTTGTTGAAATGATCATGACCGACCAGTCATGGTACGTTGTCAGGAACACACCCGGTGTAATAGGTTTCGTCGGTTCGGGCGGAAAACCGCTCCCGTTGGACGAGGATGAAGTCAAGCAGATGCTCAAGCGCGTAGGACTTGAAGAGGCAAAAGCCTCGCTCAACTTCCACGTTGGCGACAGCATCAGGGTTGTCGGTGGCCCGTTCAATGAAATGATCGGTGTCGTCGAGTCAATCAACGAAGAAAAAGAGAAGACAAAAGTCAGGCTTTCAATGTTTGGCCGTGAAATGCCAGTTGAGCTTGACTTCGTCAACATAGAACTCATTTAAGGAGCAACAACATGGCAGCAAAAAAAGTGGAAGCTCAGGTAAAACTTCAGATACTTGCCGGCAAAGCAAACCCGGCACCACCGGTTGGCCCGGCACTAGGTCAGCGTGGCGTCAACATCATGCAGTTTTGCAAGGAGTTCAACGACAAGACAAAAGACAAAGGCGATTCAATCATTCCGGTAATCATCAACGTTTACTCGGACAGATCGTTTGATTTCGTCCTCAAGACACCGCCAGTCTCCGACCTCATCAAGAAAGCCATCAAGATCCCGTCAGGATCAGGCGAACCGAACAAGAAGAAGGTCGGAAAGCTCTCAGCCTCACAGGTTGAAGAGATTGCAAAGATCAAAATGCCGGACATCAACTGCGACACCCTCGAAGCAGCAAAGTCGATGGTTGCAGGTACAGCCCGCTCAATGGGCGTTGACGTCGAAGGCAATTGATAAAACGCCAGCAATGGCGCTAATGCGGAAGGATTGCCTGGAAAATCAGGGAATCCGCCAGCACCGCAAGGAGGAAACATGAGAATCAGCAAACGTTACCAGAAGCTCGCAAAGAACCTTGTCAAAGACAAAAAGTACGACATGGACGAAGCCCTCGACCTCATCTACAAGATGAAGTCGGCAAAGTTTGAAGAGACTGTCGAAGTCACCCTCAAGCTCGGAGTCGATCCGAAGCAGGCTGACCAGTACATCCGTGGCTCAGTCGCACTTCCGTCAGGAACAGGAAAGACTGTAAGAATCGCAGTATTTGCAAAAGGCGAAAAAGCTCAGGAAGCAAGAGCTGCAGGTGCAGATGCTGTCGGTGACCAGGATCTTGTTGACAAGATCGCGGGTGGATGGTTTGAGTTTGATCTTGCAATGGCCACCCCGGACATGATGGGCACCGTTTCAAAGCTCGGTAAAGTCCTTGGTCCAAAAGGCCTCATGCCAAACCCGAAGACCGGAACAGTCACAATGGATCTTGCAAACGCCATTGCCGAGTTCAAGGCCGGTAAGATCGAATACCGTGTCAGCAAGTTCGCAGACATGAACGTTCCAATCGGCAAGATCGGATTTGACAAGGAAGCCCTCAAGAAGAACTTCGTTGCCTACATGCAGGCAGTTCTCAAGGCCAGACCGGCATCACTGAAGGGTACATACATCGAATCAATGAGCATGAGCCTTACAATGAGCCCTGGCATCCCGATGGATGTAAACAAGGTCTCATCGCAGATTTCAAAACTTTCGTAAACCAAAATCACAAGCAACCGAACCTTGAATTGAATCGTTGCCACAGACAGCAGGTAAATCACGGGAAACCGTGAGACTTTAAAGGTCGAACCGCCCGCCCAGGCAAAGGATATGGACAGATAGAAAAATCTTTGGCCCTGCCTTTGTTTTGTGGTGGGGCCATTTTTATTGGAAAGGAGGATTCATTTGAAAACAAAAGCAGAAAAGACACAGCAGCTTGAAGAAATCAGGAATCTCTGGAAGCAGTCCGGTGGATTCGTAATTGTTGACACTCAGCTCATGCCGGCGGCACCGATCACCGATGCCAGAAGACAGTGCAGAAAAGCAGGCGTCACACTTACAGTCTACAAGAACACACTCATGCAGATCATCGCCCGTGAAAACGGAGTTGAAAACGATCTGAAGAAGTTCCTCAAAGGGCCGTCAGCATTTGCTTTCGCAACAGAAGCTCCGGTGGCAGCAAAAACCATTCAGGAGATTGCAAAGAAGTACTCGAAGTTCTTCAAGATCAAGGCAGCTTACTCAGAAGGACAGGTGCTTAACGAGGCTGGAGCAAAGGCTCTTGCAACACTGCCAACCCGCCAGGAGATGCTTGGCATGGTTGCAGCAACATTCCAGGCACCAATCTCAAGCTTTGCACGTGCACTCAATGGTACAATCGTAGGATTTGCCAGAGTGGTCAAGGCTTATGCAGACAAGAAGGGCGAAGGCACACCGCCGCCAGCACCGGAATCTACACCGGAACAGCCAGCTGAAACGCCAGCTGAAGCAGCATGAAGCAAAAACTAAAAAGGAGAAACAAATAAAATGACAAAAGAAGAAATTCTTGAAGCAATTGAAAAGATGACAGTGCTCGAACTCTCCCAGCTGGTCAAGATGATCGAAGAGAAGTTCGACGTTTCAGCAGCAGCCCCGGTTATGATGGGCGGCATGATGCCAATGGGCGGAGCAGCACCGGCAGAAGAAAAGGAACAGACTGAGTTCGACGTAATCATTACCGAAGTTGGACAGCAGAAGGTCCAGGTCATCAAGGTCGTCAAGGACATCTCAGGCCTTGGTCTCTCAGAAGCAAAGGCGCTCGTTGATGCAGCCCCGAAGCCAGTCAAGACAAAAGTTTCCAAGGACGAAGCTGAAGAAATCAAGGGTAAGCTCGTTGCAGTCGGCGCAACCGTCGATATTAAGTAAGCAAACCCAAATCAACTTTTGTACCCACAAACCCCCGGTGCTTAGCATCGGGGGTTTTAATTTTACTCATGTAATGACACAAATCTATTTTGGAGCATACATTTTTCAGGAAACCAATGTTTTATTGTGTCAGTGCAATTTATCAGTCCGAAGCTGACAAAAGCAAATCTTTATGCGTACTTATATTTTAAATCAGGAGGTCTTATATGATGGCTCGACTTGGCAAGTTGTTGATGTTATTTCTGACATTTGTTATTTCGTTTCCGGCTTCTGGAGCCGGCGTCAATGCCACTAATGCATCTATGGAGTTTCTGAATAAGCATAATGTTTTGGAAAGTGCACAAGTCGAGACATATCAAAGGTTGGCCATTGACATACAGATGAGGGATGGCAAGAAGCTTGCAGCCGACCTTTACTCAACCGACACAAAAACCAAAAAGCCAACAATCCTTATTCAGACACCATACGACAAAAGCATGTACTGGACGCAATTCAAGATGAGAATTCCGTTCAGTGTCTCTGATTATAACGTCGTAATTCTGGATTGGAGGGGCAGGTTTGCCTCGAAACCGGCACAGTCTGCTAAATCAAACACAGGTAAGGATGGATATGATGCCGTTGAATGGATTGCCAAGCAATCCTGGTCAAACGCAAAGATCGGAACGTATGGAGGTTCAGCCCTCGGTGATGTCCAATTCAAGACTGCGTCATACAACCCTCCACATCTAGTGTGTGCTGTGCCCATGGTCAAGGATTTCAAGGTGGCATACGAAGAGTTTTATTTTGGCGGAGAGTTCCGCAAGGAACAGACCGAAAGCTTGCAGAAACTCGATTTCTTCAAGGTTTCCGACATTCTTGCACAACCGATTTACAACCAATTCTGGAAAACTGTCGAAAACAAATCCGACATATCTTCAAAAGTAAAAGTGCCCATGCTCATGATAAGCGGGTGGTTTGATCTTTATCCAGATCTTGTGCTAAGGGCTTTTGCCGACATCCAGACCAGGAGCGATGCCAAGGTCAAGAGGCTGCACAAGCTGGTTTTTGGGCCATGGCAGCATGGCCATCTTAATGAGAAGGAGCAAGGAATCCTTAATTTTGCCAACGCCGAAGGATTTGGTGACGCTCAGGTAATTAAATTCATGGACTTTTATCTGCTTGGCAAAAAGAACAAGTGGGAGGAAACACCGACAGTTCAATACTACCAGATGGGTGACGAGACATGGGAAAATGCAAAATCCTGGGACAGCATCCCAAGAAGTGATGTTTCGTATTATTTAAATGCAAACAATTCACTTACTGCTGACAAGCCGACAGCAGACACAAAACCGATTTCATACGCCTATGATCCCGGCGATCCCACCCCATCGAGAGGTGGAAAGCGTTTTGATCCATCCAAACCAAACCTTGTTGCCGGACCCCAGGATCAGAGAACCCTTGAATCCAGGAAAGACGTGCTTGTTTTCACATCGCAGGCATTGTCTGGTGATCTGAAGATCAACGGTCTGATCAAAGCAAGGCTTTTTTTCTCCTCAAACCGGAAAGACACTGACATTTCCGTAAAATTCTGCGATGTCTATCCAGATGGAAAATCTGTACTGATGGCTGAGGGAATCCAAAGGGCAAGATTTCGGGACTCTCTGGAAAAAGAAGAGCTGTTGACTCCCGATGTTGCCTATCAGATCGATGTCAAGCTTCAAAACATTGCTTTGACAATAAAAAAGGGTCATAAAATTCGAGTTTTAGTCAGTTCAGCCAGCTACCCGATTTTTGAAAAAAATCTCAACAATGGCGACAAGCTCTATTCCGACAAAACGGTTCTGGTTGCCACAAACACCGTCAAATACGGAAAGGACACCCTTTCATGCATTGTTCTCCCCATTCTCAAGGAATGAAGGCACAATATATGTGTAATAGATTGAAACAACGATCTGACTGAACAAGATTTATGCGTGGTTTATGTAAACGGGCATGAGGTTAAATATAAGAAGGCTGAAGCGCCAAGATAACACGGAAGCTTTGAATCAGTTTGTTTTTTGGTATAATCTCACACTATGGGAAAACGTCTAGCACTGCTGATGCTCGTTTGTACATTATCCTTTGCCGGTCTGGGGATGCCGGTGCCGATGAAGTCCGAAGAAAGCTGTATTGGTTGGCCGATGTGGGGAAGAACGCCTGATTCTTGCCACTGGGTTCCACCTGAATGTTCGCCAAAATCAAGCCAGTATGAGCTTGAATGGACTTATGACCTCAATGACTATCTGCTTTTGAGAAAAATCCTCCTGATTGGCAACAGAATCATTGCCTATGGTTATTCTGGCAAACTCTACAGTTTTCTTGCCAATCCGCCTGACAAAAACGGCAAGCTCCTTTGGACATACGACCTGAAGAGTCCTATGAAAACACCCTGTTATGACAATGGCAGGCTCTATGTCAGCCTCGAGTCAGGCAGCGTAGAGTGCATCGACTTCAACACAAAAAACCTTATATGGTCGAAAAAACTTACAGGATTCATCGACAGTCATCCAATTGTCTACCGAAACCGTCTGTATCTTAATTTCAGCGACTCCCCAAATATTTTGAACTCCAAGAAATGTTTTTTCACCTGCATCGATTCTTACACCAGCAAAATTATCTGGACGTACGATCGGATTGGCAGAATGTTTGGCGCACCGGTGTTTTCAGATAATTACATGTGCATTGGCGCCGATTCAGGAAAACTCTACTGTTTTGACATCACTAAGACCTCTTCTCCTGAAAACATCCTCTGGACTGCCAATCTTGGCGACAAAGTGTACACGCCGGCAATCAGGAACGGAAAAGTCTACGCAATTGCGCAAGTGAAGGACAACAACTTTGATCTTGTCTGCCTCAATCTTCAGACTGGCGAAATTATCTGGAAGTATTCAACCCAAAAAAGAGGTGAGTACTACGACTATGTGACAGTTAATGATAAATACTGGGTTTGCGACACTCTGGCTGGCTTCAAATGTCTGGATGTTGAAACGGGTAAGGTGGTGTGGTCAAGCGATGAGCTTGGTTTCTCAGCAACAATGACAGATGATTATGTGTTTACCGTCAACAACACTGAAGTTGCATGCGCCGACCTTGCAACCGGAAAAAAACTATGGAGTTACCCCGTAAAGTCACCTACATTGCCAACAACAATCGACCGAGACAGGATTTATCTGATGGGAGACAACACAATCTACTGCTTCAAGCTGATAAAACCAACATATCCAGAACTGACCGACCTTGGTGATGCAGGTACCCCTGGATCAGGCATCGTTAAACCAGCAAGGATAACGGTCACTCCTCAGGTTGTCTACCTCGAACCAGGCCAGGTTCAGAAGTTTGAAGCAAAAGTGTTTGACGCAAACGGAAACCCTCTTGAAACGGAAAACATCGTCTGGGAAACCGATTGCGATCTTGGTGAAATTGACACAAAAGGAGCATTCACTGCAATAAAGGAAGGTCAGTGCAATCTCAAGTGCATGATTGGCGAGTTGACGGCAAAGGCTGAGATAAACATCATGAAGTTCTTGAAAGCAAAACCTTCTCCTGTCGAATTCAGGAACGTGGCGGTTGGTTCAAAGCAAAAGCAGGCTGTTCGTCTGACCTGTTCAACTGTAAAAAATCTCAAGGTTGAGCTGAGATCAAACGATCCAAGGATAACGGTTTCGAAGCAGACGATCCAGATGAATGCTGGCGACAATGATGATATTGATGTGGTGCTGGCAACAGAAAATCTTGACCCAGGCGATGTTTTCACTACGTCGATAACCGCTACATACGAGAGTGGCACCCTTGAAATTCCCGTAAATGTCACAGTTTCAGTAGAAAGGTTCGATTGCTTCTCAGCTGAACCGGCAAAGCTCGATTTTGGTTTTGTCGACCGTGGAACTTCAAAGCAGATGAAGTTCGTCATCAATACGACCAGGAAAACAAAATTGAAGCTTGTGCCAAGCAATGCCTGGATGCAGTTGTCGGAAAACGAGTTTGAAACTGGGATTGGTTCAAAAGAAATCTTTGTTACCATTGCCTCCTCCTCGCTTCCAAAAGGCGAGAATTTCACCGGTGCAATTGTGATTGCTGATGACAAAGGATATTGTACGTATACATCTGTTCCTGTCTTCATAGAGACTCAAAGTGGGATTGTGCTTGAGTTGACGATTGATTCCGATTTGGCGCTGCTTAACAAAATGCCGGTGAAAATGGATGCACCTGCTCGGATAATAAATGGACGAACAATGGTGCCGATTCGTTTTGTTTCTGAATCGTTTGGCTGCAAAGTCGACTGGGATGCAAAAGAAGGCAAGGTCACAATCATAAGAAACGACATCACGATCAGGCTTTGGAAGGGCAAAAATATTGCCAAGGTCAATGATGATGAGAAAACGCTTGATTCGCCGCCGATCATCATTAAAGGAAGAACCTATGTTCCGCTCAGGTTTATCTCGGAGCCGTTCGGTGCAAAGGTAAATTGGGACAAGGTTTTGAAGAAAATAACCATCATCTGGGATCCGCTTTGAACCAGCATTGGCAATGGAGGAACGAATGAAGAAGATATTTCTTGCCGCAGTTTTTATCGTTGTTATAGCCGGTCTTTCTGGTGTAAATGCTGTCGATCCCGTCACCACCTACGGCGATTTTCCAAGACCGGTACATGCTTCAATCTCTGGCTCCACGGTCGTTTTTGGCAGACCCATCGATGGTCAGGCAGACCTTTGGATGCTGGACACATCTACAGGTGATGAAAAAAGGATTACCGACACAAGCACGGTTGAGACCTCTCCAGTCTTTGCCGGTGGCAAAATCATATATTGTGTCAAGAATGGCTGGGAAACGCAGGCCGATCTTGCGATGACCGACCTCGAAGGCAACAAGTCCGTCATCTCAAACCTTCCTGGTGACGAAAGCAGATTTTGGGTTTACGGTGACATTGTGGTCTGGGTTTGTGAAGATTCGGGCAGGTTCACAATCTGGTGCCACAATCTGACAACAGGCAAGAAAACATTGGTCAGGGCCGAGTCTTTTGAGAAGCCGACCCACATTCTTGCAAACAGCACAAAGGTTTTCTGGACACAGCAGGATGACCAGACCGATCTGGACGTGTGGATGTACGATTTTCCCTCCGGAAAGTCCGAAGGAATCTGCGTTGAGCCAGGTGACCAGTATTGCACAGCCATCGATGGCAGGTTTGTTTCAATTATTGGAAGATACGGATTCAGGCCAGACCGTGATCTTTTTGTTTACGACATCGTCGAAAAACTGGAAATACCTGTTGACACTTCGACCGAGGATGTGACAGGCGCATCAATTTCTGACGGGCATCTCGCCTATCTGCTTGAGCCGCTGTCCTGGACAATCGATTGCAAGATAATGCTTGTAACCCTTTCCGGTGTTGACATGAAGCCTGAACTGGTATCGAGGATTCCGCTGACTGAAAAGGAAAATCTTGAACTTCACTGGCCGATTGCCATCTGGAGCGACAAGCGTGACTACTACGACAAGGGAGTCGACATCTGGGCTTACGATTTCTCCAGAGGCTGGTCATTCCCGATTAGCCTCGACCCTGGCGATCAGCATCTTCTTGATTACAAATCGGCCACTGCAGCTTTCCTGACCTCAAGGTTTGGAAAATTCAGCCTGACTGTGAAGGTGTTGGGCGACTGACCTCAGCCGTTGTTCTTTTCAATCTCCGAGATTGTGTACTCCCTGTCGTCCTTGTCCTCAACAAGTTTTGCTTTTTCCATTGCGATTGCCTGGTGTTTCTTGAAGACTTCATTATCGCCGTTTAGCTTGCATGCTCGTGCCATGCTCTCGTGTGCGAATGCAATGTTGAATCCACCGATATTTTCTTTCTCGCAGATATCGAGGCAACGCTTTGCAGCGTACATGCACTCCTCCTTGTGGCCAAGGATGTAGTAGACCTTGGAGATGAGCCAGTCGCCTGCCTGAAATTCAACCGGTGTGCCAACGAATCCCCAGTGAAAACGCGATGCCTGGGCATAGAGGATCATCTGGTAGTCGTCATCGGCTGTTCTGTCGGTTTTGTCGATAAATGTCCATGTGGTGTTGAAATAGTCGACACCCATCGTGTGGTGCATCTTTTTTTCTTCGTCTGTCATTGCTCCTCCATTTGTAAATGATAGTAATTTGCAATTGTAGACTTGTCAACCGTTTGCTTATTTTTGTTAAATAAATTAACATTTTATTCATCAAGGAGGTATGCTTTGAAAAGAATAGCCGCCATCATGGTGCTTGTTGTTTTGGTTGCTGGGTTTGCTGGATGTGGTGCCGAACCACCGGGTTCGGATGAAAATTCGCTTCCACCAAAAGAATTTGTTGCTGTCGGCGATTGGTCTGCGCTGGTAAATGGCCAGACGGTTGTCGATTCGATCATGGTCAATGGATCAAAGGTAACGGAAGATGGCAAGGTTTTTGTAAAAGTAAACCTGACATTCAGAAACGATTCCGGCGACGACAGGATTTTCATGCTTGGAATGCTCAACCCGAGCCTTGTTGATGCAACCGGAACCGTGTCGCCATATGAGCTCTTTGTTGAAGGAGCATTGGATAAGGTTGATGCAAAGAAGAATGAAACAGTGACTGGCGACGTGTTTTTCAAGGTTACCGGTGACATGACCCTAAAGTTTGAAGGAATGAAGCTGGTTCTGGAGAACCTTGGCGTAAGGGAACAGCCAAAGGTCACAATAGATTTGAAATAAATTCCAAGGAGGACTGGATGAAGAAATTTGTTTGGATGATTGTTCTGGTGCTTGCAGTATCATTTATGGTCGCTGCCTGCGGTGAGAAGGAAGAGCCGAAAAAGGATGACGGTGGAACAACAACAACCGGTGGCGAGGTGAAAACAGAACCGACAGCCTACCAGCCGGTTAAGTTTGGTGAACTTGAGTACCTGATCACAAAAGCTGAGGTTAAACCACAGCTGACACTTGGTGGAATTGCCATGGGCGAAGAAGCCGGCAAGGTTTATGTCCATGTTACCTACACGGTAAAGAACAACGGTACTGCTGAAGTTGATTACAACTCTGTTCTTGCTGGTGGAAAACTCTACATTGCACCAGACAAAACGGTCGACAACGAACTGCTTGCCGATGGTGTGCTCAACGAAAAACTTGCACCTGGCAAAGAACTAAAGGGCGAGTTCTTCTTCAAGGTTGACGGTGACGAAAAGTTCAGCATCACTGGATTGAAGATGGAGATCAACTCACTTGATTTCCTCGGAAACACCAAAGCAGAGTTCATTCTTTAAAAAGTATTCAAACAAAACATAGCCCCGACCGATGGTCGGGGCTTATTGTTTACAAGTAATAAAATCAAACAATTTAAAACCTTTTCAATCATTGACCATATCTTAATTTTTGCCACTTGAACAGGTTTTAAAAGCGCCGATAATTTTAAACATGGGTTCACAGAAAGTTTTGATTGTTGATTTTGGCACTCGTCATCTGAATTCTCTGGTTTCTGCGGTCAGAAACCTTGTCGATCCCGAAACCATAAGGATGGTAAGGGTTACAAGACAGGGAATTCCGCTTCATCCGTTCAAATTTTCAGAAATTCCGACAACAACATGTGAGTCTGTTTTTTCTGCCGATCAGGTACTAAAAACCGATAAAACAATAATTTTCTCTGGTTCGCCCGATCATGTTGGCGACCCGGCAGGATTCAGAACGCTTTCAAGACAGGTACTCGAGGAATCGGACATTCCAATGCTTGGTATCTGCTACGGCCATCAATTGATTTCAACCGTCTGGGACAAGACGATAAGGATGGATTTCAAGGGTGGTCAAGGCAACGCAACATTTCTGCCAATTATTTCAAGCGCTCAGGATCCGGTTTTCAAAGCGGTTCCAATGGCCGGCTTCCTCGTTGCAGTGCGACACAGCTGGTCGATATCAAAGGTGCCTGAAGGATTTGTAAAGCTTGGCGAAACCAGAACATCTTACGAGATAATTGCAGGCATCCGTCACAAGACCAAACCGATCTATGGTTTACAATTCCACCCTGAACTTCCTGTGCCAGGTTTCTGGTTTGGTGAAGTGATCATGAGGAATTTCCTTGGTCTTTCAGTTCCAACAATTCAAACTGCAGAGGAAGTGAAGTTCTAGATTGCAGGTTTGTGCTTTGCCACAAGTTTGAGTTTGTAGGCAAGCATTATCTTTCCGTTTTCGGAGCCCAGTTTTGTCAGCGATTTTGCATCGCCCTTATCTTCGTCTCTGGTTATTTTAATGATGATTTCGTCGCCCGGTGCCTTGTCGTACATGATGTTTTGTACATTCCAGACTGCTTTTATCGGCATGGAGTCGATGTCAAAGATGATGTCACCCTTGAGCAATCCAGAGTTTGTGGCCTCTTCTGATCCAAAAACGTTTACAGCCACACCTTCTTTTGTGTCGGTTACCGTCAGCCCCATCCATGCAGAGTTTTTGAGCCTGTCGTAGAGCTTCTGGTAGAGCGGGTTTTCGCAGTCGATGAGAGCGTTTTCCACGACTTCCTGAAGGTTTGTGTTTCCGAGGAACTGGTAAAAATTGCCTGCCCACTGCGAGGTTTGCGGTGTAAAGATGTGACCGAATTCGAGTGACGATTTGAGGATGAATGAACGATAATCCGGTTCAACCGTACCGGAAAGCCAGGTGGACATTGCAAAAGCGAGGTCACAGGTGAACTGCTCCCATGCTGGCAGGAACGCACTGTTTCGTTTGCAGAATTCATCAATCCTTGATGTATCAGGGTTTTTGTCCTTCATTCCGAAATTAATGAGGGCGTTTGTGAAGGCTGAATCGAAATTGTCATCGCCGATGTAGGTTGGTACTATGATTGTTGCCTTGTCACCGTCAATTGAAACACGGTTGAGCCCCCAGAGCATTACTGGGTCAGGCTGGATGACGATTTCCCTGAATGGCTGGTCAACGTGCATGATGTTTGCGATGTTGTCGGCTCTGACGGCAAGTTTGGCCAGATCCCAGGACTTAAGGCTCCCCAAGACCAGGTTTGTGAACTCATCCTTCCTCTTTTCGATGATGTCTGAAACTGACTTGATTTTTCCGGCTGTTCCTTCGGAAACTGCCAGAGCATCGATGGTTGAAAGTGGTGGGAACATCTCTTTTATGTTGATTTCAGGGTTTGGAAGACCAGGCTTTTGTGGCATGTTCCATGCCTGCGGCTTTACACAGGCGTAAATGATTGACTGTTTCAGGGTTTTCCAGTTGACAGCAATTGAAAGTTTTGGTAAGTCCGCTTTTTGCTGACCACAACCGGCAAGACCTGCCAAAGCAAGCACGATGCAGAAAACGACTGAAAGCCTCTTCATAAGCCTATCTCCTTGATGATCTGTTCCATGTCTGGAGGGTTTGGGTGGTTGTATATTATCCCGCCTGGTTTTTCGTTGTAATAAGGTCTGTTGCAGCCACGGCAGCCCGGGTTCTGGAAGTCGGACTGTTTGAGGTGGGGTTTATAATCGCCAAGATCGATGATAAATCCGTGATTGTAAGTGATCTTCCAGTCGTGATCTTTTCTGATGAGTGCCAGTGCTGCCTGAAGCTGCCTGTAGATGGAAAGCTCAGGTTGTTGAATATTTTCAAGCTGTGTTCCCGGAATGGGTGTGAAGGCGAAAAGCGAGACACAGACGTTTGCCCTTATCAGCACTCTGGCAAGCTCAACAAGCTCTTCCTGAGTTTCTCCAAGTCCGGCGATGAGGTGTGTTGTGACCTGCCCAGGGTAATGTGAAGCGGTTTTGATGAGGAGGTCAATGGTTTGCAGTATCGGTTTGTGTTTGATCTGCTGACTCAGCTCCTCGGTTGCCGTGTCAAGTGCCATGCTTACGTTTGCTGCACCAGCCTCCAGAAGTTCACGTGCATCCTCGAAGGTTTCAATGTGCATCGAGACCGAGATTGGGGCGATGGTTGCTTCGCCAATCTTTTTCAGGAGTCTCAAAACTTCATGTTTCGTAGCAGGCGATCTTGTGGCCTGGATGCAGACGCGGTCAATTTTGGTTTTCAGGATTGCACCAATAACATCTGCTTCCTCAACCTCAGGCCAGGTGACCCTTGAAAGCTTTTCGGGACTGCCTGATGATTGCGGGCAAAAAAGGCATCCACCTTCACAGGCGTCTCCGATGAGCAGGAAGACTGCCCGTGGTGAAAACGGGTACCCGCCGGGCTTCAGACCCAGCAGTTGAAGTGAACCGTATGAAGCCCTCACGGTTTTATGTCGATGACCAGAGTCAGGTCTATCCTTTTTTCGTTGTTGTCCCAGAGGATGGCTGCCGAGAGCGTGTCTTGAGAGATGAATCTGAGTGGAACCATGGATTTTCCATTCTTGATGAACGGTGCAGCTTCGAGCAGCTTTGGTATGCCGTCCAGGAATGCGTTCTTGGAATCAATGAAAACAGTACAAGAGTGGTTCTGCCCGTGAACGGTGACTGATCTGGTGTCTGGATCCCATTTCACGTCGGCCCTGAAGTTTTCAGAAACGAAGCGGAGCGGAACGAAGGTTCTGCCGCCCACAACCGTTGGCGGAACTTCAAGATATCTGAGTTCGCCATTGATGTATGCTTCAGGTTTGCCAACCCACATTTTTATGCTGATGGTTTCCTGTGGAACGAACTTGACCACTTTACCCCACGGTGTCGAGTTTCCTGCCTGATCGACAGCAATTATTTCCAGCTTGTTCTCACCTGCCTTCAGGTCAAACGAAATTCTGAAATTACCGTTGCTGTCCGGTTTGATCGGTTTTCCACCGGCTTTGATGGTTGCTGTTTTTTCTGTTGCGCCTTCAATCCATATCGGGCTGGTGTGAACTGTTTCGCCTGGGTCTTTCACGTTGAGTGGCGGGGGCATTGAGTCGAGGGTGATGACAATGGTTTTGTCTGTCGTTTTTCCGGTATCCTTTTTGGCTGTGACCGTGATTGTGTTGTCGCCTTCGTGGAGGTCGTACGGGAAATCAAAAGATCCGTCTTCACCCACTTCCTTGGCGTTGTTGCCGACGAAGATTGCCACACCCGGGTTTGTTCTTCCCTTTATGCGGATTGCCGACTTGTTGAGGAGCGCCTTATCGGCCGGCTCAGTGATGGTCAGGTCTGGCGGGAGGTCGTCGATTGCGGTCTCCTGATAGTAAAAACGGCATCTGATTGACTGGGAACCGCCGTTTGTAACCACCTGGACATAGCCGATGTGCTGTTTATTCAGGAGCAGGCCGTCAACCGGTTTGACCGTGATTGTTACATCGAATTCGTCCTTGTCGAACTTTGCCGGATCAACCTCAATCCATGTGTTGTCAGGCTCAATTGAGCCCTTGAGTCCAGCCTTTGCGTCGTTGCTGATGTGCGATTTGAGCGTTTTGGATTCGCCTGATCTGAGAGTTCCAAAATCGAGCTCTTTAGGGTCAATCACAAGATTTGGCTTTGTCGGTAGTGCGGTTACGGCGATTTCCGAGTTCTCAACGTTCAGTTTGACAATGTCAAAACGATAGTCCCTGCCTTCAATCTTTTCAATTTTTATCGGTGATGCCTTGGATGAGTCGATTGCCTTGAACTGGATGGTGAAAAATGTGCCTGATTCGGGAAATTTGTTTTTTATGTTGGTAAATGATGCACCAAAAATTATTCTCGATTTGTCTCCGTCTTTTTTGACGGTGTAGTTTGCTATTGGTTTTGGGTCGTTGGCAAGAAGACTGCCAAGTTCGAGTTCTTTGAAGGTGATGATCCTGTTTTCATAAACAACCTCGTATTTGACAGAGTAGAGATTGGCAAGCCCTGCCGCCCTGATGTCGACTTTTACGATGTCGCCCACTTGAACAGACTTTTCTATTGGCTTTACGGAAACTGTACCGTCAGCAGCCAGTGCCGGCAGCGGAAGAAGACACAGGCACAGGAGAAGCATCAGTTTTCTCATCCCATTATCCTTTCGAGGACTTTGGCCACACCGTCCTCAAAGTTCGGAGGTGCAATCATTGTCGCCTTTTGTTTGACTTCCTGAGTGGCGTTGCCCATTGCCACGGAGATGCCCACCACTTCCATGGCGGAGATGTCATTTTCCTGATCTCCAAAAAACACACAGTTTGAGAGGTTGAGGTTTTCACGTCTGGCAAGCTCAAGGAGCGAAGAGCCCTTTGAAACGCCGATCGGGCCAACCTCAAGATAGGTCTCCCATGATTTTACAAAGTCGAGAATCCCTTCAAACCTTTCACGCATCTCTGTTGTGATTATCTCAAGAATCTCCGGTTTGGCAAGGGTGAAAATCTTGGTTGGGTTGCGCTTTTCACCCATCAGGAACTCACAAACATCGTTTACTTCAATAGCTTTTAGGTGTGATTTGGTTTCATAACGTTCAAGGCAATCATTTTTCTGTTCCACATAAAAAGTGTCATCCAGATAAACACCGCACAAATCGACTTTCCCCCTTACTTCTCGCATGTACTCAACCGAAGCATCATAGGGCATTTCGTATTGAATGATTGGAACAGGAGCCGAAGTTTTTTTCACCCATGCACCGGAATAGGCGATGATAAATTCGTCCAGATCGAGTTCTCTGGCAAATTTCTCAGTGGAGAGGTAACGTCTTCCTGAGGCGAGGATGACTCTGATACCATGAGACATTGCATGTTTAAGGATTTCCCTGTTTGCAGGAGATATGGTTCCGTCCGGAGTCAGCAGTGTTCCGTCCAGATCGGTGATGATGGCCTGAATCATTTCCTGTCAGTCTTGCCGAATGGCTTTCGAAGTTTTGAGATGAGCGGTGAGAGTGGCGGTGTTGTCGGTTCAAGAGCGATTCCAAGCTTTTCAAGCACCTTTTTTTCAGAGATAAGATATGAGAATATGGCTCTGGCAAAAACCAGGAATGGCACAGCCAGAAGCACGGCATACGGGGAGAACAGAGTGGTGAAGCTGAACATGACCAGAATTACAAGTAGAGGGTGGGTGTTTGCTTTCTTGGCTATCAGAGGGGCTGCAATGGCCTGAGCCAGAATCTGCTCGATTACAAGGAATCCTACTGAATACCAGAGAAGCAGGGAGAAATCAGCACGGGAAATTGCCGTGAATAGCACGAGAAGGAAACCAACAGAGAAGGAGACAATCGGGCCGATATAGGGAACCATTTCTCCGAGGGCAACGACGATTCCAATGATGAGGAACGCTTCCGAGCCAAGGATGAATGAAAGAATGGCGATGAGAGTACCGATCATGAATGACAGTGATGCCTGAGCCTTGATGTAGCCCCAGATCTGTTTGTAAACGGCACCAAGAAGCCCTTTGGCCGTATCTGATGTTTTTTGCGGAATGAGCGAGAAAATGACGAGATTGATCTTGTCCCAGTCAAGGAGGAAAAAGATTGTGATGATCAATATGATGAAGGCGTTGAAAATGTAACCGGCAAAGGTTGTGAAGATGCTCTGAAGCAGTCCTGGAAGACTTTTGATGGTGCTGACAAGGAATTCCTGGAGATTGTTTTGGATTGTGTTGATGTAGCTTTGAATCTGGGCATCCTTGACCTTGAGGATTTTTTCAGCCCATTCCGAAATGGAGCCGGTAATTTTGTCAAGATTTTGAAATAGTGAATTTGCCTGGGCAATCATCAGGTTGATGATTGGTGTCACGATGAAGAAAAGCAAAAGGAAAACAAGCGCAAAAACAAGAAAAATTGATAATATTCTTGGAATCCTGATGTTGATGGTTTTTCCGTTTTTAAACTTGACCGATCCTTTTGAAAACCAGTCAACTGCAGGTCGCAGAATGAAAACCAGCACCAGGGAGATGAGAAACAAAACGACAACGGATCGAAGGAGCCACAGGACATAGAGCAAAAAAGCGGCTCCAACGATTACCGCAATCATTACTACAATTTTGAGGAAGACTTCAAAGTCCCCCTTTGAGATCTTAAGCACTAGTGGAGCTCAGAATCCTCAGCAAGCTCGCCCTTTGCGTTGATCTTTGCCTTGAGTCTCTCAATGACTTCTTCGGTTCTGACCTTGATGTCATCGGCGACTTCCTTCGACTTGTCAGCGATTACTTTTCTGGTTTCATCACCTTTTGCAGGTGCAAAGAGCACACCAAGAAGAAAACCGACTGCCGCTCCGAAGAGCACTCCTGTAAAAAATCCGCTGTCACGGTCGCTCATTCTTTTCCTCCTTTTTTGTTACGCTTGAAGAGAAATCCTCCAAGCTTGAAGAATGTTCCAAAAACCGATCTAAATACCGGTTGGAACAGGACTGGGATGTACTTGCTTATCGCAGCCACTCCCGAAATGACAGTTTGCACGGTTTGAACAGCGCTTGTTATGGTTGTCAATGCGTTCTTGAGCACCGGTCCCGTGTCGTCAAGGATGGTGTTTACCTTGGGGAGAATCTCGGTGTTTACAGTCTTCATTGACTTCTCGGCCTCATTTAACGTCTTTTTTGCCTGAATGAGGGCCGGAACCACGAAGATAACGATCATCAGCGCTGCAACAAAAAGAATTCCAATCAGAATCCAAAGGGCTATTTCCAGACTCTGCATCCTTTGGAGAACGTACGTCAAATCAGAGCTCATCAAGCCTCCGAGTTTCTTTCAATCCCCGCAAATGCCGTGTCAACCTTAATTTCCTGCACCTAATCGCAGGTGGGGCCATTATTCAGGCTCATCATGTATCAGTGAACGAACCGTTGCCGGAGCGCTCATCAGCGATGGCCATTCCGCCCCTACATTCACTTATAGGCAGTAAATGTCAGCGATCACGCACACCACAGGGTAAACAAAATTATAAAGCAAGTTCCGCAATTGTTCAAGCGACTGCAGCCAAAACCAGCCTGAAGGCGCCAACCACAAAAAGTGAGGCTTCGAGAGCGATTATCCACTCGGAGAGCGAGCCGAAGAGTTTTGTGTGGTATGAAACGCTTGCTTTCTCGGCGTTTGTCTTGATGTGTGCAAGCAGGTTTTCCGACAGGTGTATCTGAGAAAATGGCACCCTGACTGGCTCGGTTCTCAAATTAGGGTTTGAGAGGATCATCATCCAGCCGGAGATGCTGCCTGTGTCGACAAGCTGGATGTCGGTGATCTCCTCATATATTCTGGTGGAAAACCGGTTGATGATTACGAAATCGTCACAACAGACAAGGATTGACTGCTTCGGAAAGATTCTGAGGGCGAAATATATTGCCAAACTTGAAAGAATGGCCGAAATAAGCAAAGAGACCGATGTTTTTGAAGTTAGCTCCAATGGGAGCCAGACAATCAACAGAGCCGGCAGAATTGTGAGGAAGACCAGCCACCCGCTGGAGAGACCCAGGCGTGACCTGAAAACCTTCACAACACCTTTGACACGACGATTACGGCAAGGGCTGCCAGTGAGATCCAGAGCCCCCAATCGAGGAAATGAAGTCCGGAATAAGTTTCTTTGAAGATCGCCCTTGGTGCGTTTGTTCGGAGCGATTCAATCAAACCGCCCGGGTTTGCCAGTTCCTCCAAAACGATGACTGCAGAAGGATTTATCTTGTCGGTGTAAACCTGAAGCTCTGAACCGAACAGACCCGGCCTTGAGACACGAATGATTTTTGTTATTTCATCTGTCGGAATCTGGATCAAAGAAATGTTGAAATTGACTCTCTTCGTTTCCTCATCAGTCCAGATTCTGCAACGGATGACACCCTGACGCATCATGAGCCTTGTAAGGAAGGTGAAGCCGGTTGCAGCAGCAGGAATGAGAACGATTGTCAACCAGATCAGACTCTTGCCGAAAGCATCGAGCGGGATGATAAGAAAACCGAAAGCCGAGAGGATGATTATCGTATAAAAAAGGCTGATCCTGTGTCCGTTTGGTTTTGTCAGGTATTGTTCTTCCACGTCTGCCCATTATAGGACTTGACCGCCAAAACTGCAAGCCTTATCTTAGTTTGCATGGCCTTCAACCTATATGATCCCAAAACTCCGAAGATTAAGAGGGATGTTTCCGCACAGACAATTGCCAAATTGAGGCAGTACCTTGTTTACACAGCGATAGGAATAGGTTTTGTCCTGCTCGTGTGGCTCACCGTAACCGTCTGGCCCAAAACACCGTCCCTGACAATCGAGTGCAAGGTGCCTGCTGAAATCTTTGTCGACGACAAACCTTTAGGCAAAGGCTCAACGGTTTTCATCAGGACAATCGACCCTGGCAGACATGTGGTCAAGGCTGTCCCTCTTGAAACGATCCCTTTCATGGACATGGATGTCCAGAAGGTCGACATATCCCCTGGAAGAAGTGAAACCATTGAATTGATCAACGTTTCAGACGTTGTGTTCGACACAAAGCCTCAAAAGGCAGCCATTGTCCTGAGTTCGCTCGAAGGCGATGCAAGCCTAGGAACCACTCCCCTGAGAACCAAACTTCCTTATGGGCAATACGATGTTGTGATGAGGCTCCCTGGTTTTCCTGAGTATCAGAAGAGTTTTCTCTCCTCTGGTGCCGAAATAATCAATATCTCAGCCGATTTCGACGAACTGGCGCTCAATCAGCCAGGTTCCAGAAAGCTCACAACCAACTTCTCAGTTCCAAAGTTGATCGAAGGCGCAGAACTGACTGTTGACGGAAAGGAATATGCCAAGGGTTCGCAGACGTTGCTTCCAAGCGGATTCCACAAGGTCTGCATGAACTATTATGGCCAGCAGATTCTTTGCACGCAGGTCATGTTTCCATCGGTTGGCAAGCCCATCGAAATCTCATGGCCGGAAACCATTTACAATCCGTGCATGTACTTTGGCAGGGATTTGTTCACACTGCCAGGTGATGCAAGAGGCGCAACCGTCGCACAGGATGGATCATCGCTGCTTTATGCTACCGGCTATCCTTTCGTTGACTGTATTGATCTTGAATCGGGTCAGAGGGTCTGGACGCAGAAGATCGACAGGGCGTTTGACCTTCGACCGGTGATTATTTACAAAACTGATACCAACAATATTTATGGCATGGCTGGCATCCCGTCTGATCCCCGTTCAACCCCGTTTTGCATTGAGATAAAAACCGGCAAGGAGATTGACGTTCAAAAGAAGTTCGAAGGCTCGATACTCCCTCTTGCCACACAACCGTTCAAATCAGGCAGCTGGAATTGCTATGGCAATGTCTGGGAAACCGTGGTCAATGGTGAAGGCAGGATTGCAGCAATCGAAGCCGTTGTTGTAAAAAACCTTGAAACCTTCAGGTTTATCAAAAGGGTTAACAACGACGAGACGGCAAAATTCCTTGGTGTAAGTTTTTCGGCAACCGATGACGGACACCCGATTTTCATCTTCTCTCTGAAAAGGGGCAAGGCGACCGGCATGATGGTTCTCGACCCCACAGTTGCAGTTCCACACAAACTCACTGAATACAAAGTCAACAACAGGGAAAAGTACTCCGCATTGCTTGAAGGTCCTCAGGGAGCTGACGCCGACAAGGGCTGGACATGGATGCCACTGACGATTGATCCTCAGGGAGCATGTTTTGATGCAGGCTTTGACACCGGAAAGACTTTTATCGTCTACTCTGATTTCACAGTTGCAGCAGTCATGTATCCTCAAGGTCGCTACAAATGGAGCAGGTATGTCGACAAACCCAGAAAGTCCGATCCGACAATCTCAAGGTCAAAGGGCAAAGATGTTGTGCTAATAAATTTCCCAACCTCACCGTTCGAATACCAGCTTGACCTGAAAACCGGCGAACAGATCGAAAGGCGTGTGAAGCCACAGTCAGCTGAGGAAGCAATTCAGGGTTCGGCCTGTCCAGGTGGATCGTTTGTGCTGTCAGGCAACAAGGCAGTTTCAGGTGTGAAGCTGGACGAGAACGGTAAATTCAAACCCACATGGGAGAGAACCTTCAAAACCGGTCTACTTCTACCGTCTCCATGGGGGCCTGTCCAAATCGAATCGAACAAGGTCACCATCCTCGGTTCCCACATGCTCAGACCCATTCTCGAACTAACACTTCCTGGACTCGGATCACCAAAAAATGGATTGATCCTTGGCGACAAACGTTTCCTAGCCCTGTACTTTGACAAGCGAATCTGGATTATCGACAGGGACGGTCTCAATCGTGGCTATTTCACCGGCATCGACGGTCTTGAACCTTTGGAATCATCGGGTCACAGGGCCATGCTTGCAGATATGGGCGGGAAGAAGGTGGTTATTCCGTGGCCGCAAAACTGAAATGGGTAGTTCCAGCCATTGTTGTTGTGCTGGTTGCAGCAGCACTCGTGGTTGCCAGTGTTGTCATGCTCGCTCCAGATAAGGGAACCCTAAGCCTTGAATGCAAAAAAGCCATTGATCTTGAGATAGACGGCATCAGCTATGGCAATGGCACAGAATTTTCAATTCCTTTGACCACAGGTAGCCATGAATACAAGGGTCTGATGCAAGGAGTTGCCGATTCAAAAATGGAACTCAAAGGCACCTTTTCCATTTCAAAGGGTGAAGTGACAAAGGTGGTTTGCGGAACAGAACCGGTTGTCAGTTTCACCTCGAATCCGCAAGGCGCACAGGTCAGCGTTGCATCTGATATTTCGCAGCCACTTGGCAAAACGCCTGTGGATGTTCACCTGCCTCCAGGTGTATATACGTTTATCCTCAACCTTGACGGTCAGGCCAAAAAATACGGCCCAATTGACCTTGAATTTGACGAGAAGAAAAAGGTTGAAGTGTTCTTTGGGAAAACCCCAAAAACAGGCTCGAGCCAGGGCGATTCAATCAACATCACCTCGATCCCCGAAGGCATCCAGATTTACAGGGGTGACGAACTCGTTGGCGTCACGCCGGTCTCGTTTGCAGACGCAAAAAATCTGACAGCAAAGGTTGGCGGAGACATGGTTTCCATCCCACTCCTTTTCAAGCGTCAGAATGTCTGGCTCCATCCCGGTGCAAAGTTGTCAATGATTGTCACCGCTTCAAACATTGAATCATCGGCTCATGAGTGGTTTGCAAACGGAGGTTATTTCAACTCCTACATACAGGACGGGTTCCTGAAGGTCACTGACAATTCAGGCCACACCATTCAGGCAAAACTGCCTCCCCATGACACCATTCTTGACCTTTCACTCTACGGTGGAACGCTGGTATTTTCAGGTATGAAAAAGGATGCCCTGATAATAGCCGGATATGATGCCCAGTCTCTCAAGCAGGTGGAAGTCAAGGATCCCAGGATGTTTGTCGCTGAATTTGCCAGACAAATCCAGTCCCAGGACGGATCAACCACCCGCTACTTCTCAATCGTCGACAACACCCTGTGTGAATTCGACACTGAAAACATGAAGGTTTTCAAGCTGGGCAAGGCTCAGCAGGGACTCCATTTCAGACGCATGGGTGAAACCAGCGATTTTGGCGTTGGCCTTTTCAATGCAGATGGAACCTGTGTCGGTGTCTACGGCAGGCGTTATGCCTGGAATCTCGATGGTTCGTGGCAGGTCGGCGGGGTGAAGAATGTCCAGCCGGCAATCATCTGTTTTTTCAAAGGCACTGACATTGTTGGATTCAACACCGGTTCAGGCGAGGCCGAATGGCAGACAAAAATTGCCGAAGAACCGCTCTCGATCTCGTGGAACGAGAACGAACAGGTCTGGATTGCAGAATCCCTTAACTCCGAAAACCATTATCTCATCGATCCAAATTCGGGCACATCGACCCCTCTCGATAAAAACAACACCTTTGTCCAGCCAAACCCAAATCCGGGCTTCAGGGGACTTGGATTTATTTCAACCCAGGACAAGATGTGCCAGATTTTCTACAATCCTTCAGGCATCCTGAAGTGTTTCGTCGACGGAGTGGAACTCTGGTCGCTCAACTGCGAGCAGGTTTACTCGACAAAAGCCTTCAACCCCCTGCTCGACCTTGGCCAGATAATCATAAAGAAAACCAATGGCTGTTACGTTGTTGACCCTTCCAGCGGATCAATAAACCTCCTCTCTGAGAGCCAGCCTCTTCAGTTTTTTGAAAACGGAGCCGTTATGTTCACGGAAGGAATATGGTCAGGCCCGAACAGGATTTTTGAGGGATCAGGCACAGTCTCGCAGAGAGGGAACGCCCTGAGGATCGTCTTGAATGATGAAGCCTCTTGTGTTATCCTGCCATAAATAAGATGGAGAGAGACGAAGTCTTCAAACTCACAAAATGGGCTGGATGTGCCGGCTGAGCAAGCAAATGGGGTCCGGGTGACCTCGCCGACCTTTTGTCCAACCTGCCAAAAATGACTGATGAACGGCTGCTGACCGGCGACCTTTCAAAATCCGATGCTGCTGTCTACAAACTCACTGACGACCTGCTGGGGATTTTCACGGTTGATGTATTTGCCCCCATAGTCGATGATCCTGAAACATTTGGCAGAATCGTTTTTGCAAACTCGGTTTCAGACATCTGTGCAATGGGTGGCCAGCCTTTGCTTGCGCTCAACATTGCCCTTTTCCCCAGAGAAATTGAAACGCCAAAACTTGCCGAAATCCTTCGCGGATGTGCTCTGGCTGCCATCGAACACAACGTGCTCATCGTCGGCGGTCACACGGCAAAGGATCAGGAAGTAAAGTTTGGCCTTTCAGTTTTTGGGACTGCAAAACCCGGTGACATCAGGATGTCAAACGCAGGCAGACCAGGACAGGCTATTATTCTGACAAAGCCCCTTGGAACCGGCATCCTCTACGCAGCCCGCGAGAAATACGATTTCAACCAGTGTATTCAGTCGATGACTCAAATAAACTGCAGAGCTTCACGAATCCTTGCCCAGTACGACTGCCGGTGTGCAACCGATGTCACAGGCTTTGGCTTTGCCGTTTCGCTTTACGAGCTGCTTGAGGAATCAAAAATTGGCGCAAAAATCAATGTTTCAAAAATTCCACTGTTCAAAGACGCCTTTGAGGCAGCAAAAAACTATACCTGCCCACTTCTGATGGAAAACATCTCATCGGTCGAGCATCGTCTTCAGATTGGGGAAAATGTTTCTGCCGAGTGGACAAATCTGCTTGGAGACGCACAAACTTCCGGTGGGCTGCTCGCTTTCATAAATATGGACAAAGCAGAGGAGTGCGTGTTCAAGCTCAAAAAAGCAGGCGTCAATGCCGAGTGGATTGGTCAGACACTGGAAGGTGAAACAAAGATTGTTGTAGAAGCCTGAGTTTTAAGGTTTCAACTTCTTTGTGATCGTTATCCCCTTTGTCTTGGCATCCCAGGCCACATCACAGTTGAACATTTCGGAGATGATGCGAAGCGGGACGAACGTTCTCCCTTTCACGATCTGTGGTGCTGAAGCAAGCGGAACTTCCCTGATCGAGCCATCAGGCATGTCAATGTAGGCTTTCAGCGAGTTGATAAGCAGCCTCAGGTAGTTCTCGTTGCCGAGATCAACGATGATGGTTTTGATGTCCGCCACCCATTCAATCTTTAGCCCAAGACCTTCCGACACAAATCTGAGTGGAACCATAGTGATGTTTTTGCTTATGAACGGTGGCGGGTCAACATTGATTTCAGTGTCGTCAACGGTTGCCTTTGGCTTGCCGATTGCCAGCTTTATTATCTTCATTGAGCGTTTGAGGGTGCATTTGAGGATGTAATTGGCCAGGTCCTCACCGTCGCTCCTGAAGCTGAACTTGAGCTCGACAGGCTTGTCAAAGCCACACGCTTTTGGATCAATTTCAAATTTTAGTTCAATGGAGGCGTCAGGGTTGAGCAAGATGGATCTGCTCGGGGAGATCATTGTAACGCCGATATCCGTTATGACATCAAACAAAATCTGTGTGTTGCCGGTGTTTGTGATGTTCATCGTCCTGACAAGCTCGTCATCCCAGATTGTTGATGAGCCACCGATGTAGGTTATCTGAAGATTTTTCTCGGTTACAAACAGGATGAGGTTTACCGGTTCAAAGGTTATTTCCGGGTTGTCACTGGAGATGATGACTTTTGCTATGAGATGATCGTAGGTTGCCTTTTCTGCGGTGCCAGAAAATTCAATGATGGCCTGTTGCCCGGCGTCGATGATCGAAACGGTTGTGTCTGTGTCGGCTGAGAGCCAGTCAGCATCGGTGCGAAGTGTTATTTTTACTGATTTTGGAAGTTTCTGCTCACGTTCATTCTTGACAACCGCCCTGAACCTGAACTGCTCGCCCTTTTTCACTGTCTGTTCAGTTTTTTCAAAGGTCACCGATATATTTGGTTTCATCTCGAATTTGAAAACATGGCCGATGTTGTTGACAGCAAAAAGAGCATCATTCCAGACAATTGGCGAACCCATCAGATATGCTTCATTTCCACCGACGTTCAGGTTTTGGACGATTCCGGTTTCGTTGTCGTGGCCAACCACTTTTTTTGCGTCGAGATCGTAGATCGACAGATTGCCTGATCTGGTTCCAACGTAGACGTAGTGGTCAATGATGACTGGCGAGTTCATGACGATGTTATCTGTTACGTATTCTGCCTGGAGTGAAAAATTATCTCCATCGAGGGCAAAAACCCTCATCTCCTGGGCGGTGTCTGCAGCAACCACGTATTTTCCGTTTGTCACCGGACTACCGGTCATTCTGCCCTTGAACGGGAAATTCCACATCTCGTTTGGGTTGCGGTCGCGGTCAAAGCAGTAAAGGGTGCCGGTTGCGTCAGTGTTGCTGCCGATTATGTAGCCATAGGAAGTGACAAAAATGTAGTCGCCCGAAGTTGCAGGTGTGTAATCGATTGAACCCTTGGTTTGGAGCGGGCCCCAGCTGATGCTGCCGTCGTTTGGGTTGAGACAGTAGAGGTTTTTGGTGTATTCCGAGTCGGTGTGCGGTTGACCCTGGCAGGCGACGACGTATCTGCCGTCATCGAGCTTTGCAACTCCAGCCTTGACCTGGCCTGTCAGCTCGATTGGGTTCCATCCCTCAAAAGGTGCGCCTTTGCTGGTCTTGTCGATTGCATAAACGTGACGGTCGCTTGAGCCGTAAACAATCTTGTTGCCGTCGATCAAAGGGGTTGATTCGATCAGGGATTTGCTGTCGCCGGTGCGCCAGTCCAGCTTGCCGTCTTCGAGGTTGTAGCAGCAGATTCCGGCGATTGGTTTGCTTGTCGACGAGGGTTCGGGGCTGATCCAGTAGTAGGGAACGTAGATTTTTCCTTCATCAATTGCCGGGCTGGCCACAAAGCTGGCGCTGGTGCCGACAACCTTGAGGTCGTTCGACCACTTCATCGAGAGGTCGGCTGTGGAAAGCGCATAAATCCTGCCTTCCTTGCTCACGATCACCATGGTGCCGTTTGCCACAGCCGGGCTCACGTCGACGGTCACCTGGTCGTTTCCTTCGATTGGGAGAAGTTTTCTTGCAAATCGCGGCGTGTCGTAGAACTTCGGGCTGACATTGTCCGGGAAGGTGCCGGAACGGCCAGGATTTCCCCTGTCCACCCATGCCCCTGAAGCCAGGATTGCCACAACGGTTGCAAGCTGTAAAATGCGGTTCATTCCAATCTAAATAATGGGCAAGTCTGGCTTTTTGTCAACAGTATCACTAAAAGTAAATTAAAGTTTCCATTAAATACTAAAAAGCATATTATGATAATTTATAATGATAATAAGAAAGTAAGAATGACTATAAATTCAAAATAGAAAGCAATAAGTATAAGAATAATATTTAAAGATGCTACGAATACTTATAAATAGTTATGGTGAAACTGTCGGATTTGACAAGAAGAAGAGTGTTTGTAGAATGGGTGCATGGGAGACAAGACCAATCCAAAGGCAAAAGAGAACAGCGACAGACTGAACAACAAAATCAAGTGGCCTTTCGTAATCTTTTTCGTCATAGCCATTTTTGTGGTCATCAGCGTCGTTGCAAGATTCTACCAGGACAAATTCAATGATCTTTACACGCCTGCGCTTTATCTTTTCTCGACGATAGCACAAACGATGGGGGCTTTGTTGGGGATAGGTTTGGCGTTGTTGTATACAGTTGTTCCTAATTTAAAAGTTTCAGAATTATTAGGAGTAAATGAACCGCTTAAAAGAATGATGTATAGCGACGAACTAATTAATAGATTTATACTTCTGGGCGTAATTTCGATTTTTCTGGCTATAACCGGCTTGTTATTTATTGTATTCATGCCAAACGGTTATTATTTCTTACGAGTAATTATTAATCTTATATGCACAGTGGCAGTTCTTTTCTCTTTATTTGCACTTGGGACAATAACTTTTTTTATAATATACCGACTTAGAATCTATGTATCACCAATACTAATATTTGAAGTGAATACTATAGATGTAAATAAGAACTATATTGATATAATGGAATTAGCATTAATATTTATTACATCTGGCATTAAAATAAATATTCAAAAATATTTTAATATGATAGAATATAATAAGATAGTTACTTATTGTATTAATTTATTACAAAGAATTGATAAAGATATTAAGATTAATAAAGATGATGGTAGTCTAATCACATACTATAAGGTTTTAGGCACATTGATAGATGAAATTATTGATTATATTAACATCAACGATGTCACTAATACGGATTTGCTTGATGTAATATTGAATAAATCAGAATCAATTATTATCTCATCAAAATTTTCACTCGAATCAAATCAATTAAGGTTTAATTCTGATTTATGTAGACAAGTTATAAGAAAGATTGGATACAACGTCCACATTCAATCAAATTACTTGCTAAATGATAAATATGGGAATATTTTAACGTCCAGAATATTGCAGTGGGCTAGAAACATTGTTAGAGAGACAACTGTATTATTGATTGTTAATAATTTGGGGTTTGAATCTTCATTATTTCGATTTCTAGAGGGATCATTAATGAATGTGTCCGTCGATAAAGTTACTGATCCCATAATAAATGATATTATAACAAATTTCAAATATATCTATATTTACGATGAATTGCGCTTCTTAGAAGTTTTGTTTTATAGGCGTGAATATATTGATTTATTACATCTAGATGAATATACTAAAATCAATTTTAGTTTATCTCGAACTTATATATATAAATATAACATCAATTATAATTATATTCACAATATATTACAATTGCCGTTTTACAAACCAGTAGTTATATTATGTTTCTTTGCTGATATTAAACCAATAATATTTGATGATACTCATAATGGATATATTGACTACGGTGAGCGATTTCCAATTAATGAATTAAGGTATTTGTATGCTTTAATTAATAATGAATATTACACTGAAGAAGAATTTATCTCAAAGAAATTAAGCATGTACTGTAATAAATTTCAACTAAATCACAAAGCTATTGTTGAAGGAATCGCAAACGCAAAAAATAATAAAAAAATTACGCAACAACATAGAAAAGATATTGAAGAGTTACTTAACGATCTTTGATCTCATAAACTAACTTGGAGAGCCATTAACAACAGAATACATAAATAATTCTACCAATGCCCACGTGTCATCATGAAAATCTCATAGTTGTTGTAAAAGATTTTTTCGGCGATGGCCTTGTCGGTCTTGAACTCGACGGCTATTTCCTTCTCTTCTTTTGAGGCAGCTGGTTTGTCCTTGTCCATGGAAACCTCCACAGTCGGATGTTATCCCCAAACGTTGCAAATGTCAAGCGGACAAGAAACCGAGGCTAGCTGTGCAACGGATGGCCGGCAGCGGTTTCGACGACCTCGATGCACATCTCTGACATGGTCGGGTGGGCGATGATGACTTCCTCAAGGTCGTAAACCGAAGTCTGGAACGTGATCGCCTGGGAGAAGAAAGCGATCATTTCTCCGGCGCCTTCACCGATGATGATGGCTGAATGGATGATTCCTTCGTCATCAACGCCGATCTTGAAGTATCCGTCTTTTATCCCCTGGGCTTTGGCACGACCGGAAGCCATGTAGGAGAACTTTGACCAGGTCACGTTTATTCCCTTTTCTTCAAGCTGGATGTCGGTGGGGCCGACGGCTGCAATTTCTGGATCGATGAAAGTGACCCTTGGAATTGCGTCGTAGTTCATCGGAAGGCAGTCTTCAACGCCGAGAGCGTGGCAGACAGCGACTTTTGCGTGGGCGTATGCAACGTGGGCCAGCATGTAGCCACCGGTGCAGTCGCCGATTGCATAGATGCCTTCGACGTTTGTTTGCATGAACTGGTCGACTTTGATGCCTCTGCGGTCGAAATTGACCCCGCTCATTGCAAGCGCGTTTTCGTCAAGGTTTGGCGAGCGTCCGACAGCCATGAGGGCTTTTGCAAACCTTCTGATTTCCTTGTCTGCACCGTGTTCAAACGTTGCCTCGACATCGGTTCCGTCGCGGAAAAGAGAGGTGAGCTTTGTCTGGGTCATGGTTTCTATGTCGTGCTTTGAGACGAATTTCTGGGCTGCTCTTGAGCATTCGGTGTCGTCCTGCGGAAGAAGCCTGTCCAGAAGCTCAACAACGGTCACCTTGGTGCCAAGTTCGCTCATTATGCCAGCGAATTCGAGACCGATTACGCCGCCGCCAACGATGAGCATGGTTTTTGGAGGGTTTGTGACATTCAGGATTTCGTCTGATGACATGATGTATTCGCCGTCGATTTTGATGCCCGGGATGCAGGCCACCTTTGAGCCAGTTGCTATGATGATCTTGTCAAATTCGAACTCTTCTGTGGCCGTGGCGATCTTTTTGCCCGGCATGAGCTTTCCTCGTTCGGCGACAACCTTCACACCGCGTTTGTTAAGCAGATACTCGATTCCCTTGACATTCTGGGAAACGACGGTTGATTTGTGCTTCTGGAGAGTTGCGAGATTAACCCTGATGTTGTCTATCTCAACGCCGAGAACGCTCGATTCTTTTGCGATCCTTGCGTTGTGGAGTCCGGCAATGAGGGCTTTGGTCGGGATGCAACCCACATTAAGACAGGTTCCGCCGATCCACTTTTCCTCGAAAAGTGTGACCGATGCTCCAAGCTGTGCCGCCCTCAAAGCTGCAACATATCCGCCTGATCCTGCTCCAATAATTCCAATCCTCATTGCCTTGTCTCCTTGACTTTCTTTTACCGGAAAAACATTCTAGCCGGTCAGGTTAAACCAACCGGCTGTAAGTGTTTAAAGTTTTGTTAGTCTCTTGGTCTTCTTGGTGGTCTGTCGCCAAAAGGTCTGTCGTCGCCGTATTTTCTCGGTCTGCCTGGACCCCTGCGCTCGCCACCGTCGCGGTTGCCAAAGAACGGCTTGCGGTCTCCGCCATCACGGCTCTTGAAGAATCCGCCTTCTCTTCTTGGTGGTCTGTCTCCGCCTTCGCTGTCGCCAAAGTTCTTCCTTGGTCTGCCTGGGCCTCTTCTGAAACCTTCACCCGAGTCGTCACGCCTTGGGAAGAAACCCTCGCGTCTTGCTGGTCTTCTCTCTTCTCCGCCTTCTCCGCCTTCAGATGGAGTTGAACCTTCGGCGTCATCCCTTCTGGGTCTTCTTTCGCGTCTTTCATCATCACGTTTGTCGCGCCATGACTTGTTGAATTCGCCATCGGCAACCCACGGTTTCCTGTCGAAATTGCCTCTCGGCTTTCTGAAACGGTCTCCGCCACCATCACGGTCGCGATTGTAGCGCGGTCTTCTTTCCCTGTCCTCGCCTGAGCCTGAATCTTCACTCCTTCTCTTTGGTGCGAAGATCTCGGCTATGTCGTCGAAGTCCGGCATAAAAAGTGCTTTTGCGATTTCCCAGGTCATCTTGAGCCTTCTGCCGAAGCCTTCAAGCACCTTGCCCTTGGTCTTCTGTTCCTTGAGGTACTGTGAGCAACCGGCAAGGATTACGTTTTCAACCCTGAGATTTTCCTTGGCCATGTACTTGGTAAGGTGGACTTCAACTGCGTAACCGCTCTTGACGTCGATGTCAGCGCCGTCCCAGACGGATTTCTTCATGCCTCTCTGGCCTGTGAGGAACGGGAAGGTTTTCTGCGCCCAGTCGGTGGAGAACTTTCCACCCTGGAAGATGCCCATTGTGACATCAGCAACATCGTCAAGAATTGGCTTCACCAGTCCGTCAACCATTTCCGGTGTGAGGCTGATCAGGTCGCAGTCGATGAAAAGGAGCACGTCGGCGTCTGTGTTTGAGACACCAAGGTGCATCGCGGCAGCCTTGCCCTTGTTCGGGTTCTGCTCGATAACATTTACGCCGTCAAAAGTCTTGGCTATTTCAACAGTCTTGTCTGTTGAGCCGTCCGAGACGACGATGATTTCGTCAACAAGTTTTGCAGCCTTGACCGCCTTGATGACTTCCGCTATGCCCACTTCTTCGTTGTAGGCCGGCATGATTGCCGTTGTTTTCATTTTTCTCCTCTGCCCTGCATTTATTTTCAATGGGGCGTTGCAGGCATCCATGTGCCTGTCCTCTTTCTTTGAGCTTTCCCTTGAAAGCCCTTTTATTTTGCCATCTCAGCAGCCAGGAAGTTCCTGACAAATCCGACCACGTCGCCGACTGGCACAAGCGACATCTCTTTCGTTCTTCTGGTCTTAATCTCGACCAATCCTTCCGTGATCTTCTTTCCCACGGTTATCTTGAGCGGAAATCCCATCAAATCGGCATCTTTGAACTTTACACCCGGTCTGTCGTCCCGGTCGTCGATCAAAGTCTCGATGCCTGCGTCAAGCAGGTCTTTATAGATCCTTTCGGCATTTTCCGATACTGTCTGGTCGGTGACGTTTGTCGGAATGACAATGGCCGTAAAGGGGGCGATCTGAGTCGGCCAGCAAATGCCGTCATCATCGTTGTGCTGTTCGATGATGGATGCTATCGCCCTTGAAACGCCGAATCCGTAGCAACCCATGATAAAGGGCTTCTCCTTGCCCTCCTCGTCGAGGAAGGTGGCGTTCATTGCTGCTGAATACTTTGTTCCGAGCCTGAAGCAGTGACCCACTTCAAGACCGGTTTTCACTGTCATGGTCTCGTTGCACTTGGGGCATGGGTCGCCTGATTTGACTTCCCTTACGTCCCCGTATGCCGACTGCTTCCAGTCACGCTCGTGTGAAACGCCAGTGTAGTGCTTGTCCTTGGACAGTCCACCACAGACCATGTCCTTTGTTCCAAGCAGTTCAGAGTCTGCAAGGATAAAACCGTTGAAGCCAACCGGGCCTGCAAAACCGACGACTGTGCCGGTAACTTTCTCGGTGTCTTCCGGTGATGCCATCTCTACATTCTTGGCACCAAGAGCCTTTTGGAGCTTGGGTTCTGCAATCTCGTCGTCGCCTCTGACGCAAACCATGACGAAACGGTCATCGGCCTTGTAGATCATCGACTTGATGAGCTGATGAGCCGGAAGTTTCAGGAATGCAGCCACTTCTTCGATTGTTTTCTGGTTTGGTGTGTCGACCAGTTTCATCTCTGAATCGGCGCCTGTTGGAAGATTTCTCTTTCCAGCTTTGGCCACTTCGACGTTTGCTGCATAGCCGCACTTCGGGCACTTTGCATACCTGCACTCGCCGTTTTCAGCGTCAACAACGAATTCGTGCGAGCTTGAACCACCAATCAGACCTGTATCTGCTTCAACCGGAACGTAATCAACCGAGAGTCTCTCAAGGATTCTGCAGTAGGCTCCGAAGGCGAGTTTGTAGGATGTGTTGAGCATCTCCTCGTCCTTGTCGAAGCTGTACATGTCCTTCATGAGGAATTCCCTGGCACGGATGACGCCGTATCTTGGTCTGGTTTCGTCCCTGTATTTGAGCTGGATCTGGTAGATCATCATCGGGAGCTGGCGGTAGGATTTGACTTCATTTTTCATGTGGTAGGTGACGATCTCTTCGTGTGTCGGACCAAGGCAGAAATCGCGTCCCTTGCGATCCTTGAGCCTGAACATCTCGTCGCCGTACTGGAACCATCTGCCTGACTCCATCCACGGCTCTGACGGGAGGATGACCGGGAAAACGACTTCCTGGCAACCGATCCTGTCCATCTCCTCCCTGACTATCCTTTTGATCTTTTCCTGCACCCTCAGACCGAGTGGGAGCATGGTGTACATGCCTGCGGCTAGCTTTCTGATGTAGCCTGCCCTGAGCATGAGCTTGTGGCTTGGGGCTTCTGCTTCGACCGGGTCTTCCCTGAGCGTGGGTGCAAGATACTTACTGATTCTCATCTTCTGTAACCTCCTGGAATTTTGGCGGGTGGATGACCACGGAGCGGTTTGGCTCCTCGCCTATGCTCGATGTCACAAGACCAAACCTTTCAGCTGTCTTGTGCTGGAATCGCCTTACTTTTGGCGGTGCCGGAGGGAGTCTGACCGTTTGGTTTTCCCGAAGCACCGTTTCTATTGCGTTATTTAAAATGACCTGGACTTCAGCCTGGTCGGGAGAATTTGACTGGATGCCCCTGATGAAGCGCTTGACCTGCGACAGTGAGTTCTGGGCAATGGCGTAGATTGGAATTTCAAGCGTTTTTGCCTCAAGGAGTGCCTGCGGTCTCTTCTGCTCGTAATTGAGGGTTGTGAGTACAAGGTCTGATTCGGACAGCCTTCTTGAGATGTTGACCGATACCCTGAGTGATCTGGCGGCACGTTCGATGTAGTCCCTCGAGATTCCAAACGGGAAGATGTCGACAGCGTCCTGCTGGTAACGGTCTTTCGGTGACTCCTTGGGCTCGTGGGCCAGGAAGACTTCCTCGTAGCTGTCGTGAGTAGTTTTGTACTCTTCGATCCTTGTTTCGTAGGTGCCGTCGTCTTTCTGGGTTCTGATCTCAGGTTTGAGAGTTGTGTCCCTGAGGTAGCGGTCGACGGACTCGGCGATGTCAGGATAGATTGCGAATTTGCCACGTTCCCTTATCTCAATGAGCACATCGAAGGTTGGTGGTTGTGTTCGTTCGAGCACGGTCTTCTGGGTTCCGCGCCTGTAAGCCTCTTCATCGCTGAGCACTACTGAATTTATTCCTCCGAGAAGGTCGGAAAGCGTTGGGTTCATCAGGAGGTTTGAGATGCTGTTTCCGTGGGCGGTTCCAACGAGCTGGACTCCACGTTCTGCGATTGTCCTGCAAGCCTGCGCCTCTTCCTCGGTTCCGATCTCGTCGATGACGATGACTTCTGGCATGTGGTTTTCGACAGCCTGAATCATGACCGTGTGCTGTTCGACATGCTTTGGAACCTGCATCCTTCTTGCTCTTCCGATACCAGGGTGCGGGATGTCGCCGTCTCCTGCGATTTCGTTGCTGGTGTCAACGATGATCACGCGTTTGTTCAGTTCTGTTGACAAAACCCTCGCTGCTTCACGCATGATTGTTGTTTTGCCGACACCGGGTCTGCCAACCAGCAGAACTGATTTGCCTGATTCAAAGAAATCCTTTATGACGCTTATAACTCCCTGGATTGCGCGACCGTAGCGGAGAGTGAGTCCAACAACCCTTCCGCCCCTGTTGAGGATGGCGGAGATTCGGTGGAGGGTGCGTTCAATGCCTGAACGGTTGTCCCTGTCGAATTCGCCAATTCGGGTGACAATTGATTCAATGTCGAAGAAGGTTACGGGGTTTTCAGAGAGGAAAACTGTCTCATTCTTGTATCGAGCCTCGGGTGGGCGCCCAAGGTCGATGACCACCTCGTAAAGATCTTCAAAGGCATCGCGGTCAATGAGCTTCTGCCTGATGCCGTCCGGGATTATCGACAGGAAACTGTCAAGTTCGTAGTCATGTGTCATCTGTCTGCTATTATTTCCACAATTGCATTTTTGTAAACATTCTCACGGATTCTTGGTTGTACCTTGTTTTGGAGCTGCAGGTTCGTTGGGATCCGGCCAGTCGATGAGGATTTCCTTGGTCGTGTTGTCAAAGCCAACCTTGGCACCGAGATATGTTGCTGCAAACCTTGTCGGGATCATCACTGATCCGTTCTTGTTGATTGCAGGGATGTTGTACTCGTTGTTTATCGGATATGGCTGACCATCGACAAGGGCAACAGGACTATCGACAGTGAAAATCAGCTTTCTGTCTCTATCCGGTCTCTTCTGGACGATTGTAATCTGTTTTGTTGCTGCATCATAAGCAACTGTTGCAAACAGGTTTTCGGCCAGCACACGGAGAGGCGCGTAAGCAACCGGAACCTGAATGACTTTATCCTTGCCTGCCTGGAACTTGTAGGTGATGGTGGTTGGGGGAACCTTGATGTCAACCCTGTTTCCGTCAACGAAGACAAACTTCTGTTCCGATTTCATCCTTATCGTTCTCTTGCCGAAGATGAAGACCTGGTATTCATAGCTGACGTTTTCTTTCGAGATGAGCTGGGTGAAAAACACATTGTAGCCAGGAGTAATGTCGAGCTTTGCCTTCACCTTGCCGGCCATGTCAGCCTTGTAGGTTTTCTCGCCGATGTAGACTGTGGTCTCGGGGTCAGTTTTGAATTGAATTTCTCTATTGTTTCCGGGTTCGACGACCTGCCCCAGTTTTGTATCAAATTCGAGGGTGACAGTTTTGACGTCGAGCTTTACGGAGAAAGAAGATGAGACAGAGCGCCCGGTCTGGTCGGTGACAATTACTTTCACTGAATTGACCTGGTATTTCAGAGCAACCTGAAGGTCAAAACTCAGTTTTGCATCCGGTCTGGTGTTTTCAATCCTTGAGTTCAGTTTTGTGGATGACTCCGGAAGATCGTTGAGCAATACGTCAATCTCCGGTTCGACAACCATGAATTCCTTGCCGGTCTGGATGATCTTCCTATTGGTCTCAACGCCTATGATGAGGTTTGTGGTTGGCGAAACGCCGGTTTTTTCAAACGGGTTTGTGAGGCTGAGTTTCAGTTCATCCAGGTCGACCTTAATCTGGGGGAGGGTGAAGCGTGTTGTTCCGCCTACATCGCTGACCGATACCGGCAGTTCGTCTGTGATCATGGTTTTGTCGATGGTTAATGTTAGGTCGCTCTTCATTGATTTGATTGATTCTCCAAGCCCAAAAACAGTGATGTCCGACTTGCCTGACGATGAAATGATATTTACTACCACTGGTTCATTAGACCATCCGCCTTCGATTTCCGAAATGTCTATACCGGATTTTGTCCTGATTGTGTAAGTATATGCTGGAGGAGCAGGCATCACCTTACAGGTTGCCTTAAGCTCAGTGCTTGAGATTTTGACTGTGAAGTCTGAAGTCTGGTCAGGAGAGCCAAAACCAGCCGATGATGGAATCTCGATTGTGATTGGCTTCATATTGGGGAATTCCTCTTCAAGCTTTATAACAACAAGGTTATTTGCCGAATCGAACTCACCAGTGCCTTTGGTCGAGCCAGACATGATCGGGAACATTGGTTCCTGAGGCCTGAGGATTCTGTTCCAGGGGCCAACGATTGTGATCTGCTTTCTTTCGACATCGAGCAGGTCAGGTGGTGGTGTGATGTGGAAGGTGTAGGCGCAAGGCTTGTTTGCAACCGGCGGTATGGTTGCAACAGAGAGTCTTGATTGGTAGGGTGTGACGTTCCATGGAATCTCGAAGCTCGAGTTCGTAATCGATACTTTGATCACCGAGCTTTCCAGTGGGTTGAGGACGTCTGAGAACTGGAGGAGACAGAAAGCGCCAACTTCAAGATCGGTTGGGAGTTCGAACTGGACGTTTTTGAGACCCATTGTTGGATTGACAATCGCCTGTCCGTTGAAGGTTATTCTGCAGCCCTTGTTGATTTCTGATGGCAGAATGGCTAGAAGATTGTCGCCTGCCTTGTGCCCTTTGGATTTGAACCTCGTTGCAATTGATGCCGGTAATCCGGCTGTCGTCTCGCTTGCGGTCGTAACTTGGGAAAACTCGATTTTTTCAGGGCCAAATGTTGCAGGAGTTGAGTCCGTGGTGGTGTAGACATAGCACATAACGTTGCCTTCACCAGGGTTTTTGACACTAAGATCAATATTGACCGGTGTTCCGGCATCCATTCCGCCTGTGCATGGGATCAATATCTGGTCAAAGCTCTCGCCCTGCCCGATCCTTATTGCGTTTTTGTCGATGAGCAGCCCATTCATCTCAATGAAAAAGCCTGGATAGGTCGACTGAAGCTTTGCAAACCCCACCGGCAGCCTTAGGACGATTATCGATCCAAGTTCCAGTTTTCCTGCTTTGCTAAGCTGAAAGCTGAAGTTCCATGTTGCTTTTTCGCCCGGGAACTTTGGGTTGATTTCAAGCGATGGATTGGCAACCATCGGTTCGACCACTTCTACTTTTGCTGAATTGGAAACCCTTGATTCGATCTTGACTGAATAGCTGCCACTGCCCATCGGGCACACGATTCCAAAGAATGTCGGTATTGATATTGTGAGATCCTTCATCATGGCCACCTGTTCAGGGAGTGGGAAGGATATTTTTCTTTCGTTGGCCGTCGAAACTATTTGACATCCCTTTTCCGGTTTACACGGAACCCCGTTGACTGCAACCGATTTGAAAAGATTCTCGATCTTTTCAGCGGCAGCTTCCTGGTTCCCCGGGATGAGAGGCATGAGGAAGCCTGGAATCCACGACTGCGCGAGGTCTTTTGACCAGTCAATGGACACCGTGTCTCCAATGGTTGCCGTGTACATTTTTGCAAACTTGCCTTCAAACGGATTGTCCTTGCACTTTACCCAGAAATCCGGTCCAGGATTGAATCTGCGATTGAGGTCGGGCGAATACCCGCAATCCGGAAGAGGTTTGTCAATCTTTGCCGATTCGGTCGCATCAAATGTGACCGTGACGATATCGCCGGCATCCCAGGCTGTTCCTTTCGGGAAGACGATGTTAACTGAGGTTGTTTTGTCGGTTCCCGGGTTTGAAAGGCTGATGTCAACAATGTCAGCTGCGTGCGACAATGTTGGCCAGCTCAGGCACAGGGCGATCAGCAAAGCAAGTTTTTTCATTTACAAAACCTCCAATCAAAAAATTTTATGTCAATGTCATCCGTTCAAACATTAAATATGGGTATTAGGCCAATATGGTTGAAATGGCCGGAAAATGAAAAACCCGATGCTTGAAGCATCGGGTTTTGTCGGTTCCGTGAAAAAGTCAGGGCAATTCAAGCTGTTCGCCAGGAGTCAGGATTACGGCTTTTGTTCGCACGTCAGCCTTGTCAACCTTGCTGGCAAACTCCTCGGGGTCAACCTTTATGATGTCCCAGGTGTTATAGTGAATGGGGACGACCACTTTTGGCTTCAGCATTGACAATGCCTTGACTGCGTCATCTATGCCCATTGTGAACTGACCACCGATTGGGACACACGCCAGGTCAATGGATTTGTCGTCGCCAATCAGAGCCATGTCGCTTGTCAGAGCCGTGTCTCCGGCGTGATAGATGCACTTGCCGCCTATGGAGACCACAAAACTTGCAGCGATGCCAAGACTTGTGCTGTCCGGTGCAGTCGATGTGTGCATTGCCGGCCAGAGTTTGACCCACCCGAAGTCGAACGGTATTTTGCCACCGATATGGGCGGAGATAGCTTCAACGCCTTCATTGGCAAGCCACTTTGCAAATTCAGTGGTCACAAGCACTTTGCACTTGAATTTCTTTGCAAGTTTGACGGTGTCGCCAAGATGATCGTGGTGTGCGTGGGTAACCAGGATGAGTTTTGGTGAAAAGTTCTTTGGCAGCGGTGCTGCTGCCGGATTGCCTTCGATGAAGGGGTCAACCAGCACCTGGGTTCCATTGCTCTGGATCAGGATACAGCTGTGCCCCAGATAGGTCACTCTGACCATTATTACCTCATGAACGTCGTGATGTAGAGGATTGCGCAGGCAAGCGAGGCCAGTCCGAGAACCCAGAAACCACCCTGTGTGTCGTCAAACTTCCAGACAGCGATTCTGAGGATCATGAACATTGCAACGCCAAGCGTGACTGCAAGGAAAATGTTGAGTGTGAGTGCCGCGATAACCATCATCGTCACAGCCGGAATCACTTCGAGGGCGTCTTTCCAGTGGATCTTGCCGATGTTCCTGAGCATTCCGGCGCCGATCATTACGAGAACCGGTGCAACGGCGATTGCCGGGATCATCACGAAGAAGTTGTATCCAATCAGGAGAAGGGCGCAACCTGCAGCATAGATGAGCGGAGTGATTGAGGTCTTTCCGTCAGCTTCCACGGCAATTGCTGATTCTGGGCCGATGTCGGCAGGCATACCACCGACAATACCGGAAACGATCCTGTTAAAGCCGATAACCTGCATGGCTTTCTGGCTGTTGTGGAGGGTTTCGTCGTTTTCACCCATGTGGCCGGACTGCCTGCCAAGAGCAACCAGTGAAGCGCTGGTTCCGATGGTGTCCTTGGCAAGGAGAATGAGGAATGTCGAAAGGAAGGCCATGAATTTGGTGCCAAGATCGGTGAGGAATGGCAGGAACTCTGTTTTTGCAAACAAGACACTCGACCAGTTGCCAAACGGGAGGAAGATCGAGTGATCTGCAGGGAATTCAAGCAATGCAATCGGCGTGATCCTGCTGAGATCTGTTCCTGTCTGATGGAATGATGTGAACACTACACCGGCTGCAGCCGTGAGGAGGATGGTGATCAGAATTGTGTATTTATTTTTGGTGTATGAGAAATAGCCTACGAGGATGAGGCCAAACACCATGACCAGTGTTCTTGCGTCGAGAAGCCATCTGACAGTGAGGGTCGGAATGCCGTTTGTGAATGTGAGCGCTTTGAGCTTTTCCGCATTCAGGTTTCCGCCGATAATTGCGTGGTCACCGAAGATGCCTGACATCGAGAGAGCCATGAAAATCAGAACGAGACCGATTGAAACCACGATCGCGTTCTTGATCGATGCCGGAATCGAGGCGATAAGCTTCTTTGCAAACGGGAGGTAGGAGAGTGTGAGGAAGATGATTCCCTCGACAAGCATGATGGTCATGAAAACGTTGAATGATCCGATGGAGAGAGCCGGCATGAGGATGACGAGCGTTCCAAGGGATGGTGTGACGATGTAGGGGAGTCTTGCCCAGATTGATTGGGCGAGGTTTGAGAGGATCATTGCAATGAGGGTTCCGACGATGAGAATGTTTTCGACGCCGTTTGTGAATCCATATTGGGTTCCGAGCACCCTTTGGAAAGCGAACAGAACAAATGCTGTTCCGATCAAACCCGAGAGACCTGCAATGATCTCTTTTTTCCAGTCGACTGCTGTTGCCGGCATGCCGAAAAGCTTCTCGAAGAACGATTTGGTTCTGACTTCTTCGTGTGTTTTGACTGCCGCCTGCGTTTTCTTAAGATTCTTTGCCATTTGCTCCTCCAGTGATAAATCTTTCCGCCAGTTTCCAGTAGTTTCTGGCATGGTCTTCCAGGTGATCTGCTTCCGCCTTGGTTAGTTCTCTGACTACCTTTCCAGGGGAACCCATCACCATTGAATTAGGGGGAATGATTTTGCCGGGTGGGATGAGCGTTCCGGCTGCAATTATGGAATGGTGGCCTATCTGTGCCTTGTCCAGCACGATGGCACCGATACCGATCAGTGAAAAATCTTCAACAATGCAGGCATGGAGCATTGCACCGTGACCGACTGTCACGCCCTTGCCCAGTGTGGTTGGACATCCTGAGTCAACATGGATGCAGGCGTTGTCCTGAATATTGGAGAGCTCGCCTATCGTCGCTGTGCTCACGTCGGCTCTGACAACTGCTCCGGGCCAGACGGAAACCTTGGATGCAAGGGTGGCATGGCCGATTATTGTTGATGATGGGTGGATGAATGACTCTTTATCTATTGTCGGGCTTTTGCCCTCAAAGGTTTCAATCATGGTTACGGTTTTTAGATTTTAGGTTTTGTTTCATTGTTGTCAATTCAAGCGGACAAGTGCCAACAACAGACAAGGTTTGTTCTCCTGCGACCTGGCGGGGGGTTGAAAAAGCTGTGCATTGGCTGTAAGTTTAAAGCGTGAATCAAGACAAGGCAAAGATTTTCTCAGGCAAGAAGGTCACTGTTCTTGGAATGGCCAAATCAGGTCAGGCTGTAGCAAAACTCATGTCAGCAATTGGCGCACAGGTTTTCTGCTCTGACTCCGGAAATCCTGAAGGCATCGAGTCTTTGGGTTTGCCCTTTGAACTGGGCGGTCACTCTGACAGGGTTTATGATGCTGATTTCATGGTCGTTTCTCCAGGAATTCCCCACGACAATCCTGTTGTGATGAAAGCCAGGATGAAAGGAATCGGTGTCAGGGGCGAACTTGACATGGCTGCTGAAATGCTGTCCTGCCCTTACGCCGCCGTCACTGGAACCTCTGGAAAGTCGACCACTACAGGTTTGATTGCCTATATGCTGAACAAGGCTGGCATCAGATCAAAGGCGGTTGGCAACATCGGCGACCCGTTGAGCAACTACGTTTTTGACAGCAAGCCGGAAGACGTGCTTTCGATAGAGGTTTCATCGTTCCAGTGCGAGCTGATGGACACCTTCAAACCCAAATCAGCAGTGTTCACAAACCTTGCAGAAGACCACCTCAACAGGCATGGAACCATGATCGAGTATTCCAGGCTCAAAGAGAAGATGATGGTTTACATGGGTAAGGATGACCTGGTAGTGCTAAACAGGGATGATGAATGGAGCGGTGCATTATCCGAGAAAACCACCGCAAAGCCTCTCTACTTCTCAATGAGTCATCCCAAAACCGACGCCTTCTTTGATGGCCAGTCAATCCATCTGTTTGGCATAAAGTCAGCTGACATGAAGGATTACAAGGTTTTCGGCTGGTTCAACGCCATGAACCTCATGGCTGCAAGCCTTGCCGTTACAGCATTTGGACTTGATCCCATACTAGCAATCCAATCTGCAACAGATTTTGTGCCACTCCACAACCGTCTTGAACTCGTCGGTGTGTGGAATGGCGTAAGATTCATCAACGATTCAAAAGCCACCAAGCCTTCGGCAACAATCCTCGCCCTTCACGCACTTCCTGGGCCATTCGTACTGATTCTTGGTGGATCGGAAAAAGGTTCTGATTTCACAGTACTTCCAAAGGATATGGGCGACGTAAGGCTGGCCATTGTTCACGGCCAGACAGCCCCAAGAATCGAGGAAGCCTTAAAAAATGGCGGATTTACAAGATTTGTCACAGTCAAAAACCAAAAAGAGGCGATTTCCCTGGCTATCACTGAAGCGAAAGCCGGCGAAGCCGTCCTCCTCTCCCCAGCCTGCGCAAGCTTCGACCAGTTCAGCGGATATGAAGAGCGCGGAGATTGCTTCACCAGTCAGGTCAGAAAGGAAGCCCCGGAGAAACTGGGTTCCTGACAGCCGCCTGTTGACGGTTGTGGCTGCGTTGGTGGCAATCGGTCTCCTGATGATCTATTCGGCAGCGATGGGCGAAGCCTATCTTGGCAAAATTCCGTCGCCTGGTTCAATGTTTTTAAGGCAGTTAATCAGCTTCTTCATTGGAGCCGGTGCTGGATACATCCTGTTCAGGCTTGGAACCGGTTTCATCAAGAACATGGTCTACCCGTTGTATCTGGTCGCAATCATCCTGCTCATGCTGGTTTTTGTGCCTGGAATGGGTGTTCAGGCCTTTGTTTCACATCAATGGATCAGGATCGGTTCGTTCACGTTCCAGCCGTCCGAGCTTGCAAAGTTGGCAACAATCCTCATCGTTGCAAATTATTTTTCTACAAGGGATGCAAAATCCATAAAATTCGCTGACACCTTCCAACTGTTCTTCATGTTTGGAATCCCGCTCCTGCTGATATTCCTTGAGCCTGACATGGGAGCGATAATGGTCATGCTGGCCATCTTTGTTGTCCAGTTCTTCCTCTCAGGTGCGCCAGTGTTTGGACTGATAGCCATTTCTTCGGTGTCGCTTGGGCTTGGCACATTGCTCCTGGTGCTCGGAAAAGGCTCGTACATCATCGACAGGTTCAAGGGATTCCTTGATCCAATCGGTAACTGGCAGACTTCGGGCTGGCAGCTTTACCAATCCCTTGTGGCGATAAGCTACGGTGGTTTCTTTGGAAAAGGGCTGTTCAACGGCCAGATGAAATTCACAAACCAGCTGCCGGAAATGAGCAACGACTTCATTTATTCGCTTGTGGTAGAGGAGCTGGGATTGCTTGGCGCCATCCTTGTGCTGATTCTATTTGGCATTTTTGTGTTCCAGGCTGTAAAGATTGCTGCCAGAACAACAAACATGTTCAACTATCTGGTTGCACTTGGAATTGCCATCCATATCGGCTTCCAGGCATTCATAAACACCGGTGTTGTCGTTGGCCTGCTGCCAACAACCGGACTCACGCTGCCGTTTATCTCATCCGGTGGCTCATCGCTCATTGTTTCACTGGCTGAAGTGGGTATACTGCTTGCCATAGACAAGATTTCATGGAAAGAACGCAATTTGGAGATTCAAAATGGCTGATGTGATTTTTATCGGCGCTGGCGGAACCGGCGGGCATGTCCTTCCGGCAACGCAGATTGCCAGAGAACTTTTAAACAGGGGACACCGACCGGTGCTCGTAGGAGACGGACAGGAGCTTGAAAGATCGAAAGAGCTTGGCTTTGAGGTCAGGCAGGTAACAGCTTCTCCACCAGGCGCAAATCCAGTTAAATTCATCAAATTCCTGAGCAATTACATGAAGGGTTCGAGACAGGCCGATGCCCTTATAAAAGAGCTGAAGCCAAAGGTTGTTATCGGCATGGGCAGCTATGCTTCAGTACCGCTGGTTGTGACCGCCAGAAAGAGACACATCCCTGTTCTCATTCACGAACAGAACGCTGTGGCCGGCAAAGCCAACAAGTTGCTCGAACGGTTTGCAGATGTTATCATGACAGGTTTTGAAGGGACAATTGGTTTCAAGCGAAAAACAAAAATCGAGGTTGTTGGAAACCCGATCAGATGGTGTGAGCTGCAACCAAAAACGGATGACGACTACAAGTTTTTCGGCCTTGATCCGAACAAAATAACGATCCTTGTGTTTGGTGGTTCAAGAGGAGCCAGATCTGTTTACCAGGCTTTTCTATCGCTTCCAGTTGAATTTATTGCCAATTCTGATCGTCAGTGGCTGATCATCACAGGTAAACTGATGTATGAAAGTGTGCAGAAAAGTGTCAGTGAGTTAAATTTGCATAATGTGCAAGTTATTGACTATTTGACCCAGATGGATAAAGCTTATGCTGTGACTGATGTTTCTATCAACAGGTCAGGTGCGATGACCGTTTCCGAGCTTGAATGTTTCGGCATCCCATCGGTTCTGATACCAAAGCGTGAATCGATCGGGAATCACCAGTGGCTCAATGCCATGTACCTGAGAAAGAAACGTTCGTGCAGGGTTTTGACTGAATCTGAGGCGCTACTGATGCTTCAGGGCGCAATTGAGGAAAGCTTGAAGATTGCTAGAAAACCTCAGGATTGCCTGCATTCAAAAGCTGCAAAAAACATCGCAAACATAGTGGAGGTGTTGCTATGAACGACATCAATTCGCTTCCTGCCGGATCAGAGATTCATCTGGTCGGCATTGGTGGTGCCGGAATGCGTGGACTGGCCTTGCTCTATTGGGGCAAAGGCTTCAAGGTTACCGGCTCCGACACTGATTTTGACAGGCCTGCAATCAAGGACTTGATAAACAAGGGCATGGTTGTTGGAAATGGAAACGATCCAAAACATTTGAAAAATCCAGTCATGATTGTCTATTCAACGGCGATCAGGCAGAACAACCCTGAGCTTGAAGAGGCGAGAAGACGCGGAATCCCGATATATCACAGGGCAGACGCATTCAAGATGCTCACAAGGGGGAAAACTGTAATCGGCGTTGCTGGAACACATGGAAAAACCACGTCGACAGCCATGGCAACCCACATCTGCATGAAGAAGGGTCTGAACCCAACTTACTATTTCGGCTCACCCTACCTTGCAAACAAAGACCAGGCCGAATGGACAGACGGCAAGGTCTTCATCATCGAAACAGATGAACACGACCACAGCTTCCTTCACTTCGATGTCGACATTGCAATTGTTGGCAACATCGACAACGACCACATGGAAAACTTCAATTTCGACATCAAGAACCTTGTAGCTGACATGGAAAAGTATGCACAGCAGTCGCTTGACAGGGGTGGATGGCAAATCCTGAATGCTGACGACAAGAACGTGCTTTCAATCAACCTCACGCACTTCAAAAATGTCATCACCTTTGGAAGATCGGTTCAGGCGCATCTGAGAGCTGGAGAGACGAAATTTTTCCGTGATGGCTACAATCTCTGCTCTGAGACTGACGTTTTTTGGAAAGGCGAGCTTGCCGGCAAGATGAAGCTACAGGTTCCAGGTGCACACAATGTTATCAATGCGCTTGCCTCTATCGCCTCGCTGGTCAAGGTTGGAATCGAGCCGAAGGATGCAATACCTGAGCTTGCTAATTTTCCTGGAACACAGAGGAGAATCGAACTCATGGGCGTTTCAGGCGGGCATCCTGTATACGATGATTACTCGCACCATCCAACTGCAATGATCAGAGGGCTTGAAACCATCAGGTCTTACTACCCGGAAAACCCGATCTGCCTTGTGCTTCAGCCGATGAGATACTCAAGGGTGTTCTATCTTCCGAAGGAATACAGCGCAGCCGTGCGTTATGCCAACAGAGTGATCATAACCGAGATCAATCCGTCGGGCGAGGACAACCTTTGGGGTTCAGACATCAACGTGCTGGCAAAGACAATAAAGGAAGCAAACCCTGACATGGACATTGTTCTGGTTCCAAAGATCGGCGATGTCCCTGCACAGGTAAAAGCTGGCATAAAAAAAGACGAGATCATCTACTTCTCTGGCCCACAAACCGTGAGAGAACTGGCGCAACCGATTCTCGATCTCCTGGCCTGAGCAGCATTCATTTCATATGATCATCAATCAGACCCTGTCTTCGATCACTTCGATAATCAGGGGTAAGGTTCTCTTTGGCGAACCGATGCATCTGCACACATCATTCAGACTCGGTGGCCCGGCAGATGCCTTGGTTTTTCCTGAAGATTCCGATGATGTTGCCGAAATTTTCAGGTTCTGTTCCAGAAACGGCATACCGGTTCTGACAATAGGTTCAGGCACAAACCTGCTCGTTGGCGATCTTGGCGTTCGTGGAGTGGTTGCCTGCATCGGAGAAAAGTTCAGGTGGGTCGAGGCAGATGATGATTCTGTCAGGTGTGGTTCAGGTTTTTTGCTTGATGAAGCCGTCGACCTCTCGATTGCAAGAAGCCTTGAAGGAATTGAATTTTTGACAAGGATTCCTGGGACAGTTGGCGGTGCTGTGGCAATGAACACCGGCACCCACAACAACTACATCAGCCGTGCGGTTTTTGAGGTAGGCTACATCTCGCCCACAGGTGAAAAACACGTTCTGGATCATGACCAGATGAGATTTGACTACAGGACTTCAATCGCTCTCCAGTCAGGCGGAATGATCGACCAGGTAAGATTCAGGCTGGCTAAAACCGAGTATGAAAAACTGGTTTCCAGAGTCAACATCCTCAAGGGCTACCGTACAGGGTCACAACCTTACAACCTGCCGAATGCAGGATGCGCCTTCAGAAATCCTCCTGCTGGCTTCGCAGGAAAGCTCATCGAAGATGCTGGCCTGAAGGGCAAGGGTGTTGGTGGGATCGAAATTTCAAAACTCCACGCTAATTTTCTGGTAAACCTTGGCTCAAATGATTCAAAAGAGGCACTGATGCTTATGAAAATGGTTGCAGACACTGTCTACGACAGGTTCAATGTCAGGTTGTCACCGGAGATCCGCATTGCCGGACACTGGAGCATCCCTGTTCCGGTCTGGTAGAGGCTATTCCATTTTAATATTAAACGGTTTATTATCCTTCCTGTAAATCAAAAGGGCACAAATACACTTTGACAAATGGAAGGAGTTTCATGAGAAAAATTTCATTGACACTTACAATTTTGGCAATTGTGGCCATTTTTGCCATCGTTTGCCAGTCCGTCTCAGCTCTGGACAGACCTCACTGGGCACAGAAATACATTGAGAAGCTGGTTTCTGAGAAGGTGATGCCTGAAGCCGACAAGGGTCTCTGGGACAAGGATGTCGACGGTGCAACAATTGTGAGCACTCTAGACAATGTTCTTGGCAAAAGTTCGACGCTTGATGCAACAAAACCACTTGCCAGGGCAGCAATCATCAAGGCTGTCATTGACAATGGCAAATGGGCTGAAGATGTCAAACAGTTTGACGATGTTGCCTGGTGTATGAGCAATGACGAACTGACCATTCCAAAAGAATACGTCCCCTACTTCAACCTTGCCTACAGGCCCAAATACAACCTGCTCACGTACAAGAAAGGCAGACTTACGGCATGGGACAAGCCAATGACTTATGCCGAACTGGCCTACCTTGCCTATCACGTCAAATATCCGCCCAACACCGACCCGAACCAGCAGCTGACAATCGTTACAACAAACGAACCGGAAACCCTTAACCCTTATACAACCTCAGCCATGGCTACCTCATACATCAACACTTTCGCATCCTGGGGAGGAGACGTTTCGTTTGGAGATGACGCAACACTTTACCCGTTCCAGCTGACAAGGGTTCCCTCAGTTGATAATGGTGACATAAAGATAATCAAAGACCCAGCCTCTGGTCGCGACAAGGAAGTTGTCACATACCACATCAGAAAAGGTCTCTACAATTGTCCAATGTATGACGGTGAAGCTCAAAAACTTCACGAAGTGACTGCTGATGATTACCTTTTCTCCATGAGAGTTTCAGTTGTACCACGCATCCAGGCAATCTCGAAATCAGGCATCTGGAAAGTTGACAACATCAAAAAGATTGACAGATACACGGTTGAAATCACATATAACGAAGTCTACACTTATGCGTCATGGGGATGGGGCGATACCTACAAGTCCGTTTTTGAACAGGATTTGTTTACGGCTCCGCAGGATTTCAACACGAGGGAAGACTTCATCAATTTCAACAATGGCCCATACAGACTTGCAAAATGGGACAGGGGCGATCACCTCGAATTTACGCCAAATCCATATGCAATCTATTCACAACCGTTGATCGGAAAGATTATCGTCCGTTTCATGTCAGATCAGAATACCGTCAGACTCAATCTTGAAGCGAGATCGGTCGATTGTGCCGGCATTACTCCAAACGACTACAAAGACCTGAAAGACAAACTCCCTGACTACAAGATCGTTATTGTTGATGCCACACAGTGGAGTCACGTTGATCTCAACCTGTTTGACAAGGACCCAAAAGAACCAGACAAGCCAGGACTCAAGTGGGTTTTTGGTGACAAGAGGGTCAGGCAGGCTATGCTTTACGCCCTGGACAGGGAAGAGATGAACAAGGTTGTAAACCAGGGTCTCTATACGGTAGCCGACAGCTGGATGTCTCCAAAGTCAAAGTTCTACAATCCCGACAAAATCAAAAGATATGAGTACAACCCGAAAAAAGCTGAACAGTTGCTTGAAGAGGCGGGCTGGAAGCTTACCAAGGTTGGTGGCGAGATGATCAGGTGCCTTAACGGCGATCCGGGCAAGCCATTCAGCTTCAAGTTCAAAACATCATCAGAGAATCCATCGGCCATACAAATGGCTGAGCAGATGAAGATCATGTACAGCCGTATCGGCCTCAAAATAATCCCAACACCTGTTACAAGCAAGGAGCTTCTTGGGCAGAGCCTTGTAAGGCATGAGTGGGAGATGATAACATTCGCCTGGGTTTCTAATCCGATCAGACCTTCGGCTGACCTGTTCATGGAAAAGCAGATTCCTACTGCCGACAATAACTGGGCAGGACAAAACCTTGTTGGTTGGAAGGGTGGAGTAGAACATGAGAAGATTTGCATGGAGATGGACAAGGAAATCCCAGATGCAAAACTCCAGGACCTGATTGATCGCGAACTTGAAATATGGTGCGAAGAACTTCCGCATCTTCCAATGTACAATCCAGTGGCTATAACGGTTTGCCCACTCGACCTTGAGAACTACAAGCCAACCGGTTCCAATAAGCCTACAAGTTGGAACGCTGCCTACTGGTACAAAGAAGCATATTGATAAGAAACTGGACGGGAAATTATTTCCCACTTTTAAAACACAATTATTGTCAAATAAAGCCTGCAATAACTAAAATTGCAGGCTTTATTTGTTTGTTACCGAAATTTGGCCGAAAATATGAAACCCTTCCAGTCGTTTTGGAACAAGAGATGCAGGCGCCATCAGTTCGCAGACACTTGCAGTTTTAAGCGAACACTGTATGATAACATTCGAGACTCCATACAGTGTCTCATGTTTGTTTAGTGAAAAACGATTCATTTATTTCACAAATTCTGTTGACAACATATGTTCTTCCATTGGCTTGACAGTAATTTTGTCAATGCCGCTAAGCGAAAGGAGTGCGATGAAAAAAATCCTAGTTATTTTATTGATTGTTGGCGCATTTGTACTTGTTGTCTCAGGTGCAGGCCGCATTATGGCCGCCGAATCCACACACTGGGCAACCAAGTACGTGGAGAAGATGGTGAAGGACACCGTCATGCCTCAGGCTGACATTGCCCAGTGGGACAAAGAGATGGCTCCCGCAACAGCGGTTGAGGCGCTTGGGAAAGCCCTTGGCAAGTCACTTCCAGCACCGGATGCCGCAAAGGCATTCACCAGGGCAGATTTTGCAAAGCTCGCTGTTGACAACAGCAAGTGGGCGGCAGAAATCGAACAGCACAAGTTCCCTGCATGGTGCATGAGCAATGACGAACTGACCATCCCGGCAGATTTCGTTCCGTACTTCAACATGGCTTACAGGCCAAAGTACGACTTCCTTACCTACAGGAAGGGAAGACTCACCGCATGGGACAAGGCTCCAACCTATGCCGAAGTGGCATTTGTATGCTACCGCTTCAAGTATCCGCCAAACACAGAAAAGGGTCAGCAGGTTGTTGTGGTTACCGCCCAGGAACCGGACACCATGAACCCGACATCAAACGCCCTCTCCAGGACGATGCTTGTCACTTTCATGAGCTTTGGTGGAGATGTAACTTATGGTGACGATGCAACTCTTTACCCAGTCACCCTTACAAGGGTTCCATCGGTAGACAACGGCGATGTAAAAGTCTTCAAGGATCCAGTTTCAGGCAGGATGAAAGAGACAGTCGTCTATCACATCAGACCGGGCCTCTATCAGCATCCGATGTATGAAGGCGAACCGGAAAAGTCACATGAAATTACCGCCGATGATTATGTTTATGCCTTCAGGGAAGGTCTCTGCCCAAGAGTCCAGAACACCTCAAAGTCAGGTACCTGGAAGATCGATGGTATGAGGAAAATTGACAAGTATACAGTCGAGGTTGACTGGAACGAAGTCTATGCCTATGCAACATGGGGCGCAGGCTATAGCTATAAGGCAAAATATGAGCAGGATCTCTACACTGATCCAGCAGATTTCAACGTAAGACAGGATTTCATTGATTTCACCACTGGGCCATACAAGATGGTCAAGTGGGACAGAGGCGATCATATTGAATTTGCACCAAACCCATACGCAAGCTACGCACAGCCACTTATTGACAAGATTATTGTCAAGTTCATGATGGACACAAACACGATCAGACTCAATCTGCAGTCAAACGCAGTTGACGTTGTTTCTAACGCATTCACGCCTATCGAAGCATCGGGTCTTGCGCAGCAGCTCCCGCAGTACAGGTTTGTCTTCACTGAAGGCACCTCATGGGAACACCTCGACCTCAACCAGCACGATATTGACCCATCATCACCGAATACCCCGGGTCTCAAGTGGGTCTTTGGTGACAAGAGAGTCAGACAGGCCATGCTCTATGCCCTTGACAGGGACGAGCTTTGCAAAATCGTTTCAAACGGCATTTTCACACCGTCACACAGCTGGATGCCGGCACGCTCAAAGTATTACAATGAAGAGATGATCAAGAAGTATCCGTACGACCCGAAGATGGCTGAAAAACTCCTCGACGAGGCCGGATGGAAACTTACAAAAGTCGGTGGCGAAATGATCAGATGCAAGGACGGCGACCCGAAGAAGCCGTTCATGTTCGAGATCAAGACAACCTCCGAACAGGAATTCCGTGTAAAAAACATCGAACAGCTCCAGAAGATGTGGGGCAGGGTCGGACTCAAGATCATCACCAAGCCGGTACCGGCAAAGGAACTCTTTGGTCAGTCCCTCACTCGTCACGAGTGGTCGATTGTTGAATTCGCATGGGTTTCAAACCCGATCAGACCAAACGCAAACCTGTTCATGGCAAACCAGGTTCCAACCAAGGATAACTACTGGCAGGGACAGAACGTCGGCGGCTGGCCATCATCAAAGGAACACGACCAGCTTTGCACAGACATGACAATGGAACTCCCGGATGCAAAACTCCAGGATGTCTACAACAGGCAGTCCAAGATCTGGACAGAAGAGCTCCCGGCACTTCCGCTGTTCAACAGATATGATGTCGATGTCTGCCCGTTCGATCTTGAAAACTTCAAGCCGACAGGCACACAGGTCACTCCGAACTGGAACGCCGCATGGTGGTACAGGGAAATAATCCAGTAATTAACGACTGATATGGCGCCCCGGCAAAACCGGGGCGCATTTTGCGTTAATAGAAAGGCTAAGAAATGGGCAATTATATTGTCAGAAGATTGATTATTTTCTTCTTCATGTTCATCCTTCTTACCGGCCTGATCTATTTCGTTCTCTCACTCAAAGGCGATCCCTTTGAAGAGCTGATGATCCTGCAACCTCAATTGAAGACAGAAATCATGAAGCAGAGAGAATGGGCCGGATTCAACGATCCGTGGTATGTTGGTTATTTCAAATGGGCAAGAAACATCCTCTTCAAGTGGGACTGGGGCAAATCAATATTTGAGAAGGTTCCCGTCTGGGGGTTGATAGCCACCAAACTGCCCGTTACATTGACCCTCACAATCTCAACCCTCCTGCTGAATGTCCTTGTGGGTATTCCTTTGGGAATATTTGCAGCAAGGAGGCACAACTCCGGGGTTGATTATATTGTGACGTTCATCAGCTACATTGGAATCTCCATGCCGGGATTCTGGTTTGCCTTGTTGCTGATGATGTTCTTCTCGGTGACACTGAAAATCATTCCTGCAGGTTTCCAGTTGTGGCAAAATCATGATCAGCTCAACTGGTTCATGCGTTTCATCGATTATGCAAGAAACTACTCACTGCCGATATTCATGGGATTGCTCGGTGGCGCTGCAACACTTTCACGTTACATGCGATCATCCATCCTTGAGGTTATCAAGATGGACTACATCAGGACGGCAAGAGCCAAAGGTCTGGCCGAAAATGTTGTGTTCTACAAACACGCTCTAAGAAACGCGCTTATACCAGTCATCACAATTTTCACATTCATTCTCCCCGGCTTGTTCGGTGGTTCTGTTATTTCCGAGCAGATATTCAATATCAATGGTATGGGCAAGATGATGTACAACGCTTTGATCTCCAAAGACATACCGGTTGCGATGAGTGACTTCACGCTGTTCGTATTCCTGTCGCTGATCTCGCTGATCATCACTGACGTGGTGTATGCGCTTGTTGATCCGAAGATTTCTCTTTCGTGAGGTGACTGATGGCTACTAAAAAGAAAAAACTTACAGTCATCGAAAATCCGAACGAGCAGGAAATCCTGTCAGCTTCATCCTATTCATTCTCTGGCATGGTCTGGGGCCGCTTCAAAAGGCACAAGATGGCGGTCTTTGGATTCTATATCCTGCTTGCAATGGTACTACTCGCCATCATTGCGCCGTTGTTTGAAGTGTTCACTGGCTATCCGGTCAAGTATGCGGGCGGTGAACAGAAGATGCTCCCGTTCTCATACCCGGGAGTTGCAGTAAAAATCAGCGTCCCAGACTGGGACAACAAAGATGTTTATCCTGGTGGGCCTGCGTTCTGGTTCAACTTCAAAACAGATGAAGACTACAAAACAGCCCTTCAAACCGGAATGGCAACCATCAATGAAGAAACCTTCAATGCTTCCTACAAGGACAAAATCACAGGCCAGATCAAGAATTACAAAGACCTGTATAACACAAGCCTGAAGGAATATGGCAGGGTCTCCTCACTCGATACAAAGATCGAATTGGAAAAAGATGAAAAAGGCAAAATCGTCTATGGGAAAGACAATAAACCAATAAACAAAAAAGGCGACCTTATCGAGTTCTTTGTTTCAAGGGCGAGACTCGTCAAATACCACAAATCGATCAACCAGCAGATTGACCTTTACAAACCAATGTTTACAACCCCCGATCAGACCGTCATCACCCTCAAGGACGAACAGGGCAATGTGATTTATGAAGGCCCACAGGATGAAGACCTGGGTCCGGCTCCGATTCACGTTCTCGGTACCGATGGTTCAGGCCATGACATGCTTGTCAGGCTCGCATACGGTGCAAGGATTTCACTGTTCGTATCGTTGACAGTCGTTTTGCTGTCAACCTTGATTGGCATCATTCTAGGTGCAATGGCTGGTTTCTATGGCGGATTCGTCGATGCAACCCTCCAGAGGATTATAGAGATCGAACTTGCTGTCCCACAGCTTCCGATCCTCATTCTGCTATCGGCATTCCTCGGTGGATCACCGCTTGTCATCATTATCATCCTCACGGTGTTCGGCTGGTCTGGAACCTCAAGAATGATCAGAGGCCAGTTCTTCTCAATCAGGGAAACTGAATACGTAGAAGCTGCAAAGGCAATTGGTTCATCAGACTGGCGCGTCATGTTCCGCCACATGCTCCCCAATGCACTTGCCCCAATCATTGTCTCCATGACCATTGGAATCGGTGGAGTCATAATGACAGAATCATCAATGTCATTCCTCGGTCTCGGTGTCAACGTGATTGAAACACCGACATGGGGTGGCATCATCAATGAAGCCAGGGCATACTTCCTATCACAGCCGTGGCCGTCGATTTTCTCAGGCCTCCTGATCTTCCTTGTCACCCTCTCATCGAACTTCATGGGTGACGGACTCAGGGACGCCATTGACCCAAGGCTCAAAATCTAAGGAGGAAGAATGGAAAACGAAGTCATATTGGATGTAAAGAACCTTCGGACGTATTTCCATACCTCCGACGGAATCGTAGCTGCCGTTGATGATGTAAGCTTCAAACTCAGAAAGGGCGAAACACTCGGAATCGTTGGCGAATCAGGCTGCGGTAAATCGGTCACTTCGCTTTCGATCATGAGACTCATCGATGTCCCTGGCAATATTGAAGGTGGACAGATTCTGTTCCACAACGAAGACCTCGTAAAAGCTCGCATCCAGCGCATCAGACAGCTCAGAGGCGCAGCAATCTCGATGATCTTCCAGGAACCGATGACATCCCTCAATCCGGTATTCCAAATCGGTGACCAGATATCGGAAACCCTCACCCTTCACCAGGGACTTGGCAACTTCAACTTCAGCATGAGGGTTGTCTCGTGGGGCATCTTCTGGAAGTGGTGGTTTGTCTGGCTCGGTTCATCAATTGTCTATCTGTTTGCTGACATGATCCCGAACATGATTACAAACGCATCAATTGGCAAAGAAAGAGCTTCACTCAAAGACACAAAGGCGAAGCTTGCAGCTGCTGCAAAAGAGAAGATTGCAAACATCAAGGCGAACTACACAAACCTGAAAGAAAAGAAGTTCCAGGAAATCCAGTTTGCCAAGAAAGAGCATGACAATGCAACCCAGCAGAAAAAAGAAGAGCATGCAATAAAGCTCAACAGGCTGATGAGAGAGCATGACAAGCTTGGCATAAAAGAAAAAACTGACATTGCCAAGGCAAAGCTCGATGCTGATGCCGAGTACAACCGTTTGTTCTGCCAGGCTGACGAAGAGAGAAAAACAAAGGTAACAAACAGGCTTGCCTCAAGATATGCCCTTGCCATAAAAATCAAAAAAGAGCTCCAGAGTCTCAGGCTCAGAACGCCGGCATGGCAGAGATCAATCGAGATGCTCAGACTGGTTGGAATTCCTGACCCAGAGCGCAGAATTCTCAACTACCCGCACGAAATGTCAGGTGGTATGAAGCAGAGGGTCATGATCGCCCTTGCAATGGCCTGCAACCCAGAAATCCTCATCGCTGATGAGGCCACAACAGCTCTCGATGTTACAATCCAGGCGCAGATTCTTGAACTGATGAAGGATCTCAAGAAGAAATTCGGAACAGCTGTCATGCTCATCACCCATAACCTGGCTGTCGTGGCTGAAATGGCTGAAAACATCATCGTCATGTACGCTGGAAAGATTGTTGAATACGGAACCTGCAAGGACATATTCGAAGGCCCGATGCACCCGTACACCTGGGGACTCCTCCATTCGATCCCGAGGGTCGACCAGCCCAAGACTGAAGAAAAACTTCCGACCATCGAAGGTCTTGTTCCAAACCCGTACAGGCTTCCTGTTGGATGTAAATTCCACCCGAGATGCCCAAGGGCAGACCAGAAGTGCAAAGAACTTGAGCCACCGCTTGAAGAGTTTGCAGATGGCAGGCAGTGCAGGTGCTGGCACAAGATAACGAAAGGAGAGCTGTGATCATGCAACCGCTCATCCAAGTTAAAAACCTCAAGAAATGGTTCCCGATCAAGGGTGGAGTCGTCCAGAAGACGATTGGCCATGTAAAGGCAGTCGACGATGTTTCATTCGAAATCATGGATGGCGAAACACTTTCGCTTGTCGGTGAATCCGGTTCAGGAAAAACAACCGTCGGCAAAACAATGATCAGGCTTCACAAGCCGACATCGGGTGAAGTGTTCTTCAATGGCGATGATGTCATGATGCTTCGCGGCGATGAACTTCGCAAGATGAGGCGCAATATGAGCATCATCTTCCAGGACCCAGCTGGATCGCTCAACCCAAAGCTCCCGGTTGGCGAGACAATCCGTGAACCGCTCATCGTCCACAATCTCAGCAAAAGCAAGAGGGACGGCGAAGAGCTTGTCATGGAGATCATGGAAACCGTAGGTCTCCGTCCGGAATACCTCCACAGGTATCCACACGAGTTCTCAGGTGGACAGAGGCAGAGAATTGGTATCGCAAGATCACTCATTCTCAACCCAAAGTTCATCGTTGCCGACGAACCGATCTCGGCTCTTGACGTTTCGATCCAATCACAGGTCATCAACCTGCTCGAAGAGCTCCAGGACAAGTTCAAACTAACATACCTGTTCATCGCCCATGACATGGCCGTTGTCCGTCACATCAGCAACAGAGTCGCAGTCATGTACCTTGGCAAAATTGTCGAGCTTGCACCTTCAGAAGAGCTGTTCAAGCACCCACAGCATCCATACACCAAAGCCCTTCTGTCTGCAGTTCCTATCCCTGATCCAAACCTCAAGAAGGACAGGCAGCTTCTCCAGGGTGACATTCCTTCACCGATCAACCCGCCGCCCGGATGCAGATTCAACACCAGGTGCGAGTTCTACGCAAAAAACAAATTCCCGTGCAGGGTCGGAGATTATCCGCTTGTCGACATAGGCAACGGCCACTTCACCGCCTGCCCGTACGTTCGTGACTGATTAGACAATTGACTGGAGGAAGCATGAAGAAACTGTTGGCAGTGGTTGCATGTGTTCTGGTTGTTGCCGGTGTGTTCGCCGGTTGCGGTGAACAGCCGACCGATAATGGCGGTGCAAAACCGACCGGTGAAAAGGTTGTTTTCAGATTCCCGATAGCATCGGATGTCCCTACTCTTGATCCTGCAAGGATTACAGACGATACCTCACACAACGTCGGACTCCAGATCTTCGAGGGTTTGGTCACATACGACAAGGATTTGAACATCATCCCGTGCCTTGCCGAAAAGTGGTCAGTCAGCGAAGATGGAAAAGTCTACACTTTCACAATCCGTGACACACAGTTCTCAAACGGCGACCCGCTCACAGCATCCGACTTCAAGTGGAGCTATGAAAGGGTTCTCAAGCCAGAGACAAAGTCTGAAAGAACATGGATTTTTGATGAAATCGTCGGCTTTGAAGATGTGACAGCAGGAAAGACAACTGATCTTGCAGGTATCAAGGCTCTGGATCAGAAACTCCTCCAGATCACAATCAAGGCACCGTCAGGCATCTTCCTCCACAAAATGACTTACAGCACCGCTTACGTTGTGGACAAAAATGTCGTTGAAGCCTACGAAAACCCGATGATCATCGAAGACGACAAGACGACAGAGAAGAAGACTGAGGAAAAGTCAGAAGAGAAAAAAGAAGAAAAAACTGCAACCGGAAAGAAACCAGGTCAGTGGTTTGAAACCGAACCGGTCGGAACCGGCGCCTTCAAGATGGTCGAGTGGAAACGCGATCAGAAGGTTGTCATGGTCAGAAATGACAGCTGGTGGGGATACAAAGACCAGGTTATCGACGAAGGCTACAGCAAGGTTGACGAAGTCCAGTTCCCGGTAATCAAGGAAGACAACGCAAGGATACTTGAGTACAAAGCCGGCAATCTTGACTGGGTTCTCATTCCGGATGCCGATTTCATTTCGGTCAAAAACGATCCGATCCTCAAAGATCAGATGATGTCGGTCAAAGAACTTGCAGTTTACTACATCGGTTTCCAGAACAAAAAAGAGCCGGTCAACAACGTCAAGGTCAGACAGGCAATCAACTACGCCGTAAATCGCCAGGAAATCATCGACAAGATATTCAACGGTCGCCACATTCTGGCAACAGGCATCATCCCGCCGTCAATGCCAAACTTCACCTCCAAAGCCGAAGCCTATCCGTACGATCCGGTCAAGGCGAAGGAACTGCTTGAACAGGCAAAGGCAGAGGGAACAGTCATTCCCGCAAAACTCACTCTCGCCTATAACCAGGGCAACGCTGTTCACAAGAGTGTTTGCGAGTTCATCCAGGCACAGATCAAGGCAAACCTTGGCATTGAAGTTGAGCTTGTTTCAGCTGACTGGGCAACTTATCTCAAGGACGTTGACAATGGCCAGTACCCGTTGTTCCGTCTTGGCTGGATTGCCGATTATCCTGATCCAGACAACTTCCTTTGGGTTCTTCTTGACTCGGCAAACGCCGGACAGAACGGTGGTGGCGCCTTCTACAGCAACCCGGAATTTGACAAACTAGTCAGGGCTGCAAAAACCGAAGTTGATTCGGCAAAGAGAATGGCCATGTATGAAGACGCAGAGGCCATCGCAATGAAGGATGCCTGCTGGATGCCGATCGCATTCCAGATCAACTGGTCGCTCCTCAAGCCAAACGTCAAGGGCTACTACAGGACAGCCATGGGCATCATGACCTTTGGCACAGTGACAATAGCCAACAAGTAAGAGCAGAAACCCAAAAAGCAACTAGAAAGGGCGGGTTTTGAAAGACCCGCCCTTTTGGCAAGGGAAAGATGATCAATTACATAATCAGAAGATTGTTGCTGGCCATACCTGTTATCATCGGTGTGACGTTGATCACGTTTTTGTTATTTCTTGTTGTCCCTGGCGACCCTGTAAGACTTGCGCTCGGTCAGCACCCTGACCCTCAGCTTCAGACAAGGATCGAGCACCAGCTTGGCATGGACAAACCGTGGCCTCAAAGGTATGTCGACTATCTCTGGAAGGCAATGCACGGCGATCTTGGAAACTCTATTAAAAATCAGGAACCGGTTTCAAAAATCATCTCTGAAAAACTGCCGGCAACTTTAAGACTAGCAATCACAGCAATACTTTTTGCAATCCTTGTGGGCATACCCGCAGGAGTAATATCTGCCACTAAACAATATTCTCTTGCTGACAACTTTTTTATGCTGCTGGCGTTGGTAGGTGTATCAATGCCAATCTTTGTCCTTGGTTTGCTGTTGCTTTTGATCTTTGTTTCATGGCTCAAACTCATACCTGGAACAGGTTATGGCGATGGCAACCTTTTGTTCATCATTTTGCCAACCGTTGCCCTTGGAACCATCCCGATGGCCATCATTTCAAGAATGACCAGATCATCTTTGCTTGAAGTTTTGAAGTCGGATTACGTCAGAACCGCAAAATCGAAAGGCCTTTCCAACTTCTCGGTTGTTTTCAAGCACGCTTTCAGAAACGCCCTGATCCCCATTGTTACAGTCGTTGGCAACAACTTTGCAGGACTGATGGCTGGTGCAATCATTACCGAAAAAGTCTTCAACTGGCCAGGTCTTGGAACGGCCATGATAACTGCAATCGAGCAGAGAGATTTTCCGGTCGTCATGGGACTGACCCTTTTCCTTGCACTCGTTTTTGTAGTAGTGAACCTGATCATTGACATCTCGTATTCGTTCATCGATCCGAGGGTGAGGCTCAAATGAAGCAGACCACCCTTATGTCACAGGTTTTTGCACGACTTTTCAGACACAAACTGGCAATCGTCGGCATGAGCATAATCTTCATCATGATAGCAATGGCCATACTTGCCGATGTAATCGCACCGGAGCCGAACATCCAGAATCTCGACATGGCACTTGTTCCGCCGATGAAGCAGGTTTACGTTGGCAGATCTAAGGAAGCGTACGCCAAGGAAGGTTTCATTTACAAAGTCGGTTCATCATCGGTTGAATCCTTCACCGAAAAAGTCGATGTGGACGGCAGGCAGGTTGATGTCAAGTTTGTAAAGACAGGCAAAGCCATCAAGGTTGCCGATGCACAAGGCAAAGAGAGGGTTATTGCCCAGGCTCCAACCCCAAACGGCGTGATGTCGCCATATGATAAAATTATTGGTGCTGATAAGCAAATGGCTACATTTGTAAGCACAAGGCAGGTAAGTCAGAAAATCCATTTCTACAAGTTCCGTCCTGAAGGTGAATATGTCAAGCCTTCAAGAGAATCGGTTGGCGCTGAACTTGTCCAGATAGATGACTGGGAAAATCTCGGAATTGCCTATCTTGTCATGGACAATGAAACCGGTGTCCTCAGGCTCCATCAAAAAGACGCTTCAGACCTCTCGGTTTCAGAGACCCAGATGGGGCCTGCGCCAAAGCCATTGCTTGGAACAGACAACCTCGGTCGTGACATAGCAAAGAGGATTGTCCACGGTGCAAGGATTTCACTGTATGTCGGAATTGTTGTTGAGCTTATTTCACTTCTGATAGGAGTTCCCCTTGGAGCAATCGCTGGTTTCTACGGTGGCAGGATTGATGACATCATCATGAGGTTCACCGACATCATGCTCTCGTTCCCAAGCCTTCTGCTTGCTCTTGCGGTAATGGCCATCCTTGGTCGTGATCTGGTCAACGTCTTCATAGCGCTGGGAATTGTCGGCTGGCCAACATTGGCCAGAATTGTCAGAAGCCAGTTCATATATCTTAAAGAAACCGAGTTCGTTGAAGCATCGGTGGCTGTAGGGTGCTCAAATGCAAGGATAATCATCCGCCACATCCTTCCTAATACGATGGCACCGATCGTTGTCTACACCTCGCTTGGCATAGCCTCGGCAATAATGAGCGAAGCCGGTTTGAGCTTCATCGGTATTGGTGTAAGACCACCAATGCCTTCGTGGGGCTCAATCATTAACGATGGTTTCCAGTTTGCCCTCTACTATCCTCACCTCTGGGTTGCTCCTGGATTGATCATCGCAGTTGTAGTACTTGCGTTCAATTTCCTCGGAGATGGGTTGAGGGATGCTCTTGACCCAAGGCTTAAAATCTAAATGATGAAGAAGATTATTTTGTTGTTTGCAACATTAGCGCTTGCCTCATGCGGCGTTCCGGGTATTGATATCCCCGAGCCCGCACAGATTCTCAACGTCGCCATGATCGGGTCGTTTGACTCGCTTGAACCGGCTTCGGCAAATCCTCCGCCACCCGAGTTCATAAAACAGGTTTTCGAGACGCTGACGGTTTACGATGAGCATATGAACGCAGCCCCAAATCTGGCAAAAACATGGGACATAGGTGACGGGCAGATAACATTCCATCTTGATGACCGCAAGTTTTCTGATGGTTCGAGCTTGACAGCTCAGGATGTGGCTGATTCGCTTTCAGCACTTGCATCGACCGACAGCTCCTGGATCGTCAAAAATATACCTGGCTTCACACTTTTCTCTCAAGGCAGGTCAGCATCAATCGACGGCGTTGAGGTGACAGACAACTCAACGCTTGTCATCAAAACGCACGATGCGCCTGAATACTTCCTCAAAAAGCTGGCTTCGACGTATGCATCGATCTGGAAGGATGGTGACAGGTTCCCGCTTGGAACCGGTGCTTTTGCCATAAAAAAGTATGTTCACGATGTGAAGGTGATCCTTGAACCGAATCCAAATTTCCCAAAAAACCCAGCACTTTCGCAGGTTAATTTTCAAATCAGGAACACTAGCGAAACAGCCTACGAGGATTTGAGGCAGGGAAGAATAGAAATCGCCAGCATCGGTGAAAATCTCGTCGATGAGACGAAGGGCGAAGCTGGAATGAAGCTGGTTATTACCCCCGAGCCTGCTTCGATTTCAATCGGCTTCAACTGCAAGTCGGCAAAGTTTTCAAAGGTCGATAACAGGATTGCCGTTGCCAGCTCAATCGACCCTGTAAAACTCAATGCCGAGGTTTGGAATGGATTCCACTCGCCAGTAACTTTGAAATTCACAAAAACAAGCCCTGATTTCAAGGAATTGGAAATCACCGTTCCTGCACTGCTTGGCAAAACTTTTGGAGACAAACTGAAGTCACAGATCGAAACCGGTTTGGGCGTAAAAGTAACGATCAGGGTTTTGGCACAGGATGCCTACATCTCGGCGCTGTCATCAGGAAAAACCGAGTGTTTTGTTTTCGGCTCGATCCAAAACACACCAGACAGATACGACATCCTCTCATTGCCGGTGTCAACGGAGATCATCAAGGCCGCACTTGGCTACTCACCAGAGAAGTATCTTGCCCTTTTGAAGGAATCGACCCAGAAGACCGGAAGCAGTCGCGATTCAGTTTTGGATAGTCTGGCACAGTTGATTGCAACTGATTGCCCGTTTGCCCAGATTATCGGAATTAATGGTGCAAACGCAGTATCTGAAAAGGTTTCTGGCTACAGTTTGAACGCGTTTGCTGCACCAGATTTCGCCCAGGTTTCGATAAGACGTTGACAGGAACGCATCTTTGTTTACAATCACTCTCTGAAGGAGGCTTAACATGCTAGTACCTCTCGATATCCAGCACAAAACTTTCAAAACCCAGGTGTCAGGCTACAACAAACCTGAGGTTGAAGAATTCCTGGCGCAGGTTGAGAAAGACTTCTCCCTGCTCTATCGCGAAAACAAGGAACTCAACGAAAAGGTGGCAAAGCTCACCGAGGAAGTAAACCGCTTCAGGGCTACATCAAACCAGATCCAGTCTGCTCTGACCCTTGCCCAGAAAACAGCAGACGATGTCAAGGAAGCTGCAAAAAAAGAAGCAGAGCTTATCGTCGCTGATGCAAGGCAGAAATCGGAAAAGGTTGTCGGTGAGGCAAACACAAACATCAGGTCAATCAAGAACGCCTTCCTGGAGTTCAAGGGTGAGTTCAGGGCTTATCTGACCACATTCCTCAACCTTCTTGACAACATGGATGCCTCGCTTTCATCCAAGTCGCAGGTGAGGGAAGACAAATCCGACGAGGTAGATTCATCGGCAAAACTGTTGTAACCGACACAAAAGGCGGTTGCCTCATCCAGGTGAAGGTGAAACCAGGATCATCAAGACAGTCGATTGAAATTGTCGAAGGGGCATTGGTGGTAAAACTCAGGTCGCAACCGGTTGAAGGCAAGGCCAATGCTGAATTGATTGAAACCTTGTCCGACATTTTGGATGTGCCGAAATCAACAATTGAGATTAAGTCTGGCTCAACTTCAAAAACAAAAACTGTTTTTTGTTTGTTGGCTGCAATTGAAGCCGAAAAGAGGATAAATGAAAAGATTTCCAACCATTGAGCTTATAGTTTTTGGAATCGTCCTGATTTTGGATCAGATTTCAAAAATCATCGTTGCAAACACTCTGCAGCACGGCCAGTCTGTCACGCTGATTTCAAACTGGCTATACATCACGAGAACCCACAACTCAGGAACCATCTGGGGCATTGCCCAGGGCGGAAATCTGATTTTCTCGCTCGTGGCTGTTGCCGTTGTCGGATTGATCATCTTCCTAGCCCCAAAGATCGCCAGCACTGTTTTTGCCAGAGTCTGCCTCGGAGCAATCCTTGGCGGTGCAATCGGCAACCTTGCTGACAGAATAATCAGAGGCTATGTCATCGACTTCATCGAGTTCAGGATAATCCATTTTCCAGTCTTTAATGTGGCAGACATTGGTATTGTCTGTGGCGCAATTCTTCTTGCTGCATCAATGCTTTTTGACAACAAAACAGAAAAATGAATCTGAATGGATAAATAAAAAACCCTGGCATCAAGCCAGGGTTTTTTATTGGTTATTGGTTGTTACTTTATTTCTGGCGGGTTGATTCTGTTTTCCGGTGAATTGAATTTGGAGAACGAGTATTCGTAATATTTTCCGCTTGACTTCATTATGAGCTTGGTCGGGTAGCCCATGAAGTTGCCGTCGAAATAGAGCCAGAGGTTGCATTCATAGGTTGTGTCTTCAAAAGTTGCCTGGAACTTGTAGTTGACCAGGTTGGCCGACTCAATGTTCTCAACGTCTGTGCTGATTGTTTTCTTGAGCTTGTTGAACTGCTCGAATGCTGATTGGAACCTCTTGAATGCAATCGTATAAGGGGTTTCGGTCAATTTTTCAAAATCTTGCTGATTGGTTTGGACCCATTTTTCGTTTGTATTTTTGAAGAATTTACCTTTGGCTGCAACAAATTGTTGATCACCCTGCGTAATATTCAGTTCGAGTGGGGCAACACACCTGATGATGGAGTCAACGGAGGTGATGCTCTCTTCGTCAGTGCCGTTGGAAACTTCAAAAACATAACTCATAAGGTCGTTGAGCAAATTGACTTTTGCACCTTCGATGTAGCCGGTGGGAGTGAGTTCAAAATCCTCGATTGATTCACCTTCAGACATCTTGTAGTCTTTGACCATTGGTGCATAACCTTTTGCCGTTATTTCCAGATTGATTGTGCCAGACCTGAAGTTTTTCAGGGAGTAGTCACCGTTCTTGTCTGTCTTGCATGTCGTGCTGCCGAACTTGATTGTTGCATCGGCAACTGGCTTCTTGGTTTCCTTCTCCATTACCTTGCCATGAATCCACTGCTTGACTATAGGATCCATCTTGTACGTTATTTCAAGAGCCTTGCCCTCTTCGATTGTGAAAGGGTTCACCTGTCTGCCATACTTGAAGTCTTCAGCAGTATCTTCAAGTTCGATTCTGTATCTGCCGGGCTCAAGCGACTGCTGGAATTCTCCATCGTCGTTTTTGACAACCAGAGTGATGGCTTTTGTCGCAGTTCCATCTATATTGATGAGTTTTACCTGAATGTTTTTGACCGGGTCGCCAAAGACAGCGTCCACGAGCTTGCCCTTGATGCCCTGTCTTATGCCGCCGCAGGAAGCGAGTGCAACCATTGTGGCGATGACGAGAAGGCAATACTTTTTCATACAACACCTCCAGAAAGATAATTCTATTGCAACAGGGGCGCACTTCAAGGTTTGTTGCATATTTCTGATAGATTTGTAGAATCTTTCCTGTTGTGGGGCAGTTGACCAGATCGAATTTTTCCATGTTTTATTTAAATCAACGTATAATGTGATAGTAAACATCATACCGATTGCTTAACGATGGAGAACAGTAGAACGCAGAATTATTTAGAGGAAGCCAAGCTGGTAATATCTACCATCATTGCCAATTGTGAGAAAATGCTGCCAAAATTTGCAAAAGGATCCCCCCAGTATTCCCTTTTGACCAACAGACTGAAGGCTCTTCACATTTCAAGGATTGTTCTATCTCAGGAAGGTGTACCTGACAATCAATTGCCTGATTTGGATGATGTTTTGAAACCATTGATTTCAATCTTGAACAAGTGTCGAAAAGCTCAAACAAAACATGATCAAACAAGCAAAAGCTATGCTCGTTTGGACAAAATTGCGAATGCAATGTAGATTTCGATCGCCAGGCTGATTGGTAAATCTGGGTAGTGTCGGGTTGAATTTATAGAAGTTATGGTGTAATCCAACCTTTGTTTAGAATTTAAGTCCAGCATTTGTTTGGAGCAGTCGATTTAAAAGTATTTGTTGGGTGTGTATCTCGTCAGTCCATCACTCCAAGGTTTGTTGAATATTTCAATGAGCCTTGTAGAATCATCACTGATGTGGGGCAGTGGCTCAGTTGGCAGAGCGCGTCCTTCGCAAGGACGAGGCCGGGAGTTCGAATCTCCTCTGCTCCACCACCGCAATTCCCATTCAGCCAAAACTATGGTAGAATGTTTTCCCGATGAAGGAATATTCCAGGAGATACCCAAATTTTTCCCTTTGCGGATTGAATTGTGGTCTTTGCCCAAGGTTTCAAACCGAAGGTTCTTCAAAATGTCCTGGTTGTGGTGGGAAAGATTTCCATCTGAAGCATCCAACATGTGCAGTCATAACATGCAGCAGAAAGCACGGGAATTTTGAATTCTGCTTTGAATGTCAGGCTTATCCTTGCCGGAAATACTCACAGGGAAGCGACAAAGATTCATTCATCACCTATAAAAATGTTACCACTGATCTGGAAAAGGCAAAAAATTTCGGGGTTGAAGCTTATGTGCAGATGCTTGAAAAGAAGGTCTCAATTCTTGAAACGCTGATCAGGGATTTCAACGATGGCAGGTCGAAAGGGTTCTATTGCCTTGCAGTAAATTTGCTCAAGCTCGAAGACCTTGATGAGATCATGAGTTTGGTTGAAAACATTCCAGACGAATCCAGGGTCAAATCAGTTGTGGAGCTGATGTTGACGCAAGCCAAAGAAGGTGGCATTGAACTGTGTTTGAGGAAATAGCCCATACTATCCTAATAAAACTGAGAACAATTGTTATGGAGGTGGAAGATGAAAAAGATTGCCCTTATTGCCCACGATCACAAGAAGATGGAGATGGTTGCATGGGCTCTCAACCACAGGGAAGAGCTTTCAAAGCACCAGATTGTCGCCACGGGAACAACAGGAACCGTTGTTGCCAAGGAGACGGGTTTGAAGGTTGAATGCCTGAGGTCTGGCCCTCTTGGTGGTGATCAGCAGATAGGCGCAAGAATTGTTGAAGGGAACGTCGACATGCTCATATTCTTCTGGGATCCAATGTCTGCCCAGCCACATGATGTGGATGTGAAAGCATTATTGAGAATTGCAGTTCTGAACAACACCCCGACAGCGTGCAACCGTGCCACGGCCGACATGCTCTTCACATCAAGAATGATGGTTTGATTTATTTCCTGAAATAACCGATCAAAACGGCGACACCTGCGCCAATGATTACAAGTGGCCAGAAAATTTTTGAACCGATTGAAAACACCCAACCAACCGCTCCAAAAATGTTTCCGATCAGGAACAGGATTCCGACCAGAAGAATTATCGAGCCGATGACAAGCAGCAACGTTTTTGAGTTCACGTTGACGTTTGTCTGTTCTGATTTGTAGAGGTCGACGGTGCCATCAGACTTTGTAACTTCCGGTTCACCTTCCAGCGGTTCTACAGGTATGATGATCATGGCGATGATGTAGGCAAGAATTCCGGTTCCCATGGCAAAGATGAACACAGCCCAGACAATTCTTACAATTGTCGGATCAATGCCAAAATATTTGCCAAGGCCACCGCAAACTCCGCTAATTACCTTGTCTGTTCTCGACCTGTAGATTCTTTTCATTCCCTCTTGCCTTTGAAAAGCTGAACGAGTCCGTAGAAGATTCCTGCAAGGATAACCATGGCAAGCGGCCAGACAAACACGAACTGGATTATGTTGCCTACACTCCACATCCTGTAGAGCTCCTCCATCTGGAAGTTGTAAAACAGGAAATAGATCGAGACGTTAAAGATGAAAACGTAGATGACGGCTGACAGATAGTAGAAGAAGAACTTGCCAAGCACCATCGCTCCATACGGCATGTTCATGATCTTCATCCTGTCGGCTGTTCCGTGTTTGACTTCGTTTGTGATGGAGACTGCACCCTGGCTCATCATGAAGATCGTGACCGAGAAGATGACGCAGTAGATCATGTAGTTGGGAAGTGACGGGTAGTAATATTCCTTGCCGAAGTACTGGAACATTGTCGGGCCGATGTAGAACCTGATGAACAGCGAGAACAGGACGAGCCCCAGAACGACCGAGAGGTAGATGAGGAGCAGGAAGCGGTTCTTGAAAAGTACCCTGAAATCCTTAGCGGTGACCTGAAGCCAGCCAGCAATGATGTTTTTGCCCATCGCCACCCTCCTTAGTCGCGAAGCTCGCGTCCGGCGAGCTTGTAGAATACGTTTTCAAGGCTTCCTTCCGAAAGCCTTATGTTTTTGACCGGAATGCCGGAATCACCGAGAGCCTCAAGGATGATAGAGAGGACTTCGGTTGTGTTTTCCAGCTTGATGATCAGCGTTGAGCCAAACTTGTCCACCGATTCGATTGGAACCGAGCAGAACAGCTGGCGCCTTATGATGTCGATAGGGATATTCTCGAGTCCTTCAGCTTCAAGTTCGATCTGGTTCTGTTCGCCAAAGCAGCTGAGGATGTTTTCGATGTAGTCGAGCGCAAGCATTGTTCCGTGGTGCATGATGCCCACTTTCCTGCACACGACATTGATCTCTCTGGTGTAGGTAGTTGCGATGACGATGGTTTTACCTCTGTTTGACAGGAGATTGAGGCCATCGGTTATGATCCTTGATGAACGGTCGTCGGTGCCTTCGGTCGGTGACTCAAGGAAGATGATCCTTGGGTCGGAAAGCATTGCGACTGCAATTGACAGCCTCTTGGCGTACGAGTACGGCAGTTGGCTGATCGGGATGTGGGCCTCAGGTGTCAGTTCAAACAGGTCTAGTGCCTCGATGCCAATTTCCCTGACTTTCTTTGGCGGTATTGATGGGAAGTTGCCGAAGAACTTGATGTTCTCGTGGGCTGACAGGTCAGGGTAAAGGGCCGATGTTTGTGGTACCAGGGATATCAGGCTTCTGGCTTTTGCGGGGTTCTGGGCTATGTTTATGCCAGAAATGATCACCTCGCCTGACGTTGGCTTCTCAATTCCGCACAGGATGTTGATCAGCGTCGTCTTGCCCGACCGGTTTGGCCCAAGGATTCCAAAAGATTCTCCTTCGGGTATCTCGAAGTTGAGATTCTCCAGAACCGTCTTGTCCTTGAACTTCTTCGTAAGGTTTTTGATTTTGATGATGGCTTCCATCTTTTCCCCCTCAAAGGCCTGTAGGAATTGAAAGGAACTCGCACGCAAGCCCGAACTGGGCCTTCAGTTTCTCTCCAAGCGCCTGGATTCCTGTTGTTTCAGTGCACCAGTGACCAGCACAAATAACGTTAACACCGTACTCTTTTGCCACATGATACAGCTCGTGACCCATCTCACCTGTAACAATCAGGTCGAGTCCAAGCTGTCCTGCTTCGGGAATTGCGAAATCACCGCCACCGCTTACGATTCCTACGGTCTCAATGGTTTCCCTGCCAAAATTCCAGGCATAAGCTGAGCATTCTGGCAGATTTTCTTCCAGTTTTGAAGCGACACTTTCAAGATCGGTTGGAGCAATTCTGCCCATGAAACCGATCTTTTTACCATTGTATTCACCAAAGGGCTTGCGATCTGCAAGGTCAAGCATTTTTGATAGAACTGCATTGTTGCCAAACTCCGGGTGGATGTCAAGCGGAAGGTGGCAGGACCAGAGCGAGATTCCGTTGTTGAAAGCGTAGGAAAGCCTTTTTCCGTGGATGTTTATGGCTCTCGGGTCGTTGCCGTGTCCAGTCCAGAAGATGCCGTGATGAGCAATAACCATTTGACAACCAGTTTCTTTTGCCAGTTCAAATGCCGCCAGGCAGCCGTCAACCGCCATGCCGATTTTTGTAACCGGCACGCCGGAATCCACCTGCAAACCGTTGTTTGCATGCGCCTGATCGTGTGGATCGGTCTCAAATAAACTGTTTAGATAGCCAGCTATCTCTTTGGGCAAAATATCCATGGTTGTTTTGAACAAACGTACATAATATTCTATTTATTTTCGAATGCATTGTCAAATTCCTTCAAGTTTCCAAAATGATTTTTGCCTTGACAGGCCGGAAATTGGGAATAAAACGTAAATATGAAAAGAATTATCAATAAGACGGTTTTTCTGATCACCTCCCTGACACTTTTTGCCTCAATATTCGGAATATTTACGGTTCCAACATCAGCTGAAACTTGCCAGATAGAATTGAGAAAGAACTCAAAGGTTGCATTCGCCTGTGAAAAAAGCTACAGACTTGATGTGGCTGCATATGAAGAGGATGGTCTTTTCTACGTCCCGGTCAGATTTTTCTTTGAAAGGTTCGGATTTGAATTCACCTGGGACAGCGCATCAAAAACTGCATCCATTGCAAGCGTGTTTTTTCCAAACAAGATAGCTGTTGGAGCCTGGAAAAATGTGGTGTCACTGGATTCATCTGAAATCAAGCTCAATTCGCAGGTAAAAATCAAGAGTGGAAGGCTCTTCATTACCTCTGGAGACCTGGATACACTGACAAAACCGATTGGTATCCAGTCGGGCTTCGCAGTGAAATCCGGTGCTCTAACGGTTGACATCGACAAATCCAAGGTAAAATACAGATGGAATGATTTCACCAGGCCGATCCTTGGAAGTGACAGAAAAAACCTGACTTTCTCAAAGGTCCTTGCTGAACCCGATACCAAGGTCGTCATCG
>CAZXEH010000005.1:0-3943 GCA_964639885.1 uncultured Caldisericales bacterium | reverse complement strand
AAAAACCTGACTTTCTCAAAGGTCCTTGCTGAACCCGATACCAAGGTCGTCATCGTCCAAATATGGCATACAGCCTGTGCCGGTTGTGTCGATGTCCTCAAACTCTTCGAAAAGCTGTGGACAAAGTATGAGGGCAAGGGGCTAAAGATCGTTTCAATCAACACCGATGGCGTCGGCTTCGAGGCATCCAGAGATGAGAGGATCGAAAACACAGGCATTACCTACCAAATCTGCTCTGATCCAGAATATTTGCTCAAACCGGACTGGTATGATCCGATCTTCCCGAACTACTACATGATCGTTCCGGGTGAAAAGTACATCAGAATTTTCCAGGAAAGGTGGGATCCGCAGGCAAATGAGACATTTGAAAGCGCTGTTGATTCTCTGTGTTCTGGCAACTAACTTTGCATCAGTTGGCGCAAAAGACCTGGAAGTTTACTGGAGAATAAGCTACAAGATCGTCGTCGTTGGCAAGGGCACGCAGGATGAGAAGTCTCACAGACTCGATGCTGCCCCCCAAATAAAAGACGGAATTTACTATTTTCCTGTTAGATTTCTGGCTGAATTCACAGGCCATAACATCGTTTGGATGACTTCGGAAAGGTCGGCTGTCATCAGGGGTCAGGGGCTTACAGTAAAGATTTTCCCGGACAAAGCTGAATATGTCGCACAGAACAAGAACAAAACCATGTCTGGCAAACCATTCCTCGTTTCAAACAGGCTGCTAGTACCTGGCGATTTCTTTGAGAATGAACTTGGTCTTGCCATGGTTTCAAAGGATGACAAATCGGCGACCATGACCATCGACTCTGAAACCATCAAACCGAAAGCGGTCGATTTCACGCTTAAAACCCACGAAGGTGGTACAGTCAATTTCAACGAAGTTTTGAACGCCTCCGACACAAAGATAGTTCTGGTCAACTTCTGGTCGACCCGTTGCTTCCCGTGCAGGAAGGAAATTCCTGAACTGATAAGGCTCTACAACACCTACAAGGACAAAGGACTGCGAATCATTGGTGTGAGCACTGATTCTGACGCCGGCAGCACTATGGATATAGAGCGTGCAGAATACATCGCCGAGCTTGGCATGAACTACATTGTCGCCCTCGATCCTCTGGCTGAGGTTTATTATCAGTGGGGTGGTCTCGGCGTTCCAAACGTCTCAATCGTTGACAAGTCCGGCTTCATCATCTACCAGCATGAAGGTCTTGACACTTCAAGCAAACTAGAGGATTTCATCAAAAAACAGCTCGGTTTGTGAACTTAACGGCATATTGCCAGCAAGCCTGTAAAATCTAACCGATGGCAATTGAATTCAACGACCGGTTCAAGGAAGCTCTCGAAAAAATCGAGAGTGGAACAGGAAATCTTTTCATAACCGGCAGGGCTGGAACTGGCAAGTCGACACTTTTGAGGCACTTCACGTCAACGTCAAAGAAGAAAAACGTTGTGCTGGCCCCAACTGGTGTTGCAGCCATAAACGCCGGTGGCCAGACCATCCACTCCTTTTTTGGCTTCAAACCAGGGATAACGCCTGATTCAATCAGAAAGCTGAAATCCCACGAACTTTACGGCAACCTTGAGATGATAATCATTGACGAAATCTCGATGGTTCGTGCCGACCTGATGGATTGTGTCGAGACGTTCATGCGGTACAACGGGCCGAAACCTGACGAACCTTTTGGTGGTGTCAGGCTGGTTTTCTTCGGCGACATGATGCAGCTTCCGCCGGTTGTAAAATATGACGAAAACGAAATCTTCACACAAATTTACAAAAGCCCCTACTTTTTTGACGCCAACTGCTTCGGTTCCAAAACCCCCGAAACAATCGAGCTTGACAAGGTGTACAGGCAAAAAGAAGGCGGATTTCTCAACATCCTCAATGCCATCAGGAACAACTCGGCTTCAAAAAATCATCTTGATGAACTCAACTCAAGGGTCAAGCCAAACCACGAGCCGGCAAACGGCGAGGTTGTCCTGAGCACGATCAACAAAACGGCTGATGAAATCAACGCTGCAAAACTTGACCAGCTGCCAGGCGACGGTTTTGGTTTCAGGGCTGAAACCTCCGGCCTTTTTGACCTGAAAAACACACCAACCGATACTGAACTTGTGCTCAAAAAAGGAGCCCAGGTCATGTTCGTGGCAAATGATTCCCAGGGTCGCTGGGTCAACGGAACACTCGGGAAAGTCATCGCAGTCCACGACAATGGTATGAGACCGAAAATATCGGTCAGTCTCGAATCGGGTGAGGTTGTCGATGTCGGTCGCAACACCTGGGAGATGATAAAATACGGCTGGGACAAGCAAAACAAGAAGATTGAAACAGAAACGGTCGGTTCGTTCTCGCAAGTTCCACTCCAGCTTGCTTGGGCTGTCACAATCCACAAGGCTCAGGGGAAAACCTTTGACAAAGTCACAATTGACCTTGGAAGCAGAACGTTTGCACATGGACAGCTTTATGTTGCGTTGAGCAGATGCACATCCCTTGAAGGATTGACCTTGCTAAGACCGGTCAGAACCTCAGATATTATCGTTGATTCCAGAGTCCTTAAGTTCATCGTCAGGGAAAAAACGAAGAAAATAACAAAGATTGATCCGGCATTTCTGATGGCCCAGATTAACTCGGCAATAAGATCACGCAGAAAAGTCAAAATCGGCTATGTGAACCTTAAAGCCGAGGAGTCAGAACGGATTGTTGCACCACAAAAGATAGGCATGGTCACGTTCCAGGGGCAGACGTTCATGGCGCTTACCGGTTTCGACAGTAAGCGGGAGGAAGTCAGAACCTTCAGGCTGGACAGGATAATTAGCTGCGATATAGACGATTGATAATTATTTCTGTTTACCTATAATCCGATTATGGAAGACAAAAATTGCCAGTTTATTGAGAAATGCAAATACCACAAGTATCTCGAAAACTACAGGCAAAACTTGCTGGGGCCGATGGAAAACCTTTACTGCAAAACCCTCTGGAAGCGCTGCAAAAGATACCAGATGAGGATTCAGGGGCTGGAAGTTCCTGACGACATGTGGCCAACTGGAATGCAGAGGAAAATAGGCTAATTGCCTGTAAGCTTCTTGATTTCCTTGTCGTATCCGGGGTTTGTCCACTTGTAGGGGAGTTCACCGTAATTCTTGTCAACCGGGTTCATCTTTGTATAGACGCAGTCCTTTATTACGACTTTCAGCGATACTGCTTTCTCTTCACCTATAGTCTGAAGCTCTGACTCCGAACCTGCGGTGAGTGGTTCCAGAACGCCATCAAACGGAATTTCCTGCGGTGTTGTCGATAGCGGTTTGCCATTCTCGTCAAAGAAGATAGCGCCGGCGTTGAAACCTGTGACGTTGTAAGGTGAGATGTTTTTCACGTTGAGAATGAACGTTGGAATCGGGCTGATCGTTTTTGATGTGCTCGTAACTTCAATTGGGCATTTTGACTCGTCAAAACTTACCTGCTCCTCAGGTTTTGCCTGGTCTCCACATGCTGCAAAACCAGCAACCAGAAGAACAATTGTCAGAACCAATCCGATTTTTTTCATCTTTCACCTCTTTACATTCAAAGATAATGTTTTTTGCCGAGGATGTCAAAACTTTAGCCTCAACATTCGTCGAGCATAAAACCCAACGGCAACTTTCTCCCGCTGACGCAGGAGAAGGATTTTGTAGTTCTTATCTTTGTTTTATCCCCCTTATTAAGGGGGATACAGGGGGATTATTTTTTCTATTGTTTATTGCCACTCAGAATTATTGAAATCATCTGGTTTTGCCAGTGATTTCCAGATTAGCTTGTTCTTAGAGGTCAGCTCTTTACCGGCGGAGCCGCTATAAACTCCCTCATCCGGTCTTCGACCACCTTCTCCCGCTGACGCAGGAGAAGGATTTTGGCAAACTTCCCTCGCCCACGTTAGTGGGAGAGGGATTAAGGGTGAGGGAGTGTTTT